>JAKAKL010000001.1 GCA_021824565.1 Bacteroidota bacterium | reverse complement strand
ATAGCTCTCATTATGTTACATCGAGCTGACATTATGTAAGTTGTTTTGCCAATTATGTAAGCTGTTTTTCCAATTATGTTCCTCGCAGATGCAATTATGTAGTTCGCAGATGCAATTATGCAGCTCGCAGATGGGATTATGTAGCGTGCAGAAGCAATTATGTAGCGTGCAGATGCAATTATGTTCCTCGCAGAAGCAATTATGCAGCGTGCAGAAGTAATTATGTAGCTCGCAGATGTCATTATGTTCCGTATAGCGACGATTATGCTGCTATCAGATGCCATTAAGTAACTTTGAGACGTCGTTACGAAGCGTAGAGTTTGGGTTATTAAGACTTCAGAAGTCGTTAAGTTAGTCTCAGAATTCGCCAGGAAAAATAGAGCGGATGTTAAGCCGGGTACGGCAGCAGTTAAATCGCTGTGAGGATGCGTTCCGAAGACGGAAGAATTTGAAAAATAATCTTCATTTTGATTCGAGAAAATTTTGGTGACAATTGCGGGAAAGAGCAGAGGATTTTTGGCGGCAGTCGATTTAAGCTGGAACATTGCAGCAGAAAAAAAATGTAAAGGACCATTTTATAGTTTTTATGTTTGCAGAGTAAAAGTTTGACCGGTCAATCATGAAGAGAAGAGGATGAGTTTTAATAAATTGAAACAATCTTAACGCTAATCACTCAAAGTTGAATTAGAAATCATATAGATTTATATTTTCGCTCATCATTTGGAAGAGAAGTTTAGGCAGAAGAATTTTCTTTAAAAAGATAATTTCATGAAAAAAGAATTACTTGTATTTGGAGCGGGCGGCGCTCTCGGCAAAGGGGTTTCCGGTGTGCTTTCTAAAAAGGATTACGACAAAGTTTATTTGTTCAATTCCTCTCCATTCGCTTACGATGAGAATGTGAAGACGTCATGTATTATTACCGGCGATCTAACTAACGAAGTGAATATTGAAAAAGCATTCGCAGCGGTTAAGCCGGCAAAGGATAAAATATTTTTTCTGTTCGACGCGGTGGGCGGCTATTCCGGCGGAAAGAATATTTCGGAGACGGACGCCGCTGACTGGGATAAAATGTTCAGCATGAATTTGAAGACGAGCTTCCTAATCGCAAAGCATTTTATGAATCTTGTGAAAGGATCAGCCGGCGGCTCTATCTTATTTACAGCCGCTTATACCGGCGTTAATCCCGAGGCTAAGAAAGCGGCATACGGTGCATCTAAAGGCGCGCTTATTCATTTTGTTAAATCGCTCGCGCTCGAAGGAAAGGAATTTAAGCTCAGCGCAAACGCAGTCGCTCCTTTTATAATTGATACTCCCGCAAACCGCGAGTGGATGAAGAGCGGCTACGATAGCTGGATTAAGCCTGAGGAAATTGCAGAACTTGTTCACGGAATATTTAATAACTTTAACTTTGTTTCGGGAAATATTATTCAGTTAACGGAGAGATTTAAAATAGATTAATTTCAAAATCGGAGAAGAAATGAATTTAAAAGAAAAAATTAATGAAGACTTAAAGTCGGCTATGAAATCGGGCGACAAGATTCGCCTTGAGACAATACGGTCTATCCGCGCGTTGATACTTGAATTTGAAAAGAGCGGCGCGGGCAGGGAATTAAGCGCGGACGATGAAATAAAAATGCTCAGCACCGCGGCAAAGAAAAGAAAAGATTCTATCGAGCAGTTTAGAAATGCCGGCAGGGAAGAACTGGCTAAGAAAGAAGAAGCCGAACTGGAGATACTTCAAAGCTATCTTCCGAAGCAATTAACGGAAGATGAAATTGTAAATGAAATTAAATCCATTGCGGAATCTATCGGAGCGAAATCAAAAGAAGATTTTCCAAAGCTTATGCCGCAGGCAATGAAAAGCTTAAAAGGAAAAGCCGACGGCAAAGTTGTTAAAGCCGCAGTTGAAAAATATTTAGGAATAAATTGAATCTGCTTGACATAATAATATTAGCCGTAGTCCTTATCGGGTTTGTACTCGGGTTCAAGGACGGGTTCGTTAGGAAGCTGATCGGGTTCCTCGGATTTATAATTGCGGTCGTCCTTGCCGCAAAGTTTGCCGGCAGCTTCGGCAATTTTATTGAACATCAATTCGGTATAGAAATTTATCTCTCGCAAATAATCGGCGGAATTATAATTTTTATAGCCGTTATGGTAATAACATCGGTTGTAAAAAGATTGGTTCATCCATTTGATAAAGTAAGCGGACTTCTGAACCAGCTATTAGGAGGCGCTGTCGGCGCGATTCAGATCTTGTTTTTCCTAAGCGCGGTTTTCTTTCTGCTTAATATATTCGGCGCGCCTTCAAAGTCTTCTGTCGAAGAATCGAAGCTGTACCATTATGTGTACGGCATAATCCCGGGCACGGTAAAATATCTTAATAATTACACGCCGGAAACAAAGGAAATAATAAAAGATTATTTCAACGAAAAAGATTCCACAAAATGATCGCGAACTCAATTTTAGAAAGATTAGAATTCTCCAAGGTTCTTCAATACATATCCAGATACTGCACGACTGAAAGCGGGAAGAAAAATGTTTTGTCTTCGGTTCCTTTTGAAACGCAGGAGCAAAGCATTGCGGAAGGTAATTTAGTTTCGGAGGCGAAGGAAATTCTAATTAAGAACAATCAGCCGCCGCTTGAATACATTCCCGATCTCGCCGAGACAATTTCCAAATGCAATATTGAAGGCGCTTTGATCGAAAGCAAAAAGATACTTGAGATACTTCGCCTTGCTGTAATATCAAGGAACCTTGCGGGCTTCTTAAAAAGCAATAACGAGATTGCCCCGGAGCTTTCAAAAATATCTTCAAAGCTTTTCTCGGATAAACTTTTCGAGCACGCAGTTAAAAAGATCATAAACGAAAACGGCGATATAAACGACAGCGCGAGCATAAAGCTTTCTGAAATCAGAAAAGAGATCAGGCAAACCAACGATGAGCTGATAAGATCGGTAAACAGAATAATCAAATCGCTTAACGAGAAGGATATTGTCCGCGAAGATTATTTGACTTTGCGCGACGGAAGAATTGTCATCCCTGTTAAAGCCGAGCATAAGCGTCACATAAGAGGCTTCATACATTCCGAGTCTTCCACCGGTCAGACAGTTTATATAGAGCCGGAAGAAACGCTTGAGTTAAATAATGAAATTGTCTCTCTTTCTTTTGCCGAAAGAAGAGAGATCGAAAGGCTGCTCCGGGAGCTGACAAAGCGTATCGGGGTTGTAAGCGATGAATTAAAGCTCGCTCTTGAAATAATTTCATTTGTTGATTCTATTTTTGCAAGAGCGCAGTATTCGATTGAAATAATCGGGACGTTCCCTCAGATAAATAATAATAAGCCTTTCGAGGTAATAGACGCGCGCCATCCGATACTTTTGAAGAAGCTGGGTAAAGAAAATACGATCCCTCTAAACGTTTCGATCGATAAGAAGAAAATAATTTTGATCACCGGACCGAATGCGGGCGGCAAAACAGTAGTGCTGAAAACTATCGGTCTCTTATCGCTGCTTATTCAATCCGGGATTCATATTCCATGCAACGCCGATACTAATTTTCATTTCTTTGAAAATGTTTTGATGGACATCGGCGATCAGCAGTCGATTGAAGATGATCTTTCAACTTTCAGCTCTCATCTATCGAACATAAATCAGATACTTAAGACAGCCGGTAAAAATTCTTTAATCATTTTAGATGAGATTGGAACCGGCACCGATCCGGCTGAAGGCTCTGCTTTAGCCGCCGCAACTTTAATTTCTTTAAGAGATAAAAAAGCAACAGTGTTTGCAACGACCCATCACGGCAATCTAAAGCTTATCGCGAACGATCTTGACGGCTTCGAGAATGCCGCTATGGAATTCGATACTGAAAATCTAAAGCCGACATACTATTTTAAGCAGGGAATTCCCGGCTCAAGCTATGCGTTTGAAGTTGCAAAGCGTATCGGTCTCGATGAGCCGTTCTTAAATCTCGCTTCGGAATATCTTGACACCGATAAGCACAAGGTAGAAAAGTTTCTCGTAGAGATTGAAACTAAGTCGCGCAGTCTTGAAGATAAATTGAGAAAGCTCGAAATAGAGAACAGCCGCTTGAACGGCTTATCAAACCTTTATAAAGAAAATATTGAAAAGCTTAACAAAGAGAAGAAGGAAATTTTAAAGAAAGCAAAAGAGGAAGCTGATATTTATCTTAAAGATATTAATAAGCAGATAGAAAAAGTTGTAAAAGAGCTTAAAGAGACAAACGCCAGACAGGAAACGATAAAACATTCGCAAAACATTGTGAAAGATTTGAAAGAAAAAAATAAAAAACTTTTTTCAGATGATATTGATTTGAATGTAGAAAACTATAATTTTGAAGTCGGCAATATTGTTACTATTAAAAACACGCAGACTGTTGGAGAAATTTTAGAGATTGATCAAGCAAAGAAGAAGGCTGTTATCAAGGCTGGCGCTATAAAGATTCAAGCGGCACTTGCCGATTTAGTAATTTCAAAAAAAGAGAATAAGAAAACGGAATTATATAATGGTTACGGTTATGCTCCGGTTCCTGTAAATATCAGGCTGGATATTCGCGGAGAAAGAGCGGAGGCTGCCGAATTTGAAGTTGTAAAGTTTATTGATAATGCCTATTCCTCCGGTTTAGATAAGATAGAGATATTACACGGAAAAGGAACTGGCGCACTTAAAAAGACGGTTACGGATGTATTAAAACATCACGAGAAAGTTAAAGCATTTTATTTTGCCCCGATTGAATTCGGCGGCGAAGGAATAACGATCGCAGAGTTAAATTAAAACCTGTCCCGCAAAGACGGGACGAATTTACTCATAGGGTAAAACTTGTTTGATAAAATATTAATTGCCAACAGAGGCGAGATTGCAGTTCGTATTATCCGCGCATGCAGGGAACTGGGAATAAAATCTGCCTCGGTGTATTCTTCAGCGGATAAAACTTCTCTGCATGCAAGGCTTTCCGACGAAGCCTATTTTATCGGCGAGCCGGTTGTCTCCGAATCCTACTTGAACAAAAACAAAATTATTGAGCTTGCAAAAAAAATAAAAGTCGATGCAATTCATCCCGGCTACGGATTCTTTTCGGAGAATGCCGATTTCATTAAAGCCGTTGAAGATGAAGGAATCGTATTCATCGGTCCTTCATCTAATTCTGTAAAATTGATGGGCAGCAAAACGGCAGCGAGAGAATTGATGAAGAAGAACGGCGTTCCAATTGTTCCCGGGACGACAAAGCCTGTGCTTTCGATTGAAGAAGGCATTAAGTCTGCTGAAAAGATCGGCTACCCGGTGCTGCTGAAAGCGTCTGAAGGCGGCGGCGGTAAAGGAATGAGGAAAATATTTTCCTCCGCGGAATTTCAAAATGCTTTTGAGGCTACACAGCGCGAATCACTTAAGGCTTTTGGAAGTTCCAATATTTATATTGAAAAATTTATAGAGCATCCAAAGCATATTGAAGTGCAGATCATTGCCGATAAGCACGGGAACTATGCTCATCTATTTGAAAGAGAATGCTCGGTGCAGAGAAGGCATCAGAAAATTATCGAAGAAGCGTCTTCTTCTTTTGTCGATGATAACACAAGAGAGAAAATTACAGAGGCTGCGATCAATGCGGCGAAGGCTTGCGGCTATTTTAATGCCGGTACAATTGAAATGCTGATGGATAAAGAAAAAAACTTTTACTTCCTTGAGATGAATACAAGACTGCAGGTTGAGCATCCGGTTACCGAATTGGTTTCGGGAGTTGATTTGGTGAAAGAGCAAATTTCTATTGCAGCGGGGAATAAACTTTCTTTCAAACAGAAGGATTTAAAGATCCACGGTCATGCAATTGAATGCAGAATTTATGCTGAAGACCCGGAAAATAATTTTCTTCCTTCAACCGGGACTTTAAAAGAATTTTCGCTGCCGGGCGGACCGGGAGTTAGAGTAGACAGCGGCTTCGATTCCGGTTCTGAAATTTCTATTTATTACGATCCTATGATTGCAAAGCTCGTCTGCTGGTCAAAAGACAGACAAAGCGCTGTTGATAGAATGCAAAGAGCATTGTCCGAATTTCAAATTTCGGGAGTTACTACAAACATTCCCTTCCTAAAAAATATTCTAGCGCATGATAAATTCCTTGACGGATCATTCGATATAAATTTTGTAGAATCTGAAATAGAATCGCTCTTAACAGATCGGAATCATAATGACGATGAAGAAATAAAGAACGCCGCCGCCGCATTGGCGGCTATCATGAAAGCCAACCGAGGAAATAACAACGGTCATTCAAAATTTGCTGTTAATGGTAATAAATGGACCGAGCAGAGTTATGAATGAAATATTTGTTAATATTGCAGGAGAAAGAAAGAAGGTCGAAATTAAAGACAGTTCTAAAATTATTATCGACGGTAAAGAAAATAATTACGAGCTGCTTGCGCTTGATTCAAAATCTTTCTTGCTTAATTTTAACAAAAAGATTTATAAGATTTCTGCAGATAGTTCGGATGGAAATTTATATTCGATAATTATCAGCGGAATTAATATCGAAGCATCGGCGCGCACCGCTCTTGAAGAAAAGGCTGACGCGATTCTTCAACAGAAATCCGTTAGAAAGCATAAGACCGATGTAAAAGCGCCTATGCCTGGAATGATTTTGAAGGTGAAAAAAAATCCGGGCGATAACGTTGTTCATGGAGAGACTTTAATTATCCTGGAAGCTATGAAGATGGAAAATGATCTAAGGTCTCCCGCGACTGGAGTTATAAAAGAAATTTATGCTGCGGCAGGCAGCAAGGTAGAAAAAGGAGCTTTGCTTCTTTCTATTGAATAGAATTTGAGTTCTTTTAATTAATGTATTCTATAACAAAACATCCCAGGAGGTAACGTGAAAGTAAAGCTAATTACTTTCGTAATATTCTTCACCCTTAGCGTTCAATTTGTTTTTGCCGGTGGCTTTCAATTGAATGAACACAACGCAAGAGCAATGGCTATGGGCGGAGCTTTCACAGCAATTTCGAATGATCCGTCGGCAATTTATTTTAATGCCGCCGGGTTAACTCAATTATCCGGTATCAATTTTATGCTGGGCACCACAATGATAGCACCTACGTTCTCGTTTAGAGGTGTTAGCCCCAATGTTACCGAGACCGACGCAGCGAAGCAAACTTTTTTCCCTACTCATTTCTTTGCTTCATACAGTTACAATAAAGATTTAGCTTTTGGATTAGGCTTTACAAGCCCATTTGGACTTGCTTCGCAATGGCCTTCGGATTGGGTGGGACGCTATTTAGCTGTTGAGACAAAACTGCAAACATTTATTATCACTCCGGAAGTCGCTTACAATCTTTTTGATAATCTTTCAGTAAGCGCAGGATTGATATACAGCTTTGCAACCGTTACTATCTCTCAAAAATCTCCTCAAACTCCATTTGCAGGCGATGCTTTCACTACTCTTAATGGTAACGCAAACTCTGCCTGGGGCTTTGACCTCGGCGCTTTATATAAACCGACACCAGATTTATCTTTCGGCGTTTCTTTTCACAGCCAGGTTAAGTATACTTTTAAAGGTACCGCAACAACTACCGGTGCTTCTCAATTAGCATCTGCTTTGCCGAACGGCAGCGCTTCAGCAGACTTAACTACTCCTCTTAATCTTGCTGTCGGTGTAGCTTATAGAATTATTCCAGAGCTTCTTCTAAGCGCTGATTTCCAGTATGTCGGATGGTCGAGCTATGATACGCTTACTGTTGATTTTGCTTCGCCAAAGATGGTTCAATCAAGTCCTCGCCTTTACGATAATTCATATATACTTCGCTTCGGCGGTGAATATTCTTTACTGGAAGATTTAAAAGTGCGCGCCGGAATTTATTATGATAAGGACCCGGTTAAACCGCAATATTTAAATCCGTCATTACCGGATGCGGACCGCCTTGGCTTCAGCTTTGGATTGGGCTATAAGCTTGCAAACAATTTGAATGTTGATGCTGCTTATCTCTTTATTAGAGGCAGCCAGCTTACGGTTACAAATTCAATGGAAAATTATTCTCAAGGTATTTCTCCTTTCAACGGTACTTATAATACAGCCGCTAATTTAGTGTCGTTAACTCTATCTTATGGTATACAATAAAGAAAGGATGAATGAAAAATGAAAAAGATTTTAAGTTTAATTTTTACAGTATTGTTGGCTGTAATAGTTTTTAACGGATGCGAAGATAAGACTAATCTTACTGCACCAAGCGGTCCTAATCCTAAAAGCGGCAGCGCCGATTTTACAAGATACGTTGCAATCGGTAACAGTATTACCGCAGGTTATCAGTCGGGCGCACTTTTCCAGAGCGGACAAATTTATGCTTATGGTAATTTAATCGCGCAGCAGACAGGTACATCTTTCGAAATGCCTTTAGTCAGCGACCCAGGTGTTGGCGGAAGAATGAAAGTTGTCTCGTTAAATCCGTTTACCATTGGTTATGATCCAAGCTCCGGTGTGCCGCTTAATCTTACCTACCCGGCGCCATATAACAATCTTGGCGTTCCTAACGCTTTTGTCTGGGACGTTCTTAACGCAACTGACTCATTGCATTGCTGGGCTGCAAAATTGGGACAGCCTGATCCTTTATTCAATTTAATCCTAAGAGGACTAGGGACTCAATTTTCTGAGGCAAAATTATTACATCCAACATTTGTAACATTATGGATTGGGAATAATGATGTACTTGCTTATGGCAGTAGCGGCGGTTTGGCACCTCTAACACCCAACTTTGATAATTTATATAATCAGGTTGCTGATAGCATCGCATCTTTGGGTGCTGGAGTAGTTGTTGCTACAATACCTGATATTACTACAATTCCATATTTTACAACTGTTGGACCGGAAATGGCTATGCTCATTCCCTGGCCGATAGTTAATTTCATTACACAAAGTAATAAAGGTCTGTACTATCAGCAAAGCACTGAAACTGCGATCGGTACCGGAAGAATGGATTCTTTAGCATTATTAACCGGCAAAGTATTAATAACATTAAAAGGTTCTTCCTTAGCTTCAATGATTGGTGATACAACAGGCACTGCCGATCATTTATACTATGGTAGTAGCGTTCCTAATTTAATTAATACCCATCACCCATTCGGTATGACTCCTGATAATCCATGGCCAAACGGCTTAATTCTCGATCCAACTGAAATTCAAAATGCACAAAATGCTACAATATCTTTCAATAATTCCATTATTAACGCAGCTTCGAGAGAAGCAGGTGCCCATTCGACAGAAGGTTGGGGAGTAGTTGATATTTATACTATCTTCAATCAAATGAGAGCACATGACTTTTCAGGCGGCACCAATGTTAATGGAATAAATTTCTTTACGACTTATGTTACCGGCGGCTTGTTTACTCTGGATGGGGTACATCCAACGGCTCAAGCGCAGGGCATAATCGCAAACGCTTTCTTAACGGTTATTAATCAGAAGTTTGGTGCAAACTATTCAATGGTAAATGTTGCCACGCTGCCAAACAGTTTAGTACTTGCTAAGAAGAGCGCTTTGCTGAATCAATATCCCTATTTTGAACAAGGCGCATTTAAACATCTTCTATTTTAATCCTTCACAAAAAGGGATGACAGAAACGTCATCCCTTTTTTTATTTTAATTCAATATTTTTGTTCTTATGTTTGAAATGAAATTTATCAATAACTGGAAAGTATATTATGATGAGAACAAAAAATTCTTTCACTGTTTTATTTCTTGTTGTTACTTCGTTTCTGCTGGCATCATGTTCTTCAACGCAGCAGACTACTCAAAGCAAAAGCGAAACGAAAGATTCTTTATACGTTTTTGATAAAGTACCTGTCGATACTACCAAACCGGTAATTCTTCCAAAAGAAACTAATCCTACTGTGGAGAAACAGGAAATTCCAACTCCCTATTATCTCGTTCAAATCGGCGCTTTCACAACGCAGGGCAGAGCGCAGGAATTTGTTGATCAAACAAAATCTTTGCTGAACCAGAAAGTGAATATTTCACTTAACCATGATAATAATTTATATGTTGTCAGACTTGCGCAAATTTTTTCTTCGCACGATCAAGCCGAGCAAGAGAAGGACAATTTAAGGCAGCAGGAAGCATTTAAAGATGCCTGGGTCGTTACAGTAAGTCAATAAATTATTTTTGAAATTTATCTTGTGTTCTTCTTGAACTTAATCTTGAAAATGAACTACTGCTGAGTTCAAGTTCAAGATTAAGTTTAAGTTTAAGAATTCACATTATTCTTGCAATTATTTTGTCCCGGTTCTTTTTTGTAAGGATAAAGTATTTCTTTCCCAAAAGACTCCGCCTGAGTATCCTTGAATGTCTTTGTCTCTTTCCGCAATATCCAACCTTTTATTAGCGAGGCAAACATATTTTTCAGACAATTCTACTGCAATAAAATTTCTATCTAATTTTTTTGATACGACTGCTGTTGTACCTGAGCCTGCAAAAGGATCTAAAACTGTATCTCCATTGTCTGTGCTTGCGAGAATTAACTTAGCAAGAAGCTTTTCCGGCTTTTGAGTGGGATGATCGGTATTCTCAGGCATGCTCCAGAATGGGATGCTGATATCAGTCCATAAATTGCCCGGATGAGTGAGTCTGAAATTACCGTTGCCGCTTTCTTCCCAATCTTTCGGCTGCCCGTTTTCACGATAAGGCGCAATTACTTTCCGCTTTAATTTTACAGCGTCGATATTGAATTTATATTTTTTACTTTTTGTCGCGAACCAGATATCTTCATGAGAGTTTTTAAAATTAGTTTTTGCTCCTCTGCCTTTTTCTCTTTCCCACGTTATGCGATTTCTAATTATCAATTTTTCTTTTATTGCTTCATATACGGAGACAGAAGTTTGCCAATCGCAGCATATATAAACTGAAGCGGTTTCTTTTAATGACGGCAGTAGCAAGTCAAACCACGATTGAAACCACTTAATATATTTTTCTTCCGAAGTTTTAATAAAATTATTTCCGTGAAACTGTTTGCTGAGGTTATAAGGCGGATCGAGAAATAATAAATCGACCGATTTCTTTGGAATTAATTTTGCGGCTTCAAATACATCGCCCTGAATTATAGTATTTAAAGGAATTCTCTTTTTTAATTGAGACAAATGAGCGATGTTATTTAAATAATGTTCTTTCTCTTCTTCAGTGAGTATAATTGTTCTATTTTGCGGCGCTTTATGCTTGTCCATTTATAAAATTTTTTTTTCGCAAAGATAGAAATAGTTTTTTTAAAAACAACCAGCCGTCTTCGAAAACAATTTACTTGAGATTTTAAATATTAAACCAGTAAGAAAACTTAACTATAAAGGTATTGTCAGGATGAAGCAGCCAAATTCTATCAAATGAATGATTGAACTGGAATTGCCCAAGCACTTCTTGATCCGATCTGGTCTGAGTCCAAACGAAATACACTACAGAGCCGGGCAGATATTCCCATCGCAGCACTGCGTTGCCGCGAAGTGAAACGAAGTTGAAGTCCGGGTTGTCAATAATAAAAGATGGAGCAGGACCATTTCCATCGGGATCGACTGAGTATGTGTTGCTGTTAAATGTTGATTTGCCAATTCCATAAATATTAAAGGAATAAGTTCCTGGTTGAGCGAGTTCTTTAAAGCTGCTGTAATTACCGGCGGATATCAATGGCTGGGCATATAATTGTAAGCTTAACTTCGGAGTAAAAGTCCAGTTCAATCTAATTCCTGCAGACAGAGTGGTTTGATGGAATGCAGCAAAGACATATCTCGTCCCGTATGTAGCTGCATCATATTTATCAGAATAAGAGTTTACCCACATGGCGTTGTCGATATATCCATCTAGTTCGGGAATAAAGCTTAAAGAAATATTTGAAGAAGGATTTAAATCTAGTTCACTATTAATATACCATTGATTTGAAAAATGTGTCCAGTATGTTCCGCTCGAAGCAGATATTACCCAGGTATTTCTCGAGTCTGAGCCTAAGCTTAAATCTACCTGGTAGCCTTCCGGATTAATCATAGAAGGTCCGCCTCTTGTTGCTCTAATATTAATAGTTTGCGGATTATAAGCAAAATCCCAATTCATTCCGTAATAATTGAGAAACTGTACGCTGCCATTTTGAAAAACTCCTTCCCAAGTAATTTCGCCTTCGTAATCGTAAGTACGAAAGATTGCTCCGCCAATTGTTGCACTTCGATATAATTTTGTAGGCTCAGTCCAGCTGTACCAGCTTGCAAAATGTGTGTTTATAATATCGGACAACGGCAGAAATCCAAGATCATTAACTTCAAAACCAGGGCTGATAAAGCCGATTGCAGAATTGACGCCCCAATTTCCTTTTTGTTTGCTTATGACAAATCTTCCTGCATATCCTGACAATGAATTTGCCAAACTATCTACGTGTAAAAGCTTTGAGTCAGGTCTTTGAAAATAATGATGCGGACCGGTTTGCAAGTTAATCATCTGCGTTGAATCACCGTGAACTATGCTTGAGCCGAGCCAGCCGTTTACAACCCAGGTCCCTGTTGTATCTAAATAAGTCCATCCATCTATTCCGGTTACTAAAGCATTTCCATTAAGCTGATCTTTTAAGTTCTGATCTCTTAGAAAGCGATTTGTAAAAGTTGTAATTATTCCTATGCCTTGATGACCATCGTTCATTACTTTTTGAATGCGAGCCACACCGTAATAGGTAGGCGGTTCAACTTCAATATTATATTTTTGACCGCTTATTTGATAGTTAGCATTTTCTCTTGAAGTCAAAGCTTGAATAATTCCAACATTCCAGTTTCCATCTAACTTGCCGGAAAGTTTTGCAGCCCCGATTATATGGGTGCCTGCCGGCTCATCGACAAAGTCCGCGCTTGGGACTGATCCCTCCGGTGCTCTTCCAATCCTTCTGCTGTAAAAGAAAGTTGGTTCCCACCAGTTGAAATTCCAGTAGTCAGTGACACCGCCTCTTCCGAACTCGAAAATATTGGAGCCTTCAACGAAGAAGGGACGCTTCTCATTAAAATATGTTTCAACGTCGCTAAGGTTAATTACAGCGGGATCAATTTCTACCTGTCCGAAGTCTGGGTTTACAGTAGCGTTTAAAGTTAAATTTGATCCGACACCCATTTTGAAGTCAGCGCCGATACTTGGTGAATAGGCGGAACCATTGTTAAACGGATTGCCGCTGCCCGCATCCATGTATTCCGCTTTGGTAGTCACGTATGGAAGAAACTCAATATCATCTGGAGGATTTATATTTTTTATTCCTTGTAATTCTGCAAACTTGGAAACAAATGCATTACTGGTCTTCGGAATATAAACGAGATAGTCTGTTTCATGTTTTCTTGCAATTATTCTCTCAAAATCTATTCCCCAAACATTATCGTTTTCTTTGGCATTAAATCTTAGCTGTGAAAAAGGGATTTTAATTTCCGCTGTCCACCCGTTTTTGTCAATACTTACTTTTCCTTCCCACACGCCGTCCCATGAATTATCATTCCATGAGTCGTTATATAAAGTTCCGTCGTACAAAGTGCCGGCAGCGTTAACGCCAAAATAAAACCCTGTTCTTAAATCATTATATGGATCGAAGAATACTTCAAACAAGTCTGAGTTTATATCAACATCGCGTCTAGCTAAATTTTTTACGATTGAATCCGGAGATGGATCGAACATGCGCGCTCCGATATAAATTGCTTTGTCGTCGTACAAAATACGCACTTCGGTTTTTTCAGTAGCGGCTTGTCCTTCAAGCGGATCTCTCTGAATGAAATTTGATATTACCTTTGCCTTTTGCCATGCTGCATCATCAAGAGCTCCGTCTATTATAATTGGCTGATTAATCTTAGTTGCAAAAACAATTATTTTTGATTTATCCCCGGGAACAGAGGCTTTAATCAAAGATGCACTGCACAATAATAAAAAATAAAAAAGTATCTTTTTAAACGTCATGAATTTCACTCATTAAATTTTTTCCTAAAACTTTAGACTAAAGCTTTTTTAAAAAGGTTGGTATGAATTAAAATTTTTTTTAATATGCCCACAACCTTTTTTATATTATTAGGTCTAACATCTTAGAATGAAAAAAAATTATGACACCGGAAGAAAATAATTTGATAATATCAGCGCAGAAGGGAGACAGAGCGTCTTTCGAGAGGCTGATATACAGTTATGATAAAAATGTTCTTGCTATTGCTTATTCGTATATAAATAATAGAGAAGATGCAAAAGATATTTATCAAGAAGTTTTTATCAGAGTTTTTAGATCAATTGAAAAATTCCAATTTAAAAGCGAGTTCTCTACATGGCTTTACAGGATAACTGCAAATGTCTGTCTTACTTATCGCGCGAAAAGGAAAAAATATTCTTACGCTTCGCTTGATGAAAATATCGAGGACGAAGACGGTTCGGAAAAATCTTTTGCGGAAACCATCGCCGGTGATATAAACGCCGACGAAGAAGCTCTAAGTTCGGATATCCAAACAAATATTGAAAAAGGATTGGAAAAACTTTCGCCGCAGCAGAAATTGGTTTTTACTTTGAAACATTTTCAAGAACTGAAAATAAAAGAGATAGCCTCTATTATGAATTGTACCGAAGGGACTGTAAAGAATTATTTATTTATGGCTACGCAAAGAATGCGTGAACATTTGAAAGATTTAGTTGGTTAAGGAGAAAAGATGGAACACGATAAATTTAAAGAATTAATTCAGCTCGCTCTGACGAATGAGCTGACGGATAATGAACTTGAAAAGCTTCACAAGCATCTTCTTGAATGCAGCGAATGTCAGCATGAATATGACAGGCTGACGAAGTTCTATTCTAAGATAAATGAAAAAGAAAAAACAAATATTGATGATGAATTTCTTTCCGAAGCGCGCGGACAATTTAAAGATAATCTCAACTATGAACTTTCAAGACAATCAATTTTTCAGAAAGTGAAGAATTTCAGCGGTAGAAATTTCAGAATATACCGCACACCGATTTTAGCCGGCGCTTTTTCACTGCTTGTAGGATTATCAATCGGGTATTTCGTTTTTTCTCCGGGGAAATTTTCCAATCACGGTTTAGCAAATAATCCTGCCGGCAATGCGCGCATAACTAATGTGAGGATAATAAAAAATGATACTAGCAATAGTCAAATAGAATTTTCTTTTGATGCGACAAATGAAGTAGTCATGAAAGGCGATTTGAACAATCCGGCTATTCAAAAAATTTTAGCTGAAGCATTAGTGAATGAAAAAAATCCAGGCACACGAATTCAGACTGCTAACCTGCTTGCCAATCAAACTTCTGATAATGCAAAAGTAAACCCTAAGGTTAGGGCTTCATTAATCACTGCTATGAAATATGATAATAATCCTGCTGTTCGCATGGAAGCCTTGAAGGCTCTAGTAAATCTGCCTTTCGGTAATGATATAAACGAGGCTTTGCTTTATGTCCTTCAGCACGATAGGAATTCCGGAATGCGGGTTACGGCAATTAATGTGCTTGCTTCAGTTAAGTCTAACGGCAGCGAAATAAATCAAGAAACAATAAATGTGTTAAATCAAAAAGCGAAGGATGACGAGAACCAGTATGTCCGCATCCGGGCTGCTTCTTTGTTAAAGGAGGATAATATACAATGAAAGCAATAAAATATTTATCAATTTTATTATGCGCCTCGACGCTGACAATCAATGCGCAAGGGACAGATAATATTAACGGTGTAAGGTCGGTAAAAGCAAACAGCGGCGGGCAGATCAACGTTACATTATTAGTAGGCAGCGTTAAAGTATTAACGTGGGACAAAAATGAAGTAGCTGTTAAAGCTGAAGACGTTGACGAAGACGAGCCGGTTCCTTTTGAGTTAAGCCAGTCAGGTAATACTATAAATGTAAAGAACAATACAAATGCAAGCAGAGGCAATTCTGATATTAGGATAACTGTTCCATTAAGTTTTAATGTTTATATAAAAACTCTTCAAGGGGATGTCAAACTCTTAAGTTCATTAAAAGGAAATTTTCAGGCTTCTACTGACGGAGGGAATATATCGCTGGAGAATATTAACGGTTATGTAAATGTTAAAACTTTCGGCGGAAATATTTTAACTTCTAATATTATTGGCGACGCAGTTCTGTCAACAAACGGCGGAGAGATTCACACTGGAAATATCAGCGGCAAATGCGACGTTAACACACTTGGCGGAAACATAGTGATGAAAGATGTCGGAAGAAATGCGGATGTAAAAACCAACGGCGGCGATATTTCAATACACAATATCGGCGGCAGCGCTGACATTATGACCCTCGGCGGAAGCATTAGTATTCTGAAAATTGCTGGCAGCGCCAATATTGAAACTAACGGCGGTGATATAAAACTGAATGGAGCTTCCGATTTAATTGATGCTGAAACCAAAGGCGGAGATATTGAACTGCATAATATTTACGGCTCAATAAAAACAGAAACGATGAGCGGCGATATTTATGTAGAACTAAAATCAGCTGGTAATAAAAGCAGCAGTATTTCTACAATGAACGGCGGCATCAAACTTCTCGTCGATCCTAACTTGAAAATAAATATTTATGCAAAATCAATTGGCAGCGGCGATGAAGATGACAAAATGATTACCTCAGATTTTCCTGCAAAAGAATTTAGCGCTAATAAATACTCTAACGAACAGAAAGCAGAATATCAGTTAAATGGAGGCGGAGTGAGAATAAATCTTTCAACTATAAATGGCGAGATTGAAATTAGAAAAATAAGAAAATAAATTTTGTTTCATTATCGCAACTCCGGTAAAGTGGAATTTAGAAGCTAGGCTAAAATAATGTTGCTTCAACTTTCCACTTTCCTTTTTCAGCAGGAATCTAAAATTAGAATCCTTCCGTTAAATTAAATTGCCACAGCCATCCAACCGCTGGGCGGTCAACAGGACGAACATAATCAACTTCGCCAACGGCATAACCGAATAAATTAACTCTTAACGCTGCTCCATAGCTGCTGACAGGCTTCCTGTCGCCATGCGCAACGAACCATGGCTTATTATCGTTTGTCCATGCAAGTCCTGAATCATAAAAAAGTCCCATCTCGATAGGGAAGTAGCCGTAGAAACCACTGCCTAATCCAAGCACACCAAGAAGAGGGAAGCGAAGCTCAAGATTTCCAACAAGAATTTTACTTCCAAATAATCTATTGATAGTAGAATTTGCTGAAGTATCTGCGTACTCTGCATCTGTGAACGTCTGGTTATCATATCCGCGAACAAGTCCCGGATAACCAAGGAACAAAGGTGACAAACGCTGATCTTCAGCCCCGGCACCGTATCTTCCTGCTTGTAAAATTCTCAACGCTACCGTAAAAGGACGAACGGGCATAAAATATTGTCTGAAATCTATCAGAACATTATTCCAATTTATTGTTCCAACAATGGGCTCGACATCTATTCTGTATCTTGTACCAAGCAGCGGGCTTGTTGCGCCGAAATAGCTGTTGTCAAATACTAACGCCGCATCAAAAGTGGCAAGATTTAGATCCTGATTATGCGGCAGAGATTGAGTGTTATTTATAAGTACGGAACCGTCATACAACGAAGTCGCTTGAGTAACGACCACATTATCAAAGCTGATATTGCGATAACCGGCGCTGAGTTCTACCCGATATGATTGGCTAAAAGGATAGGATAACAGCCCTGAAACTTCTCTATCGGTTTCCTTATAAAGATATTGCTGCTGAATATAAGCAGGAGTCCCATTTATTGTGGTGTAGCCGGCATTAAAGTAAGTGTAATAATATGGTATCTGCTGAACGACTCCGCCCCAGTTCCATCTGTCTTTAGTATTCATGAAACCGACCAGACCGAAAATATTTGTATAGCCGTCGCCGGACTCGACTTGCAAAGCAGTAGCAAGATTATAATCGCCTAAAAGATCGCTCCAGAATAAAGCAACTCCTCCGCCTACATAAGTTCCAAACTGATCAACGCCGGCAGCAACAGAAGGCTGACCGACTCCGCTTAATCGTAATGTCGGATTATAATTTGTCGTTGTAAAGCTTGAATCATCCGGGAGACCAAAATGAGCGTCGCTCATATTATTTGTTAGAACATTACCAAATCTTTGCAAAGGCGGAAGCATTGCGGGTTTTGTAAAAGTAAATTGAGGTAGGTCTTTCTTTCCCTGTAAGACGTTTGAAGAATCAATTGAGAAAATATTATACTTACCTTTATCAAAAACACTGTAAGCAATATAATTTGAATTCGCAGCAACTGATAATGCGGGGCTAATACTTGTAATTCCGCTGACTCCTCCAAAGAGATTTGTTACTTGCTCAATCTTATTATCGGCTAATGAAAGCCTATATATATTTGAAACTCCGTTTCTATCCGAAATAAAGTAAATACTTTTTCCGTCAGGAGACCATTGCGGATTAATATTTTTCCCGTCATCAAAACTTTTTAAGCTGTCTATTTTTCCTGAAGCAATATTATAAACTGCTAATCTGTAGTTGCCTAATTTAAGATCTGACAGGTCTGTTGAATATCTATCCGTTACAAAAGCAATAGATTTGCCGTCCGGTGAAAAAGCAGGCTGAAGATCGGCGTAAGCATCATCAGTTAATCTTTGAAGTTTATCTTCTTTCAAGTCATACATAAAAAGATCGGAGAGTCCGTTGGCTAAAGCAGAGAATGCAATGTATCGTCCATCGGGAGACCATGCAGGATTAAATATCTCAGCTAATTTTGGGAACTTAATTTCTCTGGCTTTTTTATTATTATCAACATTGATGATCGAAAGAATTGGTCTGCCGTCAACTACACCGGCAAATACAAATTGCTTTCCATCCGGGCTCCAAGCTCCGGCTGAATTAATAAATTCAAGATTTTGCAAATGAGTATCAAGCTCGCTGCGATAAATATTTCTTATCACCTTTCCGGTTCTTGCATCGGCAAGATACAAGTCCATCGCGAATAAATCTTTTGAAGAAAAGAAAATCATTTTTGAGCCGTCGGGGCTTAAAGTCGGCGAAAGATTCATTTCACCGCCGCCTTTTTTCTCAGATACTAATTCTTTGCCGTAGTCTTCAGGTTTTTTTGTAACCTTTGCCAATGAATCGTATGCTTCATGAAGCGCCTTATGCCAATCTTTTGCTAATGAGTCTGCTGTTATATGATAAACGCTGTCAATACCTGCATCCATATTGCCGAGCATTGCGGCTACTCGCAATAATCGAACTAATTTATAGTCGCCCCATTTGCCGCCCATAAAAGCCAATAGAGATTGTCCGTATCGATAAGGAAAATATTCGGAGCTGTTCAAATCAGAAATCGACGGGAGTTTTTTTAAGCTTGCCTCTCGCATCCACATTGCAGTGTTGGGATCATCCGGACCGAGGGAAAAATATTCTGCCATTCCTTCGATAAACCATAACGGCATCTGCGAAGCTGCTGGATAGCCGCCTTTATCCAAGCCGTGCTTGCTTGTAATATCAAACTGAAAAGCATGAACCAGTTCGTGACCAATAACGTGACTTGTTTCGTCAAGAGGTCCGGCAAAAGGAAGAACAATCCTTCTCATTACTGGTTCGGTGAAACCGCCGGTTCCCTGTCCGATCATTCCTTGCGTAACATTCGTTTCCGAGAACTGAGGGAAGCCGTCGTATAAAATCAAAGTTTGTTTCCCTCTTAATGTATCATCCATTAAAACGGAATGACGCTTATACCAGCGCTCTGCAAGCCTTGCTGCATAGTTAACTGCTGCTTCTTCTTCTGGATAATAATATATGTTGAAGTGTTCCGTATGGAGGACTTTAAAATCAAATTTATCGTAAACTACTTTGTTCCTTCCGAAATATTGAGCGTACGAAGTAGTAAACAATATCGGGAAAACAAGTAAGCAGAGATAAATATATTTTTTAAAAGAAATTTTTTTTTCCATTTCCATAATAAGCGGTTTATTTAATTTTTCAGTGATTCGTAAATTTTATTTTTTTTAAAACATTTCCCTTTGCCTAAGGCATTAGATGAAATTCGCATATGAAAGGTTTAAAAAAAAATACGATTTTGCGGTTGTTTATATCACAGCTAAAAATTCAGTCTTGTAATATTTAAGAATAATTTCAAATTTTGTCGGCAAGATATGAAATTATTTTCAGAAAAATACCGCAATAAGTTTGCAGCGCTGATGCTGCTTTCATATTTATTCCTGGTAGGCTTATCGATTTTTCATTACCACCACATCGATATTCAAACCGGTCATTTTGAGTTTGCAGATGGCAATTGTAACAGCACCGCGAACCCTTTTGATAAGCTTGTCGACTTAACGCATACCTGTGTAGTCCAGCAATTTGCCAGTACGGTATTAAACTACAGTTTCATTTCAATATTTGACTCTATAAAGATTAATTTTATTGAAAATATTTCCTTTTCTTTAAAACAAAACTATCCCTTCGCTCCTCACTATAACAACAATAGACACAGAGCTCCGCCTGTCTTAGCATAATTATGATAAATTAAAAAGTATTTGCGACTTTTCGCAAATAATTCTACGCTTTTATCGTGCGAGTAGTATTAGTTACATACACCACGCATGATAATAATTCATTGATTATTTCAAGTAATTAACTATAGCAGGAAATAGGAGTACTAAAATGTTTTTAAATTTTTCTTACTCGCATAAATATAAATGTGCGAGCTTTATAATAATTTTATTTGTTGTGTCGTTTACAAAAATAAATTTTGCAACTAATAAAAATAAAGATCTGAAAAACAGAAATACTGTAAATTATAAAGTAACCGTCATAGATTCGGCTCAGAATAGTCCGCTTGAGCTTGTTTCTATAATTTTAAAGCTTCACGATAGAATTATAAATGTTAAAGAAACCGATCATTTCGGTACTGCGGTATTTGCCGATGTTGAACCAGGCGATTATAATTTGTCGACGCAATATATAGGTTATAAAAATTATTCAGGTCCGGTTAGAATCGATCGCGATCATCAAAACATAAATATAAAATTAAACGAAAGCGCTATCGGCATGCAAGCCATAGTTGTAACCGGGACAAAAGAAAATCACGTTACAAATTTTACAAACATAAAGACCGGCTATAAAACTTTTGAGCTGCAGACTTTTCACCCGACGCCGGAAGCAAGAATGACTACTGTTATTCAAGAAAATTTAACAGGTGCAGTTAGAGCGCCGACCGGCGAAGTCCATATCCGCGGTCAGCATGGAGAATATTCTTACCTCATTGACGGTATCCCGATTCCGCTTGGCGTCTTCGGCGGATTAAACGAAGTTGTTGATCCTGAAGTTATAAAAAGTATTACTTTTTTTACCGGTGGATTTCCTGCTGAATATGGAAACGTAGCGGCTATAATTGATATTAGAAATCAAGTGCCCGCAGGAAAATTTAAAATGAATTTATCAAGCTATACCGGCAGTTATTTAACTTCCAATAATGAGGGACTTGGATCAAATGTCGGTACATTTAAAGCGCTTAATTCTAATGGACAGAGCATTTCTCTGAGCGATCATGCAGGAAACTTCGGCTATTTTTTCTCCGGCTCAAGAGATGAAACTGATCATAGGATCGACCAGCCGGTAACAAAATTATTCAACGACCACGGTTTTGATTATTCTCTTTACGGTAAGATGGATTATTTCTTAAGCGGAAATGATTTTCTCACTTCAAATTTAAATTACAGCGTAACGCAAACTCAAATTCCTTTCGACCCTGTTGAAGGAATTAATTTCGACACTCAGAATAGTTACAATTCGTTTCAGACAATTTCGTATTATCATACTATTTCAAATGAGACTGATAAGTCCAGCGAATTATTCGTCGGGTTATATTCGCGCGAAGGCGGATTAAAATATAACACAAGCCCGTTTGATCAGTCTGTGCAGCATATTGGCAGCGATACTACCGGGTATACAGTAAACCAGGATAGAAACTTCGCTACTTTTGGTACCCGAATAAAATACAGCGATGAATTATCTCATCAATTTGGCTACGCGGTTGGACTGGAACTAAGTGCAACGAACGGCACGGAAAATTTTAAGTTCAATGATGTGAACGGGAATGGTCCTTCAAACAATACTAAATTCTCCGGATCGGACTTCGGAGTTTTTGCTCAATCTAATAATCATCCTTTTGAGTGGACAAGGATCGAAGCCGGCTTAAGGTACGATCAACATATTGCGCCGGTAATTAATATGCAGACTCAGTTCAGCCCCCGATTAAAAATCAGCTTTTTCCCGGATGATTTTACTACCTTATATTTAAGCTATGACAGACTTTTTATCCCGACGAATATAGAAGGGCTTTCTTCTGTTGCTACTATTATCGGCGATACTGCTTCGGCTACTTATCCTGAAAAAGATAATTTATATGAAGGCGGAATCATACATAATTTCCTAAATGGCGTTACGGCTAAGCTGGATTATTTTCATAAAGATTCTTCTCCCGGCTTAGATGATCAAACTTTAGGCTCAAGTACAATTAGAGTTAATGTTAATATTAATCAAGTAAAAGTCAGCGGGATAGAATTAAGTCTAAATTATGACGATCTTTCAACGCCGATCTCCGGGTTTATTAATGCTTCACTGATTCATGCTTACGGAATAGGGCCTGTCTCCGGCGGATTTATTCCCGCGGACAATTCAACCATCGCTTTCGATCTTGATCATGACCAAAGGCTCTCAGTTGTAGTTGGATTAAACTATCAGCCGCAGAATTGGTTTATGAATCTTGTAGGTATCTATGGTTCCGGGTTGACAAATGGAATCAACAATTATACGTTCAAGACAGGCTTATTTGATTTTAACCAGAGCGCACATACAGCGCCGTCATGGATATTTAATCTTTCAGGCGGATATACATTTCCAATTGACGGGACTGCATCCATTGAGCCGTCGCTTGCGGTAACTAATTTATTAGATCATTCACATTTAATTAAAGGCGCATTCTTCAGCGGTGCAAGCTTCGAGGAAAGAAGGAAAGTGGTCTTTAAAATTTCGTTAAACATCTGAGCTGTATATTAAAATTAAGGATGATATCTTTTTGGAAAGATATCATCCTTAACATAATTCTTAAAACTCACAAATAAAATATTTCCACGTCAGATATTACTAAACATTCGAGGTCGCTGTTTTAGACTTCGAAGGTTGCCTAATTACTCATTATTAAAGCCTCTTTAAAGGCGTTATACTTGTAGCAAAGAAAAACCCCAAGTAAATTGCAGCCGCATCGAGGCGATATAGATAATTTAATTTATCGATGTAAATTAAAATATTAGATTTTTATCGCGTTCGTTATGTTCTTGACATGAGTTTTCTATACCATTTAGCTATCTTCCATCGCACAAAAATAGCCTCCCAAGACTTTGTAGCAATCTTTCGTCACACCTAAGTAGACTTCTACGTACTGGGAGCAAACATCTGTCACACGTAAGCAGACTTCTGCGTACTGGGAACAGACTTCTGCGTACTGGGAACAGACTTCTGCGCACTGGGAAGAGTCTTCTGCGCACTGGGAACAGACTTCTGCGTACTGGGAACAGACTTCTGCGCACTGGGAACAGACTTCTGCGAACTGTGAGGAGACTTCTGCACACTGGGAAGAGACTTCTGCGTACTTGGAGGAAACATCTATCACAAGTAACAAGCTTACGCATACTGGGAGCAACATCCCTCTTCCTGTAAATTGGCTTCGTTAAGCTTGCAGAAACTTCTGTCAACTAAAAATGGATTTTGCCTTCACATAAACTGATTGTGCAGGTGCGAAAAAAGTCTTTCGATCAGCAAAAATATTTTTCGCAATCCATTGAACATCTTTTATGAACTCGAAAATGCTTCTCGCTGATCTTCATGATTTTTTTTGCGGTATATCAATTTTATGTGCGTCTATTTTTTATATCTTAATTTACTTCATAGATTATTATCGGTGGTAAAAGTCAAAAAAATATTTTGTGAAATAATTTTTTTATAAGGATGATTTTATGGATAAAAGTCGTTTGGAAACTTTTAGCGATGGTGTAATTGCTATAATCATTACTATTATGGTTCTCGGGCTTAAAGCTCCTATCGGCGACAGCCCTTTTGTTCTGCTTCCGCTGCTTCCAATTTTTTTAAGCTATATACTTAGCTTTGTATTTATCGGGATTTATTGGAACAATCACCATCATCTGCTGCGCGTTGTTGAAAGGGTGGACGGCAAAATACTCTGGGCTAATCTGCATTTGCTCTTCTGGCTTTCGCTTACGCCATTTGTAACTACGTGGATGGGGGAGAATCATTTTACAAAACTGCCCGTCGCTCTTTATGGATTTATTCTTTTGATGTGCGCTGTTTCTTGGACGATACTTGCATTCTTATTAATTAAACAGCACGGCAAGGATTCTAAGATAGCTATTGCTTATGGAAAAGATTTTAAAGGAAAAATTTCTTTGGTCTTTTATTCTTTGGCTGTAGTCGTTTCTTTTCTAAACCCGTGGATTAGTTTAAGTCTTTACGTGCTCGTTGCCGCAATGTGGATCATTCCAGATAAACGTATCGAAAAAGTATTAGCAAACTAATTGCTCTTCATATTTCTATACTATCCGGATCGCTCTCTGTTTTGACTACCCTCCACTCATTCTCTTCTCTATTAAATTCCGTTATTCTTTCAAGCGGGACTTTTAGATATTTACCTGATGCTGTAACTGCTATTTCGCCGTTAGGTAATACTATTTCGCCGGTGCCTTCGAAGACTCTGTTGTTTTCATTTGTAATTCTTCCTATTACTTTTAATTGTTCATTCAGCGGGATCGGCTTTTTATATTTTACATTCAGTTCAATTGTTACGCCCCAGATTTCTTCATCATATCTGTTCATTATCGCTCTTCCGATAGTCTCATCAAGGATTGCAGATGCTACGCCGCCGTGAAGCCTTCCCGGGTAGCTTTGATGTTCCTCCGATGGAGTGAACAATGCGATCAGTTCTTTATTCTCTGTTACATAAAAATGTGCGTGAATGCCCATCGTATTTTTAAGTCCGCATACAAAGCACATTTTAGAGTTTTGCTGTTTATTTACGATCTTATGAAGCATTTTACTTCCTTAGTTATTGTAAAATTACGTTATATGCAAATATAATTATCAAATCACTCTGTATATAATAAGCGCATGTGTAATTAAGAAACAAATATTTATAAACCTTCTTGTTAAAAAAACTTAAACGGGTTATAACTACACGAAGAATTTTCTGTTTGCGAATTTATTTCACATTCCTTACGGCTTATTGTTCAGTTAAAATTAGAGAATGTTTCATTTTTGGCGAAAACTCTAGGTGCAATTTTTATGGCACTTAAAATGATTTTGATTATTCAGCCGGATGCCATAGAAATAATTTTTTTTACGAGCGTTTCATCTGCATTGTTCTAATAAATGATATTGAGTTTTAATTATTCGCTCGAGTCGATGATGATTTTATAGTCTGAGCTTTCGACCCACAACAGAATGTATTTGCTTTGCAAATACACCTTATCTAAAACCAAACCTATATGCTGGATGAAAAAATGGAGCAATGCCTGCGGGAGAAACCCCGGAGGCATTTTTTTTTATAATTCGGAAAGTTCGATCTTCTTTACGTCTTCAAATGTTATCGTTGTAAGGTGCTCTATCTCCGGTTCGGCAATTGTTAAGATTCTTTCTTCCTGGTTGCTTATTGCTTTGAATAAAATATTTCTGACTGTTCTCGCATTCCCGAAACTTTTATCTCTTTTGTTGTAAAGATCGGTGAAAATTTCAAGCAGTAATTGCCATGCGCCTTCGTCTAATTTATAACCATTCTTGTTTGAAATATCCAGTCCGATCTCAAGCATTTGACGCGGCGGATAATCTTCAAACATAAAAGTATTTGTAAATCTTGATTGTATCCCCGGGTTTGATTCAAGGAATTCTTTCATCTCGTTTGTGTAGCCAGCAACAATTACTACAAATTTTTCTTCTTCATTTTCCATCCGCTTTAATAAAGTATCAATCGCTTCCCGACCAAAATCGGAGCCGCCTCTTACAAGAGTGTATGCTTCATCGATAAACAACGTTCCGCCTGCTGCTTTCTTAATAACTTCTTCTGTTTTAGCAGCCGTTTGACCTTGATATCCTGCAACTAAACCGGTGCGGTCTACTTCTATCAAATGACCTTTTTCTAAAATTCCCATCTCTTTATATATTTTGCTTAAGAGACGTGCGACTGTTGTTTTTCCAGTGCCGGGATTTCCCATGAATACTGCATTAAGATTCTTTGGAATTACTTTCAGCCCGCGCTGCTTCCTTAACTTTGCTACTTTTAGTCCGCTTACAAGCTTATCTACAGATTTCTTCACGGATTCCAAACCGGTAAGCTCATTTAATTCTTTTAAAAATTTATTAAGCTGCTCCGGGTCGCCTTCAATATTGAAAGCTTCTTTTTCTTTTGCCTGCGTTATAAGTTCTTTGATATCATCATTAAGAATGTATTTCAGCACTTCCTGATGGCGCTCTTCATGTGGTATGTCTGCTACTCGCAGCAGTTGTTTCTTGGAAGCGCTTTCGATTAAGTCGCGGACTAATCTTCCGTTGCCGAATGTCTTATTCCTATTTCTATAAACAGTATTGAAATATTTCCTCAACGGCTCTTTCGCCTCTTCGTCTAAAACAAGACCTCTGCCCTCAAGAATTTTTTGCGCAATCTGCATTAACTCTTCCGGCGTGTAATCGTCAAAAGTAAACTTCTTAGTAAATCTCGATTGCAGTCCTGGATTGCTGTTTAAGAAGTCATTCATCTCGTCAGTATACCCGGCGGCAATAACAATAAACTTTCCTCTCTCATCTTCCATTCTTTTCAAGAGAGTGTCTATTGCTTCTTTGCCGAAGTCCGACCCGCCGTCGCCTTTCTTGATTAAAGTATATGCTTCGTCAATAAATAAAGTTCCGCCCATAGCTTTGTCAATTGCCTGGCGTGTCTTTTCAGCAGTTTGCCCGACGAAGCTCGCAACCAATCCCTGCCTGTCTACTTCAACGAGATGACCTTTTGGAAGTATTCCAAGCGCCGAATAAATTTCACTGAACAATCTTGCTACTGTTGTTTTTCCAGTTCCGGGATTTCCAAGAAAAATTAAATGAGAAGAAAATTTATCGTGAATATTTTCACCCTGCTCGGTATAAAAGCGCGCAAGCTTTATAATCTCATTTATTTCTTTTTTTACACTGTCAAGCCCTGTAAGATTATTAAGCTTTTCCATCGCCTTTGCCAGTGCTTCTTCATCGATGCTTATTTTAACTTCCTTTGAAATTGAACTTCCGATGATTGCAAGAATATCCTCCGGGCAAATTGTAACCATTGCTTCTTTAGTCCGGTGCTGCCCTGGAATTTTCAAAACTCTTTTGCTAAGATGAATTTTAGCGTCGTTAAAATAATTTCTTGCAAGCCTTGCATTGCCGAAAGTTTTATCGCGCTTTCGATACAGATTTATAAATTCTTTTCGTAGAAGTTCAATGGCGTCGGGCTTTATTATATATTCTTCTCTCGCAGCAAAGAGACTGAAAATCTGCACCAATTCGTCCGGGGAATAATCTTCAAAATTAAAAGTATGTACGAAGCGGGATTTCAGACCGGGATTGGAATTAAGAAATGCATTCATCTCTTCAGGATAACCTGCAACTATTACCGCAAAGTCGGTCGACTCTTCCATCCTTTTTATTATTACGTCAATTGCTTCCTGACCGAAGTCTTGAGTGTTGCCGGCTTTCTTCAAAGTATAAGCTTCGTCAATAAACAAAAGACCTCCGACGGCTTCGTTAATAACCTTCTCGGTTTTCTGTGCGGTCTCGCCGATGTATTGTCCAACAAGACCCGCGCGGTCAACTTCAATTACATGCCCGTTTTTCAATAGCCCCATTGCCTGGAATATTTTACCGAGAAGACGCGCAATTGTAGTTTTACCTGTTCCGGGGTTACCAAGAAACACGCTGTGAACGGATAAACTTTCCTGCGTTTTTAATCCTAATTTCTTTCGTTCATTGATGTATTTGAGATAATCGACGAAATCGCGCATCGATTGTTTAACGCTTTCGAGTCCCACAAAATCTTCTAACTCTTTTAATAATTCATCAAGCGATTTTGCTTCATGCTTTTTTAAAGATGATTCAATAACATCTGTCGGCTGCTTAATTTGAGGCTTCTCCGTTTCCTGCGATTGAGCATTGCCAATTTCGTTTTGCTCAAAGTTGAAGATTTCCGAATCGCCGATCAAAAACCATCTCGTGCAGATAAGATAATTATCTAAAAATATATCAACTCTTCCTTGACCGGCATTCCAGAAGCCCGGCGTTTCTGCGCCCCAGCTTTGAATAAACTCAACTATCTTCCAATCTTTTTCAATTCCCATCTTAAAGTCATGCCTGCCCACTTCAGCGTTATTCAAATACCACACAGCTATTCCGTCAAGCTCCATTTTCCTGTTGTTGTAAAATGGATTATCAATTACGACTTCTATTCCGATGTATCTTATTGTTGATTCGCAGAATTGAAGCAAGTAAGATCTTTTTCCCGCACGCAAATTTTCTGTTAGATCGAAAACTTTTGCCTGGTAGACATGGAAGAATTTATTTTCGTAAGCTAAAAAGTCCGTTCTCTTTTCTTCAATTGGATTAATTTCCTCTTCCGGCGGTTGAATAATTTTTTCTTCTTGAATCTCTATTTGCTCGGTTGGATAATAGTGAGTTATCTGCCGGTATAGCGCGTTGAAATGAGAGTCATCTCTATAATCATTTTTAATGGCTTCTGCTTTTTCAAAAGCCATTTTTGTTTGGAATATTCCAATCAACGATTCTAACTCGATCAAATGCGCTTTATTAAAATCTTTATTGAAGGCTGGCGTATCCAGGATATTTCTTGCCGCCCAAATAGAAAACCAATATTCTTTTTGTTTTAAAGCTTCCTCCGCTTCGGAAATCATCGATTTCTTTTTATTAAATATACCGTTGAAGAAATTCCCTTCGTAGCCTAATGCTTTTCTAAACCACTCGCGAACTTGATTTAATTTTTGATTTGAGCCTTTATCAATTGATATGGCTTTTTCTATTTCCTCGAGACCTTCAAAAAATCTTCCTAAGCCGCCCAAAGCTCTTGCTTTATTTAAATGCGCCCACGTTAGCATGTCAGGCTTTTGAGATATCGCCCAATCAAGATCAGAGATTGCGCCTTCATAAATTCCCATTCTCATCAAAAGAAATCCGCGATATAATCTTGAGTTTACATCATTCTCGGATACCTGTACTGCCAGGTTAGCAAGTTCTAATGCTTGTGCAGGATAACCGTTCTCAAGCATTGCCCACGCAAGACAAGACGCAGCGTTGTAATCATATTGTCTTTCGTCATAAACGGTCTTAGCTGCTACGAGAGCCATGCGGTAACGCCCTTGCTGTAAATGCTCATATGCTTCTTGAAGCAGTTCGTCTAATTCTGCGGAAGTCAATTGGAAATATTTCCTGGAATAATATTAAAAATTTCTTTTGATGGTATGTAATATAGCAAAATATAAGAAAGTTTTTAAAGTATATAATAATTTTTGAAAAGGCTGGATTTGACGTTAAAAAATCCGCAGCCCAACTTTTACGCCAGACCGCGGATTCTTTTCTTATAGGAGGGCATCTATAATTAATTGTTATCGTAATTTCTTCTATTCATCATCCTTTGCTGCATTTCTGCTCTCCGCTCTGCAAGCATCCTTTCATATATTACTTGCTGATCTTTTGTCAACACTTTTTCAACGGCAGCATCTGTTTCTTTCATTATCTGCATCATTGCGTCCCGTCTATCCGGTTCGCTTACATCCATACTTCTTGCTTTCTGCATAGAGTTTGTTAAAATTGAATCAACAATTACTGTTTGACTGTCGGACAAAGCAAGACTGTCTTTTAGCTGTGCAACTCTATCCTGAATTGAAAAATGGCGGAACTGCTGGGCGTTTGCAGCGCTGAGACATATAAAAAATAAAATCGATATGAATATTACACTTTTCATTTTTATGCCTTTTTATTTATCTAAGTTTTGAAAACTGAAATTCTTGGTGGTTCGACAAAAATGATTTGGGAAAGGTTTAAAACAAAAAGCGGAACCTGTTTTTCAGATTCCGCATAAATAAATTTAAAATAAGTCTTGCTCTTAATCTTGAACTTAAACTTAAACTTAAACTTAAACTTAAACTTATCTTAATACATATCGCCCATTCCGCCGCCAGGCATAGGAGGCATTGCCGGAGCTTCTTTTTCTTTCTTCTCGTAAACAACTGCTTCGGTTGTTAACAGAAGCGATGAAACTGAAGCCGCATTTTCCAGAGCTGTTCTTGTAACTTTTGTAGGATCGATAACGCCGGCTTTTACCAAGTCTTCGTATACTTCAGTTGCTGCATTGAAACCGTAATTAGCTGAACCTTTTTGCAGAACGTCTTTCAAAACGACCGAACCCTCAAGACCAGCGTTGTTTGCAATTTGTCTTAACGGCTCCTCAAGAGCTTTCTGAACAATTTTAACTCCAGTAGTTTGATCTGCATTATCTCCGGAAACTTTATCGAGGACAGAAATTGCTCTAACTAATGCAACTCCGCCGCCAGCTACGATTCCTTCTTCAACCGCTGCTCTTGTCGCATGCAAAGCGTCTTCAACACGCGCTTTCTTTTCTTTCATTTCAACTTCAGTTGAAGCGCCTATTTTTAATACTGCAACGCCGCCTGAAAGTTTAGCAAGTCTTTCCTGCAATTTTTCTTTATCATAATCCGATGTTGTCTTTTCAATTTGAGCTTTAATTTCGTTAATTCTCTTTTTGATGTCGTCGGTTTTGCCCGCGCCTTCAACGATTGTAGTATTGTCCTTATCTATATTAACTTTTTTAGCTGTACCGAGATAAGAGACAGTAGCGTTTTCCAGTTTGAAGCCGCGTTCTTCGGAAATAACCGTACCGCCGGTGAGAACTGCTATATCTTCAAGCATTGCTTTTCTTCTATCGCCAAAGCCTGGAGCCTTAACAGCAGCGACTCTTAAAGTTCCGCGAATTTTATTTACTACTAAAGTAGCTAAAGCTTCGCCTTCAAGATCTTCAGCAATTATCAATAAGGCTTTACCCTGCTGTGCAACTTTTTCGAGAACCGGTAATAAGTCTTTCATTGCGGAGATTTTTTTGTCGTGAATTAAGATGTAAGGATCTTCAAGGTTTGCTTCCATTGTTTCGGTGTTGGTAACAAAGTATGGTGAAAGATAACCGCGATCGAACTGCATACCTTCAACAACTTCCAGTCCCGTCTCGGTTCCTTTTGCTTCTTCGACCGTTATAACGCCGTCTTTGCCGACTTTTTCCATCGCATCGGCAATCAAATCGCCAATAGACTTATCGTTGTTTGCAGATATTGCGCCAACTTGAGCTATTTCATTTCTTCCTTCAACTGCTTTGCTGGCTTTTTTCAAGTTTTCAACAACCTTATTTACTGCAAGGTCGATGCCTCTTTTTAAATCCATAGGATTTGCGCCTGCAGTTACGTTCTTCAAACCTTCACGATAGATTGCCTGCGCTAAAACCGTAGCGGTTGTTGTTCCGTCTCCGGCAACATCGCTCGTTTTAGAAGCTACTTCGCGAACCATTTGTGCACCCATATTTTCAACCGGATCTTCGAGTTCAATTTCTTTTGCAACTGAAACTCCGTCTTTAGTTACGGTTGACGCACCGAATTTCTTTTCAAGAATAACATTGCGTCCTTTAGGACCTAATGTAACCTTTACGGCGTTTGCTAATTTATCTACGCCGTTCTTTAATTTGGCACGTGCCTCAGCATTATACTCAATTAATTTTGAAGCCATATTTTATATCCTCCTTGTCCACGGCACAGCCGGGACGGTTTTATTATTAAAAAAAATTTTATTAACCAATGATTGCGAAGATATCGCTCTCGCGCATTATCAAATATTCTTCGCCTTCAACTGTTACTTCAGTACCGCTGTATTTACCGTACAGTACTTTATCTCCAACCTTTACTTCAGGCTTTACCTGCTTTCCGTCATCTGCTATTTTGCCAGGTCCGACGGCTACTATAGTGCCTTCTATTGGTTTCTCCTTTGCAGTATCAGGTAAAATGATACCGCCTTTTGTTGTCTCTTCTGCCTCGCTTGGCTTTACTATTACTCTGTCTGCCAATGGCTTTAGATTTATTTTAGCCATAATTGTACCTCCGATTTTTTTTTGATTTTTAACTTAATTATTAGCACTCTCGAATTAGGAGTGCTAATATAATGTCTCTTCTAAATTTTGTCAATATTTTTGAAAATTATTTTTTTATTAAGTGACGTCGATTTCAGAAAAGCGTCTTGCTCTTTAAACGAAGCGGCTTTCTAAAAAGCTTCTTTGTTTAAGCCTGTGCCGCCTTGCATCCTTTCTTCAACTTGATCTTACACTTGAACTTGAACAGACTGACTCGAATACATATAACTAAGTTTCGCAGAGGTTTGCTATAATTTTCTCGTATTTTGAGCATACCATGTCTCATTCATCACCGGACAGCCATCATTTATCTCTGACCGAGTGATTTCACTCAATGGCGCCCTCGCATTAATTTTAGGCAGGTTCTTATTTATCTCTGGCGGGTCAGTATTATTTTCCGGCAGCCTTTCATTAATCTGCGGCGAGTTGTCATTTTTTAAAGTCCACCTTTCATTTGTCTCCGGCATGTTTCCATTTTTTAAAGTTCTCCTTTCATCAATCGACATCACTCCGCTGTTTTTTAATGGACAAACAGCATTTGTTTTATGACAGCTTTTATTTTTAGGCAGGTATTTACCATTGCTTCCCGGCGGACTACAATCCTGCGTACTCGTCACTCTATATGCTTTAGAAATTTTACGGTTCATTTCGGAAAGAAATCCACTTAATTAATTCTTCTATATAAACTTCAAAAACATCCGTTATATATTCCAGGCTATTTCTAATTTCTTATCTTGAGATAAGTAAAACCAGATGTATAACTGATTTATTTAAATTAAAAATATGATGACGCTAATATTTTTGTCATCTAAACTTTCTTCTTCTTATTGTTTTCATTATTTTTACCACCGACAAAATCTCACGTGGTATTTTCCAGAAATAAAATTAATTGAATTGCAGGAGTTTTTTTTGATGGCGCTATTACCAATAACTTTAATCGGCGACAAGATATTAAAAAGAAAAGCGAACCCGGTAAAAGAAGTTGATATTAAAACTGTAGAACTTATAAGGGATATGTTCGAGACGATGAGGAACGCGAACGGCATCGGCTTAGCTGCCAACCAGGTAGGTTCCGATAAAGCGATTATTGTTATTGATATTTCTGTTATCGATGGTCACGAAGATTCCAAGCCGATGGTTATTATTAATCCTAAAATTACTTACCGTTCGGAGAAAAAGGTTTTTATTGAAGAAGGCTGCTTAAGTATTCCGGACATCCGCGCCGAGGTAGAAAGACCTGCGGAAATTACAATCGTATATCATGATACTGATCTGAAAGAAATTACTCTCGATGCTAAAGATATTTTAGCGCGCGTTATCCAGCATGAGTATGATCATCTTCAGGGAATTTTGTTTACTGATTTGATCAGCGACGAGATGAAGAAAAAATTTAAGAAAGATTTGATTAAGATTAAGCAGCGAAAGGTTGAGTTCCAGTACCCTGTTACCTCTCACATAGATTACCAGATGCAGCTTTAAGCAGCGGATGAAGATGAAAATCATTTTCATGGGCACGCCCGATTTTGCGGTTCCTTCGTTAAAGATATTGATTGATAATAACTATGATGTTCCTGCCGTTGTAACTGCGCCGGATAGAGAAAGGGGACGCGGTCAGAAGATTTCATATACAGCCGTAAAAGAATTTGCATTAAGAAATAATATCATTGTTCTTCAGCCTGAAAAATTAAGAGATGAAAATTTCATTAGCCAGTTGAAAAATTTTAATGCCGATGCCTTCGTAGTTGTTGCGTTTAAAATTTTGCCGACAGAAGTTTTCTCAATTCCGCCTAAAGGAACGTTTAATCTGCACGGTTCTCTTTTGCCTAAGTATCGCGGGGCGGCGCCGATTCAATGGGCATTGATCAACGGTGAACACGAAACCGGAGTAACAACTTTTTTCCTCGATGAAAAAGTAGATACTGGGAAGTTGATTCTTCAAGAAAGAATTAAGATTGATGATGAAGATGATTTCGGCACTCTGCACGATAGAATGAGTCTAATCGGAGCCGGTGCTGTGCTTAATACTGTTAGATTAATTGAAAGCGGAAATGCTAAATTAATAACTCAGGATAATTCTTTGGCTACTTCAGCTCCAAAGATTACTAAGGAAACTGCGATAATAGATTGGAGTTTGCCCGCAGATAAAATCCATAACCTTGTGCGCGGGCTTTCGCCATTTCCCGCGGCTTTTTTTTATTATAAAGAAAAAATATTAAAAATTTATAAGACAAAAATTAATTACGAAGAAAAATTAAGTCCTTCAGAAATTAAGCAGACCAAAACAAAGCTGTTTATAGGCTGCGGCGAAGGCTCGCTCGAAATATTAGAACTTCAGCATGAAGGGAAGAAAAAACTTAAGGCTGAAGAATTTCTGCGCGGTTTTAGCTTCAATTAAATCTAAAAGTTTTGCGGATAAAACTTTCACCAATTAAAAAAAAATTTTTAAAACTATATGAAATATAAAAACAATATACTTGAAGCAGTCGGCAACACGCCTTTGATAAAGCTTAACAAATTAAACAAAGGATTAAAACCACAGATCTTTGCCAAACTTGAATCGGCAAACCCCGGCGGCAGTGTAAAGGATCGGATAGGCGTTTCGATGCTTGAGGAAGCGGAACGAAGCGGGAAGATAAAACCCGGCGGAACCGTTATCGAAGCTACTAGTGGAAATACCGGGATAGGACTGGCACTTGCGTGCGCTGTAAAAGGATATAAATCGATTTTTGTTGTAACTGATAAAGTAAGCTCTGAAAAAATTAATTACCTGAAAGCGCTTGGAGGTGATGTTATTGTAGTATCGAATGCCGTTGGGCATGATCACCCAGATTACTACATAACCGTTGCAAGAAAAATTAACGAAGAAACTCCCAATTCAATTTTCATGTACCAGTATTCCAATCCGGCAAATCCCGAGATACATTATAGAACGACTGGACCGGAAATATGGGAACAGACGGAAGGCAAAATAACTCACTTTGTTGCGGGCATAGGAACCGGCGGGACAATTAGCGGTGTTGGAAGATTTCTTAAAGAAAAAAATCCTTCAATACAAATTATCGGCGCCGATCCTTACGGTTCGATTCTAAGAGAATTTAAAGAAAAAAGAATAACTGCAAAAGGCACGCCTTATCTTGTCGAAGGAATCGGTCAGGATTGCCTTCCTAAGAATGTGCAGTTCGAGTATATAGATAAAATATATAATATAAACGATATGGACTCGTTCAACTTCGCAAGAATGCTTTCACGCGAAGAAGGAATTTTCTGCGGCGGCAGTACAGGGACAATACTTGGAATAACGCTTGAAGTGGCAAAAAGCCTTGATGAAAATGCAGTGATTGTTTTTGTAGTTTGCGATACAGGCGAAAGATATTTAACGAAGTTTCACAGTGATGAATGGCTCCGCGAAAAACGCTTGCTGCCGACGGATATTAGAACTCTTAAAGATATTTCGCAGGCCAAACACAACGGAAGAAAATTTGAATTGGTTTCGCTGCTTGCTAAAGATAAAGTTAAGGGTGCCGTAGAAGTATTAAACTCAAAAGGATTTTCACAGCTTCCGGTATTAGATAATGGACAATCAGTTGGAAGCATTCGCGAGGCAAAATTAATGTCAATGCTTGTCGGCAACCAAAATCTTCTTGATTCTAATATTGAAGACGTAATGGAACCGAGCTTTCCGACTCTTGATGAACGTACAGAACTTAACGTTGTAAAAAAATATTTAAGCGATTCTCCGGCAGTTCTTGTAACCGAGTACGGAAGAATTATTGATATAATTACACGATACGATATTTTAGAACATACTAATTTTTAATAAAATATTTAAAGGAATTTTATGGGCTTCTCAACAGATGCAATCCATGCCGGTCAAAAGCCGGATGAAGTAACCGGCGCAGTTATAACTCCAATATATCAAACTTCAACTTATGCACAGGAAGAACTTGGAAAAAATAAAGGCTATG
>JAKAKL010000147.1 GCA_021824565.1 Bacteroidota bacterium | reverse complement strand
ACTTTGAACTCTGCGCTGTGTTTTCTTTTTTCTGACGGCATTTTGATACTCCTGAAGTTTTGTTATACATAAGTTAATTTTTCAAAAGTATCTTTCCAACTTAAGCATTATAGATGACATATTTCAAGAATTTTTCTTCTACCTTCTTTATAATAGTCAATTTTCAATTTATAATTATCATCTTTGCCAAATCTTATGCACATATTTAATATTTTTCTAATTGATATTATCACTGCATCAACGTCAGTATAAAAGTTAGCTTCTTCGACTTTAACATCAATATCTATTTTCCCAATAAGCTTTGATAAATCATCTTCTTTAATCATTTTTTGCAATGCCGTATATAGATTTGTTTCTTCAATATCGGCTTTCCCAAATCGATATTTTCTCTTAAATGATTGTATTTGCTTATAAAACTGTTCATCCGATACCAGAGGGCATAGTTTGTTTTTATTCCATATTTCGAAACCATTTTTCTTATAAACTTCAAATAGTTTTTTCTCTATTAAATGACGGACAAATGAAGGTAAGTTGACTTTTATCTTATTAAATTCACACCTTGCCGCTCTAAAAATTGAAGGTAAATCAAAACTTTCATTTTGACTGGGTTTATGTACTAAATTTCTCAAATTAGCACTAGGATTAGAAAGTAACTGCAAACTTTTTACCAACTCCTTAGGATTATGTTTTAACTCTTTATCATAGTTCATCCATTTTAATTTCTTTTTAGATTCAATTGCTTTATTAAACTTTTCTCTTTCTTGTTTTTTTGCTTCTCTATATACCTCATATTTCTCAACATTCGGATCTCCTATAAGCACTTTATATCTCTCTAATAATTTCTTGTATAAATCATCATTTTTCCCACGTATGCTTCCTATGAACTCAATTTTACCCTTAATTGAAGTTCTTAAACTCGGTCTTTTATATCTATGCCTATCATATTTCCCAAAGAACTTCTTTGAAGCAGTTTCATAACCTTCTGTTTCCCACGAATGTAATATAGCCCTAACCTTACGAATATATTTACGGTTTATGTTTATCTTTTCATTCACCGTAAGACCGGTAACTTCCTGTCTCACTACCCTTGTTTGATTTCTAACTTTAGCTTCATTAACCTCAAAGCCTTCTTCACGTATTATATTTATTATTTCTTCGATTAAGTTTTCTGGTAAGTTGTTTTTTGTATTAGAGAAAGTAATATCATCAGCATATCTTGTATAAGTACAATAATACTTCTGTCCTAATTTTGTCATTTTTTGATCTAAACGGCTGCAAATAAAATTTGATATTATCGGTGAGGTAGGTGCTCCTTGAGGTAATTGATTCTTAAAAGTGCAAATTTGAGCTAATATAGTGGCAGCTTCTTTCGTAAAATTAAATGGACTATTAAGAAACAAACCCCTTATTCTGCCAAAATTAATAGAGGGGAAAAAATCTTTTATATCAATATTAAGTACGTTCCTTTTTTTTATATGTGTAAATGCATTTGTAATAATCGATTTGTTAGCAATAAAACCATGTACAGCTATTTTATTAATATAACATAATTGCAAAACTTCGTTAAGTTTCTTTTGCCATTTTTTTAATGCAAGATTTGGTGATGAAATAATCCTTTCCTTACCATTTTTTTTCTTAATAGTAAATTCGGTGTATTTTTTATTCTCACTAATTACATATAAAACATAAGTTAAAGATCTTATTTTTGTATTTAGGAACTTTACAACACTTTCCTTATTGAATATTAGTAAAAAATCTTGGAGTAATTTATCATTTACTACTTTTCTTTTTTTAATTTCATCTGCAAATATATTTTTAGCGTCACTACTGATCTCGTTATGCTTTAATAACCAGTTTAAATATTGATTAGAAAACCTTCTTTTACCAATATAATCTCTTATTTCATCAATATTATGATTATTAATCTTTTCTTTTAAAGTAGCAGAATACTTGTTATTAAATATTTCAGTATAAATATTTTTTGTCATATAAAATTAAAAAGCACTTGCCGGATATATCTGCTTATCATGGTAGGTCTATTCTATTGTATAAGGATTTCACTAGACCTAATAAAGTATAATAACACCTTGAAATTACGACTGCAGTTACACAGTCCAAATTTATATCGCTTACACAAGTGCTTTTTTATAACCTTAGATTATTGTAGATTCATTATTAATATTATTTTTAAAGAATACATGAATATTTGTATTATTGAAATTAATAATACATAAATTCCTTTTAGCTCTCGTAAGTGCTGTATAGATTAATTCTTCCAAAAATATATATTTTTCTTCTATTTTTTCAGTAATTATTAAAAATAATGTATCAATCTCCCAGCCCTTAAAACTATGAATAGTAGAAATTTTTATTGTACCCGGATTCATCCAAAAATTAAATTTTTTGCTTCGACGTACTCTTTCGACCTCTTCTTTAAGGCTTTTGTTAAGATTATCACCTTTCATGCCTTTCTCAATATATTTATTTTTTAAATACTCATATATCTCATGAGTCTCAAACATAGTTCTCGTTTTCTCTTTTTTTAACTTTCTAATATTTAAATCAACTTCCCTCAAATAATCAATTTCAGGACCAAGAATGCCAATATCATTTGAATGGATATTATTATTATATATAGTTTCAAAAATATAATTCACTATATTAGTAGAATTTATATTTCCTTCTATAAACTTATATACAATTTTTTCATCAGAAAATAATTCTTGCTGAGAGGGATTTAATTTTATATTATCCAGTACATACTTATTCTTCCAAAAAGTATTTTGAAAATTATTAGTTAATTGAATTATAGAATTTGATAAGCGCTTTGTTGTTTTTAGCTGTTCATTCCATCTCCCTGGGATATTAGTCTTAGTCTTTTTATCAGTGTCCAAATTTCTTTCGTAAATATTTTGCTTTTCATCCGCAAAAATTACAAATTCACCACCTTGAGTAAGGAAATACTTTTTAATAATGAAAAACCATTCGTACTTATAATCTTGCGCTTCGTCTATAAAAATTGCTTCATATTTTGGCAACTTTACTTTTACTCTTTCAAAAAAATCATTTTCTTCATAAGATGTTTTGGTGTCTAATGTTAAGTTAAAATTATTTGCCTGGCTTGTAAAGAATTCATGGTAATGCAGAATTAAAAAATTATCCCACCCGAAATCTTCTCTAACTTCATTTATTTTATCATGTATATAATTCCGAAGTGTGATATTATATGTTAGGATTAATACTTTCCCTTTAGTTCTTAGATATGCATTTACAGCTCTCTTGGCAAGTACTAGAGTTTTTCCGCAACCGGCCACACCCTTTATTTTTTGATCGCCGGGTTTACTAACTATTAACTGTCTTTGCTCATCCGAATATCTGATTTCTTTTCCTTGCTCGATTAAGTGTCTAGGCGGTTGTAAATATCTTTTTATCTTTAAGTATAAATCAAAATCAAATAATTTTGATTTTCTATCCAAATACTTCTTATGTAAAAAATCTTGTAAAATATTATTTCTCAGAGAATTATTTCCCCAAATAGTAATATAGTTCAACCATTTTTTATATTTTTCTTCGCTTCCCTCCGGAAATATTAATTTATTTATTTCGTTTAAAGAATAATTATGAAAATACACCGCGCAGGAAACAGTAGTGAACATTTGGGAATTTTTGATTTGCTTGGATAATAGATCATCAATATGCAACTCGAAAATGTTTTCTTTATAACTTTGAACTTGTGAAAAAGGAGATTTAATCATTGTTCCGTCCAAAAGGCTCCATCTTCCTTTTCTATCAACTGTGTAATTAACCAAATCCCAATCTTTAACTTCTATTATTAACAACCCGGAATCTTTTCGAAGTACAACAATGTCAGGTCTATCTCCATTTAAATAAGGTTGAAAATAAATTTCATAGTCGTCATTTAAATTATTAATTAAAAACTCCAGTAAATGAATCTCTCCTTTTTCAGGTTTTTGTTTAAGATTTATAATTGTCTCTAAGTCAGGATAAATAACAGCCATTTTTTAATTAAGCCTTGTTTGCATAAAGTTATTTATTTTTATCTCCACATTTACCGATATAATGTCGACCGAAGTAATAATTTCGGATAAAATGTTTAATAGATGTGCTTTAAAATTCTGTTTTTTAATATCGATTTTTACATTTTTGTATAAATAAAATATATCATCAATTAATACAAGTCTATCGGATTTTAATATTTCCCTAATATTTTTTTCAAGCAACAAAGGTCTTACCATAATTTCGTCCGAAATAGAAACATTATCTAAAACCGGGGTAGAAATTTTTAATAATAAATTTTCCGGTGTTAACTCATATTCAATTCGTGCTAAAAGTTCTCCCTTCTCGTATATAATCCATTTGTTCAACCCATTAGCTTCAATTACTTTCCAATTTTTTAGTTGTCCAATAAATTGAACTGCATTTTTTAATTTATTTTTATTTTTTATGTATGATGTTGTTTCCATAGCACCCTATTAAACACAAATGACATGCCATTATGTTTTGAACCAAATTACTTTGTTAATAAGGTTCTGTTTAATATTCTGGTTACATATGTTACTTTTTACAGAATGGATGTTACTCTTTCTTATTCCTTTCCCTGTACTGCCTCTGTTTCTCTGTCCCTAATTTTTGATTTAGAAGTCTGTCTACCTCCGACATATTATTGTCCGACATTTTTCTTGCTTTCTCCCTAATTTTTTCAACATAGTCATCTAATGGTATTAGCAGCGGAAGTTCCGGCAGAATAAAATCGTCTGAGTTGTCGTCGATAAGGTCATCTATAAATCTTTCCGGCAGGTTTTCTAATTTTATGGTTCCGCCTTCGCTGAATCTGCGTATTATTTTTTGCACCCATTTCTCTAGCTGTCTTATATTGCCGGGCCAGTCAAAATTAATTAATTTCTTATATAATGCTTTATCAATCTGGATAGGTGATAAGGTTTTATTGCTTCCTGAGTATATCTTCATAAAATGATCTATCAGCAAAGGAATATCTTCTTTTCTGTTCTTTAATGGAGGAAGGGATATTATTTCGTCGAACCTGTCTTTAATATCCTGCGCAAATAGTTCCGGGTCATCTATGTTTTTATTAGTTGCAGCAATTATTTGAATACTTATATTGTCAACTTCATCTGAACCTAACTTTCTTATTTCGCCATGTGAAAGAACTCTTAAAAGTTTCTGCTGACCATCTAGAGACAGGTTTCCAATCTCATCAAGGAAAATCATTTTATCTTTTGCTAATGATAGGATGCCTTCCCTTTCAGTATTAGCGCCGGTAAAAGCATTTTTTGTATGACCGAATAATTCAGACTGGATTAGTTCTTTTGGAAATGAACCGCAGTCAACTGTTTTCAACTTTTCGTCATTTTTTTTATGATATAATTTCCATATTGAATTTGCAATTACTTCCTTACCGGTTCCTCTTTCGCCGATTATTAAAACATGTGTTTTATCATTTATATCATGAACAATCTGATCTTTTACATCTCTTATTGCTTTGGATGTACCGATTAAATCAGGTACTTTTCTATCCAATTCTTCTTGAACTAATTTATTTTTCAGTTCCTTATTTTCGCGGGAGGTAATGGTAAGCTGCCGCTTTAGCGCCGAAGGAGCCTTAATTGTTGGAAAATCATCAATATCAAAATTAACTTCCCGTGTGGTCTTGCCACTTCGGGAGTATTGCTGCTCAAATGACTGAACTAATTTTGTATTTTTGATTAGTCCGGATTGAGCAAGTAAAACCCAGCAAGCCGACATTGTGGGAGTGCCGGAGGTGATATTAATTATTTTCTCATCATCCTTAATATTGTTTTCTTCAATTATATTTAATAAAGCATCCAGCATTTTGGGATAAACTAAATCAAAGTCAACTGGATTTGCTAAGTCAATTTGAACTGGAGTTATTTCAATTTCTTTTTTTATAGATTTTATTATTTTAATATTTTCATTTGCGATTTCGGTATAATCGGCTCTATCAGTTTTAGGTGTTGTGAAAACAAATATTTTAGAAATATCGTTTTTGTAATTGATGAAGATATTATAAAATGCGCCGTACTCATTTGAAGATGAGATTTTATCGTGGTTGCCGATGAAAGAGAAATAAATCATAAATAAATACTTTTTGGGTTTAAAACTATTCGAATTTATAAATTAATAATTCAAGATTCCTCATCGATTCTTGTAAATGCCAATTCCATAATCTCAAAGTTTTCATCTTCTATGTTAGGGAATCCGTTTTCATCAAGAAAATCCATCCCACCAGGTAAAATAATTTTTACATCATTTGTTATCAGGTATCTTTCTTGGTGTTTTCTATTTTTGAATTCACTTACTTGTACTTGATTGTTTTTTCCTTTTAATTCACTAATAAATTTTTGGAAATTGACCCAATTACTTTCGTATAAAGTTGGATTTTTATTCCCATATTTGTGAACATAGTTATGGCCTGAGTGAGTAATTAAATTTATTTTCCTATTGGCAATATGATTCAAAATAACTTTTACATTTTGCAATGCATTGTTGTTAGGCAGAAAAGGATCAATTATTGTAATTTCTTCAGAGCATCTAATAAACGGTTCAAAAAGTAATCTTATATCATAATAGACATCTTTATTAAGCTTTATCCTAATATCAATATTTTTTAATCTATGATATGGTTCTGGATTGATAAATGTATCTTTATTATGAACTTCAACATCAGAATTAGCTTTTAGTATTCTATTAATTTCTTTAGCTGTTAATGTAGGATTAAATAAAATCTTGTCTTTTGAAAGTTTAGTTAATTCAAGAATATTTTCTTTATTATAAGTAAACGTAACTTGTTTTGTTTTTTTCTCCTTCCACTCATAAATTAATTCTGCAATTAATATTCTTAAATCAGAATTGCTAATTTTTTCTAGTTCTTCCTGATAATCTTTATAAATATCTTCATTTTCATCACTGATAATATTATTTTGCTCTATAACCTCTACACATTTTTGAGCTTCAGAAATTTTAAATGACAATTTGCTGTTTTCTAAATATCTTATAAATGATTTCTCAATAATAATTTCTTGGTTCATTATTTCCTCTTTGCAAATAATAACTCTTTAGCAAGCTTATAATGCTGATCGAAAAAACCTTCCGGCCATGCTTCTTTAAATAAACCGTTATCATTAACTTCCATTAGTTTTATTGAACTTTCACCTTCATTATTTTTATTAATATAGTAGATGCCTAAATGTTCAGGTTTTATTTTCCCTTGTGCTACTAATAATTGTAATCCTCTTATTAAATGCTCAGAATGTGTTTCAATAATTACTTTATCCCCATCATATTCATTTATGTCCAAATAATTGTCCGACATTTGGTCATATAACTTTTCATCAAATAGTAATTCATAGAAAAGTTTAGCAAGTAATGTTTGCTGTTTTGGGTGCAAGTGTATTTCTGGTTGTTCAACTAGATAGATATTGGAGTTACTTTTAAATTCAAAATCAAAGCTTCGTCGTTCATAATATGTTCGTCGATTATTAATGTAAATATTGCTAATGATTGGAAGTATTTGTGAAATTCCAAATCCCAATTCATTAAGATTATATTCATAGTTTGTTATAATATCTTTTAATTTTACGGCATAGATCCTTTCATTTAAATTCTTATGCCTTATTTCTTTTATGATCAATTTATAATTGATTTCCATTCGCTTCAGTAGCTTGTTTACAGCATTTTGAAGATCATTTAAATTGTTATGCATATCCAAGTATTCAATGGGAATTTGAAAATTTTCAACTAGTTCTCTTTTATCATAGTAATTTCTTGGTATACCACGTAATGGGTTTATATTTATTATTTTTGGTAAGCTATATTTTGTTAACTTGCCAAAGCCAATCTTCTTTATATTATTTAAATATTCTTTTTTGATCTTCAATAATTCATATCTTAATCTAGCTGAAAATATTACTACACATAACGACACAATGATTTTGGAGCTCAATATTTCGTCATATTTTAGTTGGGGCTTGATATTTCTTAACATATCCAGAAGGATATTTCTTGTTTTTGTAGAGTTATCATATATAATTGATTTTTCTATTTCATTAAATCTTTTTGATAATATTTTATCATTTTTATAAATAAAATCGAGCTGCTCATATTCTGGAATTTCATATTTGCAATGCTTTAATATATCATCTGCCACTTCAAATTCACTTTTATCTTCTAATTCTATATAGAAGGGATTACCATTAAACGAAATATTAGATTGATCTTCCTTGATAAAATCCTCATAAATAATATCTTGAATTGGTCTTATTATATCCCAAACTTCTAAAAAATGCCCGTTTTTAAAAGCCTTTAATAAATTATTTATTTCTTTTATTTCATCTCTATAATTATGCTCGAGATTTTGTTTAGCTAATTTGATTAATCCATCCCAATTTATGACAGGATATGATCCATTTATATAATTTAAGCTAAAATCTTTACTGCACTTTTTTATATTGCGGCTATTGTTTTTTTCTTCTCTTTTAGTAGTCTCAACATTAAGTTTATTTTCCATGAAATAAAAATTACTTATAAATGACTTATTCTCGAATCCGTATTCAATTTTAATTTCAATTGGATTTTTATTACTCAAAAAAGTAGTGTTATTATAATTCAATTCTTCAAGTAATATTGTTTCATATCGACTTTTTAATTTTGATATTAATTTAAGTAATGAACTTTTACCAGCACTATTAGGTCCAACTAATATTGTAATTGGTTTTATTTCAATTTCATTATAGTCTCTAAAAGCTTTATAATTTTTTATTCTGATTTTTTTAATCATAAAGTTTATTAATATAGTTTTTAAATTAGTTCATGAACAAATGAAGGTTTAGCTCGTATTTATCTTGCGTTGTTAAATTTGAATCTGTCATCGCATTTTTATTGTTTTCCCCTATATGACAATCGGTGTGCCAATTGGAGATTGAAGAAGAATTTCATCCCTTAAATATTTAATGGTTATAAATGTAACTAAATTGTAATAAAAGTAACCTTAGAAAAATTAAATTAAAATTTGAAAATAAATTTAATTCATTTTTAAGATTATCAAAAATTATTTTAAATGAATTATTTTCGGTAGTAAAACAAAAGTATTTGCGAATTCGGTTAGCTTTGTCAATAAGCTAGTACAAAAACTATACACCATTTTTTATAATATATTTAGCATAAAGCTATATATCTATGTCTCATTTTCCCATATAATAAAATCAATTTTAAAAAGAGTCGAATCATAATTGTTTATTGAAGATAATACAGTGTTTCAACTATACTTTGCACTTGTTTTAAAACTCCGCCGATAGGGCTATATCCTGAAATCATGCTGATAAAGGTGATGCAATCCGAAGAGTCTTACTCTACCTTTTTAGTGTTAAGTTATCATGTAATTTCCTAAGGTTTTTTCACCTATCATTTAATTAATCATACAACGCAATTACTTAAATTTCGCTGAAACTGTTTTTAATTCATGCTATGTTTATCTCAAAATACAAATCTGCCGTTTATCATCATTTGCTTGTTTGTAAAAACTCTATTGCATAATTTCTTTTGTCAATTTTTTAATACTTGCATGGAAAACAAAGATACCAACAGGAAATTTGCCAGGGTCTTACGAGAAGACATTAGAAACACTAACTTCATTAGAGAATTCAAACACGAGCTCAAAGAGCTGAGAGAGTTTTATTTAACAGAGGAACAGAAAAAAAATCTCGAAACAATGGGTCGTGTTAAATCAGTTCTGTATCTTGCATATTCAATGACAAGAAGCCTGTTCTTTCATTTAACGCCGATGCGCAGGATACTTACCGCTGTTGGTTTATTCATAGTTTTATTCGGAACAAGCATCCTTGTCGATAACGGCAGTCTGCAAATAAATAATACCGGGCTTGTAGGAGGAGGAATAATATTTATTGTTCTTATGCTCGAATTAAAAGATAAGCTTCTCGCTAAAGATGAACTTGAAGCGGGTAGAAAAGTTCAGCGCGCTCTTACGCCCGAAAGAAGTCCAAAAGTACCCGGCTGGTCTATCTGGCTTTTCACAAGACCTGCTAACGAAGTAGGCGGAGACCTCGTAGATTATCTTAGCATAAATGACGATAGAGTAGGTATCATTCTTGCCGATGTTGCCGGTAAAGGACTGCACGCCGCACTTTTGATGGCTAAACTCCAGGCTACGATTAGAGCATTAGCAGCCGACTTTGATTCGCTTTCCAGGTTAGTCTCCAAAATAAATTCCATCTTCTACCGCGACAGCCTGAAGAACATATTCGCCTCCATGGTTTATGTCGAGATTAAGCCCGGCGATACAAAGCTCGGTTATGTGAACGCCGGACATTTCCCGCCGATGATTATTCAAGACAATATTGTTAAAGAAACTTCTAAAGGTAATGTTGCCATTGGAATGACAAAAGATTTTTCGTACCGGGAAGAAGAATTGTCATTGGCAAAAGGCGAAATATTCTTCGCTTACAGCGACGGCGTTACCGAAGCAAAAAATGAAGAGGGTAAATTCTTTGATAAAGACAGACTTATTAATACTCTATCGAAACTAAGTTCGAAAAATGTTGATGAGATCGGTGAATCTGTTGTCGGTGCGGTAGATAATTTCGTAGGCGACGCTCCTGTCAATGATGATCTTTCTCTTATAATAATTCGCAAAGACGACTAAATTATTCGCTGATTTTATTGCCGGCATTATCATCTTAACTTCAGGCTAATTTCATATCCGCGTTACTCCTACAATCTTAAACTTTGCCGCTCTATAATGGGGATTATAATGCATTGATTACACGCCATTATTTTTTTATATTATTTGCGGTAATTATTTGAATTACATAGTATTAAGACATTTTATTCATACCGTGTCAATCCCCTTTGAATCCCTTGTGAAACCCCTCTGAAAGCCATGTGAAAGCCCTCTAATCTAATTCTATTTCCTTGATACTTTCTCTGCTTTATCATCTATAATCTATTTTATTAAAGTTAGATTTCCTTTTTTATCTAAGTCTATAATTTTTATTGATTTTCTAATTTAAATAAATGATAATCCTATACAATCTTTGGCGGAAGTAACTTGTAAACAACAGGCGTAACAAGTCTAGATAATAAAGTCGAGCTAACCAGCCCACCGATTATTACAATTGCAAGCGGAGAAATTAAAGGATTATCTGATAAGGCTATCGGGAGCATACCTCCGATTGCCGTTAGTGAAGTGAGAATAATAGGAAGAAACCTTAACTCTCCGGCTTCTCTTATAGCCTCGTCAAGTGTTTTACCTTCCCTTCTAAGCTGATTTGTAAAGTCGACTAGAAGTATAGTGTTCTTGACTTCAATACCGGCTAAAGCTATTAATCCTATAGTTGCCACGAATGATAGTGAGTTGCCGGTTACAAGAAGCGCAAGCGCTGCGCCGACAGAAAAGGCTGCACTTGAAAACCTAATGGAACTTGAAGAACGCCTGGCAAGTAAGTAATCTCTGGCTGCAAAGTCCTGGAGATAGAACCGGAATAATCAGGCAAACTACTTTAAATAAACTGAAGAAATAAAAACTGTTATTTTACACTTCAAATTATGTTGAGTCGGTTCAACGGCAGCTTAGGAAAGTTATTAAGACAAGTTCCCTTTTCCCGAATAGCTTGCCCGCCTTGGAGGGATGATGCATTTTTAAAATGCTTTATCTTGCTTATAAAGATTTATCAAAGATGGGCACTATGCCTATAAGAAACTCGTCAGTTATTATTTCTAATTTTTCAATTGTCTTTGAAGAAAGGCTGATGTCTATGATATAAAAGTAAATTGCAAATCGCACAAATTATTTTGCAGACTCTAAAATTTTTTTTCCGCTAATAATATTTCTATGCCTTGCGTTTGACAATCGTACATACTCTTGCCTTCACACAATTCATGTCGCAACAACAATTCACAATTACAAAACAATTTTAAATATTTTTCTTTAGTGCTATTCAGTAACTGAGAAAGACTGGATGAAAATATCCTATGATAAGGGAAAAATAATTATGCTAAACATTACACAACTTCATATTAAAGCATAATTTTCGTTTTTCTCTCGTAAGAGAACTCATTGTGTCTTTTCTCACGTTTGAAAAGGAAAAGATAAAATTTTGATGAATTTACTTACAATACTTTTGGTTTGCTTTTTGACAACATTTTACAGTCATCAAAAAATGATGTATTTGTAAAATATAAAAAATCTATTCGGGGTCACTATGAAACTCAAAATTGTTACTATAATATTTGCGCTAGCAATGGCAGCAAATTTTACTATGGCTCAGGACTTCTACCTGGGCGCCGGTAGTCCAAGTGATGCGGAAGGTACTTCTTGCGGATCCTGTCACTCTTCAGTGAACAATGGGATTGCAAAACATTACTATTACGACTCATGGAAACTTACCAAACACGCTCAAGCTTATGATTCTTTGAGCGGTATTTTATCATATTCATGTCTGCAATGCCACACCACCGGCTGGGATACTTCTATTGTTAACGGCGGTGCTGACGAATATGTAAAAGCAGACACTTCAAAAAGAGGTTATACTATTACTAATGCAGCCGGATTTAATAGAACTAAAAACGTAGGCTGCGAAGATTGTCATGGTCCGCTTGGTGATAGCACAGGCAACCTGTCAACCGATCACTGGGGATTCATCTATGGAACTACTAATGTTCCAAGTGTTGCGGCTGATGTTTGCGGTAAATGCCATTCAGGCTCGCATAATCCTTTCATGGATGAATGGAGTTTATCCAAGCACGCTATTTCAACATCGAGCAGTGCTACCATTACTAATGTTGTTCTAAAGAATAAATCATGCGTAAGATGCCACGTTGCTCAAAACTTTATCCTCTACATGCAGAACCCGGCAGCTTACAGAGATACCATCTTAGTTACCGGAAGCGCTATTCAGCCTTTGACATGCGTTGCATGCCACGATCCTCACAGCGATGCTAATCCGAAACAGCTTCGTATGGCTGTTACAAACAAGGCTGTTATCTGCGATCAATGCCACAGCGTTTATCTCGATTCTGTTAACGTTAATACTGCTGTTCATGAAGATAACGGTCCAGCTTTGGACGGTGCGTTAACTTTTGGATACAGGTATCCTGGTCAAACTTACCAGAATTCTGCTCATACATTTGCGGCTACTTCAAGATGTATTAACTGCCATGTTTATAAATCAGGTCTCGCACAAGGACACACTTTTGAACCTACTGTTCAAGCTTGCGCTTCCTGCCACAGCGATTTCTATTCGGTAGTTGATACTTCAAACCACGCTAAGATGTTCGATTACAGAGGCGTTCAGACTACTACCGACAGCTTGATGAGCGTATTGCAGGCTAAGTTGAACAATGCTACACATGCAGACTCTGCTTCTTTAACCTTTAAAGAAGCTAACTATAACCTGGGCGCTGTTTCCGGCGATGGAAGCCACGGCGTTCATAATGCACGTCTCGAACAAAAATTACTGAAAGATGCAATTGCAAGCTTCAACCCGACAGGTATAAAAGAATATTCTAATAATATGCCTTCTACTTATACCTTAAGCCAGAATTATCCTAACCCGTTCAATCCTACTACTACTATCGAGTTCACGATTCCGGCAGGCAGCAACGTTAAGATAACCGTTTATGACGCTCTCGGTAAACAGGTTGCAGTTCTTATTAATTCTTTCTTAAACCGCGGAAGCTACAAAGCTACCTGGAATGCAGGCTCCTTCTCATCTGGTGTTTACTTCTATCAGTTGGAAGCAAAGAATTTCGTTACGGTTAAGAAAATGATTCTATTGAAGTAATTCAATTAGCGAAGAGTTCGTCTATATCACTATAGATGAACTCTTCATTCTTTAATTAAAAAATAATAATAATAAATTTCCTATAAGAGGAGGAAAGTATGTTTCATAAATTATTTATATCTGTGCTCTTATTGTCTTCTACTCTATTGCTGGCTGCAAGCGATTCTACAAAAACCGTAATGCCAAAGCACGGCTTTGTAGGTACTGCAACATGCGGTATGTGTCATAAGACCGAAAAGCAAGGTCAGCAGTTGTCTATCTGGCAGAACAGCAAACACGCTTCTGCATACAAGACTTTGCAGACTGACGAAGCAAATAAGATTGCTAAAGAAAAAGGCTTCTCTACACCGGCTGTTGAAACACCTGAATGCTTAAAGTGCCATGCACCGGAATATAACGTAGATAAGTCTATGCTCGGTCCTAAATTCAATATTGCTGATGGTGTTCAATGCGAAACATGCCATGGCGCCGGCGCTGATTATAAAAATCTTTCGGTTATGAAAGACAAAGCAAAGGCTGTTGAAAGTGGTCTCGTTTTGCACGACGATCTAAAAACATTCTGTGTTACCTGCCATAATTCAGAAAGCCCGACTATTAAAGCAGGTGAGACTGTCGATGTAAATGCTTTATGGGATAAGATTAAACATCCTATTCCGCAAGCTAAATAAAATTAATAGTATTCGCTTACATACATGAAACGAAAACTAAAATGAAAAATCTTTTAACACTATTATTAATTGTTGGATTTTCTGCCGTTATGCTTCCCCAAAGTATAAACGGCAGATTTTCTTCTTCCCTATATTCATTTGAAAGATACGACTCCACTTCCGTTTCCGATAACTACGTGAGAGCGTATCAAATGTTAAATCTAAACGTTAATCAGGGCAATGTTTCTCTTCGTACTTATCTTAACTATGAGGGAAATATCTCAAGCATAAAAATGTTAAACGACCCTGTATTCAGATTTTATAACCTTTACCTGGAGGTAAGAGACTTATTTGACCTTGCTACAATTAAATTAGGACGCCAGCCCATATTCAACAGCGTTGTTGGCGGCGTATACGACGGAATAAATGTTGATCTCCAAAAAAGCGCCTATAAGTTTAACGCTTATTACGGCGGCGATGTTCCTGCTTATGAAGGGCTCCAGATTAAGCACCAGTGGGATCAGGATTTTATTTTCGGCGGCAAGTTCACTACTGTTGCTGTTCAAAACTTCCAGATGTCTTTGAGCTATGTCGATAAAAATTTTAAGCCGCAGGATTACTGGGCAACCAGGCTTGATGCTAATCTTAATCCCATACAGGTATTGATCAGCAATAATTCCCTGCAGTATCAGTTTGCATCGGCAGAAGTTAATTATGATCTGAAGTCTAAGCTCAATCTTTTTTCCCGTTTAGATTATGATTTCAATTTTAATAGAACATCCAAAGTCGAATTCGACGGCGATTACCAGGCTACCGATAAATTGAAGCTGAATGCCTATTATAACTACCGCGCCCCTATGATCAGTTATAATTCGATATTTTCAGTATTCGATTACGGCAACAGCCAGGAATTTGAAGTCGGCGCCGACTATATACTAAACAACGTCTTTACTATTACCGGCAGATACGGAGATGTAATTTACCAGGACGACAATTCTCAGAGAGTTACCGTAGGCTTAAATACAAACTACGGAAGTCTCAGCTATCGTAAGACGTTCGGTTATGCCGGCGAGCTTGATGCAATATCATGCTACGCTGCGTATACATTCTTCAATGGATTCTTAACTCCTTCAGCCGGCGTATCATATACAAAGTACAGGCTGTCCACCGATCCCCTTGCACCGACAAATGATTTAACCGCGGCGTTAGCTGGCTTTAACATCCGCCCGTGGCGCGCAGTTTCGTTTGATCTGCAAGGTCAGTATATGGATAATAAAATCTACAGAAATGACTTCAGAATGTTCTTGAAGCTCAATTACTGGTTTAATACAAATTTTTAGCTGATGTAAAATGAAGATAAAATACATTTATATTTTTGTACTTCCTCTTGTAGCTGCGGTCTTTATTTTCAGCGCGTTCTTTGTTAAGAACGATCCGTTACAAACAGGCAACAAGGGCATTATTAAATTTTCGCACAAGACTCATAACGGCAATGCCGCTTGCGAAGACTGTCACGTTGCAGTCCCTACAAGCACATCGCTAAGTGATAGTCTTATGCCGACTCATGATAACTGCTCCACATGTCATGATGTAACAGATAAAACCAAATGTGAAAAATGTCATTATGATAACGTTTATAAGCCTCTCATTCAGACTAAGGCTGAGCTTACATTCGATCATAGCTTTCACATCGGCAAACAGAAAATAAAATGCGAAACATGCCACAAGGGAATATTTGATGTTGATTATGCAGAAGATGCCGTTCAGCCTAATCCGAATATGGAAACATGCTATTCTTGCCACAGCAATAAAACCGGTACGGTAAGCGCGTGCGAAGGATGTCATACTTCTACTGCCGATCTTAAACCTCAGTCTCATAAGAGCAATGATTTCCTGCACACTCATAAATTTGCGGCGAAAGAATTCAATGCAAATTGTATAATGTGCCACGATAATGCTTCATGCCAGGAATGCCATACCAGCACTAATATGATTACAGAAAAGAATACTCCAAATGATTTCTACCAGCCGTATTCTCCGAGTAATCCTGGCAGCGGCGTAAAGCAGCAGCAGATTACTAGAGTTCATGATCTTAACTGGAGGTTCACACACGGTATTGAAGCAAAAGGTAAGACTTCAGAATGCCAGTCATGCCATCAGATCGAGACTTTCTGTGCAAGCTGTCATCAATCCAAGCAAGGTGATTTTTCATTAGGAGGCATTGAGCCTGCTTCACATCTTGAGCCTGGATTTATGATTATCGGCGTTGGCACAGGAGGCGGTGAGCATGCTACTCTTGCAAGAAGAGATATCGAAAGCTGCGCAGCTTGCCATGATGTTCAGGGCGGCGACCCGGTATGTATTCAATGCCATACCGATCCGGACGGCATAAAAGGAACTAATCCAAAGACGCATCCTGCAAATTATATGCATGATGTTCACGGCGATTGGCATACAAGCCAGGGCTCTATCTGCTTTAACTGCCATACTGGCTCTTCACCATCTTCACCTGCCGGTGTTGGTTTCTGCGGTTACTGCCACGGCGCAAATGGAGGACATTGAAAATGAAAATAAAATATTATTTAATAAGTCTGCTCTCAGTATTAATATTAGGATTAGTCATTGCCGGCTGCAGTGATCTGCAAAAGAATATCCCGACTACTCCGCAGCTTAGCGTTCATCAGCCTGGAAACTTAGATCCGGCTTCTCCGAATTTCCATGGTAATGTTGTTAAAGCAAATAACTGGAGCATGAAAGAGTGCCAGAACTGCCACGCTGCTGATTACAGCGGCGGTACTACCGGCGCAAGCTGCAAATCATGCCATAAGGCTCCTCAAGGTCCTGAAGCATGCAATACTTGCCACGGCAATTTCGCTGACACAACTTATACATTTATTGCTCCTCCCCGCGATGTAAACGGCGATACTTCCACTGCATCATTAACAGTGGGCGCTCATACAAGTCACTTATACAATAATACTCTTGGTAATACAATTCCATGCAATACATGCCATGTAGTTCCATCATCAGTCTATGCTTCAGGTCATCTTGATGCAACGCCCGATAATATTATTACTCTTTCAGGAACTGCAATAACAAATATTGCATCAAACGCATCTTTTGATCCGAATGCAGGCACATGTGCAAATACTTACTGCCACGGCAATTTCAAATACAGAAAGAGTTCTGCCGTAAGTACTAACCAGTTTGCGTTTACTGATTCAGTCATGGTAGGAAATAATGTAACGGTTCAATGGAATAAGGTAGACGGCAGCCAGGCTGTTTGCGGCTCTTGCCACGATCTGCCGCCTAAAGGACACATTGGTCCAATTCCTCTAACAGAATGCTTTACATGCCACGGTAATGTTGTCGATGAGAATGGAAACATTATCAATCAATCATTACATATAAACGGCACAGCTGATGTAAGAGGCTCGGTTGTTTCGAGTTCTATAAAACAAATTCTAATTAAGAATAAAACAGTTAAGTAAATCAAAAGGTAAGCTAAGTAAGAGGAAATTAAAGCAAACATTCTCTTAGCAAACAGAAAAGCCGTCAGTAAAATGGCGGCTTTTTTATTTAATAGATGAAACTTGTTGAGACTAGATTTCAAGAATAAAAATTTCGTAAACAAATAATAATATTGTCCCCTCCTCTTTTCTTTCTAAAAGTAAGAAAAGAATATTTATTCCAATAATAAATTATACTCAATCTGCTATCTAAGCAAACAAGTAGTCAGCATTAATGATCAGCTTGCTTTTTCTTCTTTCGATTTTGCGGTAGATATACCAAAAGGTACATAAGCAGGACAGAAGCGCATGAACGCTGTGCCTATCGGAAGTATTGCCAATAGTCCCCACCACGATTGAAAAACGATTCCGAGAACGGCAATTATGATACCGAGAAAAATTCTAGCGTATCTGTCAGCATTACCCATATTTTTTTTCATCTTAAATCTCCTTCATAAAGTTGTATAAAAAGTACAAAGAATTTATGATGTTTGATACAAATTAGCAACTTAGGTTTCAAAGAAAAAATCGGCAAAAATGTCATGAGATATATAACATCTCCGAATTAAATTTTTCTTTTAATTGCAAATATGAATGACAAAAGAGAAGTATTCTATACATAAACAATGATGAAGGAGATAGAGATGAAAATACATGCTTTGAAAATAACAAAATTCCTTTTGTTGATTTCAGCCTTTTCATTTTTGCTGTCGATAAATATCTGCGCTCAGGATAGAGGAGATGAACATCATGACCGCGGACGTCATGAAGGCTGGTATAAGCACGGAGACAGAGATCATCATGATGAAAGTTACTATCGGGAAAACCGTGATGACCATGAAAGACACAGATGGGACAAACGGGATGAAGACTACCGGGAAATACGTTATGAAGACAGGGATTATTATTTCCATCACGGCGAGTTCTATGAAAGAAGACCGGAAGGATATATCGTTATTACAGCGCCTGTCGGATTACAAGTAACATATCTTCCGCGCGGCTATCGGGTAGTTAGGCATCGCGGGATAAGATTCTATTTCTTTGGAGGAATATATTATCGTTTTAATCCGAGGGCGGGCTTATATTTTGTAGTTAAGTCTCCTTTCTAAACTTTGAGGCGGCAAAATGCCGCCTCTTAATTTAAAACTTAAAGCTCAGCGAAATAGTATTGGCTGTACCTAGTCCCAACTCAAAAGGAGTGAAAGCATAATCAAAATTTAAATTGCCCCACATCAGCCCGACTCCGCCGGTAAAATCTTTTGAAATGTAATTAGACTGATAGCCCCCTCTCAACGCTATTAAATTATCGTAAATTACTTCGGCACCGAAATTAAAGTGTACATCATTTGTCGGAGTATATTTTAAAAACTCTGCCGCAACGTTAACACCGAACTTATCTCCTGGCAAAGTAAATTGATATTCCGGTCCAACACGGATTTCGGTAGGAAGCTTTGTGCTTTCATAGCTTAGTTTTTTCATCGAGCCGAGATTCCTAATTACAGCAGCGGCGCTTAAGCCTTCAACCGGTGTTTTATAATTTACACCGAGATCAAATCCGAGACCGTTCGCTTGATCGATATATATACCTTCATATAAAAATTTTATTGTGGCGCCGACGGAAATATTCTTCGCTGCATAGAATCCCGTGGACATGCTGCCGAAGAAATATTCGGCGTTAAAAGTAGAAATAGGATCGGTGCTTGCCTGCGTTCTAATCGGTATGTCATTAACAGAAGTAACGTTCAATCCAAGCGCAAATGGGATTCCAAAAATATCAGTTTTAGCGCCGAGCAAATTGCTGTTAATATCCTGGATCCATGCATTATGCATAAGCATTACCTGATTGCCTTCAACATCCGCGAGCTTTGCGGGATTATAAAATAACGCTGTTACATCGTTCGAAGCAGCAGCGCCTGCATCTCCCATTGCAATGTTCCGCGCACCGAAGCCCATCTTAAGGAAAGATAATCCGCTGTTGCCGGCTGATTGTGCAAGCAGAGATGCTACGGATACTATAACAATTAGAAAAATTTTACGCATAATTTATCCTGATATAAACTTGTATTTCCTTTGAAATAAAATTGATCATTATCTGAAACATGAATTATTGTCGTGCTGCTTTGTAAATCATGTTTGAACTCTGAAGATCACTCTAATTAAAAATTAACATTTAAGCCGATAACATGCTCATCGCTTGGTGAATATTGTTCAACAACAAAAGCATAATCAACACCGACAATAATTTTGCCGAAGGTTTTATAATATGAAAAGCCAAGTGAAGGGCTTGCCGGATAATCAGAATTGCTCAAGTTGAGTTGATCAATACCGCCGCGAAGATACAAGCCTTCATATATATTATATTCAACACCTGCTCGCACTATGTTTGACAAGCCTGTACTGCTTTCAAATTCAAGAGAAGCTATCAAACCTAAATTTTTATTTTCATAACTCACACCGACTTTTTTCAGCAGAGGGAATGCATCATTAGTTGTAGTGCCGTTCTCCTGGTATAGCGGAGTCGAGTCCCATTTATAACTGCTGTTTATATCTGTAATCATAAACGAAATATTCCATTGATCGTTTAGATGATAAAGAGCGCCAGCATCAAGTCCGAATCCGGAAGCAGAAATTTGTTCATAAAGCTTATAGTAATAAAATTTAAACGACAAGCCGATTGAAAATTTATTAGAGAACCTATTTGCAAGAGCAATGAAAAATTGGTTTTCACTTGTAGAAAGATTGCCGGTCGGATTGCCCTGTCCATCGCGCCCATCAATATTGCTTACGCCCGAGTTGATAACGCCTAGACTAACTCCTGCGCTCGATCTTACATATTGATTGCCGGACGAGTCGGTCGCATGGAAGTCAAATCTTCTTGTAAAACTTAAGAAGTTAAGAGAACGATTAAGAGACAGAAAGGTGTACGAAGTTTGAAATGAATTATTATCCTGAAATACCGTAAGCGCGGGATTATAATAAGAAACCAAATTCCCTTCGGTAACGGCGGACATGGCATTACCCATTCCTATACCGCGCGCTCCGAATCCCATGCGGCTAAATGCTCCTGGCATTGTACTTATCGGGCTGAACTTAGGCTGCGCAAAAATTCCGATTGAAATGATAAATGTTATTGCAATTATTTTTTTCATATTTCCCTCTTATTGAACAACTAAAATTTTTCCGTAAACAGGTGAATTAGATCCGGCATCGACGCGGTAAAAATAAACTCCGTTTGGAACGATATTGCCGTTTTGATCTTTACCATCCCAGGTATCTATTGGAGTAGAATCAGAAGAAAAATTTCTTTGAGCGTTTTGGATTATCGTTCTGATGTAATGCATGCTGAAGTTAAATATTCTTATTGTAACCGGAACGCTCTTGCCGTTCGTACTATATTTAAATCGCAGAATATCGCTTCGCGGATTAAACGGATTCGGGAAAGCATAAGTCTGCGATGCTGAAGCCACCGGCTGCGAAGCATAAAATACTTTCCATGTACCGGACCATAATCCGTTACCATTTTCATCAAGTCTTGCCAAGCCGTCTGCAGAGCCGACCCAAACGCTGCTACCTTGAAAAGCCGCCGCGTAAAAAGTTGTTGTAAGTATTGAAGCTTTGGAAATAGGATCAGTAATTGAATTAGGAGTAATCCAGTTTGCGCCGTTATCGCCGGTTCTGAACGCGCCGTCATCGGAAGGTGCAATAACTTCGCCTTTATTTCTAAATGCAAAGTTATGTACTTTCTCACCGCTTAGTGAAGTTTGCCAATTGGCGCCTCCGTCACTCGAATAGCTAACGCCGTAAAATTCAGTTGGATCTTCAGCCTGCCACGTTGCTCCCCAAACAGTTGAATCAGAATTGTTATAGCCGAGAGCGACGACGAAGTTTCCGCTTATCGGATTGCTTTCGTTTTGATGAGTAAACTTTTGCCAGCTAATTCCGTTATCAGTCGATTTATTAATTCCATCGGCAGTACCGACGTACAAAGTTGAATCGTTAGTAGAAATAACAGAGAACACTCTATAATTTAAATTATCTTCGCTGCAAAAGCTGCCGGCAACAGGCTGCATGCAAAAGTCCAGCGTATCGGATGGCTTTATAGAATCTAAATAATCTGGAGGCAGGACGACCCTCTGCCACGTTTTTCCCATGTCGCTACTTTTTCTTAACCCGCCCGCAAAGGTAGCTATCCAAATTGTGCCGGGAGTAAAAGCTATATCATAAATCAGATTTTGTTCCGGAACAGTAACCGGAAGCGCTCTTAATTTATTATTCCCGTAAGCTACAATTGTATCTGATTGACTATCCATCGGCTGCGAAATTGATATCCAGGAATTGCCGTTATCTGTTGTATATTTTAGTCCAGTGCCGACAGGAACTATCTGACCGCTGCTGTTTTCAGACGTGGCAGTGGCAGCCCAGAAAGTGTTATCATATTTATCATAACCGATAGCGGAAACACTTTGATTACCGAAAGCGGGATTGCCGTCAAAGTTTGTCCAGGTCGATCCGCCGTCTGTAGAAAGACTGACGCCGCTGTCTGTTCCAAGCCATATTGTATTAGCATTAACCACAAGAATATCGCTGATACTATTATTAGAAGTCATCCCGCTTGAAAGAGCTTTTTGCATTTTTTTATCCTGCGTCATATTATATGAGCGGGGTGAAAATTGTGAATATGAAACTTCGACAAATAAAAAAACAAGAAGAATAACGCTGCCAAATTTTAATTTCATTTTACAACCACATAATGAATAATTTTGTTGCTGTATTCGCCGCTGTAATTCTTCGCTTGAAACTCCCATCGGAAAGTTCCTTTCGGAGCGGAAGGCGGAAGATTAACGATAAGTGAATAAATTCCGTCGCCTGCAACTTGATCGCCGTGAGCGAGATCGCCGTCGTCATACATAATAAACGGATTTGATGAAGACGGATGTCCGTCCGGCGGAATATATGAGTTAAAGAATACAGATTGAACATCACTAAGACCCGCAGAATCTTTTACTGTTACGGAAAGAGTAATTTGAATAGTTGTTGAACCCACAGTAACGGTATCCGGGCAAACTAAATTTGAAAGTATCAGTGAAGCGCTAAAGCCATTGTTGTATTTGAACGAATGAACGGCAATAGTCGATGTATTACCGTTATTATCGGTTACATAAAATTTAATTTCATAATTGCCGCTTGGATAGCTTTGGCTCATCGGGAATGAAGCTGCATAACTGCCGGTATCGCTTGAAGACGCACCTTGCAGAGTTAAAGCGAGCGGAGAAGAATTTACAGTCATGTTATCCGGACCAAAAATATCATACGAGACAGAATTTATATTTGAAACACCGGATAAAACTATTTGAAACTTGAAAAGTGAATCAGCAGGAGAATAAATAAAACTGTCGGCGCTGTAAACTGAAACAGCCTGATATAGCGTCTGCGGCGGATCAACAATGGCGTTGTAATCTTTTTTACATCCCAGGAAAAATAATGGCAGTAAGATTAAAATATATTTTTTCATTTGATGAAATATTAGGTTATTGACATACTTGCTCAAGGTAAAAAATTTTATACTCATAATTATTTAGGCATCGCTATCATAAAAGGAGTAGGCGAAAAAGAAATTATAAATATAAAAAAGCTGAAGTAACCAAGAAGCATTCGTTTAAAATCAAGCTCGGAATCATCGGGAACGTGCGGATGCTTTAATTTAATTACAAAGAATAAAAGCAGCGCCCACAAAAGCCAGCCAGTCCAGCCAATGGAAAAATCCAGGTTTAACAGTTCTTCAAACAAGCCGAGGAAACCGAGAGCCAGCAAAATAAAAAAAGAAACAAGCGCAATATTAAAATGTTTTTTCTCACCGAACATTGTATAAGCAATATGTCCGCCGTCCAATTGTCCTATAGGAATCATATTCATAGCTGTTACAAAGAGTCCGAACCAGCCTACGCACAGATATGGATAATGATATACTTCGGACATAGGCGGGAAGAACTGCGAGCCGTGAATAAAAATTACTTTTAGTAATGAAAATAAAAGAGTATTGCCGAAGACGAGCTCGATTCCGTTCTTGCCGAAATCCGGAGAGAAAAAATCAGGATGAATTTTAAGCAAGTATTCTATTCCAGGCACGTGTGTAAATCCATAAACAAGAACAATAAGGCAAGCAATAAATCCTGCAATAGGACCGGCGGCACCAATATCAAACATTGCCTTCTTTGTCGGGATGATAGACTTTGTTTTAATTACAGCGCCCATTGTACCAAAATTTATGAAGATCAAAATTGGAGGAAAAGGAATGTAATACGGAAGAGTTGCTTTTACTTTATGATAACGCGCCGCAAAGTAATGACCGAACTCATGGCAGGAAATAATAAACATAATTGATATGGAATAAGGAAGTCCTTTAAGTATGAAAGAAAATTGATACGGACCCGGCTGACCGCTGATCCATTGCGCACCTGCAATCGTCGTGGTAATGAACGTTAATAAGAATAAGCCAATGTGAAGAAGATAATTATTCTTTTCTTTTTCGGGCTGCGGCAATCCGAATTCATGTTCGTATATATCTTTAATGGAATCGGGCATTTTTATAAATCGAAATTAAATCCAACTGATGCATAATTTTCATTCACATCATAGAATAGACCGTGAATGCTTTTACCTGAAATATAAGAGAAAATAAGGCTGAATCCTTTACCGTCATAATGACCAAACTTTATCCCGGCGTTAAAAACATTGTTCCCGAAATATTTATCAATTTGACTGATCTTAAAATCATCGGCGAGAAAAGGAGTAATGCTTTCCGAAACATAATTCCTCAAATAATAATCGAAGCCAAGTTCGTAAATCCCTCTGCCGATTGTATCCGGTATGCGATGAAATAAATAAGTGAATCCGCCGTAAACTCTAAAAGAATTAATTGAATAGAACGGAAGCGCTTCGATAAACTCCCTGCTGTAAACGAAAGGAACTCTTCCGTTCCTCCAAACTGAATTCTGCCCGTCATAGCTGCCGTCGACCAGATGCGCGCTTATATGACTGAGACGAATACGAAAGCCGTACTCATTATTACCATTAACAATTTTATAGCCGGAATTAAATCCGAAAAAATAATCTATTGTTTCAACAGGAAAACGGAAATTATTTTCGCTTCTTAATCTGGTAAAAGTAAATACATCTGCGCCGAATGAGAGAGTTGAATTTCCATTTTGAACCTGGTAAACATCCGAAGATAAGCCGGCATCAAGCCTGATTTTCTGTTCGCCGAAAAGATAAGAGAAGCCGTCGCGCGCTTCCAGTATGTTTGCCGTGTAAGGTTTAATATTCAGCTTTGAGGGAAACCATGTTTCAGTTGTCTGCCCTAATAAAATATTTGTAATTAAAATAATGAGCAAAGAGGAAAGAGTATATTTCTGCATTTAGATCTGGTCCGTTTAACTTTTTATTTTCTTTTTGATTTTTTGTTTAACAAGCTTGTTATACCCGTATTTAAATTTTGAGGTGAGGCTTATAAGCGCGTAATAGTTAGTCGGGAAAGCAAAAGAAGGTTCAAAGTAGCAGTTCACAGTACAGCCCTGGCAAAAATCAAACTTGCCTTCCATCTTTTTAAAATATTTTAGTTTTTCTGTTTCGCGCAGTTCTTTAATCGGTCTATCGATTTTTATTCTCTCATTTTCAAAATGGTAGCACGGCAGAATAATTTCGTTGTAAGGAGAAATAACAACGACGCGGGAAACAGCTTTGCATTTCGGATCGGAAATATTATTCCCGCCGTCGCGTCGAAGCTTTATGAAGCCTTTATTCATATAGATATTGGGCTTGCCGTCTATATATTCTTCGATAAAATCCATAGCTTCGTTTGAAAGACCCGGATTACCGAAATAAGAAAATACCGGATTCACTATAAGCATCAAGCCTTGCTCGGATGCTATTTGATGCATCCCCGGCAGCTTCTTAAAAGTTTCATTAGTAACCGTAAATAAAATATCGGGAAATTCTCCGAGAGATTTTGCTATGCCGATGCTTTTAAATACGTGGCTATAGCAATTGACTTTTCTAATTTTATTATGCTCTTCTTCGTCGGGCGAATCAAGAGAAAAATGGAGAAGATTAATTTTGCCGGCTAATTTCTCCGCAAACTTAGGATACAGTAAACCGTTGGTAGTTATACTCGTCTGCATTTTCAAGTTCTTAGCAAACTCAGCCATGAGATGAATGTCTTTATGAAGAAGAGGCTCGCCGCCGGTAAGATCAATAAACTTTACTCCCAGCGAAGCAAGCTGACTTACATTGGATTTGAAATCTTCAAGCTTAGCAAAAGGCGTATCTTTAAAATTCTCATGTATCCCGAAATGACAAAATTCGCAGAATGCATTGCATCGATAAGTCAAATAATAATTACACAATAAAAGCATCAGTATTCTCTTCCCTTCCAGATTACCTTACGGTTTATGGCAAGTATAAAAGGGATTGCCACAACATATATGACATAATAAAGTTGAAAGTTGAAAAAATATTTTAAGTTTTTTTGTATGCCCAATATTTTATGAACCGGAAATAATAATAAAAAGTCAACCGCTATTTTAAAGACCGCCAAATATAACCATACATGCGAGAAAAATAAAGGCGTAAGCAGCAAGCATAAATTTGTAAAGAATCCCCAGACCATAATGAAATAGCCTCTAAGCGGCACTCCGAGACCTCCAACCGACCAGCGCTTTTTCTGACGGTATAATTCTTTATATGTTTTACAAGGAATGGAAGTTATTAAGGTATCTTTGTCAAGAGGATAAATCACTTTATATTTTTTCAGCTTGTAAATTGCTTTGAGCAAATTAAAATCCTCCGTAACGCTGAACGGTAAGTTTTCATATCCTCCAACTTCTAAATACGCGCTTCTGCGGTACGACATATTATTGCCGATGCAGCTAATCGGTTCTTTTAAATTTATTGTCCCGGATGCCGCAATAAGCAGGTAAATAAAATCAATTGCCTGCATACCGCTGAAAGAATTATCAGCAACCTGCGTTGTAAAGCCGTTCACCGCGGCTACATCTTCACGGTAATATGAAGCAATTGTGTATGCCCATTTAGGGTTTACTTCGCAGTCCGCATCCGTAGTTAGAATAATCTCGCCTTTTGCAATTTCGATTCCGTTTGCGAGCGCGTTTGTCTTTCCTTTCAATCTTCCGATTTCTTTTTTTGTAATTATTTTTTTGAACCTTGGCTTCCCGCTTATAAAATTGTCTATTATGCTTCCCGTAGAATCAGTCGATCTATCGTCCACAATAATTATTTCCAGTTTATTCACCGGATAGATTAAATTTTCAAGGGAGCTTAAACAGCGGAGTATATTCGCTTCCTCATTTCGCGCCGCAACTATAACCGTAGCATCCGGCAGTTTATCTCCATCAAGGCGCGGAAATATTTTGCTTACGCCGATAATAAATAGCACGGACTGGATAAAATATCCGCATAGAACAACAAGAAAAATTATTTCAAACATTCCTGCGGCTCTCCAATATCAAATCCTTTCTTCTGTGCTTCTTCAGCAATATATTTTATCGAATCAACAACTACGCTTTTCGACTTCAAACTGTCATGCAGTACTATAATAGAATTATTCCTTAAATATTTTGAGACGGCAAATTTAACAAGATTTATATCATTTTTATAATCATAGGTCAACAGCGACCACATAATGTTTTTCATTTTCATTTCCGCCAAAAGACCTTTAGTCTTAAGATCAAATCTTCCGTGCGGAGGACGAAAATATTTTACATCATAATTATGCTTCTCTTTTAACATCAGTTCAAAACTATTTACTTGGTTTTTTACTTCTTCATTTTTCAGCTTTGTAATTACCTCGTGGCGAAGCATGTGACAGCCGACTTGATGACCTTCTTTTATTATCGCTGAAACAAGATCAGAATTTTTTTCAACATTATCTCCGACGCAGAAGAACACTGCTTTGATTTTTAGTTCTTCAAGCGTCCTTAATATCATCGGAGTTGTTTCTGCTAATGGTCCATCGTCAAATGTAAGTAAGATTTTATTGTTCCGCGTCGTCCAGATAAAATCATTAAAAAAATATTTTATTATTCCGGGCGGATCATATGAATATCTCAAAGCTTCTTCCCTTTCTTCTTGCTTCCATTCACTGTATTATGATTCTTAAGCTGCTCATGCTTTGGCTTAACTTTTTCCTTGCAGTATTTTTCTATTTCCGCGTAAGCATCAAAGTAACCCATCTTGCCCGCCTGCTTCAAATCCGGACATGCTTTATTCACTTCGCCCATGTCCACCCTCGTCATCCCTCTTTTGAAATACGCCTTTGCCTCATCAGGAAAAATCTTAATGATAGTGGAAAAATCTTCCACTGCGTCATCGAAATCATTTACTACACGGTAAGCGTCGCCGCGGAAAAAGAAAGCATCTTTATTAGTCGAATCCAGCTCGATGACTTTTGAGAAATCATCTATCGCAAGATCAAACTGCTCCAACAAGGCTCTGTCAAATCCGCGGATCAAATAAACGTTATAATCGGTTGAGTCTAATTCAATTGCTCTTGTGTAATCTTCAATCGCGCCGGGATAATCCTGAAGCTCGCCTTTAACATTACCGCGGTTAACATAAGTCTTCTCATAAGAAGGATTATAAATTAATGACGAGTCATAATCGCTCAAGGCGCCTTTATAATCATTGTTATAAGATTTTATATATGCTCTTCCGAAATAAGCCGTAAAGTTTTCGTTATCGATTCTCAGAGTTTCGTCAAAATCCTTTTCTGCTTTTAGATAATCTTCAAGCTGGAGATACTCGATGCCGCGGTTTAAATACGACAGCGAATCTTCGTCGTTCAGCTTTACCGCCTTACTATAATTATCTATGGCTTCCTGATGCTTTCCCAAAGTTCCGTAAATTTTGCCGAGGTTAAAATAGTTCCGAGAATCTTTGGGATTTTTCTTTATCGATAATTTAAATTCCTCTATGGCTTTTGCATAATTTCCCGCCTGGTAATCGCTAATTCCAAGCTGGTAATAGTCAGTCCCTATTGCACAGCCTGCATACAAAAAGCCGATCAAGATGTATATTAAATAGTTCCGGTTCATCAAAAATAATTTTTTCACACAGCGAATTTAGCTAACCGCCGAACAAAATACTTTGCGGATAATATAATCTTAAGAAAATTTTTTCAAAGATAATTTATGTAATATAACGATAAGTATTTCAGACTAAAGATTACGAAATTATTAATTCGCCTTATTCTGGAGCGGCAAGATATTTATGTCCTTTGCGTGAAAGAAAAGCCAATCCACGCAAAGGACAAACGCAAACTTCCCAAATATTTTTTAAATTATAATTTCCTTGCCTTTGGTTTCCGGGAAGACCCATATCCATGCGCCGGTAAGCAGAGCAAACAAAGCCGCTAATGAAATACCTCCGCCTAAGCCGTAATTGATTGCTATTGTCGCTATGATTACCGGGGTAAAAAATTGAATACCTCTCGCGAGATTAAACGCCGAACCCATTGCAGTATTCCTTATCGACGTCGGGAATAATTCCGCGAACAGAGGACCGTACCCGCTGAACATGCCGGTGCCGAATCCTACAAAGAACATAAAACTTAAAATAAGCGGCGGAAAATTTACGACATAATCCCACAATAGAGTTATCATAATTAATCCTATTGCCATCACGACTGAATACACGGAATACGCCGGACGTCTGCCGAATTTATCAGCGTAAAACCCGAACGTAAAATAACCAAGCAGTCCGCCGGCTTGTGTTATAAGCATCCAAGCCGCGGATTTCGTAAGCGTGAATTGCCTTTCATGATGCAGATACGCAGGCAGCCATGTGTATGTAAACCAGTAAGCCGACATATCAAATATCGCAAGTATCAAACATTTGATAAATACCTTGCGGTATTCATTATTAAATAACATAAAGAATTTATTCGGTTCCTTTTTCGCAGTATCAACCGGTGAAGCTTCCAAATTTATTTTTTTCTTTTCAAGCCATACATCGGATTCCGGAAGTTTCTTTCTAATAAATAAAATTAAAAGAGCGGGAGTAACGGAAAGGAAGAAGCAAGAACGCCACCCGATCTGCTGCTCTATAAATCCGCCGACTATTGAAGCCAGCACAATTCCGAAAGGCGCGCCGGTCTGCATAAAAGCGCCGTACCTTCCGCGCTTCTTTGCGGGGAACGTTTCGCTGATGTAAGTCTGTCCTGTCGCCCATTCTCCGCCGACGCCAAGCCCAGTAATAATTCTAAAGAACAGCAGAGCTTCGATACCGGAAGATATACCGCAAAGGAAAGTTCCAATGCTGTATGTAAGGATAGTCCATTGCAGAACGCTTCTTCTGCCGAAGCGGTCTGAAAGAACGCCGAAGATAACGCCGCCAAGCGCGGTAGCGGCAAGCGAGGAACCAAGCACAAATGAAAGCTCTATTGAAGATAGATGAAGTTCATTCCCGATAGGAATAAGAAGGAAAGAAAAAAGAATCAGATCGTAAAAGTCAAAAACCCAGCCAGCCCAGCTCATGAATAAAATCCTAAAATGAAGCGAGGTTGGCTTTTCATACTGATTAAGTAATCTATTATCCATACCGCTTTTAATCCTTTTATTATGATTAACCGGATAAAATTATTTTAATGCAAATAAATTAACACAATTCCGTTAAATAAATAACTCTTCCTAAAAAAATTTTTTTCAATGATAATATTATTTGAAGGATATATTATTCACCTTACGCGGGAAGTAGAATTTATAGTCTCGTCGCTTTAAGGCATAGAAAAAAATTTTATTAGCAGTTTCCCTTCAGTTCGCTTTTTGATTTGGCGGCTTTTCTTTTAATGATTATTTTCTTTCCGGTTATTTCTAAAATAAATAATTGAAACAAACAGCTCTTTGGCAGAGCTATCTTGACCAAAAAATGATGCAAAGAATTAAGAAGACAAATCATTTTAAATGGAAGATAAGCTAAGAAATTAGGAAGATAACATAAATATTTATGAAGATGAGGTATTTAAATAAGAAGATATGATATTTAAATAAGAAGATATGATATTTAAATAGGAAGACATAACATATAATTATGAAGATATGACATTTAAATAGTAAGATATGACAAATAACTCGGAAGATATGGCATTTAAATAAGAAGATATGATATATAATTCAGAAAATATCATATTTAAATAGGAAGGCATGATAAAGAAATGTGCAGCTGAAGAAAAAGAATGAGAATGCGAAGTAAATAATTAGGAGGATGAGACAAAGAATTGAGAAGATGGTGTAAATATTTAAGTAGATGAGCCATTTGAATGAGAGGATGTCGCATTGAATTAGGGAGATGAAGTATTTTAACCGGAAGATGAGGTAAATAATTAAGAAGATGTCACATTTAAATAGGAAGGCGAATTAGTTAAATGATAAGACAGCTCATAATAACCGGAAGGCAATTTATGGGAGATAGGAAGTAAAATTTTGAATTTAATTAATCCTTATTTAATAACAAATGGAAAGGCGAAAAAATGTCCGCAAAATCTCGAGGTACGGAAGCTGAACAAATAACTTCCGCAGGAATCTTAGTAGATAATTCTCTATCGATTGAAGAGATAAAAGCCCTTGTAGCCCTTAAAGGCTATGATGAGACCGAACTTCAATCCGGTAGAAGTAAAATCGTATTTGCACTTCAATCGCTAAAGGACCAGGCACGGCAGGAAGGCATTGCCAGAGATGCTACCAAGGCTGAAGCCAGTTCTAAGCTTGCCGCTCATACTGCGTACCAGGATTTAGCGCAGATACTAAGAGGCAAATATTTAGCAAACTCACCGGAACTGGTAAAGGTGGGTCTAGTAGGCAGCGAGCCTGCAACAATAGCGGACTTCCTTAAAGCCGGCTATACTCTTTTTGATAACGCCGCAGCCGATGCGGATATTTCCGCGTATATTTTGTTAAGAGGATATACGCCTGAGATAATGCACAGCGAGCGGAATAAATTTTCTGTCTATGAAAAAGCGAATGAAGATCAAGTTACAGCGATGGGGCTGGCTAGCGATGCTACAAAAGCAAAGATCAAAGCATTCATTGATATGAATACGTGGATAAGCGAGTACAAAGCAAGCGCTAAAGTTGCATTACGCAAAAAGCCCGCTCTGCTTGAACAGCTTGGCATCAAAATAAGAAAACGCGGGCCGAATAAAAAGAAGAATAAAAAGAACAACAATAAACCTCCAGAAACTCCGCCGCCTGCTGCGCAATAGGCAAGGTGAATAGCGTAGAACAGACTTTAGTCTGAAGTTTTAGATTTTTGCACACACAGACTAAAGTCTCATTAGCGTCAACTTAAGGATTTGCAGATTTACAATATTGAGAATAAAATTATAAAAAATTCTAACGAATACCCATGAATTTGTTAATCCTCTACGAGGATTTAGCAATATAGATTGAACTCTTTCCTACAACAATTTGACCTCTACGAGGTTAAAAAACATCGTAGATGTTTTAATTATTGTAGAAACAAATAAATCCAAAAGATAGGATATCCTCGTAGAGGATAAATAAATATTTTTATCACGTTAAGGTCAAATGATTATAGAAGTTAGAAGATTCGGAAGAAAAATTAAGTTGACGCCTATGAGACTAAAGTCTGTGCTACGGTATAAAAAATATTTTATTTTATTCTTGGATAAAGCGGAAGGAATAATTAAATTAAAGATATGAAGATGACATCATTCGGAAATGATGTCATCTTTGATCTTTCAAAAAGATAATTATTGAGGGAAAGCTTTTTGGTACACACAGCGGGAAATAGGAATGACAGAGAAGGAAATCTTCTTTGGATTATCAGGTCGCAGAACACGGCAAACCGGCACTCAAGTCTTAGAGCAAATCAAATTAATAATTCAAAAGATATTTGTGAGATACTTATATACCGGTCCTGGGTTTTAAAGTTTGTTAGACGGATAAGAGAAAAAGATTGTTAGGCGGAAGGAAATTTCGGGCTAACAATCCAGTGAATAAAATGAAAATAATAATTAACATTAAAAATTAAAACAAGTTATGAAGATTATGCTAAAATTCAGATGGAGTGATAGGCGGAAATACAAATCGGGCTATCACGCCAAAATGAGTGCGGTGTAATCGGCTTAAATAATAGTTATGTAACCTAATCATTATGAATTTGATTTATAAAATAGAAGAATTAGTTGATTCGAAAAATCAAAATCTATTTAATGAAATAAAAAGTAAAACTAATATTGAATTGATTAATGAAGAAGGAGATTCTTGGACTTCAAAGCTATATAATGAAAAAGCAACAATAGGTATAAAAAAATCAGAATATCCAATAGCTTGTTTCACACACGAACTATTGCATATAAAATATGAATTACTTGGAATGAAATGTCCTTTTTTTGTAGACGAAGAAAATATCGGTGCAGAAATGATAGGGCATCTCTATAATGAATTTTGTCATCATAGATTTTATAAAGAATTCATTGAGCTTGGATTTGAACCCGAACAATTTTTAAATGATTATGATAAAAAACAATTTAAACAAACATTGAGCGAAGATATCCCAAAGTTAGAGAAGGTATTTAAAAAGAATAAAAATATTCCACTAAAAGGTCTGATGGTTGCCTTACCTTATTTAATGTATTTAAGTCCTAATCAAGTTGGATTATCCAAACCAAAAAAAATTGAAAGACTCGAAAATATCTCAAGTAAAGATTTTATTAGAGACTTAGAATCATTAATTATTGAAGTAACCAATTCCAATACTTATGATTTGTCAAAATACTTTGCAAAGTTTTTTAAATTATGTAATAAACCCAAAATAGGTTTTAGTTTAGAAAAAAATCATTCCACATTAGTTGTGGCTGGCAATGTATAAACGGTTACATAACAAGCAACTCAAGCCGACCGCTTTTTTCGCATTCGGCATTTTTAGTTGCTCTTGTTAGTCGTTCCGTGTAAAGTTTCTTGTTCAAACTTCTACTACTATGAAAAATTATTTTATAATTATTAATTAGTCGTTCTAACTTAGTCGTCTGTTCTGGGCGGCGGCTTAGTTGCAACGGCGTTAGGCAGTAAGTCAGTAAAATATAAGGAGTTTATTCATGAATATTAAATTCAAACCCGGCATTATGTTTTTCAGTATTTTCACATTGATTGCAATTATATTCCCGCCAGTAATTTGGCGGTCATATTATGGTTCAAGTAATAGTTTTGGTTTCTTACTTTCATATCCTCAACGAAATTCGGATTCATATGGTTATATTAATTTAGAACAATTAATTTTAGAAATTGTAGCTATATTAATTATCTCCGTGATTTTCCAATTAAATTATGATAAAATTAAAAAATGGTATAAAAACAACTCTTGAAATTTAGTTTTTCGATTGTTAAGTGGGAAATTTATAAATGAAAAAAGAAAATGAAATAAATGATATTATTGATGAACTTAGTAAAAATTTAATTCGTGATGGAATTATAAAAACTAAGGATAAAACTGATGAACAAATTCGACTTGAAATAAAAGATTATTTATTTAAGAATATTAATTCAATTTCGGATTTTGAACTATCTATTGATTTTACAAAAAGATTGTTAACTAACGCAAGAGGTTTTTTAGAAACATCGGATTTTCATTCAGCACTTATCTTCTACGCCCTTTGGATAGAACATTGGTTCAATCATATAATCTTATTATCACTTAAGCGAAATAATATTACTTCTACTTATTATCCTGAAATAATTCGTTCTACAAAGATAAAGGATAAATATACCTGGTTATGGCAACTCCTTTTTTTAAAACCATTAAATAGAAAGCATTTAAAAATAATTGATAAATTATTTGAAAAAAGAAATTCTTTTATCCATTATAAATGGAAAATATACGACCATTTAGAAATAGAAAAACTTGTTGCTGAATTAAAAGAAAATGAAAACTTTTTATTTAGTGTAGATAAAACGATAAACTATTTAAAAAAATTTGAAAACAAAAATATTTACTCTAATAAAAAGAAAATATCAAGAAGCATAATCAAGTTAACTGCCTAACCCGCAACTCAAGCCGTTATGCGTATCAATGAAAATAAATAAAACATATCATCTTAATATTTCAAAAGCTATGATTTTTTCGGCTTTTGATAATGCTTTTTCGTATCCACTAAATAAAAGGATAAACTATTTTGGTGATTTAAAGAAATGTTTATACTCAGAGTTCTATAAGGAAATTATAAAATCAGAAATTCCATTAAAAGATGAACCTTTAGCTTTATATACTCAGTTAGGGACTGGAAAAATTATAGAAACCTTTCCCATTAAAGATAAATATCATAGTAGTCTTACTTTACTAGAATCATTATCTACTCGTGGATTTGATACCGATAGTATATCTTCATCAAATCAAGATAGAGATATAACTTATTTCCCTTCATATTATCCCTTTGCATATTATAACTCCTTTTCAATTGGAAATTTTGCTTTCCCTGTTGTTTCAGATAATTATAATATTGAGATAGCTTCAGAAAAAGGAATCTACTTCAATGGATACTCTTATCATATATCCTCACGAAAACGCAAATGTTATTTTGCAATCTTGGGATTATTTTTTACGAAAGAATTGTTAAACCCCCTATCAGAAAAATATTATTATAATTATTTATTTAATAAAAATGACTTGGAAGAATTTAGTCCCAATTGTGCTAGTTATCCTATTCTCTTTATAAACAGAGTAACTGGAAAAATATATACTTGTAGTTGCTTTGCTAATTATTTTGACATAAAAGATGATGTGGCTCGTTTAAGTTACTCCTTTGATAATATTTTTAAACAACATATAAAGGAAGTTGAAATTGTTGACGGAATTTGTCATATGTGCACCCGTAAAACTCCAAAACTTAATTATTGGGGACAATCAGCATTTCAAAGAAAATATCATCCATACTTTGAATTATATAGAAGAAAAATATACGGCGATAAATATCCAAACTGGATGGATATTTTACCTGAACGAAAAAAAGAAAATGAAATTGAGAATCTTGTTAGAAAAATATTTCAATTTCCACCTGTTGGAAAGCTTGGAATAAGTGAAAAGATTTTATTCAAAATAATTGATGACATATTTGTAAATGAGAAAGTCATTCATCATTATCGTGGCAAGGAATTAGAAGGTTTAGAACTAGATGTATTTATCCCTTCACGAAAATTGGCAATCGAATGTCAAGGTGAGCAGCATTATGAAGAGTTCAAACATTGGGGCGGCAAAGAAGGTTTAAAACTTCGCCAACAAAATGATGAAAAGAAAAAAATGCTTTGTGAAAATAACAACTATAAACTTATAGAGTTTTATCCAGATACATTTACGTATGAATCTGTATTTAAAAAGTTAGAACAATATTTATAAAAAATACGCATAACAATCCCATCAACCCGACCGCAGACACGGTGCAGGCAATTTGCAATTTTTGGTATTGCCTTTTTCGTTCGGCTAACTCATTCAAAGTGTTCGTACAAAATTAATAAACTTGCCTCCGGTGCGTTTTGAGAAAGTTACGCACCTCCGGCTTAATCATCGGCTTGGTCATTTCATTGCAGCCCGTTCGTTATGGGTGGCGGGTTATTGGTAATCCGTTATAAACCTTAATGTTGAAATTGGCAAAATATTACCCTAAATTGCCAATACCTAAAAAAGGAAAATAACTATGGTAACAACGTTAGATAAATTCGGGCGGATAATAATTCCTAAAAGACTTCGCGAACGTCTTGGCATTAATATTAAGTCTACATTGAACATTTCTGAAGATGGGAAACGCATTGTTATAGAATTAATTCAAGATAAAGAGCCGGTAGTTGATAGAAATGGAATTCTAGTTTTCACTGGAAGTTTGGATGATAATAAAGGCGATTTGATAAAATCCGATAGAAATAGACGGATGAAAAAATTATTAACAAACGAGGATTAGAGTTGAAAATTTTATTCGATAGTTCTGTGTTAATCGCGGCTTTTGTTGAATCCCATCCGAAACATAAATCATCATTATCATTCTTAATGAAGGCAAAGGACAAAGAATTTGAAATATTTGTTTCGGCTCATTCAATATTAGAAATATATAGTGTTTTAACAAGCGCACCTTTTACACCTAAAATCACACCGTTAGTAGCAAAACAGATAATTGAAAACAACATCAAGAGAATTGCGAAAATAGTTTATCTCGCTGATGCAGATTATTTTAAGATTATTGAAAATGTGAGTAATTCAAACTACTCTGGAGGTATTGTCTATGATGCGATTATAGTTGAATGCGCATTGAAAGCAAAAGTAGATGAGATATTAACGTTAAACTCCAAAGACTTTATACGTTTAACAAAAGAAAAATCAGTAAAGGTTAGAACATTATAGAATCGTCGGTTTATAACCCGACATTCAGCCGGACAGCACGCTTAAGGAGGATAAACTGTATTCGTATTCGGCTTTTTGGTAGTTTCGGCTTGGCAGTATCGTGTCGGCAGTTTTGTTCAAGGTAGTTGGTTCCAAGAAAATTTTTTAGTAATTAAAAAGTAGCTGCCGTACTTGGCGTCCTTGTTCTGGGCTGCCGGTTAGGGGCGAGATAGAAATATTGGATCTATATTTTTGTATTATTAAAAGTATATGCTAAATATATTTTTGGGATGAAGAAGATTTTAAATAACCGGAGATGTAAAAATGATTGGTAGAAATAATTTAATAAGCCGGGGCAAATTTCTTTTGGCTATTTTATTTATAACAATAACTATATTAAATTTTATTAGAATAGATTCAGTTTCCCACTCCGCAAGCGATACCTTGAGACCATTTATCATCCAAACAGCAATTTTAATGTTACTTTTCCTGCCAATTTATTATTGGCTTACAAAAAACAAATCTTTATTTAAAAAACTATAATAAAATAAAAAGCATCTCCCCAGCCGGTCCGCCGCAGCGGACAAAATTGAAGATAGAAGCAACTTCTTCGCGAACTCAGCGTAAAATAAATTCCTTAATAAATCCAAACAAAAAGGAGGATGTACCCGGCAGGCGCTTAAGGCGGAATAAACATTAAATCGTCATTTGAATTACTAAAGACATAACCGTAATCGTTTGTTTCATGCGAATGGCGCGGAATCTGCCCGGAGTTCGCTAAATATGAAATATCATTTCATATATTTCTTCTTGCT
>JAKAKL010000123.1 GCA_021824565.1 Bacteroidota bacterium | reverse complement strand
ACAGAAAACTTGCCGGCGAGATTACAACAATTCTTCTTATGCCGCACGCAAGATATACATATCTAAATTCGACAATCGTCCGCAACCTGGCCCAGTTCAAAGGGAATGTGGCGGAGTTCGTTCCGCCGGCTGTCGCGGAAAAACTTAAACAGAAGTTCAATTACTAAAAAAGATTAAACTGTAAAAAATATTTTCGCCGCTCCACTCTAAAATAAGGAATCTGAAAATGCATTTACAGCTTCTGGATTGGATTATAGTTGCAGCCTCTCTTCTCATCTGCTTTGTGCCCGCATTATTCTTCGGCAAGCGCGCCGGAAAAAATACATCGGAATTTTTCGCATCCGGTAGATCCGTTCCCTGGTGGCTTGCGGGATTATCGATGGTTGCAACCACATTCAGCAGCGACACGCCGAATCTTGTTACGGATATTGTGCGCCAGAAAGGCGTTGCGGGCAACTGGGTCTGGTGGGCGTTTGTGCTTACGGGAGTGGCTACGGTTTTTTTCTACGCGCGCCTGTGGCGGAGATCGGGAGTTATGACCGATCTCGAATTTTATGAACTCCGCTACTCCGGCAAAGCAGCGGGATTCGTGCGCGGATTCAGATCGGTTTATCTGGGATTCTTTTTTAATATAATGATAATGGCTACGGTGAATCTTGCCGCGTGCAAAATTGCGGCTATACTTTTTGGTCTCGACAGATGGCAGACGCTTCTTGCGGTTGGACTTTTGAATGTTGTCTTCGCTACTCATTCCGGATTGTGGGGCGTGCTTGTAATTGATATGATTCAGTTTTTTATAAAGATGACCGCCGTAATTGCGGCGGCGTATTTCGCGCTTCAGCTTCCGCAGGTTGGCGGTCTATCGGGAATGGTTGAAAAACTTTCGAACCTTAAAGGTCCCGGCGGATTGAATTATCTTAATGTGCTTCCCGATTTTACGAACACGTGGGATATTGCGCTCGCGGTTTTCATAATGCCTATCGCGGTGCAGTGGTGGGCGGTCTGGTATCCCGGCGCAGAACCGGGAGGAGGAAGCTACATTGCGCAGAGAATGCTCGCGTCTAAATCTGAAAAAGATTCTTTAGGCGCGGTTCTCTTTTTTAACGTGGCGCATTATGTTTTAAGACCGTGGCCCTGGATTCTTGTCGGTCTCACTTCAATAATTGTTTATCCGCAGCTATCCGATATTCAGCACGCGTTCCCGAATCTTGATCCGAAGTTGCTCGGTCATGATATTGCCTATCCCGCCATGCTGAAATTTCTGCCGGTGGGATTTATCGGTCTGATGGTCGGCGGACTGATAGCCGCGAACTCATCCACAATTTTAACGCACCTCAACTGGGGCGCGTCCTATCTAGTGCACGATTTTTACAGGCGCTTCATTAAGAAGGACGGGACCGAGAAGCATTATGTTTTAATGGGAAGATATGCTACAGTGCTTCTTTTCGTCAGCGCTTCCGTTCTGGTTTTCTTTCTTGATTCCGCTTACGACGCGTTCCAGATTATTCTGCAGATAGGCGCCGGCACGGGATTGCTTTATCTGCTGCGATGGTTCTGGTGGAGAATTACCGCGTGGTGCGAAGTTGCCGCGATGGTGAGTTCATTTTTCATTTCGGTTTTACTTTTGATACTTGCGAAGAACGGAATCCATTTCTCTTCACACATCGCTCTGATAATTACGATAATTGTAACTACAGTAAGCTGGGTTACTACCGCGTTCTGGGGACCGCAGAATGATAAACAAACTCTTATCGATTTTTACAAAAAAGTTCATCCGTTCGGTCCCGGCTGGAAGAAGATCCGCCAGGAATCGGGAGTATCGGATGAAGAGATAAATTCCCGCACGGAGAATATTCCGTTAAGTCTGCTCGGCTGGTTCGCCGGCTGTACTGTTATCTGGTCGGCTCTCTTTACCGTCGGCAATTTTCTTTACGGAAGAATGAACTACGCGTATATACTTTTAGCGGTCTTCATTGTGAGCGGGATTGTGCTTATTAAAGTTGTGAACAGATTATGGAGCGGCGGCAGGACTGCCTGAGCGCAGGAATAGAAACGCCGCAGATAAAAGACGCAGCTGCATTAAACGTTGAAAAAAGAATTTAATTTTAAAACAAATTATTTTATATTAATCCCGGACTTAAGGGGATTTGTTGTGATACACACGGGGATTTCTGCCGATTTAAACTATCCGCCCAAGCGCGAGCCCAAATTTTATACCTATTTCTGAAAAGCTAAGAAGAGAAAATATTTAATATATATTTTTTTCCTGTTCTGCTGACTAGATCTTGCATCGTGGCAATTGTGTCTTCAATCATAGATTCACATGTTTTAAAGAATGTGATTGGAATTAGTAGCCCCTTGGATTCAATTTTATAGATGGAATGTTATCACGCATAAATGTGCGATAGCCAAAAATAAATTAAATAAACGCCGGCAGAGAACATTCCAATTACATGTTTTCTGCTGGCGGTTTAATTAATAGTTAGGCACTTAATATAAGAAGGAATAAATGATGGTGAATGATGTTAAAAATGTTGATGCAAAACCCAAACTATCAAAAGGTGCAAGATTGAGTTCAGATTCAACTACTATCAAAGTAACCCCAAATTTGTCCGTTCAATCAAATATTTCTTCAATAACTCCATTTGATATTTTTAATTATTGCATTGAAAGAGCAGTAAATTTATTGAAAATACATAAAGCTGCTCACGGTAAAAAAGTTAAACCCGAGAAATATTTAGCTGACGCCCATCGTGCGACTATTGTTTTGGCTGTCTCAGCTTTAGATGCTTTTATAAGAACTTTTATTATTAGTAGGATAAGAAATATTTTAGCTGATAAATCAAAAAAACTACCTAATGATTTAGTTGATAAAATAAAAAAATTTGTTGATCAAGATAGTCTAATAGATGCCGCAAGAAAAGATGATCTTTTGGATCGCGTTGAGAAAGCTTTTATAAATGATTTTAAAAAGAGATCTTTTCAAGGCACCAAAGCAATTGAAGAAATTATGAATACTATTGGTGTTAATAATGTATTTCATCTTGTCGCTATTAATGCAAAAATGAATGAGGACCAAATAAAAAATGATTTAGATATGTATACTGAAAGAAGACATTTAATTGCGCATCGTGGTGACTACGAATTAAATCAACAACCGCCGCTCGAAAATATAATAACAAAAAAGGATGCTGAAAGTTGTATTAAACTAGTAAAAGTAATTGCAAAGAATATAAATGCCTTGGAGAATAAATAATGGAAAAAGTTTTAATTATAACATATGATTTGTCTTCGCCTGGAAGAAATTACGAAGAATTATTGAAGCAAATAAAATCTTATCCTTCCTGGGCAAAATTATGCGAGTCCTCTTATTTAATAACAACACCCAAAACACCAGTCGATGTCAGAGATCATTTAAAGAGCTACATTGATAATAATGATAAAATCTATGTAGGTGTTGTTGTAGCACCAGCTGCTTGGTTCGGGATGTCTGATTCGGTATCAAACTGGATATTAAAATATGTTAAATAATATAAAGAGTGCCTAACCAGTTTTCCAAGCCGACCGCTTTAAACTGTTCGGCATTTGTTTAGTTATAAAGTTGTGTTGTAAAAATAAGTTGCTCTTTAAGTGTAGTGAACAAAATAATTTTATAAATAATTATTGGCGTGGTTTTGCATAGTTGCATTGCTGTTATTGGCGACGGCCCCGCCGAAAAGAGGCGGGACTTTCGACTTAAAAACAACGTCGGTAAGTGCTTTATTTTTTTTGAGTTATAAATGATTCCAAATAATTCAAATATTTATTTAGAAACTTCAGCCGTTAACTACTTAGCTGATCAATATACTTGGGGTGACGGAAAAGCAACTCGAATATATCATTCATTAAAGGGATCTAGGTTTTTTATCTCTCCGATAACAATTTGGGAAATATTAATTACAAGTGATGAAGGTAGAAAAGAGATATTAATTCATTACTTACAGCATCTATGCAATCCCAAAATGTTGAATTCTCCCTCAGAGTTTATAATAAATTATTTACTAGTTGGCTGCCCAATTGTAGAAAAGAAATATGAATTTTATTCTAAAATTGATCTGGCTAATGTATGGTCTGATATAACAGAAAATACAATGAAAACTTTTATATATGACCGCAATGAGTTAATGGAATATACAAATTTGATTCGCACTACTTTTAACAGTTTTGTGAAAGGATTTAATGAAGTATTGTCGAGCCCTACTATCAATTCTGGTTTATCCGAAACAATAAGATTGATAAATAATATTTTGTCAGAGTTACATGGAATAAAAGTAAAAGAGATTGATGAAGAAACCAAATTATTATATAAACTAACGATTTTAATAATCTATTATTACTTTTGTTATCAGATGGATTATGATAGATCAACTTTAAAAAAATATTGGGGCCCATTAAATATAAAATCGCCCATAGACCGACTTTCATATTTAGCAAAATATCAGGAAAAACTTTTTTATAGAGGTCCGTTTATAGTGATGGCAAAAATGGCGTTAGTTCAATTTTCAGCTAATAACAAACCAGAAAGAAGTTCATTTTGGGATATACTGCATTCAATATATCTAATCTATTTGGATGTTTTTTTTACAAATGATGAACATTTTTTAAATCTTCGCAAAATTGGTAAGCATGAAATATTTAATAAAATTACTCATTTCAGCGAGATTAGTTTGGTCACAGCAAGTAATATTGAAATTGATAACGAAACTATTATTAAATAATCGCACATAACACGCAACTCAAAGCGACAGCCTCTCAGAGCGGGGCAGGCAGTCCGTCCGTTTCTTTGCTGTGAGCAGGGTTGACAAGCGAAAACTCGACATATTTTTAATATAGGGGAAGTTATGTTAATATTACTCAGTGTAATAGCTACAGTTCTATTGTTTGCGTTAATATTCTTAGCAATTAAATACAAATCTATTAGGGATGAATATAATAATCAAAAAGAACGGTTTAAGGATGTAATTAATGTTGACGATGAAATTGAAAAGCAAAAAAAACAATTATCATTATTGCAGAATGACTACGAATCGAATAAAGAATCGTTTAAATCAAAATTTAATACACTAGATGAGGAATACACTAAAAGTAAAAATTTCTACGATCAACTGAAGAAGGAAATATCTCTGCTCGAAGAACAAACTGAAATTCATTCTTATGGTCTTTATGAACCGCATTACAGCTTTGTAACTTCAAAAGAATATCAAGATAAACTCGATATACTTTATAAACAACAAAAGGAGTGTATTAAAAATGACCAAGCAGTAATTTGTGGCACGGAGTGGACTGTTAGCGGAAGTAAAGCCGAAGGCCGTAAAATGACCAAGCAATACTCAAAAATAATGTTACGAGCATTTAACGGAGATTGCGACGCTTCCATTTCGAAAGTGAAGTGGAACAATGCAAAAACAATGGAAGAAAGAATGAACAAAGCTTTTGAAACCATAAATAAACTTGGAACTACTCAAAATATCTCAATTACAAATAATTATTTTAATATGAGATTGCAAGAGTTATGGCTTTCTTATGAACTACAAGAAAAATTATACCAAGAAAAAGAGGAGCAGCGAAGAATAAAAGAGCAAATAAGAGAAGAAGAAAAAGTGCAAAAAGAAATCGAGCAAACCCAAAAAGAAGCAGAAGATGAAGAAAAACGATATGCAAATGCACTTGAAAAAGCGAAACTGGAATTGGAAAAATCAACTGGCAAAGAATTTGAGAAACTGAATAATAAATTGAAAGATTTGGAAGAAAAATTGAAAGCTGCGCAAGAATTGAAACAGCGCGCATTATCACGTGCACAAATGACTAAATCCGGAAACATCTATATAATATCTAATATCGGCTCATTCGGGCAAGATGTATTTAAGATCGGAATGACTCGCAGATTAGAACCGATGGATAGAGTAAAAGAATTAGGTGATGCTTCTGTACCATTCATATTTGATGTTCACGCTATGATATACTCAGACGATGCCCCGAGCCTTGAATATAAATTACATCAACATTTTGATAAAAAAAGATTAAATCTTGTTAATACTCGCAAAGAATTTTTCAATGTTACAATTGATGAAATAAAACAGTTTGCCCAACAAAATAACATCAATGTTATTTTTACTGAATTAGCTGAAGCGCGTGAATATTATGAATCAAAAGCAAAGAGGGAAGCGAAAGAGAATGTTAAAGAGGAAATAATTGAAGAAAAGTATCCCTCTAAGCTTGTAGATGTTTCTTCGTTAGGTTTATAAAAATTTTATCCAGCCTCTTACCAGAGGGGTCCTTCGTAGAACGCCGACCAACGGCAGCAAATAATCGGCCGCCTCTTACAGGAATTGAAAATGGATTTAATTTTTAAATAAAATATTCTATATTAATCCATGATTTAAGGGGACTTGATTTGATGCAGACGGGGTATTCAGCAGTAATAAACTATCCGCCCAAGCGCGTGCCCATATTTTATACCTGTTTCTCAACAGCCGAGAAAAGATAAATTTTTATATAAATATTTTTACTGTCACTGCAATTAGAAGCTGTTTATACAAAAACATTTCAGGAGGCTGGTTATAAATCATTGATACCGCTGCTCGTCATTCAACATTATGATGAACAATGAAAATAATGTATCAACTAACCTAATGAGGTGTAAATTGAAAAAAGTAATTGTTGTCCTGGTGTTTGCGTTATCGGTATCAATCATGGCTCAGTCCCCGATTGGAAAAGGTTCTCTTTCTCTTGGCGGATCCGTATCATTCACAAGTCAATCGTATGACAATTCATCCGGCTCCCAAAGCACTCTTATGATCAATCCCAAGGCTGGCTATTTCTTTATCGACAACTTTTATACTGCCCTGTCACTCAGCTATGTTCACTTAAACTTCGACGGTTGGAATAGTGATGTATACGGATTCGGTCCGGCAGTCCGTTATTATTTTGATGCCGGTAAGATAAAACCATTCATGGGATTGGGATATAATTATATAGAACAAAATCATGTGTCGGATAGCGGAAATCATATCACAAATGAATTTATTATAAGCGCCGGTTTGGATTTCTTCATTATAGATGCACTTGCATTAGAATCAAGCATCAATTATAGTTTTACGAGTTATAAAATATCCGATTCGCGGATGAAACCGGTAAAAAGCAAGGTGTTTCGCATAGATATCGGATTAAACTATTTTATCTATTAAGTGAAACTGACATGCTATTCCGCGAAGAGATCCTTCGTACAAAGAGACCGCTTCTCCGGAAGCGGTCCGGGTTTAACTTTATGTATTTAACTCCCGCCGGGTATGGCGGATAAATTGCGGGTCGGGTATTTGTATGACCGTTTTATGATTTCAGAAAGGAGAAATTATATGATAAAAATTTACGATCCATTATTACTCGCTAATTAATATGAGGTGCAGAATGAAAGGATCAAAAAAAGTTGTATCGTTATTACTCTCAATATTCATCATATTTCCAATGTTGGTTTCGTTTGTTTCCTGCTCGGACAATTCAATCACAGAACCCGCCAGGCAGGATGATGAATTCCTGAAGAAAGCTATTATCGGCAGTTGGGCCTTCGAGGGGGAAAAGATTACTTTTAATGAAGACGGCACCTATACCGCTTCAACTTCTTTCCGCAACGGCAATACAAGCGAATGGACAACTCAATTTATAACCAAAGGCGCTTATAAAATAACCGACGGCATGCTCTACTATTATA
>JAKAKL010000126.1 GCA_021824565.1 Bacteroidota bacterium | reverse complement strand
GTGGTTGAAGCTGTTATCTTAAGTCTTGATAAAGATGAAAAGAAAATATCTCTCGGCATTAAGCAATTAGAACCAGATCCATGGGATACACTGATGCAGAAATATCCGGTAGGATCTAGACACGCAGGCATTGCTCGCAACCTGACCAATTTCGGAGTTTTTGTTGAACTCGAACCAGGCGTTGATGGATTGGTTCATATTTCAGATTTATCATGGACTAAGAAAATCCGCCACCCCGGTGAAGTTGTTAAGAAAGGTGAAAAGCTTGAAGTAATCGTCCTCGGTGTTGATGTTGAACAAAGAAAAATTTCCTTGGGACACAAACAAGTTGAGGATAATCCATGGAATAATTTTGAAAAATTATATTCAGTTGGAACAATCACTCAAGGTAAAGTTGTAAGAATAATTGAGAAAGGATTAATCGCCGAATTACCTCAGGAGGTTGACGGCTTTGTTCCTATTACTCAACTTGCAACAACCAAGATTAAGAACATAGCTAACCACTTCCCTATCGATGACTTTATTCCGTTGAAGGTAATTGAGTTCGATAAAGAAAATAAAAAAATAGTTCTAAGTGCAATAGCTGTATTAAAAGATAAATCTGAAGAAGAAATCCGCGCGTATCTTGACAAACACAAATTTGATCGTGTTGGAATTCAGGAAATTCAAAATGCGGAAACCAGCGCAATTGACACAGCTGATTTCCCGATATTTGAAGTGCCGGATGAAACTTCTCCAAAAGAAAGAAGTAATTAAACAGTTTCGCACTCAATTCATATTAGAGCGGGAAAAATTCCCGCTCTTAAATTTTTAAACAGAAAAATGCCTGGCAAAGTTGCATTACAAACATTAGGATGTAAGCTAAATTTTTCGGAAACATCTACAATAGGAAATCAATTCAGGAATTCCGGATATGAAATTGTGGACTTTAGCGAGAACGCAGATGTTTATGTCTTTAACACTTGTTCAGTAACAGAGAATGCTGAAAAAGAATGCCGTCAGCTTGTTCGTAGAGCGCTTCGGAAAAATCCTAATGCATTTGTAGTTGTAACCGGCTGCTATGCCCAGCTTCGCCCGGATGAAATAGCACGTATTGAAGGCGTTGATGCAGTTCTTGGGAGCAAGGAAAAGTTAAAACTTTTTTCTTTGATTGAAAATTTTGAAAAGAGAAATCTTGCCTGCATTTTTGTCTCTCCTACTCAGGATTTGAATGAATTCGGTAAAGCACATTCATCAGATGCAGATACTAGAACCCGGGCATATTTTAAAATTCAAGACGGCTGCGATTATAAATGTTCATTCTGTACAATCCCGCTTGCACGCGGCAGAAGCCGCAGCATGAATCCGGCTGATCTGATTTCGGAATTTAAGAGTCTGGTTAATTCCGGTTACAAAGAGATAATTCTTACCGGTGTAAACGTTGGAGATTATGGTAATTCATTCAAAATAAACATGTATGATGTCTTAGTAAAGATGATAGAGGTGCCCGGAGACTTTAGAATCAGGATTAGTTCAATCGAACCAAATCTCTTAACAGACGAAATAATTAATCTGACTTTACAAAACGAAAAAATGTGCAAGCATTTTCATATTCCATTGCAGAGCGGCAGTTCAAAAATATTGAAGCTTATGCAGCGCAGATATAATGCCAAAGATTATAGTAATTTAATTTATAAAATTAAAGAAAGAATTCCTGACGCAGGAATTGGCGTCGATGTTATTGTCGGTTTTCCCGGAGAGTCAAATAAAGACTTTCTTGATACGCATGACTTTTTAATGAACCTTCCTATTTCATATCTTCACGTGTTTACTTATTCAGAACGACCATACACGAAAGCTATCGATATGGAAAACACAGTAGACGTATTTGAAAGAAAAAAAAGAAATAATATTCTTAGATTGCTAAGTGAAAAGAAAAAACTTTTATTCTATCAAAGCATGATCGGGAAAAAATTAAGAGTACTTTTTGAATCTGGAAATGACGACAACACAATTAAAGGCTTTTCCTCAAATTATATTCGTGTTAACAATAAATTTGATCCTTTGCTCTGCAATGAATTTACCGATATAGAAATTCATAGCGTTAGCCCGGAAGGATTAGCCGAAGGAAAAATAAAAGGCATCCAAAAATCAATTGAATTAATAGCATCTTAATCATAAAATTGAAATCAAAAACATGAAAAAAATTTTGCTAATTGTAGTTTTATTTTCATTTTATTTATTCCCACAAAATTTATCGTCATCCAAACAACTGCTGCTTGAAAATTCAATTAAGCAGGCGGAAAAATTTAAAGAACCTGAAAAGATAACTTTAGAAAATCTGAGCTATTCAAAAAAGAACGCAGGACTTGCAGTTCTGCTCTCTGCTTTGCTACCAGGGATGGGAGAACTTTACGCCGGTTCTTATACCAGCGGAAAATATTTTACGATAGCTGATGGAGCTTTATGGGGCATTTATATAGGCATGAATAGTTACAGCAACTGGCAGCTAGATAGATATAAATCCTACGCAACAGAGATGGGCAGTGTAAACTCTCAAGGCAAAGATGCTACATATTACGCTACTATCGGAGACTATATGAATATTGATCAATATAATAACGCTCAACTGCTTTCAGGAAATTATAACCAGGTATACAGCAATGGTTATTACTGGAAATGGCAGACCGATCAACAAAGAGTAACTTATCGAAACATGTGGTATTCCAGTGAGCAAGCTCGTAATAATCTAAGATTTGTTGTAGGTGCTTTAATAATCAACAGAATAATCAGTGCTATCAATGCTGCGAGGCTTGTCGCGCAGTATAATAAGAGACTTGCTGATGATACAAGCTGGAATATGTCTGCAAATCTATCGAATACTCTCGAATTTGGTACAAGCTTTAATTTGAGTTTTCAGAAAAGTTTTTAACTAAAAATGTAATAAAAGCAAGCCTTAGATTTTCATGAGAATATTAGTTGTCGAAGACGAAAAAAAAGTAGCTTCCTTTATAAAGAAGGGATTAGAGGAAGAGTATTTTGCAGCCGACATTGCGAATGACGGTAAAGAAGGATTGAATATGGCAACAACAGAAGAATATGATGCCATAATTATGGATATAATGCTTCCTTATATAGACGGCATTTCGCTTCTGAAAGAAATTAGGAAAAGACAAATAGCAACACCTGTTTTAATGTTAACTGTGAAAGACAGTCTGAAGGATAAAGTTGAAGGACTTGACGCCGGCGCGGATGATTATTTGACAAAACCATTCGCCTTCGAGGAGTTAACTGCAAGGATCAGAGCGCTTCTCAGAAGAAATGAGACAACCAAATCTTCGAAATTAAAAGTTGGGAATCTCGTACTCGATCTTCACACTCACAAAGTTATAAGAGATAATCAGGAAATAATTTTAACACCCAAGGAATATGCGATTCTCGAATACTTAATGAGGAATTCAAATAAAGTTGTCTCGAGGACAAAATTAATCGAGCACGTTTATGAATATCATTTCGATCCTGAAACAAATATTATTGATGTATATATAAATAAAGTACGATCAAAAGTTGACACTAATTTTGCAACTCCTTTAATTCACACAATCCGTGGGATTGGATACATTATTAAAGATGAATAAGTTTTTTAAATTATGAATAAACTAAAACTTTTCGTCTCTTCAACTCGATTTAAAGCTACCATTTGGTACTCTTCCCTATTTCTCACTCTGGAAATATTACTCGGGATATTAATTTACGTTTATCTGTACAATACCCTGCTGGATAATCTTGACATCGGCTTAAAAAGTCAGGCAAAAGCTATTCTCAATAATGTTGTGGAAAAACATAAAGACATCGAAAATTTTGTTCCGGATTCCGTGTACTCAACTCCCGAAGATCTAATTTGGGATGTCATTTACAATGAAGTAGCTTTGAATCAGAGAAATAATTATATCCAGATTAATTCAAAAAATAAAATCGTCTTTATGTCGGCAAACCTTGAAGATGATACATTAGCTTTCCCGCAAAAGATCGAGCCTGTAAACTTGTTCAGTTTTACCGATACAACTCTTTCCGCCAAGCCGATACGATGTGTTAAACTTATAGCCGGGCAGTATAAAATTTTTGTCGCCTTTCCGATCCACCAAATCATTCAAACTTTGACCAGCCTTGTACATATTTTTATTTTATTAGCGCCCATTTTTTTCATAGTATCTATTATAGGCGGCGGGATCATTTCAGCGAAGTCTCTTTCAAGAATTGATGCTATTATTAAAAAGACAGAAGAAATTACCGCATTAAACTTAGATGAAAAAATCAGCGGAGAAAAATACAGTGACGAATACGGTAGGCTTGTAAAAAAAATGAATGAGATGATCAGCAGAATAAAAACGTCTGTAGATTATATGAATCAATTTTCAATTTCTGCTGCACACGAGCTTAAGACCCCTCTTACGATTTTAAGAGGCGAAACAGAAATTGCATTAAAGTCCAGGAAGACCCCCGAAGAATATATTGAAGTATTGAAAAGCAACTACGAAGAAACTTTAAGGCTCACCAAAATTATCGACAATCTCTTCTTCATATCTAAAATTGATAACTCTTTAATAGATATAAATAAAAAGCCAATTTATATTGATGAATTCTTAAAGTCTATTTCAGATAATTTCAAAATACTCGGCGTTGAAAAAGGAATTGATATTGACGTTCAATCTTCGACAAACTCGCTCGTTGACATTGACAAGGAATTAATGACGCAAGCATTTTCTAATCTCATTGATAACGCAATAAAATATGGTGAAGAGAAAAGCGCTGTATTAATAAAAGCAGTTGTGCTTAACACTGACAAGATAAAAATAAGCGTGATAAATAAAGGCGAAGGAATACCGGAAGATGTAATTCCGAAAATATTCGATCGTTTCTATAGAGTTGAAACTTCCAGGAATAGAAAAACCGGAGGAGTAGGTTTAGGTTTATCCGTTGTCAAAGCGATTATTTCTTGGCATGATGCTGAAATCTTTGCTAACTCTGATTTGGGAAATAAGATAACTGAGTTCAGCATTGTAATTAAAAAAAGTCAACGGAATAAATTTCCTCTTCAACAAGCCGTGTAACCGCAGTTATAAGTCAAACATTTTTTTGCTTTCGTTCAGTGAAATCCCAGCATTTGATTTTTCATCTCCCGGTATTTTATTAAGATAAGAAGAAAGCATTGCAGAAAATTTTTCACTCGACAATATTTCACATCCAAACTTCTTTGCATAATGAACAATGTCTTTTACGTCTGAAGAAACAACAACCAAATTTCTCGGGTTCTTAGATGATTCAATTTGTCTTTTAATCATGCTGTCTGCGTTTTCATTTTGCGCATAGATTATTTTTGCTTTACTAAGATTAATTTTAACGTTTTCGAAACCGTCAAAATGAATTGTTACGGCATCTCCTTTTTTAATGAAATAATCATCGATCATATAAGCAAGCTTTTCGCGCGCAGCTTGCTTATCGCGCTTCATCAATTTTTCGAGCTTCTTAATTTTGAATAATAAATTATTTCCGTCAATTAAAAATTGTTTCATCTTTTAGAACAAATGGTATTCGCTGAAATTATTTCCCATTATAAAATTGATCTCGCTTGGTAAGTTTTAGATCTTGAAGCTGCGGTGCTTTAATTCTAATTTCAAAATAATATCCTGAAAATGTTCCTATAGGATTCCATGTAAAATTCATTTCCCAGCAATGCAGATCTCTTGATATTCTTATTTGCGGAGCGGCAAACTGGTGCTGCTGAAAATCATAACTTCCGGTAAAAGACAGTTTCCAGTTGGGAGTTAAATTAAAATCCAGGTTAGCGCTCATATTAGAAGTTCGTGAAATCGTTACCGGATCATATTTTGAATAAGAAAAATTATAGCTGACATATAAATTCCACGGTATAGTAAAGTCTGCTTCCTTGTTGTTGTAAATACTTTGATAAACATTTTTATCGGACTGATTTAAAGTGTAAGCGCTTTCCGTCGCATTCTCTTTTGGTTGTGTCTCCGAAGATTTTAACTTTTCGCCCGACAAACTTGTAGATATTGAAAAATTAAAATTGGTAAGCCTCAATAATCCTTTTCCTTCGTCAACTAAAAATTTATTTATGTGCGATACTCCCGGAGCATAATCATACATCGAAAATGATGAGCCTCCTGAAAAATCCAGAAACTGTCCTACTTGAGTACGGTAGCTTAGATTGAGATCGGAAAATTTTAAACTGTCGGCAGCAAAATTATAACCGATACTTGCGTTTAAATTCAAAAGCTGAATTTTATTTTCTTTAGAAGTGGTATCTGTTGGGTCGGCTTTGGTTTTCATTTCAAAAATATTTCCAAGAGAAAAATTTATGCTCTGCTGCTCCCCGGAACCGGGACCGCCGTAAACTTCCTGCTGGTATTTATTGTAATAAACAGTTTTTCCATTTATATTTTTATAAGAACCATAGTAACCCCACTTCGGTTTGGAAAAATCCGGCTGAAAATTATATGAAATACTTGGAATAACCGTGTGTCTTATCGCGCTGATTCCAAAAGCGTTCGGCTGAAAAATTCCATAGAACCTCGTGGAAGCTGAAACACCCATGCTAAAAGTTCTAACAAAATTAATTTGGTGAAGCTCTTTTGAGATAACAGAATCGTTTCCATTATATGACGGACCGGCATAAATTAGCTCAAGCCGTTTGTTGTACCAATCTTCAGTGTAGTTGATATTCGGCGTTATACTAATATAACCTGCTTTGGGTGAAGCGCTTATACTTAATTGATGCTGAATTCCGCCGTGGATGCTTAAATCGCCGTTCACTTTATTTCGATCATTCTGAAATTGACCGGAATAATTAAATCCAATCAGCTCATACCATTTTTGATCGTTAAAAATGCCTTTGCGTTTAAAGGGATAAGTTTGTGGAACTGTGAAAGTTAAACTTGGCAGCACTTCGGAAATATTTCCGGATTGCAAATCCTGAGTGCGGCTGTAGCTTAGCGAAAGGCTGTTGCCAGATTCATCCCATGACTTAAACAAAGTAGCATTTGAAACTATTTGACTAAGTAATTGCTCATTTAAATCCTGAACATTCTGCTGGAAATAATTTCCGGAAGCAAATTGTATGTTCGCATCAAGCCTAAGTGTCGGAGTAAAAGTTTGATTATGTCTCCATGCTAACCTCCAATCAATTCTTTTTTGATAACCTGGATCCGTAGACATTCCATTTATAAAATTAGAATAGCCTCCTTCAATGCTTCCGCTGTAATCATATCTTTTCGCGTATCTAAAACGTGTGTCAAACTTATAGCTGCCTCTTGTATAATAATCGCCGGTTAAATTCCAGTCCATATAATCATTAATTGCCCAGAAGTATCCGAAGCGTGAAAAATAATATCCGTACGTTTGATCATTTCCGAAAGCAGGAACTAAAATTCCCGAACGCCTTCCCGATTCGATTGGAAAGACAGCGAACGGAAGCGGAATTGGAAAAGGCACACCGCCGAAATAAAGCCAAATCCATTTAGCAACAATCTCTTTTTTCTGAATGACCTTCATTTCCGGCGAATAAAAAAAATAATCCGGCGGTTTAGAATCGCACGTAGTATATATTCCGTCCTTTATAAAGTATGTGTCTCTATCTACCTTTCTAATTTTCTCACCTGTATAATATGATCCTTCCGTTTTTGTAGACGCTGTAGAGATGAACCCTTGATTAGTTTTAAAATTATATTTCATCGTTTCCCCGTTATATACTTCACCGCCTTGTGTCAGTACCGGAGTGTCCTTAAGTTTATTTGGAAGTGAATCTGCTGGGACGCCGTACGCATTAATATTGCTCGTAGTAAAGTTTACAAATATTTTGGCGCTTTTA
>JAKAKL010000119.1 GCA_021824565.1 Bacteroidota bacterium | reverse complement strand
TGCTGGTTGACGAAAACAAGTCTTCTTTCGCTGTCGACTTGCAGAATGCCTTCGTTAGCGGTCTCAACGATCCTTCTATATCTTTCTTCGCTTTCCTGCAAATCAGCTTCGGCTTTTTTGCGGTCGTGAATATCTGTAAACATTCCGAACGAGCCTGCAAATTTTCCTTCTGCGTCTTTAATTGCTTTTGCAGATACAAGAATCCAGTGGCGCTGTCCGTCTTTTTTTAAGAAGCATCTTTCATAAACTGCGTTCTTACCCTGTGCGCGTATAGCCGCTTGAGCTTTATCCTCGACTAATTGATCTTCCGGCAGGAATGACTCGTATTTTCTTCCAAGCATTTCTTCAACTGTGTAGCCGAGCATGGAAGCCAATTGTTGGTTGACGAAAACAAGTCTTCTTTCGCTGTCGACTTGCAGAATGCCTTCGTTAGCGGTCTCAACGATCCTTCTATATTTTTCTTCGCTTTCCTGCAAATCAGCTTCGGCTTTTTTGCGGTCGTTAATATCTGTAAACATTCCGAATGAGCCTGCAAATTTTCCTTCTGCATCTGTAACTGCTTTGGCAGAAACGAGCAGCCAGTATCTTTGCCCGTCTTTTTTTAGAAAACATCGTTCGTAAACTGCGTTCTTACCCTGCGCGCGTATAGCCGCTTGAGCTTTATCTTCGACTAATTGATCTTCCGGCAGGAATGACTCGTATTTTCTTCCAAGCATTTCTTCTACAGTAAAGCCGAGCATGGAAGCTAACTGCTGGTTAACGAAAATAAGTTTCCTTTCGCTGTCGACTTGCAGAATGCCTTCGTTAGCGGTCTCAACGATCCTTCTATATCTTTCTTCGCTTTCCTGAAGAGAGACTTCCATCTGTTTACGTTTATTAATGTCTGTAAACATTCCGAACGAGCCTGTAAACTTTCCTTCGGAGTCAATTAAAGCTTTGGCTGAGACTAAAGTCCAATGGCGCTGCCCGTCTTTTTTTAAGAAGCATCTTTCGTAAACCGCATTCTTTCCCTGTGCGCGGATAGCAGCCTGAGTTTTATCTTCGACTAATTGATCTTCAGGCATGAATGATTCATATTTATTCCCGAGCATCTCTTCAATAGTATATCCAAGCATGGAAGCCATCTGTTTATTAACAAATGTAAGTCGTCTATCGCTGTCCAAAGACAAAATGCCTTCGATTGCAGTTTCGACATACTGTTGGTATTTTCCCTCGCTTTTACGCAGAACATTTTCCGAGGCTTCGTATGCAGCAATGTCGCGTTCGTATTTAAGTTTTAACTCTTCGTACTTTTTGTTCAGCGCTTTAAATTCAACAAGAAGATCGCTGTCGCTTTTTTCTTCTTTATTCATAATAGAACCCTTAAATGTTTCCCAAGATTTTTCTTGCCGGAAAAAATTTTCTAAAGAAAGAATTATCTGCTTAACAGGATGTAATTCTCCAATTACAATTATCGAATTTTTTCAAAATTATTTTAGAGCATATTTAGCTGATTAAAAATTATTGTGTACTTTTTACATCTTATTATCTAAGAAAAATAATTTGCCGGGAATACTTGTATAAACAGCAATACTTTTTATGGGATAGAGAACAGCGCTGTTTTTTCTCACATATTTTTAGTCTAAAGATTTCAATTTTATTATGTCCAATTTATGAAATCTCATTTGTTATAGAAGTGTAAGTAAAAAATATTTATAATATAATTATGGAGTAAGAAATGAACGAATATATGCTAATCTTCAGGCACCAGGATGGAACTAAGGTCGCTTCACCTGAACAAGTGCAGATATGGATGAAGCAAACCATTGACTGGATCAACAGCGTGTCTGCGAAGAATAAGTTTATCGGCGGCAACGGGCTGTTGTTTGACGGCGCAAAAGTCGTCGTAAACAAAGATTCTAAGAAAGTTATTACTGACGGACCATTCGGAGATATCAAAGAAACAATCGGAGGCTACGGCATATTTCAAGCGGCGTCAATTGATGAAGCAATTGAAATTGCTAAAGGCAGCCCGGTTCTTCAAGGCGAAGGCAACAGCGTTGAGGTTAGATTAATTAATGCAAAGAATGCAATAAATGAAAATATAAGGAGACAAAAATGAAACCGAGAATAAATATAATGGAACAGGGCAAAGGAGCGCTTAAAGTTCTTTATGGTTTAGGAGCTTATAAATCATCTATTGAAAAAAAACTTATAGACTTGATCGATTACCGCGTATCACAAATTAACGGATGCGCGGTATGCCTGGATATGCACTCGAAAGATTTGCGTGCGGAAGGAGAAACCGAGCAGCGTCTCTATCTTCTTGATGCCTGGCGCGACTCTCCTTTTTATTCAGACCGTGAACGCGCGGCTTTAAGCTGGGCGGAAGCAGTAACAAAATGCGATGTACCGGACGAAGTTTATGATGAAGTAAAAAAACAATTTTCAGAAAAAGAAATAATTGATCTTACTATTGCAACTATTACTATTAACTCATGGAACAGGATTAATGTTCCTTTTAGGAATGTACCCGGCGATTATCAGCCCGGACAGTATGCAAATGCGAGCTGGGATTAATTTATAAGAAAATATAATTCGATATAAAAAATGCAAGGAGTTCAAAATGAAAGAGTTTTTATTAATTTTCAGAATGGATTACAGTAAAATGCCGAAAGGCTCGCCGGAAGAAATGCAGGCAATGACTAAAAAATGGATGGATTGGATAGGAGGAATTGCAGCACAAAATAAATTATTCGAGCGCGGGAACAGATTAACGACCGGCGGCAAAGTTATCTGGTCGAACAAATCCGTTACCGACGGACCTTACACTGAAGTGAAAGAATCTATCGGCGGATATTCAATTGTTAAAGTTGATTCATATGAAGAAGCGGTTGAATTATCGAAAGGATGCCCCATCTTAAGCCTCGGCGGCAACGTAGAAATTCGCGAAGTAAGCAGATTATAAGAAATAAAATAACGGATGTTTGATACTTGATTAAAGATAAAATTTGAAATCTGTATCAAGCATTCATTATTTATTTTTAAAAATAAATTTAGAATGTTCTTTTGAGGAGGATGAAATGGATGAAGCGTATTTAGAACCTATAGAAAAGCCGAAAGGGTTGATGATAAAGCTGGCATATTACTTTGTGAAAAAGCAGTTCGGCAAAGTTTTCTCGCCGCTCGCGATTCATTCCGCAAGGCTGCCTTCCGCGTTCGGATTGTTTTATACTAAAGTCAGCCGGCTTGATAAGAAACTTGTTCTGCCTGAAGAAACCGCAGTACTGATTCGCCAAAGAGTTGCAAGTATCAATGTTTGTCTTTTCTGTATGGATTCAAGCAGGTATTATGCAATTCAGAAATCGATGAACATAGCAAAATTCGATGAGCTGAACGAATATAAAACAAGCGCGCTGTTTTCGGACGCTGAACGTGCGGCGCTTGATTACGTAACTGAGTTGACTAAAGAGAAGAAAGTTAATCCGGTAACTTTTCGCAAGCTGAAAAAATATTTTTCGGAACGTGAGATATGCGAAATAGTCTGGCTTGCAGCAAGCGAACATCTATACAACATTACGAATATCGGATTAAATATTCATTCAGATATGCTTTGCGATATTTTTAAAAAGAATAAGGCACAATTATGACGAAAAAACTTTATCTAACAAAAGCTCCGGCTGCTAAAGCGGGAATGTTAATCCGCAAACCGGTAAGCGAAGTATTTGAGGCGTTTATAAATCCGGAAATTACAACTAAGTTCTGGTTCACAAAAAGCAGCGGCAGACTTGAAGCCGGAAGGAAAATTACTTGGACATGGGAAATGTATAACTCTTCCGGCGATGTAAACGTAAAGGAAGTTGAAAAAGACAGGAGAATCTTAGTTGAGTGGGTGTATAACGGCGTGCTTACTCCTGTTGAATGGATTTTTACTCCATATGGAAAGGATGCGGCTTATGTCAGTATTACGAATTCAGGCTTCGGCGGCGACGGCGATAAAGTTGTTGAAGATGCACTCGGTTCTAAAGGCGGATTTACGTGGGTTCTTGCCGGAGCAAAAACTTACCTTGAACATGGAATAAAATTAGGTCTAATAGAGGATGCATTTCCAAAAGGATTGAACACACACTAGGTGTTACTCAAGAAATATACTAATATACTTCCTCGTGAGTACCAATTGAAATTAGAATAATATTTTGTTCTTTTTCTGATTCACCTTTTTGGGCAGAAAAAACGATTCTGCAATCGTATCCGCAGGAACATCCATAGTACTCTGCCAATCTTCCCGAAAGTTTATGGGTTTTTAATGCAGGATAAAAGACATCCTGTTCCAGCTTCTTAATACTCATATTGATGCTTTGTCGCACCTCAGGATGTTTTCTTAAGAATTTCTTATAAGAACGCTTAAAACTTGGAGTCAGTATTATAGAGTTCAAGGTTCTTCATCTTCCCCTAATAGAGATTCCAATTCTTTGACAGCATTGTCTGCCGTCTGCTGCTTCAATTTGCCTGCTATGTATAGACTTATCGCCTCGTGAGCTTCATTAGCAATTTCATCTCTTCGCTCTTCAATCATCCTTCTCTTAACAATATCTATTAAAGAGCGTCTATCTTCAGGAGGTAATTCCATAATCATATCTAAAGCTTTATGAAATTCAGTCATTGTGATAACCTTCCTTAATTAAAATAAAACATTGAATTATATTTTCAATATTCGATTTAGATTCTTTTCATGTAAAGATAGAAATAAAATAATTTTATCTCAATATATAGTTATTTCGGACTTGCGATGAAACATAAACAATATTTATTATGACGGATGAATTACTCCCTCACTTGTTCAGAACCGAATACAGAAAAATAGTTTCCGTATTGTCGCGGCATTTCGGCTTTGATCAAATTGAAATTGCGGAAGACATTGCCAGCGATACTTTCCTTACTGCTTCGGAAGTCTGGGGATTGAATGGAGTTCCTCCTAATCCGTCAGCGTGGCTTTATACCACCGCAAAAAATAAAGCTAAGAATTATTTACACCGCAATTCGATTTATGAGAACAAAATCGTTCCAGAACTGAAGTTAGGCAAAACCGAATATAATTTTAATGAGATCGATTTGTCACCGCAAAATATAAACGACAGTCAATTGCAGATGATGTTTGCAGTTTGTCATCCTTCAATTTCTGTTGAAGCGCAGATTGGATTATCGCTTCGCATTCTTTGCGGATTCGGAATAGAAGAAATTGCGGACGCTTTCCTAACAAACAAAGAAACAATTAACAAAAGATTATTCCGTGCGAAAGAAAAACTGCGCGAAGAAAAAATTAAAATTGAACTTCCGAATACATCCGAAATCGATGAGAGACTTGAAACGGTTTTAAAAACAATTTATTTATTGTTCAATGAAGGCTATTATTCCGTAAGTCAGAATGAAACTCTTCGAAAAGATCTTTGCCTGGAAGCAATGCGTTTATGCTATATGCTTGTTGAAAATAAAAACACAAACAAGCCGCAGGTAAATGCGCTGCTTTCACTGATGTGTTTTCATGCTTCGCGGTTTGAAGCGCGAATCGATAAGAACGGCGAGCAGATACTTTACGATGATCAGGATGTCAGCTTGTGGGATTCCGATCTGATACGGAAAGGAGAATATTTTTTAAACTGCTCGGCAAGCGGAGATAAAATTTCTAAATATCATATTGAAGCCGCAATCGCTTATCGGCATACTCAAAAAGAAGACTCAAAAGAAAAATGGGAAAATATCTTGCAGCTTTATAATCAATTATTGTTGATCGAATATTCGCCGATAGCGGCGCTCAACAGAACTTACGCTCTCTCGAAAGCGAACGGAAAAGAAGAAGCTATTATTGAAGCAGAAAAATTAAATTTAAAGGACTATCATTTCTATTTCAGTCTTCTTGGTGAATTATATACTGGTGTAGACAATAAAAAAGCAAAACAAAATTTTCTGAAAGCATTATCAATTGCGAAGACTCAAACAGATAAACATGGAATTCAAAAGAAAATAGATAAACTAGTAGCTTAAATCTCTTAAATATATTTTTATTATCTTTCAATTACCTCAAAACAATTTAAATGTTCGGAGTAATTATGAAAAAAATATTTTGCTTTTTGCTCTTGGTTTCGTTTGCAGCTTTAGGTCAAACTAAAACAGAATCGAACGGTAATGTTTATAAAATCCAGCAGGGATATATTGACGCGAACGGCGCAATGATTTATTATGAAGAGTTCGGCAAAGGGAAACCCCTTATGATTGTTCACGGCGGACCGGGCGCATCGCATGATTATTTCCTTCCTTACTTGGTTCCTCTTGCTAAGACGAACAAACTTATATTTATTGATGAACGCGGCTCCGGGCAATCGGAGAAACTTCAAGATGCGTCACAATATACTGTTGAAAATATGGTTGAAGATGTTGAGGCTGTTCGGAAGGCTTTGCATCTCGGCAAGATAAGTTTGCTTGGACATTCTTACGGCGGAGTATTAGCGCAAGCCTATGCTTTAAAATATCAGAAGAACTTAACGCATTTAATTTTGTGCAGCACATTCCCCAGCACATCCCAGATGAATGACGTCTTTGTTAAAATGAAAGAAAAGATGCCAGCAGATCTTCGCGATAAAATTGATAAGATGGAGAAGGAAGGATTATATGGTCACGGTTTGGGATATGAAAAGAATCGTTATACCAATGATTATATGATCGCTGCCTGGGGCGAAGGATATTTCCCTTATTTGTATCAAAACCGTCCCGACCCGAATTACGATCCGATTGCGAGCGGCAACATGTCGTGGGATTTATATAGAGAGATGTGGGGATCGGATGGTGAATTTATTATTGACGGAAATCTGAAATCAGTTGAGTATGTTGATAAGCTTCATACGATTAAAGTGCCGACTCTAATTACCTGCGGCGACCACGATGAGTGCGATCCTTCGTTATCAAAAGAAATGCACGAAAAAATTTCCGGCTCAAAGCTTGTTATCTTTCCTAAGAGCGGGCACATGACATTTGTCGATCAGCCGGATATGTTTATCAAAACAATTAACGATTTTCTACACTAAGAAAAATATACTTGCAGAAATAATTTTGAAATTATGTTGAGTAAAGTTAATAAGTTGATTGTGTATGCTTTACACATGCGGAATATTATTGCATTAAATCTTAAAGTTATTCTTTGAGATATAATTTAGCTCCTGGGTTTTTGTATTTGCAATAATATTCATATAGAAAAATATTGACATGGGAGGATTTATGCTTTACCTTTGCGACAATAAAAAATGAAGAACAAAAATTTACATATTAATTTAAGCGGATTAACGGCGATGTGTTGCTGCTGTATGATGGATTCATCACTATGGAAGGGCACATACTAATTTTTTAATAAATAATTTTTTTGATGAACCCTTCCCGAACCTAATCGAGAAGGGTTTTTTATTATATAAAAATTAAATAATAAACTCTTATCGAGAAAGGTTGAGGGATCAGGCCCGAAGAAACCTTAGCAACCCTATAACAGCGGTGCTACTTCCTGCCCGCCCGGTTTAATCGGGATTAAGGGAAAGATGAGAGAAGAAGTTTTTCTTAAACCTCTTCGAGTAATCATCCCGGAGAGGTTTTTTATTACTTAACAGGAGCAGAGAAATATTCAACGAAAGAATAATTGCAATGAATGAGATAGAAGAACTTAATTTATTATTTGATAAGAAGCCTGCAGAAGACATTCTAAGGTATTTTTTAAGTAAATACGGAAAGAAGATAGCGCTTGCGTCGAGCTTAAGCATAGAAGATCAGGTACTGACTGATATGATATTGAAGATAGATGTGAATGTGAAGATTTTTACTTTAGATACCGGCAGGCTTCCTTATGAAACCTATAAACTAATTGATGAAACAAATAATTTTTACGACAGCAAAATTGATGTGCTTTTCCCGAACAGTAATCTGGTCGAAGGAATGATTAAGGAAAAAGGCATGAACTTATTTTACAACAGCATAGAAGATAGAAAGCTTTGCTGCTATAATAGAAAAGTCGAGCCGCTGAAAAGAGCTTTGAAAGATCTTGACGCATGGATTTGCGGATTGAGAAAAGAGCAGTCAATAACAAGAGAGAGCATAAATGTTGTTGAACCCGATAAAAACAATAATATTCTGAAAATTAATCCAATAATAAACTGGACCGAATCCGAAGTTTGGGATTACATTAGAAAAAATAATGTCCCGTACAATAATCTTTATCATAAAAATTATAAGAGCATCGGATGCGCTCCATGCACAAGAGAAATTAAAGAAGGCGAAGATTCCAGGAGCGGAAGATGGTGGTGGGAAAATCCCGAAACAAAAGAATGCGGACTTCATATAAAACAATAACAGAAAGACCTATGGATTATTTAGATAAATTAGAAGCACAAAGCGTTTATATACTTAGAGAAGCTTATAGAGAATTTAAAAATCTTGCTATGCTCTGGTCGATTGGAAAAGACAGCACCGTAATGTTGTGGCTTGCTAAAAAAGCTTTCTTCGGACATGTGCCGTTTCCTCTTGTTCATATAGATACTTCATATAAAATACCGGCGATGATAGAATATCGTAATAGATTAGCCCGCGAATGGAAATTAAATTTAATTGTTGGGCAAAATAAACAAGCATTAAAAGACAAACTTACTTTTCCAGATGGGCAAGTTGACCGAATTACATGCTGCAAAAATCTTAAGTCGGAAGCATTAAAGCATACTTTATCCGGGGAATGGGCCAGATACAAATTAGATAATAATTCCGGGGAATTTTTTGAACATGAGGATAGAACATCATACACAGGTGTAATTGTAGGAGTAAGAGCTGATGAAGAAGGCAGCAGGTCTAAAGAAAGATATTTCTCTCCGAGGGATAAAAATAACGATTGGGATATCGGCGATCAGCCGCCCGAATTATGGAACCAGTTTAAAACTGATTTTGCCCCGGGCACTCACATAAGAATTCATCCTCTGCTTGACTGGACAGAACTGAATATATGGGAATATTTGGAAAGAGAGAACATCCCGATAATTCCAATTTATTTTGATAATGGTTCCGGGACAAGATACCGTTCGCTGGGATGCTATCCTTGCACCAAACCTGTCGAATCTTCCGCAAAGAACGTGAAAGAAATTATTGAAGAGTTGAGAAGCGGAAAGTTCGCTAACATTGCTGAACGATCCGGAAGAGAGCAGGATAAAGACGGCGGCGGAACTCTTGAAGCATTAAGGCGCGATGGTTATATGTAATTTTAAATTGAAGGTAAGTTGATGAAAGAAAGAATGAATATAGTTGTTGTCGGTCATGTTGATCACGGCAAAAGTACTTTGATAGGACGCTTGTTAGTTGATACGAATTCTCTGCCACAAGGAAAGCTTGAGCAGGTAAAAAGAAATTGTGAAATTAATTCAAAGCCGTTTGAATATGCGTTCCTTCTCGACGCGCTTGCGGATGAACAGGCGCAGGGCATAACAATCGATACCGCTAGAATTTTTTTTAATACCGCAAAGCGCGAATACATAATAATCGACGCACCAGGGCATATAGAATTCTTAAAGAACATGATAAGCGGCGCGGCTCGTGCGGAAGCGGCAGTATTGTTAATCGATGCTGAAGAAGGTATCGCAGATAATTCAAAGCGGCATGCCTACATGCTCTCGCTGCTTGGAATAAAGCAAGTTGTCGTTGCAGTTAACAAAATGGATCTTGTCGATTACAGCGAAGAAACATTTTTGAAAATTAGAAAAGATTATATCTATTACCTTGATGAAATCGGTATTCAGCCTGCGGCTTTTGTACCGGTATCGGCTAGGAATGGAATTAATATAACGAATGATTCGGATAAAATGCCCTGGTACAGCGGGAAAACAATTATCGAGCTGATCGATGATTTCAAAAAGGAGAAAGATGAAGAACAAAATAATTTTAGAATGTTTGTACAAGGAGTTTATAAATTTACCGCAGGCAGCGACGATAGAAGAATAATTGCAGGAACTATTGCTTCGGGCACAATTGCTGCCGGTGATGAAATAATTTTTCTACCGTCGAGAAAAATTTCAAAAGTGAAGTCTATAGAAAATTTTAATAAGCCAAAGCGATCAACGGCAACAGCAGGCGAAGCAATAGGCATTACGCTTGAAACTCAAATTTATGTCACGCCTTCCGAGCTTATCTGCAAAATAAATGAAAAGCAGCCGCATACTTCCGATAGATTCAGAGTGAATATTTTTTGGATGGGGAAAAAGACTTTAACACCTGGCAAAAATTATAAACTCAAGATTGGTACAAATAAAACAAATTGCGTTATCGAAACAATTGAGCATATTCTAGATGCTTCCGTACTTGAAAATCTTACAGGCAGAAATGAAATCCACAGGCACGAAGTTGCACAATGTATTATTCATACAGAGGCTCCTGTAAGCTTTGATTTGAATAATGAGTTGGCATCTACAAGCCGGTTTGTAATTGTAGATGAGTTTGATATTAGCGGCGGCGGATTTATTACTTCAAACGCAAATGTGAAGCGTCGGAATAACAATGCTTATCATCCCTTTGAACTTGAATTAAATAACTTGATCAGAAAACACTTTCCTCACTGGGAAGTAAAATCCCTGGAGGAAATAAAATTTGAAAATATTAATAATTAAAAGAAAATGAATAAAATAAAAAAATATGATGTTGATCTAGGCGGGCTTGAGTACGCGCTTGGTGAGCGGAATCTAAGTAAAGATGAATTGATAAAGCAAAAAACTAAACTGCTCGGCGGCGAAGAACTGCGGAAAGAACTTGAAGATTTATCTAAGCCGGATGTTGACAAAGATATTCAGATAAGCTTAAAGCCGGGCGGAATTTATATTCAGTTTGACCGCGCGCAGATAAAAGACTATGTACGTGAATGGTTCTTCATGGTTAGAGACAGCGTGTGGGGCGGAGGAGATATTTCTCCCGATAACTGGAAACGTGTAAGCAATCTCGCCGAACTTTATTCAAGAAGCGATGAAGGTTTGCCATCAATTAGATTAACAACCCGTCAAAACATGCAGTTCCATCGTGTCGAAAAAAAGAATTTGATTCCTCTTGTAAGAGGCTTGATGGAGACAGGCGCAATTACCCTAAATGGCTGCGGCGACAACGCGAGGAATCCTACCGCATGCCCGCATAAATCAAATATCTTTGATGCGAATGCGCTCGCAAGGGAAATAGGGAAATATTTCCAGTTGCCTCTTTCGGAATACTATAAAGTTTATGACAATGATAGAGAAGCGGAACCTCGCGAAGCAGGATTTAAATATTCGGATTTCGGTTTTCCGAGAAAGTTTAAGATTGCCGTCGGAGGATATTATTACGATGAAGAACTTCAAAAAGAAGTGCGATGCAACTGTAACGATGTTCTTACAAGTGATGTTTCAATTGTCCCAATTGTTGAGCATAATATTGTAACTGGTTATCAAGTTTACATCGGCGGAAGCCTCGGACAGAAAAACGGTAAAGCAACTTTCCCGATGCTTTCAGGACCACTTGGAATATTTCGCACTGAAGTTGAATTGATGAAAGGACTTGATGCGATTGGAAAAGTATTCTCGCAAGTCGGCGACCGCAAGAACAGGCATTGGGCAAGAATAAAAAACATACTAATCACAAAAGGTCTTGAGCACACTTCGTATTCTTTTGAATCTATATTGCTTGATGAAAATATTTTTAGGAAAGTCAGACAGCTTGGTATTGATTGGTACAGAGAGCAGGTTGAAAAGCTCGGCGTTAAAGTTCATCCGCCCGTTGAATTTGATTTAGGCAAAGTAGCAAAGCACCACGGCTGGATAAAGCAGCATGACGGCAAGTGGAGTTACGGTCTGTGGATTCAGAATGGAAGAGTAAGCGATTCAAACCCGCAGGGGAAAGTAAAATCTTTAGTTGATGAAATTGTATCTGCCGTAAAACCAACAATAAGAATTCAGCCGACACAAGATATTCTTTTTACCGGTATAGAAGAATCTTCAAAAAATATTTTGGAAGTAATCTTAGAGAAATACGGATACGGTAATTATTCGAAACTTAAAATAAATTCCGAAGCTTGCGTAGGGCTTAATACATGTCCGCTTGCTGTCGCTGAATCTGAGAAATATTTTGAGCCGCTGATTTCCGAGCTTGAAGCAAGAGGCTATGCTAACGCAGACGGAGTATCAATAGGCATAAGCGGATGCGAGAGACATTGCTCCCGCAACATCCGTTACGGAATTTCAATTGAAGGAAAGGGCGATGATATTTATCAGCTTAAACTGTTGTTCGGAATAACCGACGAAGAGAATCTTGCTAAAGACATAATATGCGACGGTAAAAAATTTCTTCGTTCAATTCCGAAAGAAGAAGCCGCTAACGTTATTTCGGCATTGATTGACAACTATCTGGAAAATAAAACAGACGAGGAAAATGAAATAAGTCAGTTCCACAAAAGAATTGGAATGAGCGGAGTTGTTAGATATTTAATGAGCAATGAGAATACCGCGCAGCTTATGGAAAAGATCAGCGATCCTTTTTTAGTATAGAAAGTATACACTATGAATAACAGCTTTGCTAAGTACTTAAATAAAACTTTGCCTCTTCTGCTTAAAGATCAAAAGATGCTTCTGATCGGAGGCGGGAAAGTAGCGCTTCAAAAAGCGAAAGTAATGAAGGCGAACAATATTGATTTTAAAGTAATCTCAATATCTATAAATGACGAAATCAAAATGTCCGGAGTGGAATTCCTTCAAAAGAAATTTGAAGAGTATGACGCGGAAGATTTTAATATTATCGTTGATGCCACAGGTAATCCCGAAGTGAAGAAAACCCTTGACAGAGTAAAAGAGAAAAGATTCCTGCTGGTAAATTCGGTTGACAAGCCGGAAGAATGCGATTTCTATTTCTCTTCGCTTTTGATTTATAATAATCTGAAAATTGCCGTTTCAAGCGATGGCGCAAGTCCAGCTTTAACGCAAGAGGTTAGAAATAGAATAAAAGAAATTATTCCAACGCGGCTTGGAGACGTCGCATTGAATAAGTCGGTTGAAAGGTCAAAAAATATTATTAACGTTGAAGAAACTAAAAGAGAAATTAAGGAAGCATTTGGAAAAGTATTTTTGGTAGGATGCGGACCGGGGAGCGCAGATTATTTGACTCTCAAGGCATTGAAGAAAATCCGTGAAGCAGATATAATACTTCATGATTTCCTTGTAACTGAAGAAGTGCTTTCATTCGCAAAGGAAGACGCGGAGATATTCAGCGTTGGCAAAGAGAAAGGGCATCATCTCTTCAGCCAGGAAGATATTAATAAAGTGATGCTTCAATACGCGAAAGCCGGAAACAGAGTGGCAAGATTAAAAGGAGGAGATCCATTTATTTTCGGAAGAGGAGGAGAAGAGGCAGAGTTTTTAATTGATAATAATGTTGAAGTTGAAATAGTGCCCGGTATTTCATCAGCGTTCGCCGCGCCGATGCTTGCCGGTATTCCTCCGACGCATAGAAATTTATCTTCCGGTGTTTCTATTGTTACCGCGTGCAACGGGACAGGAAAAAACAATTTTGATTGGCTTGATCTTTTGAAAATAAAAAAGCACACAACAATTGTTTTGATGGGATTAACAAGAGCGGATGAAATTATTGAAGAAGGATTTAGAAGAGGAATTAGAGAAGACCTTCCGGCTGCCGTTGTATCAAACGCTTCAAAAGATAATCAGAAAGTTCTTACTTCAACTTTTTCAAATCTGCCTGCATTAGCAAAAGAAGCTGAGAGACCGGCGGTGCTTGTTTTCGGAGATGTTGTAAAACTGCATGAAAAGTTATATCCTATTATGAAGGAAAAGCTGATTCAAGTATTTTGAGCGCATAGAGCAAAGGGCAATGAGAAAGACAATAAACTGCTTTCTCTTTGCTCTTCGTGCTATGCTCTTAGCTTATTCAATCTTTATCTTGCTGTCCGGATCAATATAGAAACGAAAAATCTTCACCTGGCATAAGAACTCATCTTCATCGACTTTAAAATCCTTCGGATCAAAATTCTTAAGCTTCAAAGTTTGCCATGCAGTAGTCGGATAAATGAACTCAAAATGATTCGGAGAAGTAGTCACCTTCAAAGGCATTTTAAAATCCTTAACATCAGCATTCCATTTATATCTTACCGATGTTTCATTTCCTTTTTGAGTTACGAAAGCGAAGAACTCCGGCTCTTTAGGATAGCGCAGGTATTGATCGAAGAAGTAATTATAATTTGTACCGGTCTTTTCATTTATATAATTAGTAATATCATCCGCTGTAACAGTCTGGTAAGCAAACTTCTGCTGCAATCCTTTTAAGATTGAGAACCACAGCTTATCGTTGTTAATTACATCGCGCAGAGTATTCAGCACAAGCTGACCTTTATCGTACATATCTCCCGATCCTTCATGATTAACATTATACGGACCGATGATCGGTTTATCATTCCTTATATTCTGTTTCTTCCCGTTCATATATTCAAGAGCAGCTTTATGACCCCAGTTATACTCAACGTAAAGAGCCTCGGCATAAGCGGCGAAGCTTTCATGGATCCACATATCGGCGATATCTTTTGAAGTAATGCTGTTGCCCCACCATTCATGCGCGCTTTCATGAATGATGATGAAATCAAATTTCAATCCCACCGGCGAACTTGCGCGACCTTCATATCCGCCGAGATAATGATTGCCGTAAGCAACCGCGGATTGATGTTCCATCCCGTTGTGGGAAGACTCAATCAATTTATAGCCGTCGCGGTAGAACGGGTATTTGCCGAAATATTTTTCATAAGCGGCGAGCATTATCTTTACCTGTTTGAATTGTTTTTTAGCTTTAGCAAGATTTTCAGGAAGAACATAATAATCTAATGTAAGCTTGCTTCCGTCGCTGCTTGTATAAACATCGCTGAAATGAGCATACTTTCCGATATTGATAGTAACATCGTAATTATTTATCGGATAGCTGATGAACCAGTTGTACTGCTTTTGTCCGCCGGGAAGATCGACCTTGCTACGCAGTCTCCCGTTTGAAATATCTTCGAGACCTTTTGGAACGGTAACGCTGAGCAGCATGCTGTCGGGCTCATCCGATTGATGATCTTTATTCGGCCACCATAGACTTGCGCCCGTGCCCTGGCATGTAACCATTACCCAGGGGTTTCCTTCTTTTTGTTTTTTCCAGATGAAGCCGCCGTCCCACGGAGGATTAACAGCTACCTGCGGTCTGCCGGAATAATAAAATATTATTTGATGTGTGGTGTTCTTTTGTAATTCCTCCGGAAGATAAATGAACACGGCTCCGTACTCGCGCGAATATTTAAGCAGAGTGCCGTCCTCGAATTCTATTTTATCTACTTTCATGTTTGCGAATAGATCGACCTGCATTTCTTTGAATGAATTGACAACTTTAAATCGGATAGTGTTCGAGCCTTTTATAGAACTGTCGGAAGGATCGACGGCAACGTCGAGATGATAATAAGTAACGTCGTAGCAAGTACGGAGAGGGGAGAGATAACCGCGGAGAGAATCGGCTCTTGTAAAAGTTCCCCAATCGTAATGCGAAGGCTCCTGTGCGAAAATAAAATTAGCAGAAATCAGTAAGAAGATGGACAAAGCGTAAATGAAATTTTTCATTGTATATTCCTCAGAATTAGCGAACGGAATTTAATGAAAAAATATTTATCTTGAACAACATTGAAACAAAAAAATATTTACCTCATATCAACATATGTCTTGAAGGAGTTTAAGTTCAAGTTTAAGTATTGCGGTTTAACGAAACCGGGTGTTTTTGATTAGTCTGGTTTAAGGGCTTAATTTTGTATATGTATTTTTTAGCTGAGTCAAAATTATTGCATGATATTATAGAAATAAATTCCATGAGTAAAAAAGGAAAGTAAGGAATAATAATTTATAATTTTATCTTACTTAAAGAAGTATTAATTCTTTTAATAGTTTCGTCTTTCCCAATTATAACAAGGATGTCAAATACACCTGGTCCGGCGCTCATACCGGAAACAGCAAGGCGCAGAGGATGAATCAGCTTTCCCTTGCCAATATTTAATTCTTCGGCAGTTTCAGTGAGAGCTTTTTCAAATTCTTCTTTTGATGGTGATGCAATTCTTGAAAATGCTTCATTCAGCTTTTCCAGTTGAGGTGGCGTTTCTGTTTTCCAATTTTTTTCTAACGATGCTTTATCATATTCCTGCGGCGCTTCAAAAAAGTAAGGGCTTTTAGTCAAATATTCTTTTACAAAAGAAACTCTTTCCTTCATCACTGCTATCACTTTCAATAAATAATCATCAGAATATTGATGAATAACTGATGACGAATGATTTATTTCTACTTTTAATAAATTAAGAATTTCTTCGTCTGTTTTTTTGCGTAAATGTTCAGCGTTAAGCCAGCTTAATTTTTCAAGGTCAAAAACGGCTCCGGATTTGTTCACTCTCTCAAGTGAAAATCTTTCTATCAATTCGTTCATGTTGTAAAACTCTTTGTCATCACCCGCGTTCCATCCTAGCAGAGCGACAAAGTTTACCAGAGCTTCTTTTAGATATCCTTTGGCGCGGTAATCTTCGACCGCAACATCGCCCTGACGCTTGCTTAATTTTGATCTGTCAGGATTAAGAAGTAGAGGGAGGTGTGCGAAATATGGTTTTTCCCATCCGAAATATTCATAAAGCAGAATATGTTTCGGCGTTGAAGAGAGCCATTCTTCGCCGCGGACTACATGAGTAATCTGCATAAGATGGTCATCAACCACGTTGGCTAGATGATAAGTCGGATAGCCATCGCTCTTAATTAAAACCTGATCGTCTACATTGCTGCTGTTAAACTCAACTCTGCCGCGGATGATATCATCAATTATAATTTTTTGATCCGACTGCACGTTTAGCCTAATTACTTTAGAAACGCCTTTACTTAAATTATTTTCTATTTCTTCTTTTGAAAGATGAAGACAATGCTTGTCATATTTGGCTTGAGGAAGTTTTTGTTTTTGCTGCTCTTCTCTTAAAGCTTCAAGACGTTCAGGAGTGCAGAAGCAATAATAAGCGAGACCATTCTTAATTAATTCTTCAGAATATTTTTTATAAAGATCAAGTCGCTGCGACTGCATATAAGGACCAAAAGCGCCGCCAACATCCGGACCTTCCTCATATTCAAGTCCGCACCATTTAAGCGAGGCAATTAAATTTTCTACTGCGCCTTCAACATAACGGTTTCTATCAGTGTCTTCAATCCTAAGTATAAATTTACCGTTGTTATGCTTAGCGAAAAGATAGTTATAAAGGGCGGTACGCAAGCCGCCAACATGCAGATATCCGGTTGGACTTGGCGCAAATCTTACTCTTGGTTCTTTGTTAATCATCGCTGAAAAAAAGGAAATTGAGAAAAATATTAATTCAAAAAAAGAAAAATTTAAAAGGCTAAAGTAAAAATAAATTTTGGAAGGTCAGTTAATCTCTATTAAATAAAATAAGGAAAAATTAAACAGTTGCCATCTTACTATTACTTGTGTAATATTTTACCTTCTCGATAAACTCCTGGCTGTCGATTGGCTTCGGAATATAATCGGTAGCACCGGCTTCGAGGCATTTCTCACGGTCGCCTTTCATAGCAAATGCTGTTAAAGCTATGATCGGAGTTTCTTTATAATCTTCCATCTGCCTAATTCTTTCAGTCGCTTCGAAGCCGTTCATTACGGGCATTTGCATATCCATAAGTATTAAATCGAATCTTTGCTTTTGAACGGCTTCAACAGCCTCTGCGCCGTTCTCGACAACAATAATTGAATCAAAATTATTTTTCTTAAGCAAACGCGTAACAATTATTTGGGAATGCTTGTAATCTTCTACAAGAAGAATTTTAATCGCATCTTTTTTAACTGCGACTTCTTCAGGTTTCGGCGGTTCGTCGTACCGGTTGATCATCTGGTTAATTGCATCCGAAAGCTGCTCGATATTAGTGCTGCTTTTTTTCAGAAGGTCTGCAAACATACCGTCTATCTTTTTCAAATCTTCCTGGTAATTTTCTTTTCCTGTATAAATAATAATAGGAAGGTTTGCGAAATTCGGTTTAGACTTTATCAGCTTAATCAAATCAAATCCGTTTAGTTCAGGCATATCTAGATCGATAATTGCCAGATCGAGACGGAGTGATTCAATCATATCCATCACTTTGATTGAATGAGATTCCGCTATAGCATTAAAGCCAGCCTGCTCCACAGCGCCTTTAATTAAATTCAAAGTAGGAACGTCGTCGTCAACTATAAGAATGTTGGAATCTTTTTTAAGCTTGTAACTTGTTAAAACTTCAACGAGAAATTTATACTGAATGGGCTTTACAAAATATTCAACGGCTCCCATTAAGAAAGCTTTTTGCTGTTCCGCTTCTACCGAGCAGACAATTACAGGCGTGTTTTTCGCATTTTTATGTTCGCGGATTCGCTTTAATAATTCAAATCCGTTTGCGTCCGGCAGAACAATATCCATCAGTATTGCAAGAAAAATTTCTTTCTCGACTATCTTCAGTGCCTGCTCTGCTGAATTTACGATTGTAGGCTCGTAGCCCCACTTGTTCAAGTAGTTGCTTAAAAGTTTTGAAGTTGCATAATCATCTTCAACGACAAGGACTTTATTTTTTTTGCCCGGCTTTGGAAGGGCGCTTATCTGTGATTCAATTACAGACGTGCTTTCAACGCTGACGGTAAAATTATAAATTGTTCCTTTTCCGAGAGAACTTGTAACTTCTATTTCGCCGTTCATTGCCTCAATATATTTTTTAGCAACTATCAGGCTAAGCCCGGTAGTAGCTCCAATCTTAGGATTGCCTAGCTCGGTCAAAGCAAATGGTTTGAAAATGTCTTTCAGCTTGTTTGAAGATATTCCAGAACTTGTGTCGCTGACCTTAAAGCTTAATTTATTAGGCGCTGCTAGAGAAACAAAAATTGTAATTCTTCCTTTTTCGGTAAGGCGCAGCGAATACGTAATTATATTTGAAAGTATATAACGGAGTTTTTGCGAATCAATTTTTAAAGTCTCCGGCATATCCTTATCTATGCTTAAAATAAAATCAATTTTATTTTTATTTATCTTCTCGTTGAAGAGCTTTAAAACTTCTTCCATGAACGATTTCAAATTAACTTCCGAATAGACCGCTTTATTTGATCCGGAATTACTTTTAGCAATATCTATTAAGTCATTCAAGACTGACAGCAGATTATACGCGCTTTCTTTAAGAGTTGAAACGTATTCAGATTGAGCTGACGTTAGATTATCTTCTTGAAGGAGGGAGGCAAAGCCCATGATGCTGTTTGTGGGCGTTCTAAGCTCGTGTGCAATTTCGGAAAGTAATTCGTCTGTGGAATAATTTACAGCGCCTTTGTTATTCATCCAGATATTGAAAAGAGAAGAAAGGACCGGACTTAACGACTCAATATTCTCCTTGTCGACAGATGTAATTACCGACTTCTTGGCGACCTTGATCAGTATCTTATTATTAAGCGAGATTTTAAAAAGAAAGCAGCCTTCATAAATTATATATTCCGACGCCTGAATTTCGCAGTCAGAATGCGAAGTCAAAGAATTGATTTTTTGTTCTTTTAACAGACTGCACGCTTTGCAGCTAAAAACAGAATTAGATAAATAAGATTTCTTTGATTCGTTAGATTTTCCCATCATCGTTAACTTGTTTTGTTCGTCAACTTTGAACAACACTGCGGCGTGCAAGTCAAATTCGCTTACTAAAAATTCACACACTTCGCTTGGCAAATCGTGCGAAGCGCCGACAGCTAACTTTAAAAGACTGTTTGTCTTATTAAGGAAATCTATTTTTGAATTTTGCATTTCTTTCCTAACAGTTATTAGATCTGATCTCAACCTGCCATTTTATATTAGTGCAAATATAATTATTTCGTATTGAAAATGACAAATATTTTAGGCTCTATGTGCGATGGCTTTTATAAGGAAACTGATTGTAGTTAATTAAGCCGGGCTTTTAACTAAACTTAGAGAATCTTTCCTGTATTCTTTCATCGTATGCTTTTATCTTTACAGCTCAATTAATAAAGTTTTATGTCTACGCCAAACGAAATATTAAAAAAATATTTTAGCTACAATGATTTCCGCGGATTGCAGGAAAAAATTATTAGCAGAATTGTTTATCAAAAAAAACATAGTCTTGTTTTAATGCCTACCGGGGGCGGCAAGTCTTTATGTTATCAAATCCCGGCTTTAATTTTTGAGAACGGAACAATTGTTATCAGCCCTTTGATTGCGCTTATGCAGGATCAAGTCGATGCGCTGAGAAAAAAGAACATACCCGCCTCTTTCGTCAACTCTACTTTATCCAAAAAAGATAGAGACGACCGTGTTGAGAAATTTCTGATTGGAAAAACCAAGCTGCTTTACGTAACACCTGAAAGATTCCGCAAAAAAGATTTCATAGAAAAAATAAAAAATGCCAATATATCTCTGCTTGCTGTTGATGAAGCCCACTGTATTTCCGAATGGGGACACGATTTCCGACCCGATTATTCGCGTATTGGAGAGTTCAGAGAGATACTTGGAAACCCGCTGACAATAGCTTTAACGGCAACTGCCACTCACGATGTTCAAAACGATATAATTGAAAAGTTAAATTTAAAAAAGGAAGAAGTGGAAATATTCCATCAAGGAATAGAGCGTCCCAATCTTCGTCTTGAAACGGTTGACGTAATTGATGATAAAGAAAAGCTTGCCGCTATAAAATCAGTGCTTGATAATTATTCCGGCTCCGGCATAATTTATTTTTCGCTTATCCAGACGCTTGATAAATTTTCTCAGATGCTTTCTGCCGCCGGATATAATCATAAAATTTATCACGGCAAACTGCCTGACAAACAGCGTAAACAAATGCAGCGCGATTTTTTAAACGACAAAAAAAATCTTATTCTCGCTACAAACGCTTTTGGAATGGGGATTGACAAGCCTGATATCCGGTTTGTCATCCATGCTGAAGTGCCTTCATCGATAGAGTCTTATTATCAGGAAATCGGTCGTGCCGGACGAGATGGAAATGACTCGCTTTGTCTGCTGCTTTATAATCAGCAGGATCTTTATATCCAAATGGATTTTATTAAATGGTCAAATCCAGATGCAAATTTTTATAACGCGCTTTTCGATATACTGAAAAGAGATATTCACGTAGTTAATTCAGACGGATTAGATTTCCTTCGGGAGCAAATGCATTTTAAGAATAGGAATGATTTTAGGATTGAAACCGCTCTCGCCATGCTTGATAGATACGGCGTAACTGAAGGGACTGTGGAAAATCATAATTTGAAAATAACCGATGAACTTCCCGCGCAGCTTGAAGACGAAGAAAGATTAAAGGAAAAGCTGATGAGTGATAATAAAAAATTGCTTTCAGTTGTTAATTATTTTAGAAGCGAAAACTGCAGACGTGTTTTTATTTCTGACTATTTCGGATTTATGGATGAAAAAAACTGCGGCAACTGTGATAATTGCAGTTAGCCTCATAACAGGTATTGATTAATGGAATTAAACATTTTTACAGAAGAAGAATTCAAGGAATTTATTTCAAGTAATAAAGGAGCAGTAGTTTACTTCAGCACGCCGCAGTGTAATGTCTGCAAGGTTCTGAAACCAAAACTGATTGAATTACTCAATGAAAAATTTCCATTAATGAAATTTGCTTGTGTTGACTGTGATAAAGCAAAAGAGCTGTCGGCGCAAAAAAATATTTTTGTTGTCCCCACAATATTATTTTATTTAGAAGGAAGCGAGTTAACTAGAAAATCGAGAAACATGAGCCTTGCTGAATTAGAAGAAGAAATTGCGCGACCATATTCACTTTACTTTGACTAAGCATGGCAGTAAATCCATACATAATTTTCCCGGTTTTATTGTTCACCGGATTTTTTGCAGGCTTAGTTGATTCGATAGCGGGCGGCGGCGGACTTATCACTCTTCCCGTACTGCTTTCAGTAGGCTTTCAGCCGCACTTTGCGCTCGGCACAAATAAATTTCAATCAAGCTTCGGAAGTTTTACAGCTTCATTTTATTATGTTAAAAAAGGCGGAGTAATTTTAAAAGAAGCATTCACAGGGATAATCTTCACGCTTATAGGCGCAGCTTTGGGAGTATGGACAGTTCAGCAAATTCCCGGGAAAATATTAAATAATATTATTCCGTTTTTACTCATCGGTATAATAATTTATACTTTCGCAAAACCTAATCTTGGTGATTTTGACATTCATCCGAGAATGCCCAAAAAAATATTTTATGCAGTCTTCGGATTGACGCTGGGATTTTACGACGGCTTCTTCGGACCTGGAGTAGGATCGTTCTGGGCAATTGTGTTCGTAACGCTTCTTGGTTTTAATTTTACTAAAGCTACCGGCTTTACAAAAGTCATGAACTTTACGAGCAACATAGTTTCATTCATACTTTTTTTAATTGCGGGCAAAATTATTTTTACAGCAGGCATAGCAATGGCAGCAGGCGAAATCCTCGGCGCTAAATTGGGATCGGGTTTGGTAATAAAAAAGGGAGCGAAGTTTATACGTCCGATTTTCGTTACGGTTGTAATACTTACTACATTAAAATTATTGTTCGACAGATTTCATTAAAGGATTTTTTTATAAATGGAAAAAGTATCGATTAAAAATACTGAGCATTACATATGGGGAGAAGTTTGCGAAGGCTGGCATCTTGTAAATACCGAAGAGTTAAGTGTTATACAAGAAAAAGTACCGGCAGGCGGCAAAGAAGTTTTACATTATCATAAAAAAGCAAACCAATTTTTCTTTGTACTTTCAGGAGCAGCAATACTTGAAGTAAATGGCGAACCGATAAAATTAAGAAAACACAACGGCTGCTTTATAAAAAGCGGAGTACCTCATCAATTGCGAAATGAAAGCAAAAAAGATTTAATTTTTCTTGTTATCTCTCAGCCTAAAAGTCATGGCGACAGGGTTGTTTCATGATTTTTGTAAGATAAATTAAAAAGTTTTACGCAACAGTTTCTTTCATTACTCTAATGAACCATTGAAGAGCAGCAAAACTTAGAACAACGAAAAGACCAAACGATAGCAGTACAGTACTGCCGGTAAAGGAACCGTCGCTTAATAATCTCGAAGCGTCAACCGCATAAGTAAACGGATTTAAAAGCGCGACGTTCTGAAGTATCTTCGGAGCAAAGCTGAGCGGGAGCATTATACCCGACAATAAGAATAATGGAAGCACGAAAAAATTAATTACGCTTGCAAGCATTCCGCCGTCTTTCACAATAAACGCAGCAGAGTATGAAATCGAAGATAAAAATATTCCCATCAAGAGAACAAGAAGCAAAAGAAAAATCATTCCGATTAAATTAGGACTGAAACCAAAGAATAATGATACGAGGCAAATAATAACGCTTTGAATGAGCAGAACAGCTACGCTTTGCAGTACGAAGCCAAGAGCGAGCGACATGCGGTTTACCGGCGTTACGCGGAGCCTTTCAATAAATCCGGACTCAAGCAGGTCAAGAACCCCGAAGCCAGCATAAGATGAATTGAACATAGCCGTCATAACAATAAGTCCGGGTACAAAGAAGCGCGAAGTTGATTCGGCTGGAAAGCCCGGCGCTGAAGTTACGCCTTTTAAGAACGGCATGAATAACAAAAGGTAAACGACCGGCTCAAACAAGCCGAAGAAAATCCAGAATGGATTACGTATTAATATTCTAATTTCTTCTTTGAAAATAATAAACGTGTCGAAGAAAAACTTTTTCATATTTTAATCTTTCTCACTTAATTGTTCGGGTTCAATTAATTTTCTTCCTGTTAATTTTAGGAACACATCGTCGAGAGTCGGGCGCGAGAGACTTACGGTCTGTACGTGCAAATTATTTTTATTCATCAATCCCATAACCACCGGCAGGGAACGGTCTCCTTCGTCAACATAAACTTGAAGCATAGTATCGGCTGATTGGATCTCTTTAACATAACTTTCAGCCGCGAGGATCTTCTTAGCAAATTCAAGCGAATCGCCGCTGCCGAAATTTAGCACGATAATATCTCCGGCGATAATTCTTCTTTTTAGCAGCGCGGGATTATCAAGCTCAACAATCTTACCGAGATTAATAATTGCGACACGATTGCAAAGCACGTCGGCTTCTTCAAGATAATGTGTAGTTAAAATAATGGTTGTACCATCGTCGTAAAGTTTTTTAACTTCATTCCAAACATGGCTGCGGCTTTGAGGATCAAGCCCGGTCGTAGGTTCATCGAGGAATAATATTTTCGGCTTATGAATTATGCCGGTTGCAAGATCAAAAAGTCTTTTCTGTCCGCCGGAAAAAGTTTTGGCTTTTCTAAATGCAAAAGACTTAAGATCGAGTTTATCAATTAATTCATCAGCCCGGCGTTCTGCATCCAAGGAACTCATTCCGTAAAGGCGCGCTTGAAGAATAAGATTTTCTTTGCCGGTTGAGCGAAGTTCCAATCCTCCTTTTTGGCTAACGTAACCAATATTCTTTCTAATTTCGTTTTGATGTTTGAGAAGATCGTATCCTAAAACAGAAACGCTTCCGCTTGTCGGAGATATAAGAGTGCAAAGGATTCGCATCGTTGTCGTTTTCCCTGCGCCGTTTGGACCAAGCAGGCCGAAAATTTCTCCATTATTTACGTTAAAACTAATTCCGCTTACTGCTTCAACCGATTTTGTTTTTCCTTTTTCTCTTCCGGTGAATATCTTTTTAAGTCCGTTAACTCGAATTACGCAATTGTCGTTCATATATTATTTTATTTTTATGTCATACCAAATTACAACTCATTTATTACTTATAAAACTTTTGTTAGATGAATGCCGGGTTTATGCCGGTTAATTTTTTTGTTACGTACAAAAAAAATGAACAAGGCATGATCTGATTTGAAACGGTAATCCATTTTTGCTGAGAACTAAAATAGCTTGTCAAGTGATTCGTTCACTTTTGCGCGCGACAAGAACAGCGCCGCAGAATCCAGGGCAGTTCTTTTAATAACCGGAACAAGATTACAAACGACTGATTTGTCTTTCCAAACGACTGAACTCACTTTGCAGATGACCGATTTGATTTTGCAAATAACTGAACTCACTTTGCAGATGACCGATTTGATTTTGCAAATGACTGAACTCACTTTGCAAACGACTGAATTGCCTTTGCAAATGACCGGCGCATTATTACATAGGCACACGGCTCGCCTCATGCCGGCAGATATTATTTCCTTTTTAATTTAATACGGATATATTTGCTGCGGATAAAATCATATTTAATCATTTGAAAATACTACGCCGGAAATATACGCACGCTTTTTGGCAGAAGATGTCATTGCGGGCTTATGTGCTTTTTGCGTTGTCGGTCTTTTTCAGTTTCTCGATATTCGGTTATACGGCTGATATGATAAATAAGTTTGCTATGCCTCCGGCTGCTGTATTATTCTGGTCTTTATATTCGGGATTTGTCGGCGCCGGGTTTGCTTATTCGTTTACAAGGAATATGAAAGCTCTTCCAGTAGTATTGGTTGTTATGATTACGTTCATGTTCGTGCCTCCAGATAATTACTCAAACGCGGGAAGCATTGCCGCAAATCAAAACTGGAAACTGATATTTGACTCAGCCGGGATTTATGCCTCGGTAATTCTGGGATATATATTTTTTATAATATTTATTACGCAAGAAGGCATTAAGCAAATTCAAATGAGAACCGAAATGGATCTGGCGGCAGGCATGCACGAAGTTCTTGTTCCGTCAATTGAATTTAAGAACGATAAATTTGAAGTATACGGCATGTCAAATCCTGCGCTTGAAATCGGCGGAGACTTAATTGATTTCTATAAGGACGACGGACATTTTACTGCGTATATAGCCGACGTATCCGGTCATGGAATCGACGCCGGATTATTAATGGGAATGTTTAAAGCTGCCGTTTATTCCAAGCTTACCGGCGATATTTCTTTGACGCGGCTTGCTAACGACGTAAACAAGATCCTTCACAAATTAAAAAAGCCGGCAATGTTTATCACTTGCAGCATGATCCGCTTCAACCAGGAATTACCGGTTGAGTTTATTACTGCGGGACATCTGCCTATACTGCATTTTCAGAAAGATTTGAACATAGTAAGCCATTTGTTAATAAAACAAATACCAATTACCGTTAAAGAAGATTTCGCTTTTATAAGCAGTACTGCTAAATATTCAGAGGGAGACATATTTGTTCTATTAACCGACGGTATAGTTGAGGTGATGGATAAAGGCGGAGAAGAGTTTGGACTTTCAAATGTAGAAAAGATTCTAATAGAAAATCATAACGAAACCGCAAAATATATTTATGACCGGCTGACTGAAAGTGTAAAGGCATTTGGAAAACTTGCCGACGACCAGTCGGCTATAATTATTAAATCTTTAGAACATGCATAGAAAATAATCCGGCTTAATTCTGCTTCTGTAACCGAAATTGAGTATGGTGATTGGGGAAAGTTTTGGCTTACGGAAATTCTTGGAAACAATTTCGCAGCAATCTTACATTGGCAGAAGGAACTGGAAACTCTCGCACCGGTGTTTTATTTATTACTTCTCACTTATTAGTCAGTCTCCTTTAATAATACCGCAAGCATCTTTACTTTATCAAATATAATTTCTCATTCAGCATGCAGCACCTTGCGGCGCAAAATTAGTGTATGATTCAAAAAATATATACTTAAAAGATTAAAGACTCAGCAGAATTAAAGCCCGGGTCGGAGAGTAAATACTTCATTCAAAACGCTTGATGGGATTATTAAAAGAAAATTTTTAGATCGCAGTGCGGACGCCGCGTTTGCTTACAAAGCGAGGCGAGTAGTCTGCATGAATAAAGTTTATTGCAATTTTTGCTTTGTGTCTTTGTGTCTTTGTGGCAAGGTTTTTTGTTAAGTCACCTTTGCCGCGAAGACGCTAAGTCACTAAGGTTCACAAAGAAATTATTGTTTAGTCTTGATCAGCATATGTATTAATAAACGGCGGTGAGATAAATATTTTTTTAAAAAAGTATTTGTTATTTAAAAAAGAAATAAATATTTTAATCACAGATTAAATTACTTAATTGATAAGGGATATAATTTGTTTAATCTTTTTTTATTCACTAACGCACATAACAACTACGAGAGACGCAGGAACTAATTGCCTGCTGGTCTTATTGATGGCAGTTAGTTCACAACTTAGGGTACGCAGCTTTATTCCGGGCTTTAGGTCCGTGTTCTATATTTATAAAATGATTTGATGTTTTTAGGTTAAGATAATACGATGTATTTATAAGACGATCCGGCTTTAATGCACCGCTGCGTTGTTCTTTGAAATATTGATAATTGTTTTGAGGATTTTAATTGAAGATTACTTTCTCAAAACTTAGTGATCGAAAAATTGTTTTTGACTTTGAAGTAATAAGAATCGATTACTTAAAATTTTATCCGGTAATACGAATTTTACAATTTGCTATTGAAATCTCGATTGAGAAAATAGAGAAATTAAAGTAAGATATTCAAAGCTCAAAATCGGTTATTGACAGCTCGAAATCGGTAAAACTCATCTCGATGTTGGTTTTTTAAAAGTAAAATTGGTTATTGACATCTTCAAATCGGTTTTTTAAATATTAAAATTGGTTATTGACAGCTCAAAATCGGTAAAACACATCTCGATGTCTGTTTTTTAAATGTAAAATCGGTTTTTGACATCTCAAAATTGGTCGACGTCACATTAAAATCTGTTTTTGACAGCTTAAAATTGGTCGACGTCACATTAAAGTCGGTAAAACTCATCTCAAAATTGGTCGAAGTCACATTGATGTCGGTAAAACTCATCTCGGTGTTGGTTTTTTAAATGTAAAATTGGTTTTTGGCATCTCAAAATTGGTCGACGTCACATTAAAATTGGTAAAACTCATCTCAAAATTGGTCGACGTCACATCAAAATTGGTTTTTTAAGAAGAAAAAAGAAGGAAAAGTGCAAAATCTGCAAAAATTCAAAGAATTTGAAAAAAATACAGCCGTGACTTTCGGAAGGAGGTCGTGCTGAATATAAAAATACTGTGTTGAAGCGGGAAATAGTCAATGGTCAGTCGGAAGATGGTTTTAGGATGCGATGAATGATAGTTCTGCGGTCTTTGCGGGAAGTTAGATTGGTTGAGGTGGGTGGTTTGTTGTCTGTTGTGTGTTGTTAGCGGTGTGTTGTTGGAATTGTCTGTGAGCTTCATGGCCGCAAAAATAGATTAGCAATCTTTATTGGTGAATATTATTCATTAGTAAGCTTGAAGGTCGCTGTTTCTCTGTGAAACTTTGTGTGCACTCTGTGCAACTCTGTGTAAGAATTTTTTTTACTTTATTCTTTGATGAAGAAGAAAATAAAATGAATGATGGTTTGTACGGACGCTGCCAATATAGGCGATAAGTACGTGCAGAATAAATAATAGATTAGGTTGTAATTAAAAACACATTTAGGAGGAAGTTTTATGAAAAAAGTAACTTTAATAGCAATACTTCTTTTTACCTTTTATCAAGGATGCAGAAATAGTGATAACCCAGTACAATCACAGGCATTTGTAAATTCGCCGACAAGTGTCAGTGCACTGAAAGACAGCATCCTTTATAGATTATCAATAACTGCTGATTCAATCTCAAGTCAAGATACTCTAAGAGGATCTTTTCTGTTGATAAATCAATCAAAAACTCAGCGAGTGATTCATTCACCCGATAGTCCTATTTTTCAATGGGTATTAAGAGATAGCAGTGGAAATAATGCAATGGGAATGTATGGTCCAAATCATCATCTTGTTTATATGGATACACTAAATCCCAATGACACACTAAGATTTGCCATCCAAGAAAAAGTTCCGAATCTTTCAAAAGGATTGTATACACTGGATGCAGATTTATATTATCCTGATCCGCCTGATCCAGTATTATCGTTGAAAATAGTGATGCAGTAAATTGCATGTTAATAATTTAAAGAGCATAAAAGTTTTGAATAATGGTTTAGTATGAAACACTCTAACTATACCTGAAAAGCGATGTCTCTTCGATGTGGCATAATTAATATTCTCGGGTTTAGTTATAAAGGTAAGTATTTTTGTTCAGCTTTGTTTTATTAAATAAATTTATTAATAAGTATTGGCGTTGGTTTTTTATACAACATCGCTGTTCAGGGCGGACGTGTGAAAAGCTACGCCGTTATATTCTTAGGAAAATTTATGGAAGGTAGAATTTATATTTCGGGTGCATTTACTAATATAAAATATGTCAAATGCAAGCCCAACAAGAATTGGCTAGATAATGACCCACATTTCTGGAATGAACCACCCACTTGGGGAATTTGTAGGACAGACTTCAGAAAAAGGTTAGATAAAAATGATTATATATTTTTTGTTCTACCAAAGGAAGCCGAATTACCACAAATGATTTACGGTTATATAAAGATTCAAGAATCTATTTCACACATGGAGGCTTATAATAGGTTTCCACAAAAAAGGATGAAAAATAATAACCCGAATGGAAACATAATCGTTGATAAATTTGGGAATTATAATAGATTCGATAATAATATTCACAAGGATAAATTTGAACGAATAAAAAATTATTATATAATCGGTGATAAAAATAATTCCAGCTTTTTGCTACCTGGGAAAATAATAAAATTATCCAAGTACTTTCTACCGACGTTGCAGAATATTTTTAATTCAAAAGCAGAGGATATATTTGGAATAATTGGTAGGAAAGGGCGAATATTAAATGATGCTCAAATTATCAAACTATTAAATTGGTTAAATTAAATACTTGGCAGTTATGAAAATCTTAATTTGTTCCTTCATTTTGTTTTTTATTTTTATATTTTCAAATTGCTCATACCCTCAAGACACTTTAGTAAATAAACCTTTTTTAGGAAATGCTAAAGAATTGAGTAATCCAAGTGATATATATAAACTCAATATGATCTATGATTTAGATGTATTTGAATATTACGACTTAAGCCAATATAGTACTGAATTGGAAAAGAAGAATTTCAGAAAAACTTCTGAATACTTAGGAAAATATGACGAATTGAAATTAAAAAAGAATGAGATATTACATACTTCTTTTTTTATAAATTGGGATTGCGATATTTCTAATTACATTATTAAGGAGGGTGGTTTCAATCTTTCCTTAGGCATTAATTCTGGTTTAGGTTTAGTCGGTGCAATTTCTCCAAAAACTATTAGTGATATTTATTTCCCAACATTACCAACAAAAAGAATTACATACCTAGAAAATTCTTTTGGGACTGACGTTAGAGAAGAGGTTCTTCCAATTAGGGTAAATGAAAAAGTTGGATCAATGATTGAAGAAAATAAAGGAGAAATAGGTGTCTATTTAATTTTCAAAATAAGTGGAAAAAGAAGTATAAGTTTTAACTACCTCAATGAAGGAGATGACACTTGGTACAAAAATACGCAAGAACATTTATTTGCAAATAAAGTTGTAATAATAATAGCGAATGATAAAACCGGAGAAATATATTTTGAAAAGTTTTATTAATTACGCATCTAACCTCTGTTATGTTAAAAGCCAAGTAGTAGAAAAAGTACACTTTACTAATTTAAACTTAAGAATATGTTTTTTATAATGAGATAGTTTTCATTAATAAGTATTATACTATTTATTTTACTGTTTATAGCAGCAGCAGCGGCGGCACAAAACAAGCGTGAGTTTATTTCACCAAACAAAATGACGAAAGCTGTTGTATATAATTATTATGAAAAAGGAGCAGTACTTGAAAGCCGGATAAGTATTTTAAACCGTAAAGGCAAGGTTCTATTCGATACAAGCTTTGCTTCAAAGGATCATGAACATGGATTTGGTGTAGACCAGGCAGAATGGACGGCAGATTCAAAGTTCTTTGTTTTTGGTATGCTAAGTTCCGGCGGACATCAGCCATGGCATGCTTTTACTTATGCATATTCAACGAGTAACAATGAACTTATCAGTATAGATCAAGCAGTCGAGCCGGTAACTTCAGCGTTTAAATTATTTCCGCCGGATTCTATTGAGGCAGTTGGTTTTAAAACAGATATAAATCATCAAATGAAGTTTGGTTTCCGGTTGTCGAATTTGATTAATCATAAAAAAAGATAAAGAGCTAATTAGTCCATTATATGCTTTCAGATAAATGCAGAAGTTTAGCCGCGGCTAAAGGCGGCAGACCGCCGGTTGGCGGCAATATTGTTAAAGTTAAAAATAGAATAACTTGATTTAGTCTGCATGCTTAATTAATTTTCACTTGTGTCAAATAGGCACACAATAAGGAAAATTGATAAATGAAATATTTTGCCTGGGATGAAAAGAAAAATAATCTCTTAAAGGAAACGAGGAATATATCTTTTGAGGAGATTGTTTTATCTCTCTCAAATAATAAATTATTAGAAGTAGTTGAACATCCTAATAAGGACAGATATCCGAATCAAAAAATGTTTATTGTAAATGTTAGAGATTATGCATACATAGTTCCATTTGTCGAAGATGAAAAGAAATATTATCTAAAGACAATTTATCCCAGCAGAGAAGCGACCAAAAAGTATTTAAGGAAAGAAGACGAGGATTAGACATGAAATACACGGATAAAGAAGAAAAGGAATTAATAGAATCGTACAATAGAGGTGAATGGAAGCCGATTAAAAAGAAAGACCAGAAAGTCTATGTAACAGCGGCAAAGGAAAGCATTACCAAAAATAAAAGAATTAATATCCGTTTAACTTCCAAAGATTATCACGATATACAAGTAAAAGCGGTAGAAGAAGGAATTCCCTATCAAACATTAATTTCAAGCATTATTCATAAATATAATAAAGGGGAATTAAAACCTTCACGGCGTAAAAAAGCTGTATAGCCGGAGTTAATGCGATGAATTTGCAGGCGCCGGTTTATAAGACTGGAAGGCACAATATTTATTTTTAATTTCAGCCAAAGGCTGATGAGCCGCCGGCTCAAACAGCAAGTAAAATAGAAATTGTTAGGCAATTCAAAATATAGAGGTGGGAAAGTGAAAATAACTTATTTATTTAGCAATATTTTAATGAGGGTTACATTTTTATTAATCATTTCAACTTCCTCCATTTATTGCGGAGTAAAAAATCAAAAATATTATACTCATCCCAATGCATATATAATAGACCAATTTGCAAATAAAAAAATAATAATGCTTGCTGATTTCTCACATGGATATGCATTACCATATAAAAGCTTAATTTGGTTGATGAATGAATGGACAGACAAAGTTAAAAGTGGTCAATCTAAAATCTACAACCTATCTTTGGTGCTGGAAGCGGATACACAAGAGATATCAAATCTAAAAAAGTTTTTATTAAATGGAGATTATGAACCATTAATTAAATTCTGGTTACCTTATAATACTATGGAATGGCTTGAGTTCTGTGCTGACTTAAAATCATTAGCAGCAAAGATTAAGAAAATTAATGAAGATAAAAGTTTTCATCACAAAATAAATTTTGATTTATTCGGAGGAGAAGCTTTTAATGTGTTCGATAGTCCCAAGAAATATCAATTCTCAAAAATTGAGGGGATAAAATATTTTATAAATTTAAGAGATAGTTTAACTTCACATAATATTATTGCTTACTTAGATAAAAATAAAAATAGGAAAGCGATAATATTCTATGGTGGTTCTCACCTTATTAAGAATTACGTACACAAAAATGTAGGCAATATTGTACCGGATTCTGAAACGAAAGGATATTATTTAGCTCATTATCTTAAAAAAAGATTTGGACGTGATTCTGTATTAATAATAAGTCAAGGTTTTGCTTCTAAGCAAATGCTTGAGAACTCACAGTTTGCCAGTGCTATGGATTCTGATATATTTATATATAGTGATGATATTCCATGGAATAGGATGCAACCGCAGAATTACGATGGATTTATTATTAGGAATGAAAATATTGCGCAAAGCCATAATCTAAGAAACATATTTAGTATAAATATAATTAAAGCAGATATTGAGAGATTACAATATATACAGAATAATTTAACTGGAGCATTAGCTGAAAAGTATTATAATGAAGCGAATGAATCTTTAGAATTATTGTCAGGTCAAAACTTTAATAAAATAATCAAATGGGAATCTTGGTTTACTAATGCGAATTATGACGGAATGGAAAGATTAAACTCAAAAGAATTTGAAAAAGAAATTTTTGATAGATATTACAATAATCCTTCCGATTCTAAAACAAAAATATTATTACGTGAATTAGGCTTTGGTCCTGCTATTATGGGAACACAATTACTCCCTAAGTCAGATTGGGAAAAGGTGTGGAAAGATGTTCTGCCAAAAATTAAGTATCTGGATGCAGTTGGATTATTATGGGTAGGAACACCAAAGGAAAAGATTGAAGCCAGCAAATATTTATCAACGATGGTACATGGATTTAAAGGTGGGCAAAAATTTGAACCTCAAGATTATTTGAAGTTGTACAGAAAGTTTTATGATAGTGTTAACTACTAGTACGAAACATTGCATAACTGGGCAATCATGCGGACAGCGAATTCATGCCTCGACTTGATTTCCAGTCAAAGAGGACGTATTCGACTTTTTTAGAAATTGTCGGGTAAGTTAGTCTCCGCATGAGACGGGGTAAGTAAGCACAATCTATTTTTAATTTACAGTGCGTAAGATAGAAATTGTCATATTGCGTTAGAATGCATTGAAGTTAAAATCAACAGTACGTATCTTTGATACATAAAAATACGTAGGCGAGGACGAAATGAATTCAAAATTAACTTTAAAATTAAATAAAAGAGCAATTGAAAAAGCTAAAAAGTACGCGAGGAAAAATAAACAGAGCCTCTCCGGAATTGTTGAGAACTATTTCAACATGATTTCGAATAAGGAAACGACGGATGAGATTGAAATTTCTCCTAATATTTTAGAATTATCCGGAATTATAAATTTAGCGGGAGGTATAAATATTAAAGAGGCATACGGTAAGCATATAGAGGAAAAATATTCCAAATGAAAAAGGTCTTTGTTGATTCAGACATCATTTTAGATCTACTAGCCAAAAGAGAACCAAATTACATTTACGCGGCAAAGTTGTTCACGTTAATTGATCAACAAAAAATAACCGGATATACCTCGCCAATAGTTTTCGCAAACCTTCATTACATCCTAAGAAGAAACTCATCCAACTTATCCGCGCTTAAAAGTTTAAGAAAATTGAAAACGCTAATAAATATTTTACCGGTTGATGAAAGAATAATTGAGCAATCATTAAACTCTGATTTCACAGATTTTGAAGACGCAATTCAATATTTCACCGCCGTAAATAATGGAATATCTATAATATTGACCAGGAATAAATCAGATTACAGGAAAAGTAACATTCCAATAGCAACAGCAGAAGAATATTTAAAAAGTTTTCAACAAAAGTAAAGAAGCAATATGATCAGGTTACAACCGGACATCGCCGCAGACGAAGATGTCAGGCAGAATATCTATTTTATTTTCAGCCAAAGGCTGTTGAGCAGCCGGCTCAAACTATTGCGTAAGATAGAAATTGTTATATACTCAGCAAATTCATCTTTGTAACTTGACCGTTTGTAATCATTTCATTAAAATTGTGTATACAATATTTATATACAAAGATAAATGAAGAATGTATTTGAAAGTTGCGAGGGATTCGATTGGGATGAAGCTAATTCTGAAAAAAATTGGCTGAAGCATAAAGTATCTAAGACTGAATCTGAACAAGTATTTTTTAATTGCCCGCTAATTGTCACAGATGATGAAAAACATTCCGAATCGGAAAAAAGATGGTTTTTAATTGGAAAGACAGATATGGATAGAAAATTATTTGTTGTTTTTACAGTAAGAAAAAATTTAGTACGCGTTATTTCAGCGAGAAACATGAGCAAAAAAGAAAGAGAGTTATATGATGAAGAAGTTAAAAAAGATTCCGAAGTTTAAGACCGAAAATGAGGAAAGGAAGTTTTGGACTAAAGCCGATTCTACTGAATATGTAGATTGGGCAAAAGCTAAGAGAATAAATTTTTCAAACTTAAAACCATCTACAAAAACAATATCGATAAGATTGCCTGAGCATTTAATCGATGGACTTAAAATGCTTGCAAACAAAAGAGATGTCCCATATCAGTCTTTAATAAAAATCATATTAAATGAAAGAATAGATCAAGAACTAAGAAATAGAATTTAAAAACGTGGAGGTGTATAACCTCTTTAGTGCGCCAAAGGCGCATGATCCTGTTGGCGTACTGGCATGTAAGTAAAATGACAAATTAGTATAATCATAAAGGAGTAAAATTATGAAGCAATTATTATTAACAATCAGCATTGCGCTAATGGCAATTTCTGTTATTGCACAGAATAAAGGCGAGGTTAATGTTTCAAGCAAAGTGAAAGCGGAATTGAAAAGTCTTTACCCGGACGCAAAGGCGGTTAAATGGTCTTCGCATGATGAAGGCAAAATAGACGCTTCATTTAAAATAAAAGGGAAGAGAATACATGCCGGATTTAACGCGGATACTTTGTTTTCCATAATGACTGAAATACATAAACGCAAATTGCCCGAAGCAGTAAAGGATCATTTAAAGACGTATTATAAAGGTTATTCAATCGTGCAGACTTATGAAATGAAACTATCGCCAAAAGCGCAGGATAAAAGTATTCACTACTGGATTGGTTTAAAGAAGGGACATAAGGAGACGGTAATTGTATGTTACGCTGATGGAACTGAAATGACGGGATTTACGAAGAAGTAACAAGCAACGAGTAACAAGTAGCTTATACAAATAAAAACCGCTTCACTAGTAAAAGCGAAGCGGTTGAATAAGGGAATCAGGGTCAAATTAGTTTTACTTAGCTGCTGAGAACCTTTCAGCGACTGCGTCCCAGTTAATAACGTTCCACCAGTTCTCGATATATTCAGGTCTGCGGTTCTGATATTTGAGATAGTAAGCGTGTTCCCAAACATCGAGACCGAGGATTGGTGTACCTTTAACGTCAGCAACATCCATTAAAGGATTATCCTGGTTCGGAGTTGAAGAAACAACGAGCTTTCCATCCTGAACAATAAGCCACGCCCATCCGGAGCCGAATCTTGTAGCGGCAGCGTTAGAGAATTTAGCTTTAAATTCGGCGAAGGAAGAAAAAGCAGCGTTAATAGCATCTGCTAATTTACCGGCAGGGGTACCGCCGCCGCCTTTTTTCATAAGAGTCCAGAACATGGAGTGATTATAATGACCGCCTCCGTTGTTCCTAACAGCCGCCGGTACTTTAGAAGCAGAAGCGAGTAATTCTTCGAGTGATTTCTTTTCCAGGTCGGTGCCTGTAACAGCGTTATTTAAATTTGTAACGTACGCATTATGATGTTTTGTATAATGGATTTCCATAGTCATCTTATCGATGTAAGGTTCCAGCGCATCATACTGGTAAGGTAATTTAGGAAGTTCAAACTTTCCCATTTCACAGCTCCTTATGTATTGTTAATAAAAAAAAATTATTAGTTAAATTCATTTACACGCCGAAGGATTCGCCGCAGCCGCAAGTTTTAACGGCGTTAGGGTTATTGAACACAAAGCCTTTGCCGTTCAAGCCGTCGGTAAAATCCAATTCGGTACCGGATAAGTAGAACAGGCTTTTGCCGTCTACTAATAATTTAATACCGTTAGCTTCGATAACGGTGTCGCCGTCTTTCTGTTCGCCGTCGAAGCCGAGAGTATAAGTCAAGCCGGAGCAGCCGCCGCCTTTAACGCCGACGCGAAGCCCGTAGCCTTCCGGGATATTATTTTCTTGCATGATCTTTTTTACTTCTCCGGAAGCTTTTTCAGTAATTTTTATTTCTGATTCTATTTGCATATCTGGCATATTGAAATCCTTTATTTTAAAGCGGATCGCCTGGTTTAGTTGTGGTGAATTCGGGATAATTAAGTCTCCAGCCGGAATTATTTACTCTTGTAAAAATACCTTTTTCTTCCAGGTTCTTTCCGATGTCGTCAGCTAAGCGCTGGGCTTCAACCGAAGAGACTTTTTGTCCTTTCTTCTCAAGGAACTTAATAAGTCCGAATTGAAGATCTCGGTAAAATATATTTGAATTATGAAAGAGGGGGAACTTAGCTTTCATAAAATTCAAAAAGACCGGATAATCGCTTTCGATTAATTTATTTATTCTATTCAATTTGTTCCTGCTGATTTTAGTTTCCATTCTATCGGCACTACTGATTAATTAAATTTATTTGATACAAATATAAATTGCTGTGATTCATCTTGCATTAATAATTAAAGAACCCGGCTGAAGTAATTTCTTATTTATTCTAACCTAATATAGAAAATAATCCATATACGAATTGTCATGCAAAGCAAAATAATAAATTGAAACGAATTTGTTTTGGCTGCATCACACTTTCCGAAATTAAAAATTTATTAACTAAAAGAGAGTACAGAAAATGTTACAGACAAATTTAAAGCACATTTTATCGGAAGCTGACTTAAATAAAGAAATAACGGAGAATGAAAACGTAATGGTATGCTGCGGCAGGATGGGACCGATGTGTGTGCCGGTCTACGGCGTAATGGAAGAATTGCGGGATGAATACACACACGTTGCGTTCAGAGATATGGAATTCGATTCGCCCGACGCGAGAGCGATCAGAAACCTGCCGGAGTGCAGAGGCTTTGCTGGGCTGCCGTTTACGGTTTATTATAAGAACGGCAAAGTTGTTAACGCAACGAGCAGCATACAATCGATGGAACAGGTAAAAGAAATTCTCGATAAGGAATTTAAGAAGTAAAAAAGGAGGGACAGAAATGAGCGAGATCTATGATGTAATTGTTATCGGCGGAGGTCCGGCAGGTTTAACCGCCGGAATTTATCTTGCACGCGCGAAGATGAAGACACTAATTCTTAACGAAGGAACTGCGGGCGGACAAATTATCCTGACGCACGAAATAGCAAATTACCCGGGCGTCGAAAAGATTTCCGGTTACCAGCTTGCCAACGTTATGAAGAACCAGGCGAAGAGCTTCGGGTGCGAGATAAAATCTAACGTTAGAATTACTGATCTGAATTTAAAAGGCGGCGTTAAAACGGTTGAGATAAATAATAAAGAAATATTTTCCGCAAGCTCGATAATAGTTGCTACCGGCGGAAGGTCGAGAAATTTAAATGTCACCGGCGAAGACAAATTTAAAGGGAAGGGAATATCATACTGCGCAACCTGCGACGGCGATTTTTTCCAGGATAAAAATATAATTGTAGTCGGCGGAGGCAACTCGGCACTTGAAGAAGCTGTCTCATTGACGAAGTACGCAAGCCGAGTGACGATCGTTCATCAGTTTGATAATTTCCAGGCGTTTGAACATGCCGTTGAAGAAGCTGAGAATAATCCCAGAATAAATTTTGTAATGGAATCGAAGATCGCAGAATTTATCGGCGAAGAGTCGCTTAAAAAAGTTTTGATCGAAAATCAGAACACGCATGAAATCACGGAAATGGAAATAGACGGCGTTTTTATTTTCATAGGCTATCAGCCGAACACCGAATTTTTGGAAGGCAAGATTGAGTTGAACGACCGGAAAGAGATCGTTGTGAAAGAAAATCTGGAGACGAGCGAGCATGGAGTATTTGCCGCGGGCGATTCAATTCAAAAAAGATACAGGCAAATAACCACCGCCGTTGCGGACGGGACAGTTGCGGCGCTGGGCGCGATCGAGTATGTCAATAATATAAAGGCTTTGAGCCACGCTTAAACATTTATGGTTTAGAAAATAATTTGTAAATTCATTCCGAAAAATTGATAAAATAAGGAAACGGAATGAATAACTTATCTTCCGGCGCAAAGAGACTATACAGCTTAAAACAAATTTCCGACAGAGGGAATTTGAATGCTTAATTTAAGTAAGCTGAAACAAATTCCGATGCGCGGATATACCGGAATTATTCTCGTTATTATTTTCTGGACATTAAACTGGTCTCTTGACGGCTTAAGAACGCAGTGGGCTTTTTTCCCATTGTGGCTGGGATATATACTGGCTGCGGACTCGATTGTATTTTTGAGGAAAGGCAGTTCGTTATTCAGCCGCAGTAAAAAATCATTTATCGAGTTATTTATTTTTTCCATTCCAGTCTGGTGGCTTTT
>JAKAKL010000136.1 GCA_021824565.1 Bacteroidota bacterium | reverse complement strand
CTGTTAGACTTGATGGAAGAAATTTTAATTTCTCTCGGAATTTTCTTTTTCAATCGGTAACGCTTGATACTGCTATTATTGAATTTAATGATGTAACTAAGAAATTTAATTTCGATAAACTTTTTTCTGTCATTACAGATGATATAACAGTAGAGAGAAAAAATCAGAATGAAATAATTATTCCGTTTCAGCAGTCGCCTAAAATAATTATCTCGACTAATTACACGATTGAAGGATCTGACGACTCGACTTTGGACAGGCAATTCATAATTGAGTTTTCGGACCACTACAATAAAAGTCATAGGCCGATTGATGAATTTGGTCATCGCTTTTTTGACGAATGGAGTAATGAGGAGTGGAATAATTTTTTGAATTATATGATTGGATGTCTGCAGCTGTATTTGAAAAAGGGATTAATAAAATGTGCGCATGTAAATCTGGAGAGAAAAAAATTGATTGATTCGACTAGTGAGGAGTTTGCGGAGTTTTTTGAAAATATAGAACCGGGGAAGGAATTTTTGAAAAAGGAATTGTTTGAGAATTTTATAAAAGAGAATGAAGAGTATGCAGATATGGAATTAAAAAGATTTACTAAATGGATTAAAGACGCGGCACAAATTAAGGGTATAAAAACATTTGAGAGAAAATCGGGGACGGAAAGATATATCAGAATGTGTGAGAATAAGAATTTGGACGTAGTGGACGCTACTTTATTCGATTCACAGACAAAATAGAAATTCTTGCGTCCACTGCGTCCAAAATAAAAGGATTGTTAGAATTTAATTCATTTTCAAAGATTCTATTGGACGGGTTGTTGGACATTTTGAAAAAAATATGACGGAATTAAGAACTTTGGACAATTCTGCCTTCGGCAGATAAATTGGAGGGGATTCTTTTCAGTTTTCAAGATAGAATAAAGTTCAAAGTGTCCTACTGATTAAAAATTGACTAAGCATTAAAGTTGTATAAAATTCAATTTCTTTTTAGTTTACATATGGAAAAAGTAGAAGGATTTTTTTAGCGGTATAATTTTTTTATTAAAAATATTAACGTAGCATTTGCTATGTTCTTATACGAAAACTGGCAGTTTTAAAGCAACAAAGAACAAGCATGAAGGCTGCGCCCGGAATGGACGCGCTTTCTTATGTCTTTTGTTGCGGGCATGCCAGTGCCTCGTATAAGGATGTAACGGAAGTTGCGTCCTTTTTTTGTTTAATGATGGCAGAAGATAGTTTCAAAATATTAATAGTGGAAGATGATGAAATAAGCCGGAATATTTACCGGCTCTTCCTAAAGAATTTTGATTTAACTTTTTGCGATTCTGATGAAAATATGTATAAAGAATTATCTAAGGAAAATTTTCAATTAATAATTATGGATATCGGTTTGCCAAATTCAAAAGACGGACTCACATTAATTAAAGAACTAAAGAGCAGTGAAAAATATTTTAAGATGCCGATAATTTGTGCTACTTCTTACGACACTGCTGAACAGAAAATTAATGCGCTTAACGCTGGCGCCGATGCATATTTAAGCAAGCCGGTTACAAAAGAAATTTTGGTTGAAGCTATTGCAAAACTACAGGCTTTCTACAAATAGACTAAGTTAAGGCAGAATAATTCTATTCTTACTTCATCCATCATAATTGATAAATTTTTCCTCAATGAATTTGTGCAATAATTTTAAAGTGTTACATATCATTATGAAGCACTAATACCGATGTAAAATTATAAATAATTGTGTACTTTCCTAAAACTTATGGAAAGGATTTTCGATGAAGAAGATTTACATTTTATTTTTTTTAGTAGTAGTCATATTAATCTTCTCACAGTTTAGTTGCAAAAGCCCAACCGCGCCCAAGCAAAACAACCTGCCGGATACTACAAGCCAAAATTTCAAATGGCAAAAATATTACTTTGGTGTTGGCGGTTATACTGTACTAAATGATGTTGCAATTGTGAACGATTCTGACATCTGGGCTGTGGGAAGTATTTATTTGAATGATTCTACAGGTAAACCTGAAACAGCACCACATAACGCTATTAATTGGGATGGAAATAATTGGATAATAAAAAGGATAAAGACAAATGCTTGTGGGGGAGTAGTATATCCCCCGGTTCAGGCGATCTTTGCTTTTTCATCAAATGACATATTATTTGCTCATATTGATGGAAGCATTTCTTACTACGACGGAAAAGAGTTCACAAATGATTGTTCTTTAATCACCCAATTAAATGGGTCAGCAAATAAAATTTGGGGGAAGTCAAAGAATGACTTTTATGTTGTTAGTGGTAATGGATTTATTGCCCATTACCAAAACGGTAGTTGGCAAAAGATAGAAAGCGGAACAGGCATGAACATTAGTGACATTTGGGGCGCAGCAAATACACAAACAGGCAAAACAGAAATACTTGCCGTAGCATCTTACCCGGACACCTCTGCTCAAAGAAAAATATTTCAAATAAACGGAACTATCGCTTCAGAAATTTCAAGCAGCGGAATAAATTGGGATTTGCGCAGTGTATGGTTTAAGCCTCAATCGCATTATTTTGTTGCAGGCACTGGCATTTATGATAAGCACTTACTAAGTGATGGTATATGGAGTAATCAATACTTTAACATAACAAACTACTACATAAACTGTATTAGAGGCAATGATGTAAATGATGTAGTGGCAGTAGGCTCTTTCGGTGAAGTAATACACTGGAACGGAGTGCGGTGGAAAAGCTTTATGGAAGAGACACAGTTAAACAGTGGTGCTTATGGTGCAATTGCAGTAAAAGGAAATCTTGTAATTGCCGTTGGACTTGATTCCGGCAAAGCAGTAATTCTAAAAGGTACGAGGTAAAAAGTAAAATGAGAAAGAAAATAATTATGAAATACATTTTAATATTTAGCACAGCTTTGTTTTTATTATTTGCTGCTTTTAACTGCAAAAGCCCAACCGCGCCCAAGCAAAACAACCCGCCGGATACTACAAGCAGTAACTTTACATGGCAAGTAGATACCATTGGCGCAGAAGGAAGCGTGCTTTATGATGTTGCCGTTATTAATGATACGCTTGCTTATGCTGTAGGAGAATTATTCCCAAGAGATTCAACAGGTAAAGCTGACCAAGCAGATTTATATAACGCTGCGGTATGGAACGGAACGATATGGACGATGATAAAAATTCCGTACATATACCAAGGGAAAGTAATTTACAATCCAATTCACGCTGTGTTTGCAATGAATGCCAATGATATCTGGTTTGACTTCGAACACTGGGATGGAAAACAATACACTCAGTCGCCCGCTCTTTTTTTCGTAGCATACACAACAAAGATATGGGAGAGTCCTGACGGTAGTCAAGTTTATATTCTTGGAGACAGGAATGGATTGATAGCTTACTCTCCCGATTATGGCAGTACATGGCAGCAAGTAGAGACCGGCACAACACTGCCATTCCAAGATATATGGGGCGATGGCGGGCAAGTGCTCGCGATAGCATCCAGTCACAATGTGGCTACAAGGCAACTTTACAACCTTAATGGAAACATGGCTACTGCAATATCAGATAGCGGTCTCTATTATGTATTCGGTGGACTCTGGTTCGTTGCAAACCAGAAATACTATATAGCAGGCGATGGTGTATTTGTAAAGTCGTCATTGAGTCAATCAACATGGTATAGATATCCTCTTGGACAAGTTGCAAGTTATTATTCAAATGCAATAAGAGGTTCTGCAATAAATGATATTGTTATAACCGGGTCATACGGCGATATTAGTCATTTCAACGGAAAGTCCTGGATTGAGTATAAACAATTAATTAATACTGAAGATAGACTATTAAGCGTTAGTATTAAAGGAAATATTATAATTGCAGTGGGTTACAGATATATAGACGGAACCCACAATTATGGACTTATTTATGTAGGAAGGAGGTGAGAATGACTTAAAAATGGCAATTTCAAAAACCGGTTCCGGCGCAGCGGGCGCCGGAACCCGGTATTTGCAAACATCAGGCGTATCCTATTTCCCTTTGGCCGTCTGGTAAACTAATCAAAGGGATTACATGTATTACTTCGTCTTTCGTTTGCAAAGTAAAAATAACTAATTCCCGCTTAATAAGTTAAATTGAAAGGAATTGTTATGAACACTTTTGTTAAGAATTGTAAGAGGGGGTTACAATTTATTGGAGTAATAGTTGTTTTTATAGCTTCAATTTTTAACGTAGCCGTTGCTCAAAACCAATATAAGCCATTAAAGGGTACTACACCGGCAGGAAGTATTACTAATATTTCCGCATTGCCGCCATCTTCAGGCGGGCAGGGTATTAATAAAATGATTCCTCTCCATGCTGCGCCGCCATATTCAGCGGCGGTTAAAATCTACCAGCAGCGGCAAGCCGCTTCTTCAACTTTAAGAGCAAGCGAAGAAATAGATAAATCAGCAGCCAAATTAAACGGACTAAAGAATAATTCTGTCCGGTCTATTCAATCATCAACATTAAATGAAAATTTCCAGGGTATTACACAGACTAATTCTGCACCGCCGGATCCGGTTATTGCTGTTGGTCCAACATACGTCTTAACTGCGGTAAATCTTTCTTTTGCCGTTTATAACAAATCGGGAACAAAGATTTCCCAGACAGACTTTAGTTCTCTGTTTGGTTCTAAGGCAAACGGCGTGAATCTAAGCGATCCAAAAGTTATATACGATCAATATTCACAGCGTTACATAATGCTTGTGATTGGTTACAGCGCAGCAAATAAAAAGGGAGTTTATTTAATAGCCGTTTCTCAATCTTCAAATCCAACGGGTTCGTGGTATACTTACAGTTCAGATGCTACGCTGGATGGTACCACGGCTACCACATACGGTCCCGATTATCCGGGGCTTGGTTATGACGGTAATGCGGTTTATGTTACATCAAACCAATGGTCTAATTATACTGAAGGAAATACATTTGAATATGCAAAGATTCGCATTTTCAAAAAATCACAACTATATGCAGATAGTTCACTTACATACTCAGACTTTGTAGGTATGTCAGACAGTTATGGAACGGTATTTACTATAAAACCGGCACATCATTTCGGAACAACATCAAGCGCATATCTTCTAAATACTGAAAGATTCGGTGCCAGCTCGGTAACACTTTGGAGAATTGATAATCCGCTTAATTCTCCAACATTAACCGAACAAGCTGCAATCAGTATTTCAAGCTATAGTAGCAACAACCCCTATAACTTAGCGCCTCAGAAAGGTTCGTCGATTATGATTGAAGGAGATAATAGCGAAACACAAGATGTAGTCTGGCAAAATGGTTCCCTTTACGCTGCCTTTGCAGATTTACATAACTGGGGCAGCGGAACCGTAGAAGCAATTCATTATATAAAAATTGACGTTTCTACTAACACTTCGGTAATTGATGCTCTTTATGGGGCAGACGGTTATTATTATACTTATCCGAATATTTACGTTGATGCTTACGGGGATATTGCTATGGTTTTTTGCATTACAAGTTCAAGTGAATATGCCGGAGTTCACTGGACATACCGGACGCCAACTGATAATTCTGCAAAATCAAGTCAATCACTGCAAGATGGTCTTGGCTCTTATACTGTAAGTTGGGCAATGAGGAATGGTGATATGAGGTGGGGTGATTACAGTGGAATTTGCTTAGATGCAAGTAGCGATAACCAGGTATGGTTTTGCGGTGAATGGGCAACAAGCAGTAACTCTTGGAGTACACAAATAGGCAGCTTCCGCTTTGCGCCGGTTCAGTTTGCTAATCAGAATCAGAACGGTTCGGATTTGGGAGGAAATCTTCTTGTTAACTCAGTACTTCAAATTCCTTCTCAAACAGAAATAGGCTTTGAGCCTAATTCAAACAACTCTGTGAAAACACTTGCTTCTGGCAATGTTGGCAGCCCTTCAGATCGTTTTGGAAGTCAGAAGCATAATGATTGGAATCAAACTGCGTCTTCATATTTATTGACGAATAATTTTTCTGCCATTGATGCACCAGGTCAAGTACAAGATGCTCGTTTTGATAATCTCAATACAGCAGCAATAAATTTATCATCGTCGGAGGGTATTACTTTTGGCAATGATTCTCTGCAATTCAATGATCCATGGTACATGAAATCAAACGGTTCTCAAGGAAATAATTATGCACAAGCTATGGCGCCGCTTACTCAAACAAGCGCACCAATGACTGGCGCTTATAACCAAACAAGCGGAGGCGTATTTCTTTTTCAAAGCGGTCCCGGAACAAACTGGGCACCTCCTTTCTATTCTGTTGGTTTTTCATCCGGACAAACGGTTACTGTTGGAGGGACAAATCATACATAATATTTTCAAAACTGGACAGCAAGCAATGCAAACATCCAAAACCCTACTTTTAGCCAAACAGGTGTGGAGTTTACAAGCACGAGTGCAGTTGTAACCGCAAATGTAAAAGCCACACAGCTTTCAAATACGTCAACTGCATTTCAAAACAACAGCCAGAGAAAGCTTGTTAAAACAGATAATAATTATTTATACATCACTTATGAAAGCATTGGGCATGTATGGTATGAAATGAGCACAGACAACGGCGCTACATGGAGCCTCGGAAACGGAGGCAAACCATTAGATACGGGTGGCGGCAAATTACCTTCAATTGCTTCTCACGGAAATGATATTGGTATTGTCTGGGAAGAAGCAAGCGGTGGGGCTGCGGAAATTCAGATTGCCTGCGGCAGCGGTTTATCTTTATATAGCGGCTACCCTAAAAATGTTTTTGTGGATATTACACAATCATATTCAAATGACTTGAATCCGGTTATTGCATACGACTATAACGGCAGAGCAACCGTAGCCTGGGAAAATAAAGACAGCTATGTTTACGCTGCAGGCATTGTTGCAAGGTTCGGTCCTTTAAGTCAATTTTCATTTTTAGGCTCTCCAACCTGGGATGGCTGGAATACCCAAGTAATTCCATCAACAGACGCTAATTCATTACATCCGACAATTGCATCAAATAAAAATCCGAATGACATATACAATATGTATTACCAGATCGCCTGGGAAGAAAGCTATGCAATTAATTATACGAAGGATTCCGTCGACGCAAATAATGTAATGCATTTTTCATCTGTTCAAAATATTTCATCTGGCAGCTATGCCTATAATCATTTCCCTTCAATAATAGCAGGGGCTGATGGAAGCGCACGTGCAGTTTGGCAAGGCTATTACTATCCGGGCTCAAGCGCTGTTGCTGTTTTTAGGGACCCCGGTTACAATCGCTTTTGGTATTTCGGCAGCAATGTGCGTACACCACAGATTACTTTAGCTGATAACAACAGCGATTATTATGTTATCTGGAATGAAGTAAGCGATAACAGTACAAGATTTACAGACAGCTATTCTCTTTCTACAATTTACAATCTTAATACTTCAGGCCAAGCAGTACAACTCAGCAACGGAGCAGACAGGAATAGCATGTACGCATCTGTCTTTACAAATTCTTCCCAGCCATATTACTTTAATACTTCTGCAAGCATTGGAAGTATTGATATGCATAAGATTTCTGTTGCTTCAAAAGATAATAATATAGGAAGAGGCGGCGTTGTTATTGAAGACAGCGTTGGCTTATATTTTTCTATTCAAAAAATACAATTGGATAATCAGTCAATTGATTTTGAACCCGCGCCGGATACGCTTAGAATCAATAACATAAATCAGCTTAATAAATATTTGATTAGCAAACCATTTACTCTCACAGATACATCAAGCTTTTTCTGCTCTGTTCAATATGGTGTTACAGATTCAATTAAAGCTAAAAATATTTTTGGGACTAATGGTTCTGTTTCATACAATCTTTCTCTTGTTGATGCAAACACAGGACAAATAATTGGCAATTTTAACGGAGTAACATTTGATAATAACAATGTACCTTATTTTAGAAGTCAATCATACCAGGTTTCAACAAACGGAATAGGCGGCAGACAGGCAAGATTAAAGCTTACAGCTAACTTAATAAATAGTGCAAGCAATAATACTTCTAACG
>JAKAKL010000098.1 GCA_021824565.1 Bacteroidota bacterium | reverse complement strand
ATAAATTAGTTAAACAACTTTTTGCGATAGTTAAAAACAACAGAACTTTTTCGGATGATTATATACATCCGAAATATGCTCTAAATTTTAATCGATGAGCTTGACTCTTTACACAGTTCATCTTTCCGAAAGATATCATCTCTATGCCGCTCACATCTAACAACAAACCACAAACAAAAAACCCACCACCTACTGCGCAGGCGGTGCCGGCGGCGTGTTCGTATTATCGCCGCTGCTGCCCCCTCTGCCTCTCGCCATAGGCTCAAATTGTACAAGCATTACACTGTTGTTCGCATACGCGGTCTTAACAAAGTTCCTTATCTTCTTCTTTATTGCCTTCAGCGCTTTCACCGACAGGTCCCTGTCCTCGGTTGCGCTTTTTAAAAGTTTCTTTGCATCTTCCTGAACCTTATCTACCGCTACTATCCTTGCGGAAGCGCTGATTATATTGTTTATATCCTCGCGCACCAGTCCGTTCTTAAGAAGCACCTGCTCTCTGCCGGGAATAACGGTGCTTAAATACTCGCACTCCGAGCGTACGCCGTTCGTCCGGGTAGGCACTTTTTTATTTATGCCCGCATTAAAGAGAGCCTGCGTCCGTTTGTCGGTATCGTATGCGGTTAATGCCGCACCGCGGACTTTTCTGATAAGATCGACTGTCTCCGACACTGTAGTATTCTGCTCTGCAGTTTTATCTTCCCGATCCTTCTCGGCTTTGATCTGCGCTTTTTCCTTTGCTGTTGTGTCTGCAATGCAGCTCTGAAGCGTTGTTTGATTCTCCGGATCAAAACCCTTCTCCTGAAGCGCCGTAATGTTTCTAGTAACTGTCTCATCAAGAGTGTTACCGTCCTCGATATGATAATTTACTAACTTGTTCATAAGAGTACCTCATTTAAATGTTGATATTTAATGTTATTTAATTTAGAGCCAATCTCTATATCCAAAAGAATGAAGCGATTACTCATTCTTATTCATTGTGATTTTTTTTAAAGCCGTCACTTTTAGAGCATCTGTTAAAACTAATTTTCGATTTATTGATACTCATAAAATTCATAAAGCAAATTACTTTTTACATTGAGCGCATGCACCGCTCTGGTTTTATGGCGTCCGGTTATATAAGCATATCTCTCAGGGTTATTAAAAAAAGAATTGAACCAGGATAGAAGTGACATGCTTGCGGAAAATTTATCTCTCATTATAATAGGAACTCCGTCTGTAGCGAAATGGATAATGGAATATTTATTCTTTGATAAAGAATTTTCTGACAGCCTCTTTAAGTTGAAGTTTAAATTAAAACCTAAACTTATGGTTATTAGCGGCATTTTTAATTCGATTTTGCGGCAGGGTTGAAAAAAACTCGAAAACTGAAAGAAACAAAGGTTTTTCGTAAGAAAAGTATTAAAAATCCACGCATCGGAAGCAAAAATTATGACGTCAGATACAAAAAATTCCGCCGCACACCCAAAAGTTGGCGCGGAACAGCTCGAAGTTAGCACCGCACACCCCGAAGTTGGCGCGGAACAGCTCGAAGTTGGCGCGGAACAGCTCGAAGTTAGCACCGCACACCCCGAAGTTGGCGCGGAACAGCTCGAAGTTGGCGCGGAACAGCTCGAAGTTAGCGCGGAACAGCTCGAAGTTGGCGCGGAACAGCTTGAAGTTAGCGCGGAACAGCTCGAAGTTAGCACCGCACACCCCGAAGTTGGCGCGGAACAGCTTGAAGTTGGCGCGGAACAGCTTGAAGTTGGCGCGGAACAGCTTGAAGTTGGCGCGGAACAGCTTGAAGTTGGTGCGGAACAGCTCGAAGTTAGCACCGCACACCCCGAAGTTGGCGCGGAACAGCTTGAAGTTAGCGCGGAACAGCTCGAAGTTAGCACCGCACACCCCGAAGTTGGAGCGGAACAGCTTGAAGTTGGCGCGGAACAGCTTGAAGTTAGCGCGGAACAGCTCGAAGTTAGCGCGGAACAGCTCGAAGTTTTCACCGCAGATATAGAAATTAATGCAGAAGCAGACGAAGTTATCGCCGCCGTATCGGAGGTTTTCTCTGCGGAATAAAAAGACAGAGCGCCGGAAGCTGAAGTTTTATCTTCTGTATAGAAATTTCCTTGAGGAATAGTTTGGGTGTTTGCATCAGTATGAAAAGACGCAGAATACAAAGCATTAGTTTTAGCGGCGTGCCGGTTTATTTGCGGCGTCATATAATTAATCTTAACATTGAAACATGCAGTTCTCGCTGTTAAAAAAGATGAATAAGAGTTTACCGTGTTATGCAATACATTTGAGAGAGAAGAGAAATGATTCTTTCTTTTATCGCCTTTGAAAATAAAACAGAGTGTCAGTCTGTTTATCCCTATTGTCTGCTCGCGACTTTTATTTTTAAGCTCACCTTTGTTAGAACAAGAAAACAACAACAATCAGTCCCTCACTTTCCCTTTCTTTAATAATTAAAGAAAAAAAATTATGCTTGATTATATAAGTATTTCCGTATCTATATCTGCAAACAAAATTAAAAATAATAATTAAATATTCCAATAAAAATAATTTAACATAATCATTAAATTCTTTTTCATCTTTATTTCATAAACGTACTTTAGTTTTACAAACGTAGTTAGTATAAATTATTTATAGGAGGCATAAATGAAACTAACAAAATTATTTATTTTATTCTCTTTTGCTCTTTCGATCATTTTAATTTCAGCAGGCGCAAACTCGTTTGCTCAGGAAAAAAAGATCAGCATGAAGGAATTACCCCCGGCAGTCTTAAACTCATTTCACAAAACATATCCTAAAGCTAAGATAAAAGGATTAAGCACTGAGACTGAAAAAGGTAAAACTTATTTTGAAATAGAAAGCATGGACGGCACAACCAGGCGCGATCTTCTTTATACGCCCGACGGCAAGGCGGCAGAAATAGAAGAAACAATTCCATCGTCTGAATTGCCTAAAGGTTCTGTTCAGGCTATTGAGAAAAAAATTCCAGGCGCAAAGATTACACACGCCGAAAGAAACATAAGGGGAACAAAAACAACTTATGAGTTGTCTGTAATGTCAATGAAAGCTAAATATGAAGTTGTTCTTGATAATGCCGGTAAAATTGTAAGCGATAGAAAAGTAACCAAAGAAGAAAACGATAACGATTAACCTTGTTATAGCTGTGTGGATCTAATAATCCACACGGCTATCTTTAAGTTTATAGTTACTAAGAATTTTTTTTGATATTTTAATACAAGTTTGATTTAATCCATTTTATTTTTTTTAGAATTTTAAATCATATACTATTGAATTTTAATTAGAGATGACAATCCGGAAAATAATTTTTTTACTCGCTTTATTAAGCTGCCCCGTTTTAGCGCAGTACAACCTGAACTATTTCATAAATAAAGCGATTAATAGCTCGCCTGTGGTTAAAGATTATGCTAATCAGTATTTGATTAATAATCTCCAAACTAAACTGGATGAAGCGCAGAATACAGCATTGCAGGTTTATCTTACAAGCAATTTATTGTTCTCGCCTTACTTTAATAACAACGGAGTTTTGTTTACGCCTAACCCCGGTCCAAACGCAATCGGCTATGATCCATCGCTTACGAACGGCGGGTTATACTCGGCGCAGATAAATTTTGATAAAAATATTTTCAACGGCGGTCTGCTTGACGCGTTAAAGAGTCAGCGCAGTATCCAGGGAAAAAGTTTTGAAAATAAATCAGCCGAAGAAAAGCATAACCTCGAAAAGCAGGTAACTGATCAGTATTTAAATACGCTTCAGTATTATCTGCTGTATGATCTCTCAAAGAATACGGAAAAGAATTTAAGCAGCCAGTTGAATATAACAGGCGATCTGGTAGAAAAAGGATTTGCAAAAGCGTCGGACTATCTTCAGCTAAAGATCGAATTGAAAACTCAGTCGATAGATATGCAGCAAACATGGCAGAATTATAAGAGCGGCTTGATGCAGCTTTACGCAATGTGCGGAATTAAGGACACGCAGATTGTCGCCATCGATACGGTCGACCTGAATATGGCGCTGTCAAATCAATATTCAAATTTTTTAATTCAGTTTCATCTCGACAGCTTGAACACCGCGGCGCAGCAGAACATTTTTGAAACAAAATATCAGCCGCAGATAAGTCTTTTCTTCAACGCAGGCTTAAATGCGGTTGAGATTGATCAGATGCAGCGGCGGTTTGGAATGAGCGCGGGAATTAATTTCTCTCTTCCTATCCTCGATGGAGGGCAAAGGAACATTACAAGGCAGCAATCGTATATTTCAGAACAATCATTGTCGGACTATAAGAATTTTTTAGCCGGAAATATTTCCTCGCAGAGAAATAATTCCGCAGAACGTATCGCATCTTTGAAAAATAATCTCCTGGATCTCAATGATCAGCTCGGCGATTATAAAAAACTTATCGATCTATCCGAAAGCCAGCTTCAAAGCGGGAATTTATCAATGGTAGAATATTTAACTCTGCTCCGGAATTACATCGATCTCCAGAAAAATAAAATTACGACGGAAATAAATTATCAGCTTGAAATTAGCAACTACAACTATTGGAATTGGTAGACCAAAATGATTACAAGATTATATGATTACCTTAAAGAAAGATTAAGTCTCCTCAGTGGTTCTCTGCGGTCCTCGGTGCCGCTCTGTGTAACAGATTTTTGTAACACAGAGAAACACAGAGATTACACAGAGTTTCACAGAGGATATAAACAAGTGGTTATAATATTCTCTTTAGTGTTTATATCCCTACTTCAAATATCGTGCGGAAGCAAAGACAGCGGCGATGCGGAAAATTCAAGCGCGGGAACGCCTGTACAAATAACCCATCCCGTAATTATGAACATGAGCGATTACATTACTCTAAACGGCAACACGATTTTCCTGAAGAAAGAAATAATCCGCTCAACCTTTGACGGCTTTATCGAAAAGGTTTATAAAAATATCGGCGACCGTGTAAAGCCCGGCGATGTTTTATTCCAATTAAAGACCAAAGAGCTTGCGGCAAACGATTCGATAAACTTTAATTTAGGCAAACAATACTTCAAAGGAATAATATTAATCAAAGCGGGTTCAGACGGAGTAGTAACAGAGCTTGATTTTCACGAAGGAGATTATGTAACAACCGGCGAGCAGATTGCTGTTGTTTCCAATCCTTCTTCGCTTAGAATAAAATTAAACGTTCCTTATGAAGATGTTTTAAAAGTAAGAATCGGAAATAGGTGCGAAGTAAATCTTCCAGACGGTGTAAATGTTCCCGGCATTATTGAGAAGAACGTTCCGGCAGTTGACCCGGTTACTCAAACTCAAATTTATTACATAAAGCTTTTACAATATAAAACTGTACCGGAAAGTTTGAACGTTATGGTTAAAATTCCTTTTGAACATTTTAATAGTACAACCGTGCTTCCAAAGTCTGCTATAAGCACCGACGTAACGGAATCAAATTTCTGGATAATGAAACTGATAAACGATACCACCGCAGTAAGAGTTGATGTAAAGAAAGGAATTGAGAACGACAGTGTTGCACAGATATTAAGTCCAATACTGAACACGACAGATAGAATTATTTTGACTGGAGCTTATGGATTACCAGATACTGCAGCAGTTGAGATTGCCAAATGAATAATTTCTTTGAAAAATATAAAAGCCCGATTGCCGTAATATTATTTATAATTTTGTTAGGCGGCGTTTACTCGTTTCTGCATATTCAGTCCGCCTTATTTCCCGACATAACATTTCCGAAGATAAAAATAATAGCCGGCAACGGCGAGCAGCCGGTTGATAAAATGACTGTTACCGTAACAGTACCTTTGGAGAATGCGATTAAAAGAGTTCCCGGTGTAACCCTGATAAGAAGTATAACAAGCAGAGGAAGCTGCGAGATTTCGGCATTCTTCAATTGGAATACCGATATTAATTTAGCTAAGCAGAGGATTGAAGCAAGAGTCAGCGAAGCAAAACAGGACCTTCCGCAAGGAATTTCTATTGCAATCGAGCGGATGAATCCCTCGACAATACCGGTGATGGGTTATTCAATTTCCGGGAAAGGCTACAGCCAGATTGATTTAAGAAATATTGCCGAATATACTGTTAAGCCTTTCTTATCCCGTATAGCCGGGGTTTCCGAAGTTGATGTAAGCGGAGGAAAGGTTGAAGAATATCATGTCATATTAAACCCCGCCAGACTTATTACTTTGCATATTACACCGCAAATGGTAGCGGATAAAATACAAGCTTCAAATTTTATTTCTTCTACCGGATTTATAAATGATTACGACAGGCTGTATTTAACTTTAAGCGAAGCTACCCAGACAAGCAAAGAAGATCTTGCCAACCTTGTTATTATAAATACTCCTCAAAGAGTAATAAGGTTAAAGGATATAGCAAAAGTTGAAATCGGTTCCGAAAGAAGCTATGAAATGATAATGGCAAACGGGAAAAATGTTCCTAAGATTGATATCTTAAAACAGCCTGAAGCCAACCTTTTGGAAGTTACCGGTTCCGTCCAAAAAGCAATTCCCGCTTTGCAAAAAATTCTGCCTCCGGGAGTTAAGCTTGAACCGTTTTATAATCAGGGAGAATTTGTATCCGATGCTATAAGAAGCATAAGAGATGTCGTGTGGGTTGGTCTTCTTCTGGCTATTTTAATTACGGTGCTTTTCCTTAAATCATTTAAAGCAAGCTCGGTAATACTAATAACTATTCCAATTACTCTAAGCCTGACCTTTATCGTTTTGTACGTCATGGGCTATACGATTAATATAATGACGATAGGTTCCATCGCCGCTGCTGTCGGTCTTATTATCGATGATGCAATTGTAATTGTAGAGCAGATTCACCGAACGCACGAAGAGAACCCGGAAGAAAGCAGCGATACCCTGGTAAGTAAAGCCATAAAATATTTGTTCCCCGCAATGGTTGGGTCATCTTTAAGTACTATAGTAATTTTTATTCCGTTTTTTTTGATGGGCGGTTTAGCCGGCGCGTATTTCAAAGTATTGACAAATGCCATGATTGTTATACTTGTGTGTTCCTTTTTTGTTACATGGCTCGGGCTGCCGGTTATTTATCTGCTGCTCACAAAAAAAGGATCTTCACTTGGGAAGCATAAAGCAGTAAAACAAAGGAACTGGGTTTACTTTTTTATTCGAAAAGCATGGATATCAGCAGCTTTTATAATCTTCTTAATTGCATTTTCAATTTATATAATTCCCAAACTTCCATCTGGATTTTTACCGCAAATGGATGAAGGCTCTATTGTTTTGGATTTTGTAAGCCCGCCCGGCAGCTCGCTTGAATCTACAAACAGGATGCTGGACGTTGTTGACCACATTTTACAAACTACACCTGAGGTACAATCGTTCTCACGGGAGATAGGAAACCAGAACGGATTTTTTATAACAGAACCCAACACCGGCGATTATACAATTCAACTTAAGAAAAACAGAAAGCTTACTACAGATGAAGTATCTGATGAAATCCGCAAAAGAATTGAAGCAAAGCTGCCTGCGCTTCAAGTGGACTTCGGACAGATAATTGAAGATATGCTCGGCGACTTAAGCGGCACCAAGCAGCCTATATCGATTAGAGTATTTGGAGATGACCAGGCTTTACTTCAAAAATATGCAAAGCAAATTGCGGATATCGTTCAAAACACAAAAGGCACCGCCGACGTGTTTGACGGAATTACAATTGCCGGACCGAATATAATCTTCCAGCCTAAAAATGCGGCACTGGCTCAGTACGGCTTAACACCCAGTGAGCTGCAATATCAGCTTAATACTAAAATTAAAGGAACAGTTGTAGGAAGCGTGTTAGGTCAGAACCAGTTATTTAATATCAGAATGTTCGACGGTAAGCTGTTAAACTCCCTGGATGATATAAAAAACAGCTTCATCTTTCTCAACGACGGCTCTGTTAAGCCTGTAAGTGAATTTACAAAACTAAAATTTATTAAAGGTGTTGCCGAAGTTGACAGGGACAATCTTAAACAAGATTACGGTGTGGTTGCAAGATTAAATAACCGCGACCTCGGAAGTACTATTGCTTCAATAAAAAAGAAAATCAGCAAAGAAATTCATTTACCTCCGGGATATGAAATTGTTTACGGCGGCGCCTATGCAGAGCAGCAGCAAGCTTTCGGCGATTTAATAAATATATTAGTCTTAGCTATACTATTGGTGTTTACTGTTTCACTTTTTCTTTTTAGAAAGATTAGAGTTTCCATAGCAATTATTTTTGTGGCTATCTTGGGAATAGCGGGAAGCTTCCTTGCGCTATTTATTACAGGCACGCCGCTTAATGTGGGCAGTTATACCGGTATTATTATGATTGTCGGTATAATAGGTGAAAATTCTATTTTCATATATCTTCAATATGCGGATTCAATGAAAAGGATCGTTAATAAGCATGATTCTATTGTTAATGCAATTTCATTAAGGATGCGTCCAACCTTAATGACAGCATTAGGCGCCATTACCGCATTGTTGCCTTTAGCATTCGGCATCGGTACTGGTGCGCAGATGCATCAGCCGCTTGCTATTGCAATCATAGGCGGATTTATTATTGCGCTGCCGCTGCTTCTTATTGTGCTGCCATCGATTTTAAAAATAATTGAAAAAGAATGAACTAACTTTTAAAAAAAATCACGAGGTAATCATGAAAAAGCTCTATTATGTTTTAACATTTATATTTTTTGTACTGACATCTATAAATTCACAGTTATGGTCTCAAACTTCCAGCTATAAAGTTGTCGGTAAAATTGTTATTGGCGGCGAAAATAGATGGGATTATCTATCAATAGATACCGTAATGCATCGCTTGTATATTGCCCACATGTCCAAAGTTGAAGTGATAGATTTAAGGACTGAAAAATTAATAGGCTCAATTGATAGTCTTAACGGTGTTCACGGTATAGCATTCGCATATGAATATAACAAAGGTTTTATAACTAACGGGAAAAGTAACTCTGTTACCGTGTTCGATCTAAAGACTTTGAAGAAGATTGGCAATATTGAAGTGCCGGCTAAAGGACCGGACGCAATTGTCTATGATCCTTTTACAAAAAGAATTTTTACTTTAAACGGGGACAGCCAGAATTCAACTGCTATTGATGCAAAAACAGATAAGGTAATTGGCAATGTTAATCTTGACGGCAGTCCGGAATTTTGCGTGTCAACTAATCATGGCAGAATGTTTGTTAACTTAGAAGATAAAAGTAAAATTGAAGAATTTAATCCAAAGACTTTAAAAACAATTACAAAGTGGGATCTTAAACCCGGAGAATCTCCGTCTGCACTATCATTAGATTTAAAGAATGGACTTTTATTTTCCGGATGCCATAATCAAATGCTTGCGATCAGCGATATAAAGTCTAAAAAAGTTATTAAGACTTTACCAATTGGCAAGGGCGTTGACGCAGATTTCTTTGATCCGGTTCGGAAATTAATTTTTGTTTCCTGCTGGGATGGCACTATGACTGTTATTAAAGAAAATTCGCCGAAAAATTTTGAAGTGGTAGATACTATTGCGACAGAGAAAGGCGCAAGGACAATGGCATGTGATGTTTCCACCGGAAAGCTGTACACCGCAACAATGCTGGAAGGAAAAAATAATTCTAAGGAATTTGGAGTTTTAATTTTAGCAAAGTAAAAATTGATTTTAAGGAGATGACATTCACTTAAGGAATGTCATCTCTTCTTTCAAAAAAGTTATTTAAGCAGAATTGCTTTTAGCATTTTAGATCTTGTTCCGTTAAAAGTAACCTGATAAAAATAAACGCCGGAAGAAAGATTGTACTTTGAAGCATCAAAGTTTATTGTGTACTGCCCCTGGTTCATTTCTTCATTTGCTAAGGTTGCAACTTCTTTGCCGAGAGCGTTATAAACTTTCACATTTACAAATCCGCTTTTTGGTATTTGGAAATCAATTTTAGTTGATGGATTAAATGGGTTTGGATAATTCTGCAGGACATCAAATTTCTTAATTGTATTCTTTGCATCTTTAACGCCTGTTACGGTTTCCATATCAATGTAATTTAAATTGAACCCGCTTGAGAAGAAATCAAGGCGGAGATTGTGTGTGCCTTCAGTAAAATTATAAGTGCCGGCGTCAATTGTTTGCCAGCTCTGCCAGCCGTTTGTGTTAGGAACATTAATAATACTGCCGATGATTTGATTGTCCCACCGGATAAGAATTTTCCCAGTATTAGATGTTGAAGCTACTCTTAAAGAAATATCATAGGTCCCTGCTTGAAAAGCATAGACAGTATATGTTAAAAATTCTCCATTATTTATCCAGCCAACATCATAACCGTTGGAAAAAATATCATTGCAATTTTCTATGTCGACGCCATTATTTCTGTACTGTCCTCCGCTGTTTAAGGAGTCGGAGTCTTGATATGCATAGCCTTTTTGTCCCATATCGTAATCAGCAGCGAATATTGTCCCGGGAATATTATTATTTGTAAAAGGGATTGAAGCAGTAGAAGTTGGCTGCCTTATTAATGCATCGATTACATCTGGATTGAATGTGCACTTAACACTTTGCATATTTTGCAGCATGCCGTTTAATGCAGTCTGCGCAAATTGTGCATTGGGAGTAACGTTACTGTTCCATTGATTCAACAATGTTTTATAGTCTGAAGTTTCATTAACCGACAATGGGCAGTTAATGGAGTTCATTTTTTTCAGTGGCCACCAGCACCAGCCGATATCATTAGCGTTCATTAACTGAATGCATTGAGTGTACCATGTATCGGTATTCTCACCCGATTCTCCCATCCACAATGGAACTTGCTGTGATGTTCTTAGATCAACAAGATACTGTATTGTACCTTGTGTAGTTGCGTTCCAATATTTATGGAAACTGTAAACCATATTGTTATCCCACTTGGGAGTAAGTAAAGAGAAGTCTGTCGCATAATAATTGCCTTCAATAAAAACTATATGGTTTTGATCTACTTGCCTGATAGCATTAGTAATATTTAAGTACATGTTTCTAAATTGCTGAGGGTTAGAGCTGAAATCCCAAACAGGTTCATTTAATAAATCGTAACCGCCAATCCAGGGCTGGTTGGCATAACGCTGCGCAATTTTTTGCCAGAGAGCTACAGTTCTGTTCTGTAGCGAAGTATCCTGCCACAAAGTTGGATCGCCCTGGTAATCACTAATGTTATCTCTATTCTGCCCGCCGGGAGCGCAATGCATGTCAAGTATTAAATAAATATGGTCTGTTGTACACCAGCTTAAAACGCTGTCAACATAATTGAATCCGTCTTGAATGTAAACATACGGTGTAGCTTTTGGAGTAAATAAATTATAATGAAAAGGGAGGCGGATAGAATTAAATCCCCACGCGGCAATCCTATCTATGTCAGTCTTTGTAATATATGTTTGCCGGTAAGTACTCCAGAACTGTGTTCCGTTTTGCTGACCCAGAGTGTTGACAACAAGATTATAAATAGCAGTTGGAGAATTTGCATTTGTTTGCCACATATAACCTTCGGGCTCAAGCCAGTTGCCTAAGTTTAGTCCTTTAAGATGAACTTCATTGTTATTACCGTCTACAATTATAGTTCCTGACGTATGAAGATAACCCTGAGCAAAAGAACTTTTTGTAAAGAAAAATATTAGAAAAGAAAAAAGTAAAGTGATTAAGTTTTTGTTTATATGTTTTGCCGTTTTCAGATAACTGTAGATATTTTTATTCATAATACATTTTGAGTTTAATGGTACCAAATAATCGATTACTGCTTGCTCACACTCAAAAATCAGTCCAATTTAAATGATTTTGATAAGATGATTCTGTCAGAAAAATCAAGGGTTTTTTAAATAAATAAATCTATTCTTTACCAAAAAGATAAAATCGATTTTATCAAATCAATAAGTTAAAAATAGCCGGATGAATTTGTTAAACAGTTAAAAACATAGATAAATATCCTAAGAGTTCCTTTCCCTCTAATAAGAAATAATTGTTCCCAATTAGCTTAAGTTCTTAATTATGAAAACCTTATTTGAATAATTCACCGAAAATATTGAATAATTTGCTTGGCATATATGTTGATTTTTAGGGGCTAAGTTTAAAACCTAATTTTTTTCACAAAAAAAAGATTAAAAAAATGATTAAGGGAACCGTAATTATCGACCGCGATATTTGTAAAGGATGTGAACTTTGCATTGTCGCCTGTCCGCAAGAAAGTCTCGGATTATCCAAGCAAATTAATATTAACGGCTATCGTTTCGCCGAACTGGTTCAGGACAATTGCACCGGGTGTGTTAATTGCGCTATTGTTTGTCCGGATGTTGCAATAACTGTTTACCGTCAGCCGAAGTCAGCTTTAAAAAAAGCCGTTTAAATAATCTTCGGTTTATAAACTAACAACAGGTTGTTAAAATGGAACAAGAAAAAACTACAAATAATGAAGCTCGCTTGATGAAAGGCAACGAAGCTTTAGCTGAAGCAGCTATTAGAGCCGATATCGATGCGTATTTCGGATATCCTATTACGCCTCAATCCGAAGTGCTCGAATATTTTACCAATGAAATGCCCAAAAGGCATGGCATTGTTCTTCAAGCAGAAAGTGAAGTTGCAGCAATCAATATGATTTATGGCGCTGCTGGCGCCGGCGGAAGAGTGATGACCTCTTCCTCAAGCCCGGGAATAAGTTTGATGCAGGAAGGGATTTCTTATATCGCCTCAGCGCAATTGCCTTGTTTAATTGTCAATGTAAACCGGGGTGGACCGGGACTAGGTACTATCCAGCCTTCACAAGGAGATTATTTCCAGGCTACTAAAGGAGGCGGTCATGGAGATTATCATTTAATAGTTCTTGCTCCTTCATCAGTACAGGAAATGGCTGATTTTGTTTTTGATGCTATACGGCTTGCAGAAAAATATAGGAACCCTGCTATGATTTTAGCCGACGGCGCATTAGGACAGATGATGGAAAAAGTTGTGCTTCCTCAAGAAGGCTCGCTGCCAAAAGTTTCAAAACCATGGGCAACAGTTGGGAAACCAGCCTCTAGAAAAAGAAATATTATTACTTCACTTTTTATTGAACCGGAAAAAATGGAAGTGATAAATCTTGGTCTTCAAGAAAAATATAAACAAATTCAATCTGAAGTTCGTTATGAGGAAATAGCGCTTGATGATGCCGACATTGCTCTGGTTGCTTTCGGACTTTCGGCGCGCATCTGCCAAAAGGTAGTTGACCTTGGCAGAGAAAAAGGAATTAAAGTTGGTTTGCTTAGACCGATTACTTTGTACCCATTCCCTAAATCCGCTCTAAACAAGATTGCAGACAAAGTAAACTTTATGCTTGTGGTTGAAATGAATGCCGGTCAAATGGTTGAAGACGTTTCTTTGGCAGCAAACGGAAAATGTCCTGTTTATTTCAAAGGAAGAATGGGAGGCATGATTCCTTCACCGGAAGAAGTTTTTGCCGAACTGATGTCAATAATAGAAAAACAAAGTGTAACTCAAGACTGAAAGGCAAGCAAATGGATGTACCGACTACTTTAAATGGTTATGAACTTATTTATAAGAAACCATCAACACTTACCGAAAAACCGTTTCATTATTGTCCCGGCTGCGGACACAGCGTTGTTCACAGACTGCTTATGGAAGTTGTTGAAGAAATGGGAATTCAGGAACAAACTGTAGGCGTTGCGCCTGTAGGCTGTTCTGTATTTGCTTACGATTATATGGATATTGACATGCAGGAAGCGGCTCACGGAAGGGCAACCGCAGTGGCTACCGGTATAAAAAGAATATTGCCTGATAAATTTGTCTTTTCATACCAGGGCGATGGAGATCTGGCTGCAATAGGAACGGCTGAAACAATTCATGCGGTTAACCGCGGTGAAAATATTTTGATGATATTTATAAACAACGCAATCTATGGAATGACGGGCGGTCAAATGGCTCCTACCACCTTACTAAATCAGGTAACGTCTACTAGTCCGTACGGAAGAAATAAAGAAGCGATGGGTTATCCTATAAAAATTACAGAACTTTTAGCTCAACTTCCTGGTGCTTACTACGTTTCAAGACATGCTGTTTACACTGTTAATGCTGTAAGAAAATTGAAGAAGGCAATTGAAAAATCTTTTGCATATCAAAAACTAAATAGAGGCACATGTTTTATTGAAGTTGTTTCAAACTGTCCTTCAGGCTGGAAAATGACGCCGGTCGAAAGCAATAAATGGCTTGAGGCAAACATGTTTCCACAATATCCTTTAGGCGATATAAAGATACCTAAAGATTAAATGTATATATAATAGCAAAAGGAATTAAGAATGGAAAAGGCACATGAAATAATTTTTGCAGGCTTTGGTGGCCAGGGAGTTTTGTCAATGGGACAGACTATTTCTTACGCAGCAATGATCGAAAATAAAGAGATAAGCTGGATGCCTTCATACGGTCCCGAAATGCGCGGCGGAACTGCAAATTGTATCGTAATAGTTTCTTCTTCAAGAATAAGCTCGCCGATAATTTCAAGGTTCGATTCGGCAATTGTTTTGAACCAGCCGTCTCTTGATAAATTTGAGCATGAAGTGAAAGAAGGTGGTCTTTTAATTTACGAGGAATCAACAATTATAAATACTCCCAAAAGAAAAGACATTGAAGTTATAGGCATTCCTGCAAATGAAGAAGCACAATTATTAGGTAAGAAACAAGTTGCCAACATGATAATTGTTGGGGCTTTTCTTGCTAAGCGTCCGATTGTTAAGATCGAGAACATTTTAGTTGCCTTAAAAAAAGTTTTACCGGAACGTCATCATCATTTAATACCTTTGAATGAAGAGGCGTTGATGTTAGGTCAAAGATTAATTAAGGAAAAAGTTGTAGCGTAGCTTTAGCGTTATAAATAAGAGATGATAATGTGAATCAGACAGAAGTAAAATGTGTGCATGCTTGCAAAAACACTTGCGCGATGTTGAATGAAGCTCTGCGCAAAGAAGCATCGATAGTTCGTTTTTATGAGAGTATGTTGGAGCAATGTAATTTGCCGGAAGTAAAGGGTTTCATTTCTGAAACGATTGATGACAGGAGAAAAAATATTTTGAAGATAATTCAGAAGTTGAATGAGATCCATGCGAGGTCACAGGTAATTGACGGAATGATATCAAGTTTCAATAATATTGATGGATAATTACTAAAGATTAATAAATCGTTAGTTTGACTAACGGCAAATGAATGAGTATATTTGCATCTCAAAAAAATTAACACCGCGGGGTGGAGCAATTGGTAGCTCGTCGGGCTCATAACCCGAAGGTTGTAGGTTCAAGTCCTGCCCCCGCTACAAAGATAAGCCTGGCTGAAAACCAGGCTTTATTATTTATATTAAGTTCTATCTTAGCAGAATCATTTTCTTAGTTGATGAAAAAGTTTTTGTTTTGCCTTTTGCTTGAATTCTGCAGAAATATACTCCAGATGATAAACCGCCGCCGTTAAAAGAGACCTTGTAATTTCCCGCCGGATGATTTTTAGTGACTAAGTCAGAAACTTTTGTGCCTTGCGAATCAAAAATGTCTATATCGACATAACATTCTTCGGGAATGTTGTATTCAATTATAGTTGACGGATTAAACGGGTTAGGATAATTTTGAAAGACTTCATACTTGGATGGAAACCCGAAATTAATTAAGATCGCATTGGAATAAGTATTAGTTCCATCCTGATCTATTTGTTTGAGTCTGTAAAAATAAATCCCAGAAGATAAAATATTGTTGTCAACAAAAACATAAGATTGTTTAGAGTTCGAGGTGCCGTGTCCGCTTACGAATCCTAAGGTTTTCCAGTCTTTGTTAGTATACTTCGAACGCTGCACTTCAAAACCGTAGTTATTTATTTCTGTTTCAGTATTCCATTTAAGCTGTACAATTTTCTTTTCAATAGTGGATGCGCTGAAAGAAGAAAGTTCAACTGGAAGAGGTGGATTAGTACCATCTAATTTTACCCTAATAAAATCTAAAGAATCATTTTCACTATCCCATCCATTACCATTTACGCCATATGTAGCATTTCCAGCATTATCAAGGCGCCGTAAACTTTGGGAATTATTACTGAGTTTTAATGCTGGCGAGGTGTCATAAGCGTTCGCATTGCCATAGCCTATAAAATCTACAACGTCGGAACTTCCGATTGGATTTTGGACCGTTAATTTTGTTTGTGAATTTAATAGAGCAACCTTTCCACCGGCAGTTGCTAACTGAGTTGAATCTACAACATTTGGCGTAAAAGGTAAATTAACTCCGGCAGTATCACCGTTTTCCTGAATTGCAAAATAACTTTTCGAATAAATGGTGCCAGTTAATTTAGTAACCTGCCACCTCGATCCATCATTAGTAGCTCCTGCATATTGAATGGACCACGTTGATAAATCCACGGAGCTTGATGTCGGATTATATAAAACTATATAATCGTATTTATAATATGCACCGGAGTTGCCGCCGCCAGGATATACTTCGGCAATAACAATGTGGTCGGCAAGTTGTGAATAAATAGAAATGTTTAAAAGAAAAAATGAAACGAGGAAAAAATACAACTTGTTCATGGTAATCCTCCTAACAATTATTAAAAATAAAAAATAATTATTTTAACATGATGCGCCCTGTTGAGCAAGATAAAACTATCCCGCTCGCAAGCGTTGTACAAAGAGATTAAATTGAAGTGAACATGGAATAGGATCCCCTATCCTCAACAAATTATCCCTCGAAAATTTATATCTTAATTTCAAAAATTATTTGAAGAATAGCAAGAGTTATTTAAAAATTTTTTAAATAATTATATTTGATTTTTTTTCTACGAAACATTAAATATCTTCCTTAGTTAGAAAAGTTTTTTAAATTAAAAATAATTTAAAAGAATGTTATAGTGAAAATAATTATTACCGGTGCTACCGGGCTTATTGGGAAAAAACTTTGTCAAACCTTGATTAAAAGGGGTGATGAAGTAATCGTGTTCTCCAGGAACTCTGCTTTTGCTAGAATAAAAATTCCAAATGCAAATAAATATATTGAGTGGGATTACAGTAATCCTTCCGCCTGGCAGAATGAATTAAGCAATGCTGATGCCGTTATCCATCTGGCAGGAGCAAATTTATTCGGCAGAAGATGGAACTCTTCATACAAAAAAAATATTCTTGAAAGCAGAATAGTAAGTACAAAGAATTTAGCAGAAGCTATAAAAAATTCCTCTAATCCGCCCGCAATTTTAATTACTTCCTCTGCCGTCGGGTATTATGGAGATAAATTGGATGAAATTATTTATGAAACGTCTTTGCCTGGGAATGATTTTCTTGCCGCTTTATGCAAACGACTTGAGGAAGAGGCATCAGCAGTTGAAAAATATAATGTTCGGCGGGTAAGCATTAGAACGGGTGTTGTCTTAAGTAATGAAGGAGGCGCGTTGAAACAAATGCTTATACCGTTCGAATTTTTTGTTGGCGGATCAATTGGAAACGGCAAACAATGGTTTCCATGGATTCATATCAATGATATAGTGAGAATCTACTTATTTGCTTTAGACAATAACATAATCAAAGGTGCTATTAATGCGGCTTCTCCTAATCCTGTTACGATGAAAAATTTTGCAAAGATATTAGGAAAGAACTTACACCGTCCATCAGTATTTTCAATTCCGAAATTTGCGTTAAGAATCTTTTTAGGAGAAGTAGCCGGTGCAGCAGCGGCAAGCCAGCGGATATATCCTAAAAAATTAATTGACATGGATTTTAAATTTGAGTTTAAAGATTTGGATGAAGCCCTTCGTGATTTACTTAAACAAAAAAAGGACTGAAGAAATTCAGTCCTTTTAATTTTTTACAAAGGTCAAATTAATAGCGGTAGTAATCCGGCTTAAACGGACCTTGCACAGTTACACCGATGTATTTAGCCTGCACCGGTGATAAAGTATCAAGTTCAACGCCGATTTTTTCAAGATGAAGCCTAGCGACTTTTTCATCGAGATGTTTTGGTAGCATGTAAACTTTGTTTTCATATTTATCACCATGATTCCAAAGCTCGATTTGTGCGAGGGTTTGATTTGTAAAAGAGTTGGACATTACAAAAGAAGGATGACCGGTTGCGCATCCAAGGTTGACCAATCTTCCTTCGGCTAAGACAATAATATCATTGCCGTCTATTGTATACTTGTCTACTTGGGGTTTTATTGTGTCTTTTGTGCTGCCGTAATTCTTATTCAGCCATGCCATATCAATTTCGGTATCAAAATGCCCGATGTTGCAGACGACGGCATTGTTCTTCATCAATTTAAAATGCTCGCCGGTAACAATATCGCGATTGCCTGTTGCAGTTACTATAATATCCGCTCTTGGAATTGCGTTTGACATTTTCTTTACTTCATATCCATCCATAGCAGCTTGAAGAGCGCATATAGGATCGATCTCACTTACTATAACTCTAACACCCGCACTTCTTAAAGACTGGGCTGAGCCTTTTCCAACATCACCATAACCTGCAACTACTGCTACTTTGCCTGCCATCATTAAATCGGTGGCTCTTCTTATTGCATCTACTAAAGATTCGCGGCAGCCGTATTTATTATCGAATTTAGATTTTGTAACAGAGTCATTTACATTAATTGCGGGGATCGGCAAGGTGCCTTTTTCAACTCTTTCATATAAGCGATGAACGCCGGTGGTAGTTTCTTCAGAAATACCGCGGATTCCTGAGACGAGTTCTGGATATTTATCAAGAACCATATTTGTAAGGTCTCCTCCGTCGTCTAAAATCATATTTAAAGGTTTGTTTGAGTCGCCGAAGAAAAGAGTTTGCTCAATGCACCAGTCGAATTCTTCACTGTTCATGCCTTTCCATGCAAACACAGGAACTCCCGCAGCAGCAATTGCAGCAGCAGCATGATCCTGAGTTGAAAAAATATTACATGATGACCACTGTACCTCTGCTCCAAGTTCTACCAGGGTTTCAATTAAAACCGCAGTTTGAATAGTCATGTGCAGACAGCCGGCTATTCGAGCGTCTTTCAAAGGCTTACTTTGTCCGTATTCTTTTCTTAAAGACATAAGCCCCGGCATTTCTGCTTCAGCAAGCTTAATTTCTTTTCGTCCCCATTCTGCAAGAGAAATATCCTTTACTTTATATTTCAATTTCCCAACTTCATTTTTTATATCTATCTGACTCATAAATTTTTCCTTCTCTTTATCATTAAACTTTAACTTACTCTTAAACTTAAACTTGTATTTATGCGTATTTCTTAAATACGGGTACAAGGTCCAACAGTTCCCATGTGAAATCTTTATCGTTTCTTCCGAAGTGACCATAAGCGGAAGTCTTCTGATAAATAGGTCTTCTTAAATTTAGTCTTTCAATAATTCCTTTAGGAGTAAGGTCTACTTCTTTGGAAATCATGCTTGAAATTTCTTTATCTGAAATTTTGCCGGTTCCTTTAGTATCAACAAAAATTGATACAGGTTGCGCTACTCCAATTGCGTAAGCTACCTGGACAAGGCATTCTTTCGCAAGTTTTGCTCCGACAACATTTTTTGCAATGTGTCTTGCAGCGTAAGCAGCGCTTCTATCAACCTTGGAAGGATCTTTTCCTGAGAATGCGCCGCCGCCGTGAGGCGCCCAGCCGCCGTACGTATCGACAATAATTTTTCTTCCTGTCAAGCCGCTGTCGCCGTGAGGTCCACCTATTTCAAATCTTCCAGTGGGATTTACAAAGTACTTTGTTTTTTTATCTAAATATTTTTCAGGAATAATTTTTTTAATTACATATTCGATAACGTCTTCTTTAATCTTTTTCTGTTTAGCATCGGCGTCATGCTGGGTGGAAATTACGACTGTATCAACACGAACGGGATTATTTTTGTCGTCATATTCAATAGTAACCTGGGATTTGGAATCTGGTCGGAGGTAGGGCATAAGCTTCAAATTATTTTTTCTAATATCCGCTAATCTTTTTACTAACTTATGTGCATACATAATAGGCATAGGCATAAGTTCAGGAGTTTGATCGCATGCATATCCGAACATCAAGCCTTGATCGCCGGCGCCTCCTTTGTCAACCCCCATTGCAATGTCGGGTGATTGTGAATGAATTGCATTCAAGACCGAACATGATTCCGAATCAAATTTGTAGTCAGCACTTGTGTAGCCGATATTTTTAACTGTCTGTCTAACAATATCCGGAACTTCAATATATGCGCTGGTTGTAACCTCACCGCCAACAAGGACTAATCCAGTTGTAACGAAAGTTTCACAAGCAACTCTTGCGGTTGGATCTGTTTTATAAATAGCATCTAAGATTCCATCAGAAATTGCATCGCTGACTTTATCAGGATGACCTTCGGAAACTGATTCAGAGGTGAAAAAGTAAGACATTTTTTATTCCTATTTTATGACTAATTCAATTTAATAAAAATCTATTTCAGATGAATCCCCGGAATTAAGTCTCTTGTAATTTCCTTTGATAAGAGAATTATTCCCGATGATTGAATTTTCAAGTAAAGTTCTTGAAACTTGTGCATTAGTTCCGATTATAGAATTTACTATAATGCACTCGGAAATTTTACAGCCTTTGTCTATTGTTGCGTAAGGACCGATTACCGAGTTTGAAATCTCCGCATTATCTGCAATAAAAACCGGGTGATTAATAACTACGTTCTCATAGTTTTTGCAAACACTTTTTTGATCAAGCAAAAATTTGTTTGTTGATAAAAGAGTCTCCGGCTTGCCGCAATCATACCAGCCTTCAACAGGGAAGGTGGAAATTTTTTCGCCTGATTGTATCATCATTTGGAGAGCATCTGTTAGTTGAAGCTCGCCTTTTGTTCGGACATCTTTATCAACTAATTCATTTAGACATTTTACGAGCGAATCCGGATTGGCAATATAATATAGACCGACTAATGCGAGCTTTGAAACAAGCGTTTGCGGCTTCTCTTCAAGTCTCTGAATGTATCCATTCTTCATGATTGCAACGCCAAATCTGCTGGGGTCATCAACTTCTTTAACTCCAAGAGAAGTCGTTCTGCCGCTCAGAACATCTTTCAGCTTAACATCAAAAATGGTATCGCCAAGTATTATAAAAATTTCATCCGAATCAAAAGTCGGGATAGCAGTATAAATAGCGTGACCAAGTCCTTCCATTTCTTTTTGCTGAACAAAATCAGCTTTGACAGACGGATAGTTTTTCTTTACAAAATCTTTTACCATACTGCCGAGATGACCAATGACAAAAGTCGCTTTTGTTATTTCTTCTTCAAGGAGTCTATCAAGAATATGTGCGATTATCGGCTTTCCCCCAACATTTAACAAAACTTTTGGTGTTGAATATGTGTGTGGTTTTAGCCTGCTGCCTATTCCTGCAACCGGTATAATTGCTCTTATGTTATTCATTACTTGTAAAATTTTGAATGTAAAATTACCTATTCCCCTAAAGAATAACAAGTATATATGCAAAGCTCAATATCATGCGAATTACTTCTTCGGAGTTATTTGCCGTGTAAAATACTTGCACATTTTATATTATAAAAGGATAATTTTTACTAACATCTTTAGAAAAAAAACATTAGTTTTATCCACAAAAAAATTAATTCTTCACAATAAGGAGAAAAATATGTCTTGTTTAAGGGTTTCAATAATCTCAGCATTTTTATTTTCAATATTATTTATTATGCCTTTGAGTTATGCGCAAACCAAAGAAATTAATGAAATAAAAAGCGCAGCGGCAATAAATGAACTTCCTAAAAAGATAGAAGCTCTTAAACAATTCATTAAAGAGTATCCTCAGAGTAACTATTTGGGATACGCTTATGAAAATATATTTTCTTCTTATCTTAATATTAACCAAATAGATTCTGCCTTTTCATACATTAGCCGTTATTTAGATTTGTATCCTCCGGAGATGAGGATGAACCCATACAACGATATTGCATACTCTCTCGCACAGAAAAAAGTTGGACTTGATTCTGCTGATGTTTATTCTGCATTATCGATAAAATTAGCACAGAGAAATAACCCGAGAAATCTTTCGATGTATCAGGACACCCGGGCTTTGGTATTGTATGACTTGGGAAAATATAATGATGCCTTGGCTTTGGAGGAACTTGCAATAACGGGACATGAAACCGATCCAACTTATCTCGTAAGTCTTGCCATTTATCAGGATGCTGCGGGTAAACGCATTGACGCTATAAAAACTGCAGCCGCTGCAATTATAAACGGCGATAATGACGAAGCGATAACAAATTTTGATAAATGGGTCTCTGAGGAAACTTCCAGTATGGAAGAGAAAAACAAACTTAAAGAAAAAGTTGCAGACGAAGTAATAAAAAAGTATTTCCAGGATAATGATCTTATAGACAAAGCAAAAATTCATTCTACTGCGGCGGTTTTTCTTGCTGAGACGGGAGTAAAACTTTCACAAGCGGAGAAATGGGCGAAGGAAGCGGTTGCTTCGTTAAAAAATAATTCAGATATCGAAACGATAATACTTTTTAAAAAGAACCTTGCGATTGTATTTGCTAAACAAAAAAAATACGACACGGCTTTGAGAGAGCTAAAATCAATTGAAGAAATTGAAAATCCATGGGACTTTGATTTTTGGTATACACTTGGCAGCATCTATGAAACTTTGGGCCAAAATAAAAAAGCAATTGATTCTTATATATCCGGCATCATTGCATTTGAGAACAAACGTATTTCTTCAGCTTTAAATTCGCTTGCGAAGAAGGAAGGAATTTCCGATGGCGAACTACAAGCCATGATTAATAAAAAGAAAGATGATCTCACTTCTTTCAAGCCAGGTCATTACGAGAAAAAAAGCACCGGCAATGTTGTACTTGCAGAATTATTTACCGGCGCAGAATGCGGACCGTGTGCCGCTGCCGACGGCGCCTTTGATGCACTTTCCGAATATTTTCCGAGAACAGATTTGGCAATATTAGAATATCATCTTCATATTCCTGCCCCTGACCCTATGACTAATCCCCAGACGTTTCAGCATTATAAATATTACGGCGGAAATTTTGGAACCCCAACTGTTTTCTTTGACGGCACTGAAAAGCTAACCGGCGGCGGTCCGAGAATACTTGTTCAAAACAGGTTTAACATTTATAAATACATAATCGCTAAGTTGATGGATAAAGGATCTTCAATTAAAATTAATGGTAAGGCATCTCAGTCCGACAGCTTAATAAAGATAAATTTAAAAGTTGAAGGAGAGAAAAATAAAAATGCTTCTCTGCATTTAGCCTTAGTTGAAAAATCAATTAACTATATCGGCGGCAATGGAGTAGGCAGACACATTTTTGTAGTGCGTGATTTAATTGGTTCTAATGAAGGAGTGGAATTAAATAATAAGTCCGGCAAATACGATGAAGAATTTAATTTGAATAAACTTCAGCAAAGTCTTACGGAGTATCTTAATGATCCAACGACAGATCCATCCTGGAGACCTTATGTTAAATTTACCGGATGGCGCGCGCGGACTGATAAAATGAACAGAAATAATCTTGCCGTTGTTGCCTGGATTCAGGACAATAATACAAAGCAAGTGATGCAATCTTTTTATGTAGATGTCCCCGCAATTGAAAAATAATTTTTAAAAGGAAATAGTATGAAGATGAAAATATTTTTTATTGCATTTAGCTTTTTATTAACTTTTTTTTATGCGGAGGTAATTGCTCAAGATATCTCACCGGATAAGGTTGTTGAAGTGAAGGTAAAAGTAAACTCAAAACCGAACAAAGACGGTTTGGTTGAAGCAATTGTAGACCTTTCAATTTTACATGGCTGGCACATAAATTCAAACAAGCCGTTAGACAATAATTTATCTCCAACATCGATAAAGATTTTAGACAACCCAAATTTCAAGGCAGTAAAAATTAGTTTTCCACCGCCCCTATTAAAGAAACTTAGCTTCTCAGATTCGCAGTTAGCCTTGTACGAAGGAAATGCTCAGGTAACAGTTGAGCTGAAACCGGCTGCAAAATTTTTGAATAAAAAAATTAAACTTGAAGGAGAAGTTGATTATCAGCCTTGTAATGACGAGACATGCTTATTCCCGGTTAAGAAAGCGTTCAGCTTTGAAATAAAGTTAAAGAAGTAAGGAGGCAACATCTTCAATTTTTTTTGCATCATTATAGAATGACAATATTTTTTGCAGAACCTTCTCCACAACTGCATCCGGGCATGATGCGCCGCTCGTTAAAATAATATCGGCAGGTTTCTTGGCAGGTAAGAAATTAAATGTTGTAATTTCTTCTTTCGTGTGGATGTTATAATGACGTATCTGCTTGCTCGAAACAATTTTTTCTTCAGAAGAGACGAAATACGTTTTCAATTTATTTTCGCAAAGCTCAACAATGTGGCTCGTGTTGCTGCTGTTATAGCCACCGACTACAATAGCAAAATCCGCTTTTTGTTTGAGTAAACCATATGTTGCTTCCTGATTATCATTGGTAGCGTAGCATAGAGTATCGCGGGTATCGGCAAAATGATTTTTTAAATTTTCGGCGCCGTATTTTTTAATCATTGTTTCTTTTAAAAGATTTGCAATTGCTTCAGTTTCGCTGGCAAGCATCGTAGTTTGATTTACCACTCCGATTTTTTTAAGATCTCTCCCGGCATCAAACTTTTCCGAGAGTCTTCCTTTAAAATAATTATACAAATCTTCTTTTTCTCTTTCTCCTAAAATAATAGAGGCAAGAATTTTAGTTTCTTCAATATCTCTTACGATTACAGCTTTAGCATTTTGAACGCCGTGTGAAAACGTTGCGCGTGTTTCTTCATGGTAGTGTTTACCATGTATTATTATAGTATATTTTTCTCTGCCAAGCAGGTTTGAGCGATTCCAAACTTTTTCTACAAACGGGCAAGTTGTATTATATCTATACGGATCAATTCCTTTTTCTTTTAGCAAGTTTTCGATCTCCATTGTTGTCCCGAAAGCTGGTATGATTACAATGTCGTCGTGCTTTAGCTCGTTCCATTCAATAAGCTGTTTGCCCGAAGTATCCATGATAAACTTTACTCCGCGGCTTGTTAGGTCAGCGTTTACGCCGGGATTATGGATCATCTCGCTTAGAAGGAAAATTCTTCTGCCGGGATTTTGTTCCAAAGTTTTGTAGGCGATCTCAATCGCATTTTCTACGCCGTAGCAAAATCCAAAATGACGGGCAATAAAAAATCTTACGGGACCAAAATCCAAAATGGTAGGAGAAAAATCTTTTTTCCTTGGATCATTAGTCTTTCTCGATTCTTTTATCTTTGAAATGAATGAACTTTTATAATACTGCGGAACTTCAAATTGTTTCATCAATAAAAATTAAAATGTTGAACGTAATTTAACAATTCTTACTTCAAACTTCAGTCGTTCAAATTTAAGTGTGATATGTTTTATAAATAAAAAGAAAGATTCTTCTGCAAATTAGCTACGCTATTCTTAATTTTGCATTGCAAATAAATTATGAAATCAAATGATCAATAAATCCGAGATCAAAAGAAATTATAAAGAATCATTAACTCCGATGGGAGTTTATCAAATAAAGAATCTTGTCAACGGCAAAATTTTTATCGGCAGCGCAAAAAATTTACCGGCGAGAATTAACCGTCATAAATTTGAATTAAAATTCGGCAGTGAAGGAATAGCCGGGCTTCAAAGCGATTATAATAAATACGGCGAAGAAAATTTTTCTTTTGAAATTATTGACGAGTTAAAGCCTAAAGACGATCCGGGATATAATTATGCTGAAGACATTGCCGTGCTCGAACAGCTTTGGATTGAGAAGCTTCAACCGTTTGGAGATAGAGGATATAACTAAAATATTTCATCAGTAAGATGAGATATTATTCTTAGATAAGATCAGCAAAAACAGCATCGGTTATCTTTCGCAAATCAAATGGAGAAAGACAGACTTGCATTCCTCTCACTCCGGCGCTTATATAGATATTTTCAAAAAGCTGCGCCGTCTCTTCTATAAAAACGGGATATTTTTTCTTCATCCCGACGGGCGAACATCCTCCTCGAATATAACCGGTTAAATTAAAAAGATCTTTCACTTTAATCATTTCAATATTTTTATTTCTCGATGCGAGCGCGGCTTTTTTTAAATTTAAATCGGCCGCTACGGGAATGCAAAAAATATTTATACCTGTTTTGTCGCCGCCGGTTACGAGCGTTTTAAAAACTGTTTCTTTGCTTGCGCCAATTTTCCCAGCGACTGTTTCGCCGCTGAGATCATTTTCATCTACTTCATATTCATGAACCGAATACACGATTTTGTTCGTCTCCAAAATCCTGATTGCATTTGTTTTAGTCATAAGAAAACAAAAGTTAAAATATTCTATTCGGAAAATTTTAGTTCATCATATTTCAGATCGTAATTTCCCGCTTTAAGAAGAAATTTTGTATAAGGATGGTTCGGGGAACTAAACAGTTCGCTCGATAATGATTTTTCCACAATTTTCCCATCATATAAAATTATCATTTCGTCGCAGAGTTTATTTAGCAGAGAAAGATTATGAGCGATGCAAATCATAGTCATTTTATATTCGTTATTTATCTTCTTAAAAAGATTCAAAAAATTCCATTGCGATTCAGGGTCTTGTGCCGAAAATGGTTCATCAAGGATCATCAATTCGGGTCTGGCTGCAAGTATTCTTGCAAGCGCCGCGCGCTGCTGTTCGCCGCCGCTTAACTCATATCCTTTTTTCGTCCTTATTGATTTCGAAATATTTAGAGAGTCGAATATTTTTTCTTTTTCATGAAAAATATTTTTGTTTCTGTTTCTAATTTGCAAAGTCTCGTCGATTACAGCTTCAATCTGTCTCAAAGGATTTACAATGTCGCCGTTGTTTTGAAAAAGAATTTGCACAGGGTATGTTTTTATTTTTTCCCAATCATCAGAAAAGTTTGAAATTATATTTCCTTCCGTGGGCTTTATTATTCCGGCTATAATTTTAGCGAGAGTTGTTTTACCGCTGCCGGATTCTCCGGCAAAGCCTAATATTTTTCCTTTTGCAAGTTCAAAATTAATATCCGACAGAATTACCTTCGTGCTTTCAGCTTTTCTGCTTGAAGAATTCCGAACAGAATAACTAATGTTTTCAAGCTTTAATAAAAAGTTCATTGCTAAAAAGAGATATCCAGTGTCAAGAAGTTATTGATTATGATATTTTCGTTTTCAAAAAATTTTAGAGCCGGAACAAAATTATAAAATTTGCCTTTTGAAATAAAAGCAATTTCATCGCTTATTTTTTTTGCGAACTTAATATCGTGAGTTACAAGAAGTGCAGTATGATTTTGTATTGACGCAAATTCCTTCAGCTTCAGCAAAAATAAATTTGAAATTGCAGAGTCAATTCCGGAAGTAGGTTCATCTAAAATTAAAATCTCAGGATCAGCCAGAAGAGCCAGCACAAAGCTTATTCGCTGCGCCATTCCTCCGCTTACTTCGTAAGGATAAAGCCGGAATAACTTTTCCACCCCGGGAAGTAAAAAATAGTCTAAAAGATTTTCCAGTTCGGAATCTTTACCGGCAGTTAGTTTAAAATAATATTCAAATTTCTTAAGGTGATCGAAACTGTTTACGGCGTCTTGAAAAACGTATTTGATTTTTTTCCTTCTAATTGAAAGCATCTGCTCATAACCGGCGGAAAGAAGGTCAAGCTCTTTATAGAAGACTTTTCCTTTGACCGAATAAAATCTTTTATCGAGAAGACCGGATAAAGATTTTATTAATGTAGTTTTTCCTGAGCCGTTTGAGCCAAGCACGCTGTAAATTTTATTTTGCTCGATTTTGAATTTAATGTCGCTGAGCAGAAGTCTTTCGTTTACGGAAATTTCATCTATAATAGCGTTAAGCATATTTGTTTATCAATTATTTGTATTTAGCCGACAAAATAATAAATTATCATTTAAATTCTGAAAATATTTTGGTAAAACATAATGAAGCTTAAACTGTCCGGTTTGATAATTTTACTTTTGATAATTATTTTCATCCCTTCCTGCAATAGAAAAAACAACGAACATCCTGGCGCGATTATTATCGGAATTTCATCCGACATAGATTCATATAACCCGCTGTTTTCATATACCGAAGACGAGGGAAATGTTTCGTCCTTGCTTTATTTGAGTCTTATAGATTTTGACTGGAACGAACGCGACGGAGAGCTTATTCCAATGCCGATGCTTGCTAAGGATTGGCAATGGAATAAAGATTCAACATCAATTACGTTTGATCTTAGAAAAGATGTTTACTGGTCCGACGGAGTACAGTTTACTGCCAGCGACGTTATTTTTTCTTATGACCTTTATTCAGACCCGGCAATTCAAAGCAGCCGGTACGGTATATTCAGAAGCTTTGCTGTTGATACTGCGCTGCGCATTGACTTGAAGAAAACTTTTATTGTGGAAAATCCGTTTAAGATAGTTGTCAATCTTAAAAAGGGAATTTTACCTACGTATATCGATTTTGCCCTTCCGGTAGTACCGGAGCACGTCTTTAAAAATATTGACCGGAAAAATTTAATTACTGTTGAAAAGCAATTAAAGCCTGTTACCGATGGTCCTTTTTATTTGGCAAAGTGGGATAAAAACCAGGCGATAATTTTAAAAGAAAATGATAAGTCTTTTTTACACAAACCCGGCGGTGCTTCTGAACTGATATTTAAAATTGTTCCTGACTATACGTCGCGCATTACTCAGTTGAAAAACGGTGAGATAGATTTTATGGAAGACGTGAAAGCGGAAGATTTAAATCAGCTTGAAAATTTATCAAACGTAAAACTAACCCAGATAACAGGGCGTGAATATGATTACGCAGCGTGGAGCAACATCGATCCGGATGCTTACCAAAAAAATAAAAAAATTCTTCCAAATAAATTTTTCGGCGATAAAAATATTCGAGAGGCTATGACGTACGCAATTAACCGTCAGGAAATTCTCCACGATTTTATCAAAGATCATGGAGAACTTGCAGCCGGTCCTGTAGCGCCGATATTTAAAAATGATCTGGATACTTTGCTGAAGACTTTGCCATACGATCCAGAGCAAGCGAGAAAAATCTTAGCAGGCGAAGGCTGGAAAGACGTTAATAATTCGGGGGTGCTTGAAAAGAACGGACAAAAATTTTCTTTTACATTTTATATTCCATCGGGAAACCCGCGAAGAGTTTTTGCAGCTTCCGTTATTAAAAACGATTTAAAGCAGATTGGCGTAGATATGAAAATCGAATCTTTAGAACCGCAAGTATTTTTTCAAAAAGTATTCAGTCATCAGCTCAACGCCTGGATGGCTGGGTGGTCTGTCGCAATTCCTTTGGATCTTAAGTCTTTCTGGTTTTCCGATTTGCAGAATACGCCTATGAATTTTTCATGCTATCAAAATAAAAACGTCGACAAGCTGCTTATTGAAATTGATCATGAAAGAAATCAAGCTAGGAGAAGACTGCTTTTTAAAGAAGTGCAGGATATAATTTATAGCGACAACCCGGTTACTTTTCTTTACTGGATAAATAATAATATAGCATACAACAGCAGAATAAAAGACATCAACATTACAACGCTTGGTGCAGTTTATCATCCTTGGAACTGGTCGGTAAGTAATAATTGAATATGAAGAAAGAAATTCTGTCGATACTTTTGAAAAGAGTTGTTTCTTCAATTGTCGTATTGTTTTTACTAATCACCTTCCTTTTCTTTTTACTTAGATTGTCTCCCGGCGATCCGTCGTTAAAATTTATTTCGCCCGAGCTAAGTCCGCAGCTTGCCGGAAAAATAAGAGAATCATTCAATCTTGACAGCCCGCTGTTAAACCAGTATAAAACTTTTTTAATAAATCTGGCAAGCGGAGATTTTGGAATTTCGTACACATATAGAACTCCGGTATTCGCTGTCATTATGAATTTCCTTCCGTTCACATTAGTATTTTCGACATTAAGTTTTATTATCCAGATAACCGCCGGTTTTTTTCTTGCGTTAATTTCTATAAAAAAAATTAATGGAAAATTAGATAAAACTTTTTCTCAATTAAGCTTGATTGCATATGCGCTGCCATCGTTTTTCCTCGGAGTAATTCTGATTCTAATTTTTTCTTCGCTGCTAAATATTTTTCCATCGTCAGGACTTTCATCTTTTGACAACAGCTCATATTCTCTCGTTCAAAAGATGGCGGATTATTTAGAACATCTTGTCCTGCCGCTGATAACACTGTCTTTAAGCGGAATTGCGGTTTATTATAAATATCTCCGTGAAAATCTCGAAGATGTTTACAACAAAACTTTTGTGCTGAATCTTCGTGCAAACGGAGTTGCTGAAAAACAAATTACTTTGAAACACGTTATACCAAACGCAATCAATCCGTTGATTTCAGTTGCCGGAGTAGAGCTTGGACTTTTATTCAGCGGAGCGCTTATTACAGAAGTAATTTTCGGATTGCCCGGGATGGGAAGATTAACGGTTAACGCAATATTGAACCGCGATTATCCTTTGGTTGTCGGGTGTACATTTATTTCTGGCGTACTTGTCATAATTACAAATTTTATTGCTGATGTTATAAAAGTAAAGTTTGATAAACGGCTTATAAAAGGAATGCTTAATTGATGAAGGTAAAAATTAGAATATGGCATTTCCTTTTATCAGTATTTGTTTTAATGCTGGTCTTTAGGCTTACTCTGATTATAAATTCATACTTGCTCATTGGAATTTATGCTGAATTATTTTTTAAGAATTTCACCGAAGCTTTTTCGCAGTTCAGCTTTTCGCTCGCCGATGTTTTCTCTTCTGCTTTGCTTGTTATAATAATGCCGCTCTTCATAATTCTGTACCGCAGAAAAATTAATTTACTTAAAGAGAATATAACGGCGACAAAATTTATTTTAATTGTATTAATTATTTTTTTTATTTATGCTCCTTTAATAACAAATAATAACCCGGGCTTCCAGCAAAATATTACCGAGACGCGTTTGCTGCCGCCGTTTAGCTCTGTTGAAGTGATCCACCTAAAAGAACAAAAAGCAAAGGACCAGAATATTTTCAACCGATTTATTGATTTAAGAAAGAAGGTAAAAAAGAATACTTTTGATGAAAGCATTATCTTTGCCGACAGTGTTAGAATAAACGGCAAAGCGGTGATATATCAATCTGGTGAAGAAAAAATTTTACCCGAGGATACAGTTTTAATTTCCTCAGGCAGACCGGTGATTACAAAAAAAATATTTTTGCTTGGCACAGATGAATACGGCAGAGATATTTTTTCAAGATTAGTTTACGGCGCGAGAATATCTTTGTTTGTCGGATTAGGTTCGGTGATTGTGTCTTTTGCCCTTGGATTATCTTTGGGCTTCTTAGCCGGTTATCCTGGCGGATTGATCGACACAAGTATCAGTCGAATCACCGATATGTTTTTATCTTTCCCGGCAATATTTTTTGTAATTCTTGTCCTGGCTTTGTTTGGGAATTCTTTATTTACTGTAATATTAGTTCTCGGCTTTTCCGGCTGGATGAGTTTATTTAAAATTGTGAGAAGCGAAGTAATATCTTTGAAAAATAAAGATTATTTTTTCTCGGCAAAGATGTCGGGGCTTTCATGGTATAGAATTTTAACGAAAGAAGTCTTGCCGGTTATTTTAGCTCCGGTAATTGTTAATCTTGTTTTCGAATACGGCGCCGTAATATTAGCCGAAGCGGCGTTAAGCTATCTTGGATTAGGTACCGGAAGTTTTTATCCTTCGTGGGGCGCGATGATTGAAGCAGGGCAAAATTATTTAACTCAAGCTTGGTGGATGATAATTCCTCCGGGCTTGTGCTTATTCTTTACCTTGTACGCGGCAAACAGTCTCGGTAAAGATATTAACTTATTTTTCAACCCGCGGTTAAAAGATGATTAATGAACGTTACATTATAAGAAATAAAATTGGAAAAGGACGCAGCCAGGTTTATCTCTGCAGCGACGTGGAATTTCCCGAAACGGATCTTGCGGTAAAAATCCTTCCGCCCGATGCCGAAGAATTGGAAACAAGAATTTTCCGCAGCGAGTTTTTCACACTGCGGAAGCTTGATCATCCGAACATCATCAAAGCTAATGAATTCAGCTCCGTAGTAAAGTTTGATGAAGAAGAAAATATCCAGGCGGGATCAATGTTTTTTGTGATGGAATATTTCAGAGGAGAGATTTTATCAGGCTGCAAAAAACTTTCCGATGAAAATTTCCTGCGCAAGATAATAGAGCAGCTTTGCTCGGTCTTATATTATCTGCATCAATCAAACTACATTTATTACGACTTGAAGCCGGAAAATATTTTGATAAACGAGATTGACGGAAAGCCGCTTATCAAAATGATCGATCTTGGCTTTGCTCAGAATATTTATCATAGTACAGAAGAAGTTGTAAGAGGGACCGCGGAATATATCGCTCCTGAAATTTTAAGAAGAGAAGCGCACGATCATCGCGCCGATCTTTATTCGCTCGGAATCATGCTTTACAAATTCATCTATGGCAAATTTCCATTTGAAGCTGGTAATGAGCTTGAGATTTATAAATCCCATCTTGAAAAAGAGTTTGAATTTCCCGAAACAAAATATTCCAGCCGGTTGATTAATACTTTAAGAAAATTACTTGCTAAAAATCCCGACGATAGATATCAGAATGCACTCCAGCTGCTCGGGGAACTAAACATCCCGATCGATGAAAATCTTAGCAAAGACTGGATGCCGGCAAAAATATTTTCCGACCGGACTGACGTCCTAACAATTTTAAAAACTTATTTTGAAGATGAAACAAGCAACGAAGTTTTTACTATCAAGGGCTTTGAAGGTTCGGGCAAGACTTCGCTTGTTGATGAAATATATTACCGTCATGAAAATGTTATTCTTATAAAAAACAACAAGGCGAAAGCCGGGTTCGATTTTATAAAATTAATTTTAAAACAAATTGTATTTAATCAATTTGTTTTTGAAAAGCTTTCGGATGAAGTAAAAGAAAAAATTTATGCAATATTTAATTCGCCGTCGCAGGATCTGATCTCGGAGTTAAAAATTATTTTCACCGCAGTTTCGATGCAGAATAATTTTGTGTTGATTCTAGATGCGTTTAATTTTTATGATGAGTTTGCTGTGGAGGTTTTTAAAAACATAATTCCGATTCTTCAAGTAAATAAAATTAAAGTCATCCTAACCGAAAACTCCGACTTCAGCTATTTATCAAGCTTTATTTTTAATTTGCGGGAAATAAATCTTATTCCGTTTACGGAAATTCACCTTGATGAGTTTATCACTAAAAGCTTTTACAAAAATTTTCCAAGAGAAGATTTAAAGAAACTGATACTCAAGTATGCCGATCTGCTGCCGGGAAGCATCGAAGGATTCCTGCGCGATATTATCCTTTTGAAGATTGCGACCTTTGATCCAAACGGGGTTAATATAAATACCGGAGACGAAACGCTTTCAATTCTTAAAGGCTCGCAGGAAGAAATATACAGGCTGCGCTTTAGTAATCTAAACGAGGAAGAAATTAAAATTTCAAAATTAATTTCTGCTTTTGATACGACGCTGGATTTGCCTTCGATTGCACGGCTGACGGATTTTGCCGCTGAAAAAATATCATCTATAATATCGAGTCTGCAAAACAAAAATATAATTCAGCAGTACAATAGAAGCGCGGGAATAGTTTTTACTTCGGACGGAATTAAAAAATATGCTTATCTGCAAATTGACAACGCTCCGGATTATCATCTGGATATAGCGAACAAGCTGAAAGAAAAATTTTCTTCGTTCAACAAGGTTGAGATTGCAAGGCATTTTGAGCTCGCTTCACAGCATTATAAAAGCTATGAGCTTTATAAAGAAGAAATCGAAGAATCGGAAAAGCTGTCGACATACTCGTATCAAAAAAATATTCTGCTGCATCTGCTCCAGCTAAATCTTGAAGATAAAGATTTAATCGACATACGGTTTAGACTGATTAATGTTTATCATAAGCTCGGTGAAAACAAGCAGGCTCTTATGTTAATAGAAGAGTTGCTGAGCGAAGCAGAAGATGAAGATTTTAAATTAGAAATATTAATTGTAAAAGGAAGCTGCCTAATTGGTTTGGGTGAAAATGAAGCCGGGAAAAATCTTTTTGAAACATTATTGCCGCGTATAGAAGATGAAACGAGAAAGCAAACTATCCTCGCAGAAATTGCGAGCGCTGAATTGGAGCTGAATAATTTTGATTCTGTTATAACCCTTTGCAAGAGTGTCATTAATAATCCACATGCAACAAAAATGGACATAGCTAAATGTTATAATATTTGGGGATTAATTGGACTATTTCGAAACGATATATTAAACGAGTCATTATTATATATTCAAAAAGCTAAGGACATATACAAGAGTCTAAATATGAATAACAGAGTGGCACAATTAGAGAAAAACATAGGAATTATTTACGACCTACAAGGCTATCATGATAAAGCAGAGGAATCGTGGAACATTTCTTTACAATCAAATAAAAATATAGGTAGTATAGAAGAAGAAGCCAAACTACTCTTGAATTTTGGCATCATTAATTATGAGAAACAAAATATTCCTAAAGCTATTGAAAATTACAAAAATGCGATGTTAATTTTCCAAAGTTTAGGCAATAAACTTGGAGTGGGGCAATCTCTATCAAATTTAGGGGAGTTATATTTATATATATGTGAGTATCAAAATTCATATGTGTCAATTGAACGTTCTATATTAATATATTCTCAATTAGACTATATACTAACAAAATTACGAGCTCAACTTCTTCTCTCAAAGCTTTTTTTAGTAATTGGTGATTATGAATGGTTCTCGGAGCTATTTAATCAGTTATCTTTGCTAGAAAAAGAGGGGAGTATAAACGACAAAAACAAAACCCAATTTGAATACTTACTTCAACTAGAAAAAGCAAGCGAAAGCTTTGCTAATACGGATATTCAAAAACTGTATTCCTTGCAGTCTGAATTTCTTAAGCAAAATGATAAGTTACATTACTTCGCCGCTACCATTCTTATTGTAAAGAACCTGATTGCATTTGATAAAACAGAAGATGCCGCTGCTGTTCTTGTTTCAAAAGAAATTGAAGAAATGGTTAAAGATAATGTCCTCTTCTTTGCAGAGCGCGAGTATATGCTTGGAAAAATTGCCATGATAAATCCCGGTACAAACCTTAAACCTCCGATTGATTATTTTATCTCTGCCTTTAGCGTTATGGAAGACTTTTCTCTAACCGAACTGACGTGGAAAATTTTGTTTGAGATGGGGAATTACTATTACCACCGAGGCAATTACAGCAAGGCAAAGGAATATCTTCATTATGCTAAAGAAATAATTAATTACTTTGCGGAGAACATAACAGATTCTCATTTACATGAAGCATATCTTAAAGAATCTGAACGAAGCAGAACTTTGGAAATAATTACCAAGCTGGGAATCTGAATTGTCGACAAAAGAAAAAATAATAATAAAAATTTTTTCCGACATTAAAGATGTTTCATCGTTAAACTCGTTTGTCAAACAGCTTGAATTGAAAAAACTAAACACCCGCTCAAGCTTTCCGAAGATCTTTGATATTCACCCGAACGAAATAGTTATCGTTCAAATACAAAATATCCGCTCAAAATATCTTAATAAAGTTCTTGAAGAGAGAAGCATACTTAAAAACAAAATCATATTTGTAACTCAAAGTGACGACGCTGTTCTTATAAGCACGCTGGTCAAGCTTGGCTTTAATAATATTTTTGTCTTCCCGCATGAGCTTTACAAGTTCATTGCTTATATGTATGAAATAATCGATACGCGCGCATTCATTACGGAAGAGGGAAGCTCTTATTATTTAGCCGGAAGATATGATGACTTTAACTCTCTTATCGGTGAATCGCATGATTTTATGAAAGTAATTAATCTTGCTAAAAAAGTTGCTCTTCAAAATGATGCAAACATTTTAATACTTGGAGAAACGGGGACAGGCAAAGGGCATCTTGCAAGAGCTATCCACAGGTTCGGCATGAGAAAGTTTTTCCCGTTTGTAGATATCATCTGCAACGCTATTCCTGAAAGCCTTCTTGAATCTGAGCTCTTCGGATACGAGCCGGGCGCATTTACAAATGCTAAAAATAGGAAGCTTGGTTTGTTTGAAGTCGCTGAAGAAGGTACCTTGTTCCTTGATGAAATAGGCGATCTTACTTTAAACATTCAATCAAAGCTTTTGAGGACTATTGAAAGAAAATTAATTAGAAGACTCGGCGGTACAGGCGATATTCCTATATATGCGAGAATTATTTCAGCGACAAATAAAAATCTTGATCAGATGATAGAGGATAATTTGTTCAGAAGAGATTTGTACCATAGATTGAATGTAGTTTCGTTAGAACTGCCGCCGCTGCGTTCGAGAGGCGATGACGTTTTACTTCTTGCGGAAAATTTTATAGAAGAATTTAATAATCTATTCGGCAAATCGATAAATAAGATAGAAAGATCGGCGGAAGATTTTATGAAGCAGTATCCGTGGCCCGGCAATGTGCGCGAATTCCGCAATGCCATCGAAAGGGCGGTCCTGCTCAGTGAAAGCAAATCAATAAGGCTTGAAGATTTTTCCAACCTTCTTTTCATCGATACAACAAAGCTGGATATGCGGCAGAATGAAGCTGCTTTAATGCCGCAGTTCATTCATCTTGATATAAACTATATGAATACGAGCCTAAAAAAGGTTACTAAAGCTTATGCTCTGGAAGTTTTGGCAAAAATGAACGGAAATAAATTTAAAACTGCTAAGGCGCTTGGCATTTCACGTCCAAGACTGGATGGACTACTAAGTTAATTAATAAAGTTTCACAAATTAATAATGCTTCCACCGCATCTTTGCTGATTGAGCTAATAGTAATTTTTACTATAATTGGAAGAAATATTTACAAGGATTCCTCGATTGCTAAATCAATTAGGGCTTAAACAAATAAAAATAAATAATTTGTCTTGTGGCATATTGATTGTATATTTAAGAAACTATTATTTAGCATATAGGAGTTATAAGTGAAAAGATTATTACTTGCTTTATTTGCTTTAAGTTTATTTTATTTTGGATGTTCGGATTTGTCTACAAATACTAATCCGGTAAAACCACAGACAAGTTCAAAAGTCGCAATCAAGCTTCCTGCAAAATTATCTTCATCAGTTGAAGCCGTGTTCTCTGCGAGCAATTTAATTGTTGGAAATAAAGGAGGGACGGTAGAACTTCATAATAGTTTTGCATCAGGGATGGGTTTAGTTACTATGGATGCCGAACTGACTGTCCCTGTCGGCGCCTATAACGGAGCTGAAAACATAACAATGCAGATTGGCGATGACGCTGGAATTGACTTCTCGCCTTCAATGATTTTTAATACGCCCGTAATCCTAAATCTTAAATTTACAGGAGTTGATTTATCCGGCGTAGATCCGAATGCGATTAATTTTTATTATTTTGCCCCGGATGGATCAACCCAGCTTGTAAAAAGCGATTCAATTTATATCAACGTTAGTACAGGTACATTGCAGATTTTCAATGCGCAGCTTCCTCATTTTTCAAGATATAACTGGGCAAAATAGAGTAAAATATTCTCTATCTAAATTTTTAGGCAGATAAGAAAAATAAGATCAAATGGTTAATGTGATCTTCCAATAATCTGACCGCTTTGCTTTACTATAAAAATCACTTTTGCTTCAAACAAAGCTTCTTCTAAAACTGCCTGGCAGACGGGCAGTTGTCTTTATTTTATAATAGTTAGTACTCTAAAAGGTTCCGGTTTCGTTTACTTTTCCTTAAAATCTCTCAAATTCTAAACAAATCTTTTTAATTAACCAGTTGTGTGAATTAGAAATTGCATGGTATAAACTGTTTAAACAGTTTCAAATTAGCATTAGAGTTTTTATTACCCGCGGATTAATTTGTTGGTTAATAGAAGAAGAAGCAATAACTAACCATTTCACCTGTCCTTCCTTCGGCGGAACGGTTTACATGTTAATTCACACAACAGGTTGATGCTTTAATATTTTTTCTAAGAATTCCTTAAAATGTTCATTAATCACACTTTGGCTTTCGCAGATGTTCGCCACGAGTTCGTTGAAGTCCGACAGCACTTCGAAGATGTTTTCCACGAGTTCGTTGAAGTCCGACAGCACTTCGAAGATGTTTTCCACGAGTTCGAAGATGTCTGACAGCACTTCGAAGATGTTCGCCACGAGTTCGTTGAAGTCTGACAGCACTTCGAAGATATTTTCCACAAGTTCGTTGAAATCGGACAGTGTTTCAAAGATATTTGATGCCGCCGAGCTGCAGTCTGCAAAAGGTACTTTATCAATAATTATAAGAATTGTATGGAAAATAGTACTTTGGAAAAAAGCTGTCAAATCAAAAAGCAAACTGAAGGGAAGAAGTTAAATTAAGATGGATAGAAAAGAGTATCCTTTTGCATTCATGTCTATTAATTTCGTTCTTAGATGGAAAACCAATCGTGCAAATTATATTATAATCCATTGAAACGACTGTAATAAGCGTGTTTTTCCCATTAACCCGCTGATAATTCTGCTTGCCCGCAAAGCAGGTTTGTAGGTTAATAAGAATCAAGCCTTCGTTTGATAACTGTTTCAAAAGTTTCGTCGCGCTAAAATCCAATTCATCTGTTTGGAATTCGATTTCATTATAATCGAATTACGGTTAATTAGGATGGATCTTATATTTAATACCAATAAATTCCAATATCTTTAACATCATTATTGTCGCCCTTCCCGGCACTATCAAACCGTCTAAATATTAATCCTTAACCGGGTAATTTATCGTTTTTCCGCTCTTTTAGTAAGAATATAATTGTAATGTTTCTTTACAATTATTTAAAAATTACAATCGTAAAGAAGGTAAATTTTACCCGCCAAAATTACACTCTAATAAATAGTTATAATTTCCTTGGTTTTATAGGTGGCATAATGGTTGAAAATCTTAAAAAGCTTAAAAAAACTATTTTCAAAATATATTTTCGAGGAGGGAATATGTCCCGGACTATTTTCACACTTTTATTATTAGGTGCTTTTGTTATTTCCGTTCAAGCAAAAGAACCTGCCAAAAAGAATAACATTCAGCAAGCAGTTCGCTTCCAGGTTATTCAAACCACCCGCACAATTCAGTCAAATAATGTAACCCGCACTAGAACTTCCAACTACGATCTTAGAACTAGAACGCTGGTAAATTCTTCTGCTCAAGTTGAGAATTTAGGTTCTGAATACGGCTATTCAAAATCAAGCTCGCAAATAAAAAATTTAGGTTCTGAATACGGCTATTCAAAATCAAGCTCGCAAATAAAGAATTTAGGTTCTGAATACGGCTATTCAAAATCAAGCTCGCAAATAAAGAAT
>JAKAKL010000038.1 GCA_021824565.1 Bacteroidota bacterium | reverse complement strand
TATTTCCTCTTCAAATATAAAATTTTTAACGGTCTGATAAATCGCCGTTTTATGTATAATTTAAGGTCATTAACAGTTGCTTCGAATAGCGATTTTGTATTAGATTTGTGCCGCTAAAATATTTGCACTTATAAATGCCCGGCGAAGACGGGTTGGTAGAGCAGTCCCGCAAGGCGGGATAATCAGCAGGTTTATTGAAAAGTTTAATTTTATGCTGGCTTAGCTCAGTTGGTAGAGCAGCTGATTTGTAATCAGCAGGTCGCGGGTTCGAGTCCCATAGCCAGCTCAAGAAAAGCTCGATTATACTAATAATCGGGCTTTTTTCATTTTAAACTGATTTGTAATCTGTCCCGACAATGCATGATGCGCCTGCCAAAAAAATGGCGGGTGAATTCTGCCGAAGCACCCCAAAGCACCCTCAGAAGGAGTTCTTCGGACCTTCGGGAGAGCTTGTCAGCCGCAGGCTGATCCCTTCATCCGGCGGAGTGAATGATTTTTGAACGAAACCGGAATAGCCGGTTCTTAAAAGCGCGATGATACTCATATCGAGCTTATTCTTTTTAAACTGATTTGCAATCAATTCTGCAAATCGGGACGGGGTTTGCAGTCGATTCACACTTCTTTATTGGATATGTGTTTATGAGGTTTTGCCTATTGATTAATCGTATTACACATTAAAATGTTCGTCAATATTTTATTACTTGACAACAGGGATCCCGCATATTAATTTTACACATAATATGTGCAATTTTTAAGATGTGGTTATGGCAAATGTGACGCTTTCTATGGAAGATTCTTTAATAAGAAAAGGGAGAAAGCATGCCCAGAAGAAGGGGAAAACTCTCAACGGATTAATAAGAGAACTGCTTTCTAAGGAAATTGAAGAAAAGAATACGGAATGGCTTGACCGCTGTTTTTCGTTAATGGATACTGTAAATATAAAGTCCAAGAGAGAAAAGTGGAAAAGAGACGAACTGCATGAAAGATAAAGTATTCATAGATACTAATCTTTTAATTTACAGTATGGATTCCCGCAGCAAAGCAAAACAGAAACTGGCAAGAAATCTGCTCAAAGATATTTATATGCAGGGAGCCGGGGTTATTTCAACACAGGTGCTTGAGGAGTTTTATGTTGCCTCAACAAAAAAATTAAAAATGAATCCCTCCATTGTTAGAGAAATAATTTCCTTCTTCGATAAATTCGAAGTTGTTCATATATCAACAGAATTAATTAGAGAAGCAATAGATGTAAACATTCTAAATAAGATTTCTTTCTGGGATGCATTGATAATAGTTTCGGCAGAATTCGCAAAATGTTCGATTTTATTGACAGAAGACTTAAATGCCGGACAAACAATTAAAGGGGTACAAATTGTAAATCCTTTTTCTACAGTTTGAAATATTTCTTTCGCCGCCCGCCAGTTCTAAGAAATTCCGATTCCGATAAGATTTTGGGATTTTTGTTTTAAGAAAATGAACATACATATTTTTTGAAAAAATGTTATGACATAATATGCGAAACTTCGTCAGAGTCGCGAGATATGTTCTGGAACAGCTGAATTTTTGGGTAGGCTATTTTATTTTGAGCCGGATTTTTTTTGTTCGCTTTCATCAAGAAATGCTTCAATCTTCTTGAAAGCTTTATCGGCATTCTTGAATATCTCTTCATTTTTAATTCTTATAAATTTTATTCCATAGTATTCCAAATATTTCTGGCGTTCCAAATCATATAGTATATGATCTGTTGCATCATGAATAGATCCATCTATTTCTATTGCTAATTTATACTGTGGCGAATAAAAGTCAATAATATATTGATCAACCGAATATTGTCTTCTGAATTTTGCCCCCTTAGTTCTTCTGTTTCTGAGATACATCCACACAATTTTTTCGGCCGGTGTCTGGTTGCGTCTAAGGTATCTTCTTTTCTCTTTTTCGCTTGGCCTGTTAAAATGCCTCGTCATCTTTCCCTCCTTTCAAAATAATTCCCTCTCCTTTTGCAGGAGAGGGGTTGAAGCTTTAAATATTGACGTGCAAGAATTATCTTGAAAAAGAATATTTAATAAGCTAAGTTTTAATTGACCCGGGGAGAAGTAATTTGTTAAATCAAGCATAATCTAAAAAGTCAATCCTCATTTATCGGCCGCATATCTCTGTGTCATAAATATTTTCCGTTACTGTCTCTTTTGTTGGCGTTACAAAGTGTAGATTTACCGGGATTGGTCATTGCTTATAATTATATATTATTTGCACTGAAAAACAACTGTTCCAAGGGGCTAAATTGGGTTTTCAATCTTCTGTTTAGACAGCTTTAATCCTCGTTTCAAAAAAATATTCCCTGATTGCAGAAATTAATAATTGTTTGTCTCGAGAAAAATGAAACGAACGTTGCCGTGATCTTTGAGTGACGCGTGACAAGAAAAGAGTGACGCGTAACCAGTGACAAGTCCCGAGCTGATTGTGAATGGTGAGCGAAGCCGAACCACGAACCAGAGTCGAGGAACTTGCCCCGAGCGAAGTAGAGGAGTTTGCCCCGAGCGAAGTAGAGGAGTTTGCCCCGAGCGAATGGTGAGCAAGCAGTGAGCCTGCCGAACTGCTAGTCGAACCAGAGTCGAGGCGCTAGTCCCGAGCGAAGTCGAGGGACCGTTTCACATTTTAGAAGAACGAGACCACTTAGAGCAGGATTTGATTTGCTTTACGTTTCTTTAAGTGACAAAAAATGAAAATGAAGTGCCATATTGTCAAATGCAGGTCTCCTTTTGGAAACTTGAAACCACTTAGAGAAGGATGGGAATTACTTTAAGCATCTTCAAGTGACATAAAATGAAAATGAACTGTCATATTGTCACGTGCGGATCTCCTTTTAGAGAAATGAAATTTACTTTTTTGGTTTTAAGACGGCAAAAAATGAAAATGAAGTCTCCTTTTACTATTTGAGAACTTCCTTTTTAAGAAATGAAACGGGCTTTTTCAATTATGAATTTTGAATTCTAAATTCTGAATTCTCAGGGATCAATTAAAAATAATTTTACAAGGAGGTGATGGGGCAAGAAACAAAAAGTATCTCTCTTATATTCTTCTTTTTCAGTCAAACTGCGGAATTAACAATTTTATTAATTCTCAAAGAGGCATTGAAATGACGAAGGCAGAAAAAATTTTATTCACACTCTAAAGATTCTCTGAATTTAATATACCTTGTATCTCTTGTAGAGTCTTTCTACGAATTTTTTAAAATCCTCATTAAATGTCTCGTCTAAAAAATTATTCTTCTTGTAAAAAGTAAGGTGCGGCAGCAACAAACTTAATTCTACGGTTGAAAGCCATGGCTGGGAATCTCTTCTAAGAATAAAGATAGATTCCGAATAGAATAATGCTTTCTTTGCGAAGGCCACATATTTTGCAGTCCAATTTTCCGGTTTGGAAGCAAATATAGTATCTGTGAAATCTTGACTCTCTTTAGCCATCAGATCGTATTTTTCATATATCTCCATTGCCTTCTGTTCGCTTTGAAGTTCCAACGAACGGCTTACATTGCAATTGGAGACTATTATGCTTGATATTGCTATAACTGCGGCGAGCGCCGGAATAATCTCCATCAGAAATGCATATTTTGATTTTTCCTGCTTTACGCGGAGAATTTTCGGAAAGTAATTTTCAGATTTAGACATATAAGACACCTGTGATTTATTAATAAATTTATTACAGGATAAATTGGAATTACTTTCTGTTCAGGAATTGAATAGTAGTTGAATCAATTTAATGGAGCAGCAAAGGAGGTTTAACTATCTCAACTATCCGATCAGTTTTTTAACGATTTTATCTATCTCTTTCATCTCCTGAGAGAGATGCTTTTTAATCTCTACACGCAAACGCCCCAGATGCAATGCGGTAAGTTCTTTTTGAGGAGGATTATCTTTTAAGTATTGCGCCGCTTTTTTATGAGCCAAACCGCTTAACTCTGCCAATTTATTATGTTGCTCATCTTCTTCATTGTATTTGGGGAAATATATATCGAGGATTTTTTTGTGAATATTTCTGGCTCCGAATAATCCTTTTGATTGAAAGTCTTTCATTACTGTATTTGGGACTTGAGAATTCAAAATGGCACTCACATAGAGAGCTTCTTTTAAATCATTAAAGAGGATAAAATAATTAGCGTGATCTATAAATATTTCAAGCTCATAATTTTTTCTTATTGCTAAAGACGCACAAGCATCTGTTCCTCTCCCGTTATAAACAACAATGAAAGGTACGTTAAGATTTTGATCCGTTAACCCTTTTTGAAAATTCAGCCTCCCATTGCTTGTCATATCTTTAGATTTTTCAGTCCTTAATAAATTCCAAAAATTCTCAACATTTTTAAACCAACGCGAAGCATTTAGATAGCCCTCATTCATTAACTGATCTGAATCTAAAAGCCTAATTTCTTTATCAGCTAATTCATTTAATTTAGCGTCTATAGGAAGAACGACCAGATCAGGTTCAAATAAATTATATGGAAGCACATTTTTGCCGAGTGCCGTTCTAAAGATAAATCTGCTCTCAATTTTCCCGGAGAGTTCAACTGATTTCCAGGGTGCTTTGGCGTCCGTCTTAATAGCCTCGGAAGTTTTAATATTAATTATTCTTTCTTCAAAATCTTTAGGCATCTCCTGAGTAAGTTCAATAAAATAGAAGGAGCGGGGCACTATTGTGGCGCCCTGCCTAAAACTGTCGCGGTACGGATTTACTTTATCCTGCGTTTTATATTTTCTTTTTGTGAACGCAGAAGAGTTGCCCTGCTTGGTGTAGTACCATTTGGAAACAGATTCAGAGAGTATATTTTTTATTTTATTCAGTTTAATATTATGCTCGGGCAGGGCGGCTTCAAAAGTAATTCCATCCAATCCGCCCGCGGGCAAACTTCTTTTAGCGGAATCTTTCTCCTTTGAAGTAAATAAAACGGATGAAGGAACGCGGAACAAAGGAGAGACGCCTTCCAAATCCCAGATCTGTTTTATTCTAAATCCCTTTGCCCTGCCGCTTCTTGTATTATCGTGATGGTCTGCGCTGAAGAAACTTCTCGGAAGCACGAATGCAAGCAATCCGTTTTCCTTTAAGAAGTAGCTGCTGCAATAGGCAAGAAATATTGCGGCAATTTCGAGATGCGGAAAGTTAGCAACCCGTTCCGGTTTTACGTCATAATTATCCGCAAGATCATTCAGGATATTCTGATATTCTCCATTTTTAATTGTGCTGTATGTAAACCATGGCGGATTGCCGATGATATAATCAAATTTATTTTTAAGGAAGTACGGTTTGTAAAGATTCTGGACTATAAACTTCCAGATGCTGTCTCTCCCCTTTTCTTTTACTGTTCTCAGACTTTCATAAATTTTATAAAAATTATCAATTACAGTTTTATTAAGACCGCCGCTTTTTATTTGGCGGCGCAATATCGTCTCAAAAGTCTCCTGAGAAGCTTTCTGCTTATGAAAGGTCTGGTCTGCAAGTTCTTCCGCTGCTTCCAGAGCATCGTCGAAAGTCTTAACATCCTCAAGAATCTGAGAATTAAGCTCCAGAGTTTCCTTATCTATTGTCATCTTAAATTTCGAGCCGAAGAGATCCGTAACGCCATCCGGCGCAAGAAGTGTATTCGCCAGAATAACATTCAGGTGGATTGGAGATTTAGCATGTTTAATATCAGAACCGAGAGCCAGAAGAACGTTTGTCTTTGCAATCTGAACAGATAGAGGGTGTATATCTATTCCATATATGCCGGCATTCAATTCTTCGATGTTAATTTTAGGATTCAGTTCTCTGAAACGGTGGATGGCGGCAATAAGAAACGAACCGCTGCCGCAAGCAGGATCCAGAACCCTTTCCCCTTTCTTAAGAGAAAATTCTTTTAATATTCTTTCGCACAGCCAGTCCGGAGTATAATATTCACCAAGCGCGTGGCGCGTATCCAAATCTATCAGTTCCTGATAAACGCCCTTAAGAATATCTTCGTCTATATCGTTAAAGTCGAATGTGGAAATTTCTTGTGCGATCAGGCGGAATACTTTTTTAAGAGAATTAAAATTTCTTTCGTTTTTTATCCAGTGGAAAAAATCGTCGTCCACAAAATTTCCGATATTATAGCGGTGAAAGATGGATCCGTCTATAATTCCCTTCATTTCGATGTCGTCGATAAAATCGTCGTTGGATACGACCGCATAGGCGAGCATTTTAGAAAAAACGCTAAGATATGTATGTATTATAAAATTATTTTCATCGGCATCGTATTTTCCATAAGCGATGCTTAAAAATTTGCTCCATTGTTCATACGAAACCTGAACCTCTCCGAATTTTTTAACGCTGTTAAAATGCGAAGACATTCTGCGGAAAGATTCAATAAAAACATTGCTCTGGTAACCGAATGCTTCTTCTATTCTCTTAAGTGTTGCTTTCTGTTTTTCTTCTTTAAAGAGAAACCGGTCTATCCAATAATAAAAATCCTCCGCGTTTTGTTCATTCAGAGAAAATGAGGCGCTTTTAATTTCATTAAGAATTAATTTGTCTTCAGTAAGAGAATCCAGTTTATCCAGGCAGCTTACTTCAGGCGCAAAGACTTTCCATGTGAGACAGTCTGAAGCTATGAGAGTAAAATTATAACCTTCGCCCGCATTAAATTGACCTAGCAGATAACCGGCAAGCTGCTCTTTGGCGTGATTAATGGAGATTTTTAAGTCGTTTTCAAATTCAATAATAATTTTATTATAAAGAGTGTCTGCTCTTCCTTTATGAAGCTTATCTTTTCGGGGGATTTCTAGAATTGATTTTTCTGCACCAAGTGTAATCTGGTCTATAATTTTCTGAATTTCTTTATCGCTTCCGTAAAGCCGGTTAAGCAGATCTTTGAGGGCTTCTTTTTTGGGAGTCTCTTTATTTGCAGACTTAACAATATTATAATAATTCTTTATCAGATTCAGTTTAACGGCATTCATGGCGGCAAGAGATAGATTTAGCAGATAACATACTTCACACGCATTTTCTAATTTCAATTTAATATAAATTAATTAGAAAATATAGTTTATCTAAATCATGATATGTATCTTAACTCAAACCCGCGGTCTGTGGAAAGAAATAAACGGCGCAGCGGATGGATGAACTTTTATCTTATTTGATCTCCAACAATTGATTTTATCCATTTATTTTTTATTTTAAAAACAAAATCTTCCCCATTTAAACTATCTATCGAGGGACAGTGAACTTATTATGTAAATCTTGCGGGGAAGAGATCGAACCCGGCTGGGACACATGCCCGAATTGTCTGGCGCCTATTATCATAGTCAATACCTGTCCGGTTTGCGGAAGAGAGCTTAAAGAGAGCTGGAAAATTTGTCCCACCTGCAAAACATCGACCGGAAGCACCGTTACAAAGAACAACACGCCCACCAACGGTTTTACAAACGGAACTGCAAACAATTCACATTCGCACGATTCGCTGGCAAGCGCGCAGGCAATGAACTATGTTGAATTAAGCATAGGTGATAAAATTGCCGACCGCTATATCATTAACAAAAAGATAGGACAAGGGGGCTTCGGAAGGGTATATCAGGTATACGATCAGCTCACAGACAAAACGATGGCCATAAAAACCCTTCCCTACATCACAAAAGAATCTATCAATAATATATTGCTGGAATTTGAAAGCCGGGACAGGCTGAACAACACGGAACATATAATAAAAGCTTATCAGCCGCAGCTTACAATGTACCGGGGCCAGAATATCATCATCTATCCGATGGAGATTGCGGATAAAAGCATGAGGGAATGGCTGCTGGAAACAAAGAACAAACTTGATGAGAGACTTGAAGAAGGGATCGAAATTTTTAAGCAGGCATGTTTAGGAGTTGAGGCAATTCATGAAACAGGGCTCATACATCTGGATTTAAAGCCAGAGAACATTCTTCTTACTTCCAATAAAAACAGCAAAGATCCGTTGAACAGGTGGATAGTAAAGATAAGCGACTTTGGACTGGCGCGCGGATTGGGATTGGAGAATTTGGAGATGCTTCAGGATGGAATTGGAACGCCGGCTTATATGGCGCCCGAACAGATTCTGGCGGC
>JAKAKL010000107.1 GCA_021824565.1 Bacteroidota bacterium | reverse complement strand
CTTATACATTATTCCAGTTCTTTTTCCGTATAAATTTTATTTAGAAATTGGTCGCCGTATTTATCGACGCTTTCTTTAACTCTATCAATTTCGATTATGTCAACGCCTATCCCGAAAACCATTATTAATTTTCCAATTTAAATTTATTATTAAAAACCTTTCGCTAAACCGTTTCCCCTTGGGTCCGATGATCCAAAAATAATTCCATCACTTTGATCTATCTTAATTCCTTCAGCTAATCCTAAAGTTCTATCTTTACCGAATTTATATCCCATTTTTATTAAATTATCTCGCACATCAGAACTTAATCCGAAGGGCTCTGCGTAGATTTCATCCGGCAGCCATTGATTATGTATTCTCGGGGCTTCAATTGCTTCTTTTATATTCATGTGAAAATCGATGCAGTTCATTATTACCTGGAGGACAACTGTAATTATTGTTGAGCCGCCTGGAGAGCCGATAATAAGAAAGGGCTTATCATTCTTTAAGACTATGGTTGGTGTCATTGAACTTAGCATTCTTTTCTGCGGTTGAATAGAATTGGCTTCGCTTCCAAGCAAACCAAATTGATTTGGCGCTCCTGGCTTTGAGCTAAAATCATCCATCTCATTATTCAATAAAAAGCCTGCGCCATCTACAACAATCTTAGAACCGTATGCAGAATTAATTGTAGTGGTTACAGAGACAGCATTTCCATCTTTATCGTAAACATCATAATGCGTTGTTTCCATGCTCTCCTGGAATTTCAAAGGATTTCCCGCCTTTATTTCTTTCGCGGGAATAGCTTTGCTTCCAATTTTTTTATAAATCGATTCTGCATATTGTTTGGAGAGCAATCCTTTTTCAGGCACCGGATAAAAATCCGGATCACCTAAATATTTTGTTCTGTCTGCAAAAGCAAATTTCATCGTCTCAGCTAATTCATGAAAATACTTGCTGCTTCCCCATTCATCTTGCGTAAAGTGAAAATTCTCAAGCACATTTAACATCTCAACCAAAGCTATTCCGCCTGAGCTGGGCGGCGGCATAGATACAATTTTATAGCCGCGGTAAGTACCATATACCGGCTTTCGCTCTACCGGCTCATATTCGTCAAGATCTTTTTGAGTGATATAACCGCCGAGAGATTGAATTTGTTTTATTAATAGCTGCGCGGTTTTTCCTTTATAAAATCCGTCCCTTCCCTCATCTTTTATCAGCTCAAGAGTTTTAGCCAAATCTTCCTGTTTAAAGATTTCTCCTGTCCTGTATGGAATGCCGTTGTTAGAAAATATTTTATATGAAGAAGGATATCTTTTAAAATCATGAAGCGTATTTTTGAAAGACTCGGCTGTAGCATAGTCAAGTAAAAAACCGTTTTCAGCAAGGTTAATGGCTGGCTGGATTACCTCAGCTAATTTCATAGTGCCGTATTTTTTTAGAGTGTAGATAAGCCCTGCTACAGTTCCCGGTACTCCTGCTGAAGTAGTTCCTTCCTGACTAAGCTTCGGATTAAAATTTCCATTCTTATCAAGGAACATATTTTTTGTAGCTTTAAGCGGAGCTTTCTCTCTAAAGTCGATTGTAGTGTTTTTCCCATTCTTCAAATGTATCACCATGAATCCGCCGCCGCCAATGTTTCCGGCGTATGGATAAGTAACTGCAAGAGCAAATCCGACTGCAACCGCGGCATCAATTGAATTTCCGCCTTTCTTTAATATTTCCAATCCTACTTCAGTTGCTAGCGCATTGGCTGAAACAACCATTCCGTTTTTCCCCGCCGCTTCTTTTATAACTGCTGCATTTAAATTTTTAAATAAGAAAAAAAATAAAAGTAAAATGCAGAAAATAATTTTATTAGAATAAATCCACTTTTGCATCAACTTTGAATCCTTTTTCCTTAAGCTGCTTAATTATGATCTTGGTAAGTTCATTTACTTGCTGCAAAGACTCAGTCAGATTTTTATAAACTTTTTCATCGTATAAAACTTTGCCTATATTGTTCTGCTTGTTTTTAATTTCATCAGCTAGAGTATTTACTTTTACGACTAATGAATCGGTATTCCTCAATACATCTACAGCTTCTTTTATTGTCTGCGACATATTGGATTTATTATTCGCAATAAATTCTTTTGCGTCGTTTGTCAATTCAACGCTGTTCGCGGTAAGTTTCTTTATGCTCTCTCTGTTTTCATCGATCATCAAATTCAATTTTTTTGTAAGCTCACTCAAATTTGAAACCGACGACTTAATATCTTCATTCAACTGCTGATCTGTTAAATATTTGTTTAATGAATTAAGAGTTATTTTTACGTCTTTAATTGTTTCGAGAAGGTCATTCTGCGACGATCCGAGCATCGACATAACCGATGCAATATCAGAGTAAAAAGTTCCTTCATGAATCTGGTCGTAGTTGAGCGGTTCAGAAGAATCTCCTGGAGAGATTTCAACCTTTTTACCTCCCATCAAATCAGTCATTGAAATAGCGAACTTTGCATCCTTTCTTAAATCAACATCGTTGTCAAGCAAAAGCTTCACAAAAACTTTATCGTCTTTAATTGAAATATCCTCAACATGACCTTTGCGAACTCCGTTAATAGTTGCATTGTCTCCAACTTCAAGACCGGCAACGTTGTCAAATCGAATAGTCAAAGTTTTTTCTTTTGAAGCGATGCTTAAATTTTTCGCCCATCCGAGAATCCAGATAAAAACTATTATTCCTATAATAAAAATTAGTCCGACTTTAATCTCAGTTTTTCTTTGATCTTTCATTTTTCAGCTTGACGTTTAATAATTTCTTTAATCTGATTTAATTCATCTTTGTTAATAACGCTGTCTCTAACAATAAATCTCAACGAGTCTGCAAATGCTTCAATAGATTTGCTTGAAGTTTTATTTATATGTTTCAGCCCGGTTACATAATCGCGTATTAAAATTTTAAGCGAATCTTTCTCGGGAGACGGCTTTATGTAGTCCATATTTTCGTTTAAACCTTTACTGATAAAATATCTGCCGGGCAGCAAGATCAGTTCGTTAAACCTGTGCCTTACAATATATGCAATCGCCGCAACGAGTATTGTTAAAATAATTATTGATTTTATGAAACAGCCTTTTTTCATCAGTTATTTTCATCCGGCATTTTTTCAATCTGAACTTTTTTTATTCTTTTATTCGCAACTTCTTTAACTGTAAACTTATGATTTTTTAAAACAAAAGAATAACCTTCTTTCGGAATATGACCGGCGCTGTTCAATACCAAACCTCCAAGAGTTTCATAATCTTCATCTTCAGATGAGAAATCAGTTTCGAGCAAATCATTAAGTTCATTCACTGGAATTTTGCCAAGTGCTAAAAAATTCGTATCGCCCAGCTTCGTGAATGATACTTCTTCCTGATCCGATTCGTCTCTTATCTCACCGACAATTTCTTCAAGAATGTCCTCCATCGTAATTATTCCTGCTGTCCCTCCGTATTCATCAACTACAATCGCTATCTGCATTTTTTTCTCCTGGAATTCATACATCAAGTCGTTGATTCTTTTTGTACGCGGAACGAACATAGCTTTGCGAGATATTTTTTTTATTGAGGTCTGCTTCTTTAGTTCATCGTTTTTTAAGTAAGGAAGAATATCTTTTGCGTAAATAAATCCTGTAATATTGTCGAGGTCGTTTTCATAAAGAGGAATGCGGCTGTGCCCGGTTGAAGTAATTATTTCAAGAAGCTCATTAAAATTAGTTTCAACGTCGGATGAAATTATATCAACCCGCGGAGTCATAATTTCCTGGACCGTAACCGATTTTAGGCTCACAATGCTGTTTATAAGACCTTGCTCTTCTTCTTCTATTGTTCCTCTCTCCTGGCTTATGTCTGCAAGATCGCTGATCTCTTCAGGTAAAATTGCCGTCTTCCTTTTGTCGAACTTTAACTTTGAAACAGATAGCTTGATCAATTCTGTAATCGTCTCTGCAACCGGAAACATGATCACGCTTATCCAGTATAAAGGTATGGCAACCACTTTGGCAAGCAGTAATGGATCTTTAGCTGCCCAAACTTTTGGGACTAACTCTCCAAAGATTACAATTAAGACTGTTAAAAGAATTATTTCTATAGTTAAAACTACATTAGCTGAGAGCATTGATACTGCGGAATAATCCAGTGCAAGCGAAACTGCGGCAATCGAGGCTCCTACGTTCACAATTGTATTGCCTATTAAAATTGTTACAAGCAATCTTCTCGGGTGATCGAGAAGATTCAATAAATACCGGCTTATAATTGGATTTGACGACAGCTTATTCTTTATTTTTTTTCTGTCTAAAGAAAATAATGCTATCTCAGAGCCTGAGAAAAAGGCGGAAAGAAAAAAGAAAACGACTAATAATATTAATTTATAATACCAGTTGAAGAACAAATATAAAATTATCCTGTGTTGTTTTACATAAAAGATGTAGGAACACCTTTACGATGTTCCTACAAACAGATAACATTTAGTTTATCAGAACGGCAGGTCATTATTTTCGTCTGCATGAACATCAGGTTCATTGACGCTGCCGGAGGAGCTGCTTTCGTCGGTATATGATATTCCGTTACCTTCGCCTGAGCCTGAAGCCTCAAGCGGAATTATCCTTTCCGAAACAACTTCGGTTGAATATCTTTTTATACCGTCTTTGTCCGTGTAATCGCGTTTAGTTAATCTTCCTTCAACGTAAACCTTTTTTCCTTTTTTAAGGTTTTCCTTAAAGTAATCCGATAAATTAAACGCCACAACATTGTGCCATGTTGTTTCATTTACCCAGTTGCCGTCTTTACCTTTGTAACTGTTAGTGGTTGCCAAAGTAAAATTGGAAACCGATACGTTATTGGTTGTGAATCTTATTTCGGCATCTCTTCCTAAGTTGCCGATAAGCATAATTTTATTTAATGAAAAAGCCATATAATCTCCGCATTTTATTAATGTTGATTTTGTTATTTAATTTAATAATTCTCTCGAATAAATACCATGAGTTTAACAATTATTTAATCGGCTGTAGTGATTATAAATAAAACCCGCATTACTTTGATTTTACTTATAACTTAAGACTGTATATATTCTGCGGCTAAGGCCCGTTTCTCATAGCGCTCCATTTTTTGATATTTCGCAAAATTACTTCGCTTGTCCTTCTGCGAAAAATTATTTGAAAATAGATTACTTAATATCTGACACTAACAAGTTAAGAATTAAATCTTTGGCTAAGTATTTTATTCTAACCAAAGACGTTTTCTTGTTGATAAAATATAAAAGACTGCTTTAAGTTTCAACAATTGTAATAATAAAAAATAAACTATTTTGTTTGTGTCAGAACATAAAATATAGTCGAATATAAAGTGTCTGGATAATTCCCGCTATCGCAAATTTTTGATGTTAACGCTCTTACTCTATATGTTCCGGGCTGCGGAATATATAGCGAATCATAATATGTTTGTCTGCTTTGCAGACTTAAATACGGACTGTCCATTCTTATTATCTCTTTAACGTCCGTCCATGCATTATTGTTTTGAGTTTGGAGAATGAATATTCCGGATGTGTCCGTTGGTAATAATCTTACGGTGCAATCAGAATTATTTACAGCATAAAATAGAACCCGGGTGCTGTCAGGTATGTAATAATATAAGTTTTGCATAACACCGAAATTAATATTCACCTGCTGGCTTTGGCTTGAGTTTGAGATTACATTATTAGAACCCGGGTTGCAGCCGGCAAATAATATTAATAAAGATATTACAATATATTTCATAAAAGTCTCCTGATTTTATTTAACAATTTTTTTACATTTGAAGTGTTTTTAACTTTGGAGCAAAACTTCTAACTGCTGCCACAACTATTAAAGTCATTGTCCCTCCAAAAATAACAGAAGGAACCAATCCCATAAGCTTTGCAGCTAAGCCTGATTCAAATGAGCCGAGTTCATTAGAAGAGCCAATAAAGATTCCGTTAACAGCGGAAACACGACCGCGCATTTCATCCGGAGTAAATAATTGAATTATTGTCGCACGGATAATTACACTTACATTGTCGAATAATCCGCTGGCAAAAAGTAAAAGCATAGAAAGATAAAAATCCTTTGAGACTGCAAACAGAATAATTGAAACGCCAAACCCGAAAACGCAAACTAATAGATTACGCCCGGCATTCTTGAACATTGGTTTATTAACTTGAATTATAGACATGATTATTTCGCCTACAGCAGGAGCAGCCCTTAACAGTCCTAAGCCTTTAGCGCCTGCGTGTAAAACACGATCCGCAAAGATCGGAAGAACAGACACGGCGCCACCGAAAAATACGGCAAACATATCGAGCGTAATTGCGCTTAGTATTATCTGATTTTGGAAAACAAACTTTAATCCCTCCGAAAGGCTTTGCCAAATTGTTTCATCCGATTTTCGTTCCGGCAAAGGCTTGTCTTTTACAGATGAAAAAAGAATGAGACCGATAACGCTCATAATTGCAACGATTGTGTATGCGCTGCCTACGCCAAAGAAACCGTAAACCAGTCCTCCTGTCGCTGGTCCGACTACTTCCGCAGTCTGCCATGCAAGACTGTTCCATGTAGATGCATTGCCGAATAATTTTCTTGGAACGAGCTGTGCGACAAACGCTCCTTGTGCGGGCGACATAAAACCGCGCGTTAAGCCAGAGATAATTATTATAATATAAATTGGAAAAACGCCGTGAGTAGAAAGGATAATTTTATACTCAGTTGAAACAAGTAATAGCGCTGCAGCGCTGAATATATATGCTGCGTTAGCAAGAAGAATAATTTTCTTCCGCTTTATTCGATCTGCCGCATGTCCCGCAAATAATGAAATACTTAGAAATGGAATTGCCTCCGACAGCCCGATCAAACCAAGAGACAAAGCATCGTGAGTCAACTGGTATATCTGCCAGCCGACAATGACAGACTGCATCTGGATAGCAAATGTTAATACAAAACGAGCTGATACAAACCATCGAAAATCTTTTATCTTTAGAGATGCGTAGACGCCTGTTTTATCCAGTGTATATTCCATATGCGCAAAAATAAAAACTTCATCACTGAAAAAGTAATCTTAATCTAAAAAATAAAGTGATTTCAGCGATGCTTGGTCAAACGAAAATATTGAAAAGATATTTGCATTCCCACGGAAGAATGGTAAATTTTTTGCGAACGATTACCGCTTTTAGGGAAATTATATGTCTGCTTCTGCAAACGCTCGCTCAACATTAGCGATGTTTGATTGATCGCTTACAATGCATTGTTTGAAACCTGCAAAGACTTGATCAACTATTTACAATACATTATTTAAAAGCTGCAATGAGTTCTCCGGGTCTTGCAATGAGAACGGGATTGTTTACAATTGATACTTCGGAACCTACAATTGAATCTTTTATACCTGCAATAACTCCTTCAGAAGCTGCAATGAGTATGATGCCTTTAACAATTGAACAGCGGGAGAGTTACAATTGAATTTTCGGAACTTGCAAAGACTTCTTCGTAACTTACAATTGAATTTTTAAAACTTGCAAAGACATTTTCCAGTCTTACATTAAAACATAAAAATCCGACGTGATGATGCATCTCCTAAACTTGCTAATCTTTATTATGAAAAGAAAAAATAATACCATATTTTTACCTCCAATTATTGTAAACAAATTTTACGAGGTTCCTTAATGTTTAAGCAGCATCCGAAAGGACTTTATGTTCTTTTCTTTACTGAAATGTGGGAGCGCTTTAGTTATTACGGCAATAGAGCAATCCTTTCACTTTTCATGATCAAAGCACTTCTTTACGACAACTCACTCACCTCTTCTATATATGGATATTATACAGGGCTTGTTTATTTAACTCCTCTTCTCGGCGGTTATATAGCTGATAGATACTGGGGAAACAGACGTTCTATTATATTCGGCGGGCTTGTAATGGCTGCCGGACAATTTGCGCTTGCCTTCAGCGGGCAGGTTTATTCTAACAAAGGCTTCGCAGAGATATTTTTTATACTCGGTCTGACTTTGTTAATTATAGGAAACGGATTTTTCAAACCGAATATTTCAACTATGGTCGGCTCGCTCTATCCCGATGAAGAAATTCATAAGCGTGATTCGGCTTTCACGATCTTTTATATGGGAATAAATCTCGGAGCATTCTTAGCTCCTTTAGTTTGCGGCGGTCTCGGCGATACGGGCAACCCGGCAGATTTTAAGTGGGGCTTTCTATCGGCTGGAATAGGAATGATAATAGGCGTTATTACATTCTATTTAGGTAAGAATAAAAACCTCGTTACGCCCGACGGCAAAGCTGTTGGAATGGTTCCGACTTCAAGAAATAAAAAGAGCAAGGATTATGTTAAAGAAGAACCTCTAACTAAAATAGAAAAAGAAAGGATTGCTGTTATCTTTATTGTTTCTTTCTTCGTTATTTTCTTCTGGGCTGCTTATGAACAAGCCGGAGTTTCGCTGACTTTCTTTGCGGAGTCGCAGACCGATAGAGTTATAAGCTGGCTTGGCAATTATTTAATCCCGGCAAGTTTTTTCCAATCAGTTAACCCGATCATAATTTTTATTTTCGCGCCGGTGTTTGCTTCGCTCTGGACAAAGCTCGGGACGAAAGATATGGAGCCATCGTCGCCTCTTAAAATGTCGATGGGATTAATGATATTAGCGCTCGGATATGTTGTAATGGTTATAGGCGGAGGAATTGCGCAGACGGGCGTAAAGGTAAGTCCGATGTGGCTTGTGCTTGCATATTCGTTTCATACTTTTGGAGAATTATGCCTCTCCCCGATTGGCTTATCTGTAGTAACAAAATTATCCCCGGCAAGATTTATGTCGCTGCTTATGGGAGTTTGGTTCCTTGCTAATGCTGCTGCTGATTGGCTCGCTGGACAGCTCAGCACATTATATCCTATCAACCAGGACGGTACCATTACAGTTCATCATCTGCTTGGATTTGCGGTTAAAGATCTTCCGTCTTTCTTTTTGATATTTGTAATTATGGCTGCCGTTTCGTCCATTATATTGTTCTTCCTCTATAAGAAATTATTGAGTATGATGCACGGAGTTTCATAACAGCAGTAATAATATTTTATTGATTATAAAAATATTTTGTTCAATATTTAATGCCGCGGTATAGAGCCGCGGCTCTTTTTTTTGAGTGAATTCTGAAAACCTTATATGTCATTCATGTAAAAACGCAAATCCATTCTCAGAAGTTTTAGGGATTCACTGTGTACTTGAAAGTAAATTATCCAGATGTTCAAGAATTATTTTATTCTAAATCGTCTTATCCTCGAAAACAATTCTCTTTTAAAAGATTATACGCTTCACTCTGCATATACCCAGGAAAAAGATAAACTGGTTTTCGAAGTAAGTAATAATGGCGATAAAAAAGCTGTAGAAGTTTCTGCCGCGCCTAATTTTGAATATATGATTGTAAGGGAATCTTTTACTCGCGCGAAAAAAAATACCGCTGAATTCTTTGAAACACATCTGCCTTCCAAAATAATCTCATTTGAAATTTCAGATCATGATAGAATAATAAAAATCAAATTGGAATCATCGTCACTTTATTTTTTTATAAGAGGAAATCTTTCTAATGTCATATTAGTTGACAACGCCGGCAATATGAAAAGCTTCAAAAAGATTAACAGCCAGGCACTCGCAAAATTAAGATCGGAGATAAATGATACAAAATTTATTTCTTTAAAAAATGAAGTCCAGTTGAATCTTACAAATGAAATTGATTATCTGGCTGAAGCGAAAAAGAATTTCCCTTTTCTCGGCAAAGATATTTTAAATGAATTAAAATTTAGAAGAGAAAATGCGGCGGATAACTCAGTACAAAATATATTTGACGGAATAATTGATGAAATATTCACCGGGGACATTGCTGTTTATTATGATACTGAGATTGGCAGAGAAAAATTATCTATTAAGACATTTGCCAAAAGTAATGTAAAGGATATTAATGAATTTGATAATGTAAACGAAGCGATGCTTTATTTTCTTCGCACAAAATATTATCAAAATAATTTTATAAATCTCAAAAATAAAATTGACAAATTTCTTGAGAAGGAGATAGAAAAAACTGTAGACCGGCTTAATAATTACCATGTCGTTCTCCAGTCGAAATCAAGAGAGGATGAGTATAATAAAATTGCGAACCTCCTTCTTATCAATATTAACAGCATCGGGAAAGGAGCCGATAAAATAAAGCTTGAGGATATTTACGATGACAACAAACCGGTTGAGATTAAAATTGACAAAACTATCTCCCCGAGACAAAATGCGGAAGCTTATTTCGGCAAAGCGAAAACCGAGAGATATAAATTTGAAAGAGCCGGCGAACTTATAAAGGCGCTGACGAATAAATTAGATAAACTGAAAAGGAGCAAAGAAATCTTTTCAGCATCAACAACAACCGAAGACTTAAAAAACATAATGAAAGAAATTAACATGCCCGCAAACGAACAGCATGAACAGACCGATGACATCAAAAATAAATTTAGGAACTTTGTAATCGATGGAAAATATTCTGTCTTTGTAGGAAAGGACAGCGCGAACAACGATTTACTTACTACTAAATTTGCGAAACAAAACGATTACTGGTTCCATGCGCGAAGCGTCTCCGGTTCTCACGTTGTGTTGAGAGTTGATAATACAAAAGAAGCGGTGCCTAAAAACATTTTGAAAAAAGCTGCTGCACTTGCTGCTTTTTACAGCAAGGCAAAGACTTCAGGCGTTGCACCGGTTTCATATTCACTGAAGAAATATGTCGTAAAGAAAAAAGGAATGGAACCCGGCAAGGTCGCCATGCTTAAGGAAGATGTTTTAATTGTCAAACCGGAAATTCCTGCCGGATGCGAGATGCTGAATAAAGAATAAAAGTTTTAGGAAATTGCTTTCAGAATGGAAACGAAAACTTCCTTCCCCAATTCAATTAAAGAATCATCCGGAAGAAATTTTGGATTATGCAGTCCGAACTTCTCGCCGTTGGAAGTACCAAGCCAGAACATGAAAGAAGGATATTGATGTGAAATATATCCGAAATCTTCGCCGGTCATTTTATAACCGCAATCAATAAAATTAAATTTCCCAGATAACGCCGGGACTACTTTTTCAAAAAGCTTTTCATCAATTAATACTTCAGGATAATCCGCGCCTTTCTCAGCTGAATAATCAACTCCAGTTGCAGTCTTAACGCCTTCAAGGATATTCAGAAGCTTGTTATAAAAGCTATGAGTTTTATTTCTTGATAGGCAGCGTAACGTTCCTTCAATTCTTGCATGACCCGGATTTATATTTCTAATTTCACCGGCTTCTATTTTCCCCGCGCCGAAAATAAACGGCTCCGAAATATCTTTCGGAATTTTTTCTACAGAATCGAGAAATAATCTTAAAGCGTTAAAGGCATTCTTCCCTTCCTGCGGAAAGGCGACGTGAGAGCTTACGCCGTTGAAGTCGATATTTATTTCAAGTGAAGAAGCGAACAGCACGCCTTTTGAACTTGCTATTGTGCCTTGCGGGTATTCGTCCGTAACGTGAAGTGCGAATGCATTGCTGACTTTAAACTTGTCGAAGATTCCGGTCTTAAAAAATTCCATCGCTCCTCCGCCGCTTTCTTCTGCGGGCTGAAACAGAAATAAAATATTCCGCTGTATTTTATTTTCTAAAACGTGGATCAAGAAATTATAAAGGATAGAAGTGTGAATGTCATGTCCGCAGGCATGCATGAAATTATTTTTTGATCTGAAAGCAATTTGATTTTCTTCGTGAATTGGCAGAGCATCAATATCGGCTCTAAACAAGAGAAAGTCTTTTTCATTCACTTTATATTCAACAAGAATCCCTGTTCTGTAAGGTGAGTGAATTGTAAGCACACTGCTGCCAGGCAATTCTTCGATTATTTTTTTTAATAGCTTCGTCGTCTCAAATTCATGAAACGACAGCTCCGGATTCTGATGCAGAGTATGTCTTAATTCCTTCGGTGAAATAATTTCTCCAGTGTTAAATATGATTATAATTCAAAAGCAGCTACTAATGCTTTAACAGCTTTGTCTTTAAATTTTTCTTCGACAAGACAAGAGATTTTAATTTCTGATGTGGTTACAAGCTTTACAGGGATTCCTTCAAGCGCCATAAAATATTTCGAAGCAACACCGCTGCTCGATTTCATGCCGATCCCCACAATAGAAATTTTTGAATAGCCTGAACTGTAATCAATGTTCAATCCTTTCATCCCTTTAAGAATTTGTGAAAGCGCTTTAGATATATGCGACTTTTTGTCCTCAATAACCGTAAAGGAAATATTTAAACCTCCGTTGCTTATAACCGAGATCATATCAACGTTCAAACCTTCTTTAGCTACCTTCTCAAATATCTGATGGACTAAAGTATAATCCAGCGGCAGATTTGATAAAGTTACCTGTGTTTGATTATCCATTACGCTTAAGCCTGTAACAACCGGCTGCTCAATATTTTTTTTCATAACATAACTTCCTTCCTCGTCTGAAAATGTTGAACCACAATAAATTGTTATTCCAAATTTCTTTGCTATTTCTACCGATCTGCTGTGGAGTACTTTTGCTCCAAGGCTCGACATCTCAAGCATTTCATCGTAAGTAACATTCTTTAATTTTTTCGCCGCCGGATGAAGCCTTGGATCGGTTGTATATATTCCGGCAACGTCGCTGTATATTTCGCACTTTGCGCTTAATGCCGCTGCAAGCGCAACAGCGGAAGTATCCGAACCGCCTCTTCCAAGTGTTGTTATCTCGCCTTCCTCTGTAATTCCCTGGAAGCCTGTTACAATGATAGCATCAAAATCTTTAAGAAGCGCTTTTATCTTTTTCACCTTAAGATTTTTTATTCGCGCTTGATTAAAATCTCCTGTAGTTAATATCTCTGCTTGAAAAGCATTCAAAGATTTACTCTTTATACCTATTTCATTAAGAGCTATTGCAAGCAATGAAGCTGAAACCTGCTCACCTGTTGTTAGCAGCATATCAAGCTCTCTCGGCACAGGGTTGCTTGAAATCTCTTTGGAAAGTTTTATCAGGTTATCCGTTGTCTTTCCCATAGCAGAAACCACAACAACAAGCTTATTGTTCTTTTTAATTCTTGCTGCAATTTTCTTTGCCACGTTCTTTAGCTTTTCCGAATCAGCTACCGAACTCCCTCCGTATTTCTGGACAATTAAGTTTTTCATTTTCCTTTTTAGTTTTTCCTTTGAGTAATTTAAGAAATTTCTTCGATCCATTTTTTGTGAAGCATCGCAGCACTCTCTTTTACTTTATCGTTAGATAATAGGAATGTTATCCTAAACGATGTTATAGAAACTCCGAATATTTTCACTGAATATTTTTCAAGTATTTTTATCGACTCATTTAAAATAAAATTATCGCTATTAATTCCATCTCCAATTAAGGAGACAGCTCCGACGCCGTGCTCTATTTTTATTTCACTGCCGTAGCGCATCAGTAATTCTTCTTTAATTGTATTCCAGTTTAGAATATTCTTGCCTGAAATTAGGAATGAACACCTCGAAGAATCATTATTTAAGCTGTAGTTTAGCTCCTTCAGTTTAATTTGTTTTCCTTCTAGGTATTCGAGCAAAGAATTAAGATTATTTTGAGCATTGCCCCCGTATAATATCACTCTGATGATTTCGTTTTCATGAACAACTGCTTTAATTCCTTTTGAAAGTCCCGCTGGCATTTGCCTTACTATTGTTTCCTTTTCTCCTCCAAAAGATTTTCTAGCGTATATTGCTATCTTAGCTTCTTTTGCGAACTGAACCGCCTGAGCATTCAAAACCTTAGCGCCGGCTTCGCTCATCTCCTGCATTATCTCGTAAGAAAGCACCGGCAGATGAATTGAACCTTTTACAACGCCTGGATCGGCAGAATAAACGCCGTCCACATCGGAATAGATCTCACATCTTTCCGCGCTTAATCCGGCAGCCAGCGCAACTGCAGAAGTATCCGAACCGCCTCTGCCTAAAGTCGTAATATCTCTCTTGTAGCTTACTCCCTGGAATCCTCCAACAACAACTACTTTATCATTTGCAAGCTCATCTAAAACTCTGAACGGTCTTACCTCAATTACTCTTGCATCGTTATGACGGTCATTGGTAATAATTCCAGCCTGCGATCCGGTTAATGAAATTGAATCAATTCCTAATTCATTCAGAGCTATACATAGAAGAGACATTGTAATTCTCTCTCCTGTACTTAGAAGCATGTCCATTTCGCGTTTTTGCGGATCGTGCGAAATAGATTTTGCAAGCTCAATTAATGAGTCAGTCGTCTTTCCCATCGCAGATACAACAACAACAATATCGTCGCCTGATTTCTTTACCTCGCAAATTTTCTTGGCGATTGCTTTTATTTTATCTACATCGGCAACGCTGCTGCCGCCGTATTTCTGAACTACTATGCTCAATTTACGTTTCCGTTACAACTTTCTTAAATCATCAATTAGCTGCGTCTTGCTTTTAGTCTTCTCGTCGACTTTCTTAATCATCTTAGCAGGAACTCCAACCATAACAGAATTTGGTTCTACATCTTTCACAACAACCGATCCGGCAGCTATTACAGCACCTTTGCCTATCTTTACGCCTTCAAGTACAACTGCATTTGCGCCGATTAAAACATCATCTTCAACAATAACAGGATCAGCGCTCGGCGGTTCAATCACTCCGGCTAAAACAGTTCCAGCGCCTATATGACAGTTTTTCCCTACTATCGCTCTTCCTCCGACAACAACGTTCATATCAATCATGGTTTTTTCACCGATCACTGCGCCAATATTTAATACTGCTCCCATCATTATAACGCAGTTGTCTCCGATCTCAACTAAATCTCTTATTACCGCTCCCGGTTCTATTCTTGCATTATACTTTGACAGGTCGGCTAATGGTATGGCAGAGTTTCTTCTGTCTATTTCAATTCTGTATTTTTCAATGTTCGCTTTGTTGGATTCATAAAAATTTTGGAAATCGTTATATTCGCAAAAAAGAATTCCGGATTCGCTGCCGCCGAAATATTCCATTCCGCCGAAGTTGACTTGATCTAATCTTCCTTGAAGGTAAATCTTTGCCGGCGTCTTTCTCTTCGAGTTAGCTATGTAATTAATTATTTCGTATGAATCCATTTTTGCTTTCTATTTTTATTTTCCAAAAATTACATCGGTGAAAGAATAAAATCCGTTTTTCTTATTTCTAATAAATTCTGCCGAGCGCTGAATCCCTTCCGCGAAAGTTCTTCTTGAAGTTGCGCTGTGAGTGATTGATAAAACTTCCCCGAGCCCGCCAAAACTTATCGTATGGTCGCCGGCTACGTTGCCTAATCTTAAAGATGAAACATTCACGTTCTTTTCTTTTACAATCTCCTGGATCATCTTTGCCGTACCTGAAGGTTTGTCTTTCTTAAATCGGTGATGTGTTTCAGTAATTTCAACATCCCAATCTCTCAAAGTTTCAAATGCGATCTTAGTAAGCTTAAGCAATACTTGAATGCCTGTTGAATAATTATAACTTTGAACTACGGCGTGCTTTTTTGAAATCTCTTTTAATGATCCTATCTGCTGATCCGATAGAGCTGTAGTAGCTACAATGAGCGGAGTTTTATATTCTTTCTGATAAATTAAAGTTTTTTCAAAAACAATCGGCAGAGAGCAGTCAATCAGTAATTCCGGTTCTCCTGAAATTTTCTCTCCATCAATATCATACTGGAAAACAAGTTCATGCCCGGCTTCGTTCATGACGCTTGCAACCTCGCTTCCAAGCCGTCCGGATGCACCTATTATGCCGAACTTTATTTTTTTAGTCGTCATAAACTTTTCATCTTCTCCATTTCTTTATCAAGAAATGCTTCATTCTTTTTGGATACAGGCGCAAGAGGAAGACGAAGAATATTTTCGCAAAGCCCTAACTTGTTTGCAATGTATTTTAACGGCGAAGGACTCGTCTCGACGAAAAGCGCATTCATCATGCTTAAATATTTATTATTGAATTCCTGAGCTGACTTTAAATCGTTATTGAAAACAGCCGTAGTAATCTTCTTCAATTCTTTCGGGTATACATTGGAGAATACTGAAATGATTCCGTCCGCACCGAGCGCCATAATCGGCAGCGTTTGATCGTCATTACCGGAAAAGACTTTAAGCGTGTCAGGCTTGATCGACATTAAGTGAGCTATCTGAGAAATGTTTCCGCACGCTTCTTTTACTCCAACAACGTTTTTGCATGCTTCATGTATTTTTACAATTGTTTCCGGCAGCATGTTCATTCCTGTCCGTGATGGAACATTGTAAAGAATAATCGGAAGAGAAGTTCTTTCTGAAATATATTTATAATGCTCTACAAGGCTCTCCTGGGTTCCTTTATTGTAATAAGGATTAACAATCAGAACAGCATCGGCTTTTAATTCTTCTGCAATCTTGTTTAACTCAACTACCTTCCGGGTATCATTTGTGCCGGTGCCGACTATTATTTCAGGTATGTGTTTGGTTTCTTCAATTACTGTCGATAAAATTTTTTTTCTTTCTTCAACACTTATTACGGGCGACTCTCCCGTGGTGCCGAGAACAATTATTGCGTCAACATTACCCTCATTTTGAAGCTTACAAACTTTTCTTAGCGAAGCATAATCCACTTCAAGATTATTATCAAATGGAGTTAATAAAGCTGTTCCAACTCCTTTAAACATTGTTATTCCTTATCTAAAAATTATAAAATTTTGTTGTAAAAAATAAACTGTTTGAAATGTAAATGCAACAAATGCAAAATAATGAGTTACAAACATCCTTATATATGTAATTGATAATTTAAGTAAAATTATTTTCTAAATTTCCAAATGAGATTTTTGATTTAACGAGGCGGGATATTTATATTTGTCAACTCAATTTGCACCTGTAGCTCAACTGGATAGAGCATTTGACTACGGATCAAAAGGTTTGGGGTTCGAATCCCTACAGGTGCACTAAAAAGCCCCGGTATAAAGTGTACCAGGGCTTTCTTTTTATATTATTCAACTAATGTTCGATAAAGTTCAATCCCCTTCAGTTTCATTCGCTAACAAATGTTATTAAAAATTTTATCCGCCTAACTGGAAGTTGATAGGCATCGCAAGTTTCACCTTAACCTTTACTCCGTTGTTCGTAGCAGGCGTGAATGCTTCTTCCTTCACAGCTCTTACAGCCGCTTCGTCGCAGCCCATGCCGATTCCTTTTAGCACTTTTACATTATCGACTTTTCCCTCTTCATCGATATATATTAAAAGATAAACCTTGCCTTCGACATGCGCGCTTCTTGCAGCATCCGGATAAGTAATACGTTTATAAATTGCTGTTAAGCCACCGACCGGCTGGGGCATGACCTGCGCAAACGCTAAATACGGATCGGGTTGCTGCTGCGAATAGATTGGTTTAGTAAAAAGCATAGCAGCAGCTATTACTAAGATTGCAGCTTTAATAAAATTCATATGGTCCTCACTCAGATACATAATCCATTATTATTATCGAATATTTATAAAATAACTTTACAACTTAAATGTGATACATATCCGATTGTTAAGAGAAAATATTTTATTAAGAAATTAATTCTTTCTCTCTTTCAGAGTTATATTTTAATTGTTATGACTTTAAACGAGGGACTTCGTTCTGTTATAAAATTTAGGACACTTTCAGCGTCATTTAGAAAAAGTTTCCAGTAAGGGACTGGTATTTCAATCGAGGGCAACGCATTCACTTAAGTATAAACGATAAGATAAATCTATGAATATGTCACACAGAAATTTTTACGTTATTTTATTTAATACGATGTTCAATTTCATTTCTTCTTATCTTTTATTTTTCCTTCATTGCAAGCCAGTCAAATTATTCTGCGCGAGACAATTTCTTAAATCTGTCATGTTTTTCCGATGTGAGTGTCCGTCACTCCTACAATGTTTTACGCCCTTCCGATGTATTTCATCGTCATTCCTACAATCATTTACACCTTTCTGATGTGACCATTCGTCATTCCTACAAAGTCTTACGCCTTTCCGATGTGACCATTCGTCACTCCTACAATGTTTTACGGCTTTCCGATGTGAGCATTCATCACTCCTACGGTATTTTACGGCTTTCCGATGTGATTATTCGTCACTCCTACAATGTTCTACGCCTTTCCGATGTGATTATTCGTCACTCCTACAATGTTTTACGGCTTTCCGATGTGAGCATTCGTCACTCCTACAATGTTTTACGGCTTTCTGATGTGATTGATTGTCACATATTATAAGTTTTACAAATTGGAAAATTCCAAAAGAAGGGCGATTGGTATTGTAGGAAATGAAATATGAAGAAGAGGACTTCTTTATATGAATAAAGATACAAAATTGAAATGTAAATGATCCCGGAATTTTAATAATGTTTACTTGCCTCCCTTTAAAAATACTTCGCAAATAGAAATAAGTAAGGAAAAAATAAATCGTAAAAGCCCACACAATGCATAACTAACATTGCAGTATCATTGCGGAAACCCGCAAGAAAGAACACAACGGGCGCACCTTGCTGTAAAGCAAAATTTCCACGACTAATATTTTAGTGATGGTAAGGCGCTGCGGCAAAACATCAGCCGCGATAGGATTATAAAAAAAATAAAAAGGTAAATACAGCTTTTAATTTTATTTTACCATCTTGGACATAATTAAATTTTTTAGATCTAACATGTCAAGAAAGGAATATAAATATTCTTAAAAGCCTTAAGGAGAATTGTTAATAGATTAAAATTGCATATAGATTATTGGCTGTCTTACACAAAGCTTGATGGCGTGTTTAGTTTTTGCAAACGAGCGAAAGTTGAGTTAGTAAGCAAAGCAAGATCGGTTTTAAGAATAAGTTTCCCGTGAGTCCTCTTATGCAGTAGTTTCAATTTTTGTATCTACTTCGGAAACGATGTGAGAATAAATCTCTTCCACCGTGTCGTTTGAATATTCGGTATGATAAGTTTTCTTTAACCCGAATTCGGTTAAGGTGTAGTGAATGTCCGGTTTAACGCCTTCATTTTCCAGGCAAGCTTTTGCACAATGCAAAATGCAGCCGTCAATTGCAATTACAGGTCTGCCGGATTTAGCTTTCTTAACGAGAGGCTTTACATGCCCGCCGACCCCTGCGATACATGACATCTCAGCCACTCCTTCCCTATCCATCTTTACCGCGATATTATTAGCAAGCTGCGCTATATTGCTGCATCCCGAGCAAGAATAGACAATCGGCAATTCATTATAATCTAATTTATCAGCGTCTTCATCAAATGACATTTTCTTTTCCTATCTTTTTTATTTGTTCCATTGTTTTGATTGAGTCCATCGGACATATTGCGATGCACCTCGGCACATTAAAAACGGTGCATTCGTCGCATGAATTTAAATCTATGAAATAATGTTCTTCCGACATATAGAATTCTTTTTTCTCCTGCTCGCTTAATTTCTGCTCCGAAGGTTTGTAGACGGCTTCTACCGGGCATTCAATAAAACACGCATTGCAGTTAATGCAGTCATTAGTGATAATGAGCGCCATTAAAATTTTTCTCCTTTAGCTTCGCGGTACTGGCTGCCAACCGGTCTGATTCTTCCCCACATTGAGTAAAAGAATAAAATTATAGCAATGACCTGAAATATTGATGCAATGGAAATTGTGTATTCTACAAAAGGAGAATCTGCATAAGTGCTTAAAACCTGGAAGATAAATCTTAATGAAGTGGAGATTGTCATAGTCCAATAAGTAATTAGTATTAAATCCGGGTTATATTTTTTATCATCCTTTTCAGCTCGCGGGAAAAACCACAACGCCACTCCCATTATCATCATCATTACAGAGCCGACTAAAATGAGATGAGTGTGTGCCGAAATTAGTTCCGGAGAAATTCCTTCCATAGAGAAATGTTTTGTCAGCGACATATAAAGCCCGGTTAAAATTCCGACAAGTAAAAAAATTATGCTTGTCTTAATAAAATATCTAACAGTTGAAAACATAATTACTCCTTTTTAGATACCTAATTCTCTTCGCGCATCTGAATTCATCAAAGCAGGAGTCCATCTCGGCTCCCACACAAGATTAATTTTCACCGAAGCTTCGGGTTCCAACTTTTTAATTACGTTTTCCGTCCACAAAGAAATACTGCTGTGCATCGGGCATCCGGGCGTTGTTAGTGTCATCGTTACGACAATTTCGTTGCTGCTTGTCTCAATATCGTAAACCAATCCGAGATCAACAATGTTCAATCCGATTTCAGGATCAATAACACCTTTCAGCACTTCCATTATTTCATCTTTAGCTGCCATTATTTTTTTGCCTTTATAAGAATGTAAGTAAAATTAAATAAGAATATCAAAGAGCCAATGAACATCAGCACAAATGAGAACAACAATGATATTGTAATTTGAAAAGCAAATGAGAGAATTGCTCCGGCTAAAGCGGTGATCATAATATAATAACCGGCGTAGGCAGGCTTTTCTAAAAACATTTCTTTTAACATGGGAACAGGCTCTCTGCCTGCTTTACTGCTGTATCTATGGTACCACACAAGGAAAGGCATTATCTTGTACATCTGCCCGACAATGATCATTGAGATAAATCCAAAAATAATTATGTAGCCGTAAATCAAAGTTACATTCATTTGATAAGAAATATTTGTGCATGCAATTGCAATTCCAAACAAAGCTGAAATCCCAAGCAATATGTACGATGTTTTAGAGAACAAAATTCCAATGTCGGCTCTTTTGCGCATTCTGTTTTTGAAGATGAGATACATTTGATGGAGAAAAAAGAAAATCCCCAACGCGGTGATAACAGCAAACACATAAAATAATATTGTCGTGTTTTCATAATGCATGACTGTCGATAAGCCCAGCAAGCCGGTATTTATCAGCACAAACGCAACCACTCCGCTTTTGTTTGAATAATGATGCGAAAGACTGAACATAGGAATAAGTTTAAAAGAAACTCCCATAATGACCAACGAAACCCATCCTACAAGAGCAATGTGCGCATGAAGATTTAAATACAGAAGATGACTAATGTTAATAAACGGAAATCCTAAGTTTATACTTAGGAGCAGTCCGGCGATACCTGTTGTAATAAGATAAAAAATAGATGCCGCCAGATATAATCCGGTTATGTTCCATTTTTTAACTTTGGTCATAGTAATAATAATGTTATAAGAAAAAATTAAAATAGCTGCGTTAAGCGCAATAGCGGAATAAGTGAGATGAATGCCGGTGTCAAAATTCCAAAAGCAAGATACTAATCCTATTATGCCGGTGAGAAAAATCCAGAATTGAACTTCAGCAAGCTTTTCACTGTAAAGCTTTACTTCAAGAACTACCGGCACAAGTTGAAACATCGCGCCAAAGATAGACATTGTAATCCAGCCGAGAGTTGCGATATGAGTAATTGCCAATATCTTAGGCTGGAAATGGAAGCCGTTTATATCGGCATAATTTACAACAAGCAAAAAATTCAGAAGGACAAATGCAATTACTGCAGCAATAAAATATTTTAGCACTATTTTAAATGGCGGCGCATACGCCGATATAAGAGCTTCCGACTGCATACTAAGCAGCTTCCTCTTTCTTAGTTATAATTATTTTGAAATAATCATCCTTAATCTTGTTGGCAACAGCAGTGAATCCTCTTTCTTCAAGCTTTGGATAAAGCATAAGCGGTTCACGATGATGATGAACAACAAGTATTGTTTTATTATCAATCGACTGTAGCGTTTCAAGAACTTTTACCATTGGTTCAGGCGGTTCTAAGCCGCGCACATCAAGCTCTTTGATGGTATCGTAATCATATAAGTTCTCATCGGCAAGCTTTGAAGAATTATTTTCTTTATCATTTAAATTATTTTCACTTTTTTTATAAAAATAAATCTTATAAACTTCTTCTTCTTTTGTTGTTTTATGTTCAAAGCCTTTTTTGCCAAGCATGGAATAAAGCGGAATGGGCTCAAAGGAATTTATCAGCAAAAAGATTTCGTCATCCTTTAATGATTTTACCTTTGTCATAATTTCGAGAAAAGGATCTTTCCCGGAGTCGATTATCGGTCTAACATCAAGGCTAATTAATTTGTCGTTGTCGATATTTTCAATAAAGCCGTAGTGGTCATTTACTTCGTCTGATACTTTCATATTTGTCTCTGCATTCTGATTTAACAATTCAAAACCGGGATTTATAGATTTGTTAAGTTTGAAAAGAAGAGCGTTTAGATCAACTCCAGCAATACCTGCGGCTTGTTCTACGTTTACTCTTGAAGCCAGCGTTTTCCTGAGAATTTTATTTTTAAGTTTATTAAAATGCGGGCTTGTTTCTAAAAGTACATCGAGAGTCTGCGGATAATCATTTAGCATTTTAGAAATCCTCAAAGCTTTTGTAATCATCGCTCTTCTTTCAAATTAATTTCAAATTGTTTTAGTAATATTTACCTTCCAAACTTCAGGACCGCTTTCTACATAATCCCAGTGGAATTGTTCGTTTCTCAAAGCATGCATCTGATAATAAAGCGGCATAGGATCGTGGTCGTTAATCAACTGAAGTGTTTCGTCTTTTTGCAGCGAATCAAATGTTGCAAAAATAGTAGGATGTTTTTCACGCGGAGCAACCGGGCGTATATCCAATTCTTTAATCAAAGCGCTCATAATTATTTCCTTTCTTTTTTATCGAAAAAATATTGTATGTCTGAGCGTAATCCTTTGACTTAAGTCAGTTGGTGTACGATTTAATTTAATGTTATTCAGCTAGTTTTTTCAACTGCTTAACATTAATAATAAATATCTTTTTCCCAGAGACTTTAATTATTTTATCGTCCTGGAGTTTTTTTAATGTACGGGAAAGAGTTTCGTTAATAGTGCCGAGATAGGAAGCAATTGTAGACTTTGGCACATCAAGTCTTATGTGAGGTTCGGGAAGTTTATCGGTTTTATTAGATTTAATTTCTTTCAACAAATATTTTGCTAAACGATTAATAACTTCTTTTGAAGAGAAATCTTCAATTTTGTTTACCATAGAGCGAAGTCTTTTAGCAAAGCCGGCGAGCATTTTAATACTTATGTCTTTGTCTTCGCTCATAATCTTTAGAAATTCTTCTTTCGGAAAAAAAATAGCGGTGCTGTCTTCTAAAGACTGCGCTGCGGCGGGAAAATTCCCGCCTTCAAACAAAGGTACGTCTGCAAATGTCTTTAGCGGCTTAATAATGTGCAGCACAGATTCTTTTCCTGCTGTGGAAATCTTAAAAACTTTTATAGTACCTTTTAGAATAATATAAAAGCCGGTGTAGATATCACCGTCGTTAAAAAGAATTTCATTCTTCTTAAACTCGAGTACTTTTGAAACAGACGTTATTTTCCTAAGCTGTTCAACGCTTAATTCTGAAAATAACGGAATGCTTCTTAAGGTTTCTTTTTTTTCTTGTATGTCCGGCGGCATAATTTGTTTGCAATTTATCCAAAAGAAAATACAGATATTTTTAAAATGACAAAGTGATGAAAAAAATATGAAAAGTTATATCCATCCCATTTGTTTGTACCATTCGCAAGTGCGTTTAATTCCTTCTTCGATTGATATTTTCTGATGATAACCCAAATCGCTAATAGCTTTCTCGGTGCTGCAAATCCAGTACGACCGCGTAATATCTTTTGCCTTTTCGATGTTAAGAGTTGCAGGCTTTTTACTAAATGCCGCAAAGAACTGAGCAATACCGGCAAGAATAAACACTACGGAATGAGGCACTTTTACTTTGAGCGGTTTTTTATTTAAAACATTAGAAGTAACATCTCCAACTTCATCCCACGAATAAAATTTTTCGGAACTAATAAAATAAATTTGTCCAGCAGATTTTTCTGATAGCGCCGCTAAATAAAATCCTTCAACCAGGTCACAGACGTGAATTAAACTTAAAAGCTTTTTATCAAAGCCGATGGTTGTCATCAGTCCTTTGTTAAAAGTTTTAAAGAAAATTAATATTTCAGTATCGCGTTCTCCAAATACTGCAGGAGCTCTGCAAATAGTAATCGGAAGTTTATCCATAAATTCTTTCGCGATTTTCTCTTCGGCTAATTTGCTTTTTCCGTAAGTTGTAATCGGCGAACATTCATCATTTTCATTAACCGGATTATTTCCATGCGAAGGTCCACTTGCAGTTTGACTGCTGACAATAAGAATTTTTTTTATTGTATTTTTAAATTCAAGCGCTACCTCAAGAATATTTTTTGTAGTTGCCACATTGCCGGCAAAATATCCTTCAGGCGTTTTTGATTTTACAACGCCGGCAACATGAAAAACATAATTTACGCCGTTGAATGCTTTTCGCAGACCGTCTTTGTCATTTAAGCCGCAGTCAAAAAGCTCCACAGGCTTGCCTTCAAGCCATTTGAGACTGCTTGTCTTCCGAATTATACATCTAACGTTAAATCCATTTTCTAAAAGATAGTCTACCAGATGACTGCCAACAAAGCCCGAAGCTCCTGTAACTAATGCCGTGTTTTTTATTTCCATATCATTAAATTGTTTATTTGATTTTAAGGGTATTTAATTTTACATTTTCACATTAAATTTAAGAAAATTTATAATTATTTTTTATAAAGTAATTACATTATTGTTAAAAAGTTGAAAATCTTAAAGCAATTTTGTTTCGCTTCCGACTATTTTAAATCGAAAGTGAATCTGGGGTTAAAAAAGCAGGATACATTTATTAGCTATTTCAAAATAGTTAACTATCATTATCCCTTTTAGTTAACATCAATTTTTAATTTTTTCGCGGAGGCGCGTTGGATTTATTCACAAAATGTTATGATTTTACTAGAGCTGATGAAATAAAAGCGTTAGGATTGTACCCGTACTTCAGACCAATCGAAGAAAATGAAGGACCTGTTGTACAGATTGAAGGCAGAAAAGTTATTATGGCGGGATCAAATAATTATTTAGGACTTACTGCACACCCTAAAGTTAAGGAAGCTGCTATCAAAGCAGTAGAAAAATATGGAACCGGCTGCTCAGGTTCGCGTTATTTGACAGGCACTCTTGATCTTCACATTGAGCTTGAAGATAAATTAGCAAAATTTTTTAATAAAGAAGCTGTGCTGCTTTTCAGCACCGGTTATCAAACTGCCCAAGGAATAATCCCGACTTTAGTACAGCGCGGTGATTATGTAATTTCAGATAAGGATAATCATGCTTGCATAATAGCAGGAAATTTGATGGCTAAAGGAGCTACCGCCGAATTTGTCCGCTATAAACATAATGACATGGAAGATCTCGAACGGGTAGTCGCCAAGCTTCCCGATGATGCGGCTAAGCTGATTGTCAGCGACGGAGTTTTTAGCACTGGAGGCGAGATTGTCGATCTTGATCATTTAAACAAAATAGCTAAGAAATATAAAGCAAGAATTTTGATAGATGATGCGCACTCTGTTGGAGTAATTGGCAAAGGCGGAAGAGGAACTGCGAGCGAGTTCAATCTCGAAAATGAAATTGATATGACTATGGGAACTTTCAGCAAAACATTTGCATCTCTCGGCGGATTTGTTGCCGGTGAAAGCAAAGTTATAAATTACATAAAACATCATTCTCCGGCATTAATATTTAGCGCATCTCCAACGCCTGCTGCAGTAGCAGCTGCTATCGCTGCTTTGGAAATTCTTCAGAGCGAACCCGAAAGAGTTACTCGCTTAATACGCAATGCAGAAAAAATGAGAACCGGTTTAAAGAAAGCAGGTTTTACTGTGCTTGACGGAAGAACTGCAATCGTTCCGGTTATTGTAGGCAACGATGAACTTGCGTTTAAGATGTGGAAGATGTTATTTGACTCGGGTGTTTTTGTAAACGTATTTATTTCTCCAGGAGTTCCTCAAGGAAGACAGATGATGAGAACAAGCTACATGGCTTCTCATGAAGATTCCCACCTTGACGAGATTTTAGAAATCTTTACAGACACCGGGAAAAAAATAGGATTAATTTGATATTGAGCATTTGTTAACTATACAGGCATATCTATTTTAGATATGCTTTTTTTTATTCAATATATAAGGGTCATCAAAGATGAGTTCAATAAAAATTTCTATAGTCAAGGATCAGAAAGATTTAATGCGGTTCATCAAATTTCAATGGAAAATTTATGAAGGAGACCCAAACTGGGTTCCACCGCTAATTATGGATAGGAAAAAAATCTTAAGTAAAGAGAAAAATCCCTTCTTCAAGCATTCCGAAGCAGAATATTTCCTTGCAGAACGCAACGGTGAATTAGTAGGAAGAATTGCAGCAATAAAAAATGATCTTCATAATCAATATCATAAAGACAAAGTCGGTTTCTTTGGTTTTTTTGAGTGTATAAATGATCATGAAGTTGCTAACGCGCTTTTTGATGCGGCAAAAGATTGGCTCAAAAGCAAAGGATTGGAATCTATGCGTGGACCGGTCAATCCGTCAACGAACGATGAAGTTGCTATGCTGATTGATGGCTTTGATGATCCGCCGAGATTATTGATGACGTACAATCCAAAATATTATTTACCTCTCTGTGATAATTATGGATTCTATAAAGCAAAAGATTTGTATGCTTACAAACTTGAAAACAAAAAAGTAGTCGGCTCCGAAAAAATTAAACGAGTTGCTGAAATAGCTCAGAAAAGATCTGGGATAAAAATTTCGCAGCTTAACATGAAAGATTTTAAAAAAGAAGTTGAAAAAGTAAAATATGTTTATAACAAAGCCTGGGCGCCAAACTGGGGCTTCGTTCCGATGACCGATGAAGAACTTGACGGTATGGCAAAAGATTTAAAGCCGCTTGTTGAACCGTCTCTTGTTTTATTCGGAGAGATCGACAATAAGCTTGTAGGTTTTGCTCTTGTAATGCCTGATTATAATTATATTTTCAAACAGCTTGATGGAAAGCTTTTCCCGTTTGGAATTATAAAGCTTTATACGCAGAAGAAGAAAATAAAATGGTGCAGAATTTTAACTCTCGGTTTAATTTCCGACTTTCAAAAGAAAGGATTGGACGCAGTCTTTTACTGGGAAATTGTTAACCGCGCGCATCAAAATGGAATTGACCTTGGCGAGGCAAGCTGGATTCTGGAAGATAATGATATGATGAACCGTGGCGCTGATGCAATGAACGGAGAGTTGTATAAAAAATATCGAATCTACGAAAAGAAAATTTAGATAACCGAAATAAGCCTCTGACGAGGCTTATTTTTTATAAAGGCAGTTCTGTATGAAAACTTTTGTAATATTTTTATTTTCATTTACCTTACTTCAAATCTCTGAAATTATTCCCCAATATTCGCGAAGAGATAAAGACCTTGTAGAAACGACTTTCACAAAAAAATTCAATAAAAATATAATTCACAAATATCTTTTTTCATCGAATGAGAAAAAGGTTAACGCTGCTTTACTTTCAATAGCTCAGAGCGAAGACACGTCATGGATAAATGATATTTTTAAACTCAACTTTTTGAAGTACCACAAAGAAATCTGCTTTGCTCTGGGAGAACTTGGAAGCTGCGACCAGTCTACAAAATATCTTCTTACAAATATTGAAGACCACAATAAGGATGAGAATATTTCGCATGAGGTGCTGGAAGCGGTTGGCAGGACCGGAAATAAAAACAGCTATGAAATCATAACAAGAAATTATATCGATCAAAAGCGCAAGTCCTATGACGGTATTTCAATTGCCTTGTATAATTATTTTATCAGAGGAATTTTAAATAAAGGAATAAATGAAAAAATCTTAAAGGATGAATTATCATATTTTAATTCTAATGCGAAAAGATTTTATGAAGCTGCTTTTGCATTATATAGAATTGATGACAACGGCACGTTTAGGAATCAATCATCGGCAATTCTGTTAAAGAATTTGGACTCTTCCATTAGGGGAAATGAATATATTGAAGCCGGAAATTTTTATTTATTATCTTATCTAAAAAAAATAAAATATTTTCCCGAAGATTATAACCTTTTTCAGAAGACAATATCTGCTCCCGAATTTTCAATACGAATAGCGGCGGCGCAGTCTCTGTGTTTTTACAATTATCGCAGTCAAAATGATCTAAACGATTACTTAAAATTATTAGATGATAAAAATCCAAATATTTCACGGGAAGCGGCTATTTCCATACACGATATTTCGGTGGACAATGATTTAAAAAATTATTTGCGAAAAATACTTTTCAAAAAGATTTTAACCGGTTCATTACCTGAGAACACTAAAGGCGAGTTATTTATAAGTTATTTGAAATTATTCCCGGAGGCATTCGATAATATGCTGAAAGATTTTGATAATAAAATATCAAAAGATTTTTTGTACCGAAGCTGTGCAAGATATGATTCTTCGGAAGCCGCTTTTAATTATTTAGTTAATTCTTTTCCTAAGGCAAATGAAAGCGACAAAATTACGGTGCTTACTTCCCTGCTTGAATTTCAAAAGCGGTTTGGAGAAAATCCGGAGTTAAAGAAAATTATTTTCAATTCCTTAAAGTCCAATTCCCCAGCTTTGATTTCAATAGCTGCTGATGGGCTTGATTCTAACTTTGTAACACAGAATGAGAGCATGCTTCGGACGATAATTTTTAAAACGTGCAGTAAATTTCTAAATAATTGTGATTACGTTGAAAGCTTAATGTCGCTATCCGGTCTTGCCGGCAAGATAAATCCGGTTTTCGAAAAAAGAATACTTAATATTATTGTTAACTCTAGTGATTATTCAATAAAAATGTTCGGGTTCAATGAGCTAAAATTACCGACCAGAGGAATTATAAAATCAAAAAATAATTTTGACGATTTATGGAACAAATCATTCAAATATTCAAAAGCTGAAATAGCAACTAACAAGGGAAAATTTACAATTAAATTTTTACCGCAATATGCGCCTATTACAGCCGGCAACTTCTGCTATCTGGCAGAGAAAAAAATATTGTTCAATAATAAATTTCATAGAGTTGTTCCCGGATTCGTAATTCAAGGCGGAGATCCTGAAGAAACCGGATGGGGCGGTCCAGGTTATGAAATAAATTCTGAATTCTCTCCTCTGGAATATTCGGCAGGCATGGTTGGAATGGCAAGCGCCGGTAAAGATACCGAAGGCTCCCAATGGTTTGTTACAACCGGTTTTTATCCTCATCTAAACGGCAGGTACACTATCTTTGCCGAAGTTATTGAGGGAACGAATGTTGTGAAAATAATTGATCAGAACGATAAAGTTTTAACAATTACATTATTTTAAAATCCCATCGCTGCGTCATATTTCGCAGTATGCGGCGGGTCTATCTTTTTTAAGATTGTAAAAATACTTTTATCCGGATAGTCGGATAAATATTGTACGATCTCTCCGCTCCTCGCATCAAAAAAAGTTTTAATAAGTATGCTGAGAAAATCAATTTTATCGCGCATAGAATAAATTGTATTTATAAGATATACTATTTTTTGCTGTCCGATTTTTTTATTGATCGGAAAAATATCAATACCATAATAATACTGAAAGAACGCCTGACGGAAAGGTCTATATTTATCGCTTAACAAATCTTCAACTAAAGCTTGCCTATTATAGCCTCCGCCGGTTCTAATCCACCCTTTTGAAAACGTGGACGACGTTGCCATATTAACAATATTAAGCGCTTTATTAAAGAAAGGAGTTCCGCCGAATTCCTCATCGGATTCTACATCAAAGCCAATTATAACATTCGCATAATAGTCGAGAAATCCGGTTAGCGGATCAAATGTGTTTTGATTCGAAAATAAACTCTGACCTTTTTGATAAATAAAAGCCCACGTAGGATCGTTAATACTAAGCATCAATGTATTTTTTTCCGAGTTGTAGACCGGTCTCTGGCTTGTCACGACTACTTGCGCCGTGTAATTAAAATCGGTTGTTCCTGTCAGAAACAAAATATTAAGAGAGCATGTTATTTTATCTCCTTCCCAATCTTCCGAAGTAAAGCGTGTTTTGTTCATGTAATCTGAAATAGCACGTTTAAAATCGGAAAGTAAATCTCTGCTTGCATTTGTAAGATTATCCATGTTAACAGTGACGGTGCAATTTAATTCTTGGGAGAAAGAAATAGTTGATAGTAGAACAACAAGGAGCAAAATTTTTTTCATTACATTTTCCTTAAGCGCAAATTAATGTTGATTTAATATATGAATTTCGGTATTATGGAACAACAAATTTTGGGGTACATAAATTTGCGAACTATATTTTTTATTTTTTTAGTGATCTTGTGGAGTACCGTTTATTTCCCGCAGATAAATCCCGGGGCTAAACAAGTCTCACTTTCAAATTCAGATTTGGCAAAATGCGGCGATGTGTTTGCTCTTTACAATAATCCCGCCGGCTTATCTCAAATTAAATGGAGAGAAATAGGAATATATTACTCTCCCGCTCCGTTCGGCTTATCAGAAATGTCAAACGCTTTTGCAGCTTACTCTGAGCCTTTCTCTTTTGGATCGATTGCGCTCGGCGCAATGACATACGGCTTTGATCTCTACAGAGAAAATAAATTTACAGCCGGTTATTCTTTTAACTATCAAGATAAATTCTTAGCCGGAGTTTCCTTTAACCTTCATACCGTTTCAATTAAAAATTACGGGCATGCCTCGGCATTCTATATAAATGCTGGAGGCATAGCGAATCTAAATAATTTTTTAAGATGGGGATTCTTTTTAGAAAATATAAACCGCGCATCATTCGGTAATGATGACAACCAGATTCCTGTTGTTTTTAACACCGGTTTCAGCTATGACGTTTTAAAAAATCTCACTCTTCATCTTGCCTTAGAAAAAGATATTATTCAAAATGCTTCCGTCAAATTCGGGCTTGAATATAACTTGATAAAATATCTTTCACTTAGGACTGGATTCGCAAATGAACCCTCGAAATTTTCTGCCGGCATTGGAATAAATTATTCACCCTTCCGCTTTGATTATGCCGTGTTTACGCATCAGGAGTTAGGATTAACTCATCAATTCGGATTGATCTTAAGTTTTAATTCAACTACGGCGGAAGACAATAGTGACTGGTAATCTACATAAATTATTTAGATCGACTTTCTTTTTAATTTTTTCAATAAGCTTCTCCTTAAACGCTCAGACAGATTCAAGCGACTATGACTTTGAAGATATAATTACTGATTTTATAAAAGAGTCAGCCGATCAGTCAGGCACAGAATCTTCGATTGACTATTTTGAAAATCTTATGAACAACCCGGTTGATATTAATTCCGCCGGAATTAACGAGCTTCAAGCAATACCTTACATTGATCTTCAAACAGCGGAAATAATCGTCAAACAGAGAGAAACTTTCGGACCATTTTTTTCAACTTCAGAGTTATATTCCGTAAAAAATATTTCTGCCGAATTGGTCACTAAACTTCTTCCTTTCATAAAAGCAGATATTAAACAAGTGAAGCAAAATAAAGACAGTCAAAACATATTTTATAACTTCGGCAAAAAAATAAAGCTGACTTTTAGAAGCAGGCTTTCAACTGATTTGCAAAAAAGAGAAGGCTTTATTGATAATAAATTTGCCGGATCGCCTTATCATGTTTATAACAGACTTAAAATTAATTACGGAAATAATTATCAAGCCGGGCTTCTTGCAGAAAAAGACGCCGGCGAAAAATCACTTACAGATTTTTCTTCCTTTTACCTTGAACTTAAAGACGCTGGAGTAATCGATAATATTATTGTCGGGGACTACCAGCTCCAGTTTGGCAATGGACTAGCATTAAGCGGCGGCTACGGCATATCAAAAGGAAGCGGCGCCGTTTTCCCGGTTGCAAAAAATTATTTTAGCTCGCGCCCGTACAGCAGTTCATACGAATGTAATTTTTTCAGAGGAATCACCGGCGCCTTTTCTTTCAACGATTTTCATATTACTACATTCTTTTCCAGAAACAGTTTCGATGCAAAGATAGATTCTCTAAGCGATCAAATTCTTTCTACTCCGCTCGGCGGCTTCCACAGAACGCTTAATGAGATCAACTCAATCGATAAAGCCTCGGAATCGCTTTTGGGAATTAGTTTAAGCTTTGACTTCAACAAAAATATCAACGCCGGGATTTTATATTTTCATTCGTCTTTTTCAAATGCGTTCACTCAATCCGATTTTAAGAAATCGGGAAGCAATTTTAATTACTATTCTTTATTCTATAATTTATATCTGGAAAATGTTTGCATAAACGGAGAATCCGCATTTGATTCAAAAGCAGTTTCTTCCCTGGCGTCGGTTCAAATTGCTGCTTCTAAATATTTTACTTTTGTTACTTCATTCAGAAACTATCCCTACAATTATGTTAACCTTCACGGCGCGGGTTTCGGTGAAAGAACCGGAGCTACAAATAATGAGCTGGGATATTATTCAGGCTTTAAGTGGAGTACTGTTTTCGGCACGGTAAATTTTTATTTCGATCAATATTATTTCCCTTATGCTACTTACTATAATCCGCTGCCGTCCTCGGGCAACGAATTCTTGTTTGACCTTTCATCAACTCTCTCAAAAGGAATTAATTTTCATGCAAGAATAAGGCGGGAAATTAAAGACGTTTCATCTGATATAAATAATTTGTCGAGCGTCGTACCGGGCACAAAATATCTAACCAAGTTTGAATTAACATATAACATTTCACCGCGCTTAAAGCTGAAAGAAAGTTTTTCGTATAATAATTTTTCTATAAAGAAAATTAGCTCATACGAAGACGGATTTCTTATTTCACAGGAAATAAATTATTATCTTTTTGATCGGCTGAAAATTTCAAGCCGTATCTGCTTTTTTAAAGCGCAATCAATCAACTCTGCTGTTTATGAATATGAAAATGATTTGCCCGGTTATCTAACAAGTAACATTTATACCGGAGAAGGTACGCGTTTATACTTTATGCTTAACTATAATATTTATGAAAAGCTCGAATTTTCTATAAAATATTCTGAAACTCTAAAGCCTAAAGAAAAAACTCTCGGCAGCGGGTATCTAACAATTGATGGAAATCTTGATAATAAAATAAGTATGCAGATCGACTGGAAGTTATAGGTTGAATGTTTGCTTTATTTTTTACCGACTACAAAATAAGTATCCATTTCCCCATTCCCGATTACGTGGACTCTTTCTTTAAACTCACACTGAAATTTATCTTTTATTAATTCATAAGTTGTATTTGTAATTGTAATCTTTCCGGGCAAACTGTACCGCTCCATAAGATTTGCAATGTTTACGGTGTTGCCCCAAACATCGTAAGTAAACTTTCTCAATCCCACAACGCCTGCGACAACGTTTCCCGAATGAGCGCCTGCGCGCATCGCCCATTTATATTTTGAAATATTATTTCTGTCTTCAATGTATTTTTGCATCTCAAGTCCGGCGCCGACTATTCTAACAGCGTGATCTTCACTCTCCTGCGGCAAACCTCCGGCAACCATGTAAGAATCACCCATTGTTTTTAGCTTTTCTAGTTCGTAACTGTCGAGAATAGTATCAAAGTCTCTAAAAATATCGTTTAGTTCATGCAGCAAAGTTTGCGGCGGCATATTAGAAACCATAGAAGTAAAGCCCTGGAAATCCGTAAATAAAAGAGTGACAGAAGAAAATTCGCGCGGCTTAATGGCTCCTTCAGCTTTTAGCTCTCTCACTATTTCTGCCGGGAATATATTATGCAGAAGCTCATTGGATTTATTTCTTTCGCTCTCCAGTTCTAATGTACGCTCTTTAAGCTGCAGATTAATTTTATACTTGTAAAGCGCCATCTCAATCGAAGAGTGAAGAGTTCTTTCATCAAAAGGTTTTATTATGTATCCGAAAGGTTCGGTAATTTTGGCTTTTTGCAAAGTCTCATCGTCGGCAAGAGCAGTCAAATATATAACTGGAATATCAAACCTGTTCATTATTGTTGTTGCCGCATCTATACCGCTCATCTTGCCGTCAAGTATAATATCCATTAACACGAGATCGGGTTTCATTTCTTCCGCTTTTTTTATTATATCATTTCCCGTTCTCGCTGTGCCCAGAACTTTATATCCCAATCTTTGCAGCGTTTTTGAAATATCTATCGCAATAATATTTTCATCTTCAGCGATTAAAATTTTTGCTTCAGTAACCATCAATACCTTTTTAGAATTATTGATATAAAATTTATCAATGATTCTTTAATCTTTTATATTCATTTTAAGGTGTCAAATATAAATTCTTCAAACATCAAAGTCTAATATTGACTTAATTCTGCTTAAAAGATATCTAGCTGTAAAAGTAATAAAAGAAAGTTCTTCTCAGTGTTATACTAAAATTAGTTTTTTATCAAGCTTTTATTTTTCCTTGATTATTTAACAATATTATTCTATGTTTTTTTGAAATTATTTTCGGGAACATGATAAAAAGGATTTCAAAATATTTTTTTATACTGCTGTTCTATTCTTCTTTATTCTTAAATATGGCAGCAGCAAATTCCAGTAAGAGAAACGACATTAATAATAATCCCTTTAAACTTCAAATTAATGTTTCTTCTTTGCGCTTATCAATAAATTATATTTCTACTTCCTCTTCGTTGGCATTTCATAACGTAAACGAGAAAGTATCTTCTGCAGATATTAAATTCACATTGCGTAAGCGGAAGCTGCAAAATAGACTCAAGCTTTTAGTCGATATTATCCTCGGACATCAAATCTTTGACAATTTTAATTCATACTTACAAAAACATTCCATTTCAAAACTCTTAGATAAATCCAATCACGAAGTCTTTCTTATTTGAAAATAACGCGCTCATAGTTCCGGTTACTTAGTTACTTCATCCAAAATAATTAAGAAGGATTATATGAAATCGTGCGTTGTATTTTTATTTCTCTTTGTCCAGGTATTTGCGCAAACAAGCATAAAGCAGAAAATAACAGATGAACTAAAGAAGCAGAATATTAAGCCTGCTTTTATAGGCGATAATAAAATTCAGATAGTTTATCCAAACGGCAAAATGCTTACTAAGTCTTTAGAGTACCCGGTACCGAACGCAGCAAACAAAGTAGCGATAGACAGCAGCGGAATAGATGCAAGAACGCTTGACACATCTCTTTACAGCAGTAAATATCATTTCTGGCAGGAAGTGCCATTAAGCAGTCAAAATTCTGCGGCACCTGTGATAGGTGATATAAATAAGAATGGTAAACCCGAATTATATGGTGAAGAAAAGAATTATTATACAGAATACACACCTACAACAGTTTATGAGCTTAGTACTGATAATATTTTTAATAAAGTATTTCAATACCCTGATTCAATGGTTGATCCAATTTCAATTGTGGACTTAAATAAGGATGATAACAATGAAATCGTATTATCAAGTAATTGTGATATAACAGGTAAAATATTTAATAAGCTCTCTAATGAAAGTTTAGCGACTCAATATTATACTTCATTCGGGAGGTATAAAAAACCTGTAAGAAATCCATTATTTTATGATTTCGATAAGAACGGAAGAATGGATGTTGCTTACTGGAGTGACCGTGACGTTTGTATTGATGAGTATAATCCAACAACCCAGAAGTTTGATTCAGTTTTTACCTACCGGCCTGTTATGTCTTCAGATGGTGATTTCTCTGTGGGAGATTTTGACATGAATGGTAAGACAGACATTCTCTTCGGAGATGTAAACGACGATGCATTTATAATCGAAGCTGAAGGCGAGCATCAATATCAAGCTGTGTGGACTTCTAAGGTCAAAACCTATAACGCTTATCTTAATTTTACTACAAATGATATTGACAGCAACGGCAAGCCGGAGTTCTGGGTTATCGGAGACGCTTACTTCAGCGGGCTTGGCATTACAAGATGCACTTGTTTCGAGTCTGACGGCAATAACTCCTATCACCCGGTAGCGCAGCTTGATATAATAGGAATATTCTCATTCTTCGCCGGTAACTGCTTCGCAAAGGATATTGACGGAGATGGAAAACAGGAAATATTTATTTGTCTTGACCAGACAGTGCTGATCTTTAAGTTTACCGGCAGTCCGAACCATCACAAGTATTCTCTAATATTCGCAAAGCAGAATGAGATGGCAAATCAGAACAGTGTTTACTATGGGGCTACCCTTTATGACCTTCTGAATAACGGTGGAAATGAATTAATAGTTAATATGGATCAAGTTATTGGTGAAGTAATGACTGGAGGACTACGACTTTTTAGTCGGATATATAAGCTTGATTCATTAACCGGTGTAAAACCGGAACATAAGACAATTCCGGACGCAACAGAGTTATTTCAGAATTACCCAAATCCGTTTAATCCATCGACAATTATCAAATATCAAATCCCAAAAGCTGAACATGTAACAGTAAAAATATATGATATACTTGGGAGAGGAGTTGCAGTGCTTGTAGATAAATATCAAATTGCCGGAGAACATTCGGTTCAGTTCTCTTCCGACAGACAACAAACAACAGACCACAGGCAATTATCAAGCGGCATTTACTTCTATCAATTGAAAGCCGGAGATTATATATCAATAAAGAAGATGGTTTTACTAAAATAAATTTATCTCTGCGGTCTCTTCGTGAAGCATCTCTTTCTCGCGGAGTGAGCTGAGAAGACGCAATAACAGCTGGGAGGAAAAGAATCATAATATAATCGACCTACGATAGGACTTTATAATTTTAATCTTTATTAAATAGATAAAACGTTCTTATCAGCTTAATATAAATAAGAGCGGTAGTGTTTTATTAAAGCTAAAAAATAGAAGAGATGTTCTTGGCATTTTTTGTGTACCGTTATATCAATTAACGGAGGATTAGAATTATGTCTCTAAATATCTATAATACCGCACGAGTCCTATTCATTGGCTTCATTGTTAGTATATTGATAAATAGTTGCAAAGATTCCGTTAATGGTCCAAGATCTTTACAACAAAATAATGGGATCTATTTATATGCAGGAAGAATAGGCGGTAAACAGATATATATTGTTGATACAGATAGTAACAAAGTAATAGACTCTCTCACAGGATTTAATTCTATTAAAAGTTTAGCAATAACAAAGGGCGGTCAAATTCTATACGTAACAGATGGTATAGCCAACAATAATTCAGAAGGTATAATATATTCAATCAACTCTGTCACAAAAGCTAGATCGATTATTTCAGATAGACCAGGTGGTATATTCATAGAGCCGGAGGGAATACCTTTAATTATTTCCCCTATCCCTAATGATACCCTTAGTGTAGTAGGAACTATTGATACGGTTAATAATACTATTTCTTTCTTCGACACATTAAATATTTACAATTATCAAAGTGGTAATTTAATTCTGACTTTCGACCCTACTTTACCCATATTTTACACTTTGACAAAATCTAATAAACTCTATTCATATGATTATAAGAATAAACGAGTGCTTAAATATTATAATTCAATCGGGATTCCATTTCATAATATGAAAATAACCCCAGACGGAAAATATATTTACTTTGCAGGCGGACCGGTGTTAGAGGTAGCTTTTGATACTGTTGTTGCATTTCTCTCCTCAAATTATAACGCATCGCTTGCTTTAAGTCATGATAGTAAGTATCTATATATGACTGACCCTGGCTTACCTAATACAATCTCTTCAGCCAGAGTGTATATTTATCAAACTAATACGAACAAACTTGTTGGTTCTATCGATGTAAGTAATAACACGGTTAGAGAGTCAACCAACAGCATAGTCTTAAAGTCGGACGGAATAACCGCATATGTAAGCGACAAACTAAATACAATTTTTGTAATAAATTTAAATACACAATCGGTTATTACAAACGTTAACTTACCAAACAATAGTTCAAGCCAGTTATCTATTCAACTTTTACTCGGTTCTGAATAAATATTGGAAAGCTGGAAATTATTCTTCAATCAAGAAGATGGTCCTCTTAAAATAAACAGCGAGGCAAAAGACGCAGGTGAAGAATTGGCAGGCTTTTAAGATGTGATTGATGAGCTTGCCTTACGTTTTACCCGTAAATCAACTCCAAAAACGACAACAACCCCGGCAAAATGATAAAATAGCTTAATTTGAGCAATAAGCCTATATAAAAAGTTCACTGACCTATCCGGAAGGTAGGATGATGAACCTTTTTTGTTCATTTCTGAACCATTTTCAGCCATCTCTGAACCTCCAGGGTAGGATGCTGAACCTTTTTTGACCATTGATGAACCATGGAAGTCGAAGATTGAACCTTTTTCCGCCATCGATGTACCCGGCGGATAGAATGTCGAACATTTTTTAGTGATCCATGAACATTCCTGATAGGCTGCTGAACCTTTTTCTGCCAATGATGAACCTTCGGGATAGGATGTTCAGCATTTTTAATGATCAATGAACATTCTGGATAGGACGTTGAACCGAAATAAAAATCAATGACAATAACTGTTAAGACATAATCTAAGGTCATTAAGTCAATGCGTTTGGCTTGATTGACGGTTGCTAAGGTTAACTCATTTAATAATGTTTTATTTGAATGGTCTGACCTTAGTAATAAAAATCAATGTAGTAACTAAAACCTTATTACTTTATTATTGTAAAAACGATTTGGTCAAATCTGTAATGAACAATTATAAATAATGAACCAGTATTTAAACGATTTGCAAAAAAACAATCAAAGTCCCGGTCGCACAAATTAAATGAATCAAAAAAAAATCTTTGTTAACGGAAAAATATTTACTTCCAATAAAAGCCAGCCTTACGCCGAAGCCGTAGTAATTTCTCAAAATAAAATAATCTTTGTCGGCGGCAGCAATGATGCTAAATCTTTTGCCGATAAACAAACTGAAATAATTGATCTTCAAAAAAAGCTTATGCTTCCTGGGCTAATTGATAACCACACTCATTTCATTTATGGTGGATTTTATTTATTAGGACTGGATTTGCGTCCTGCAAAATCGCTGGAAGAATTTAAATCCATGCTAAAAACTTATATCCATAACAATAGAGGTAAATGGATAACCGGCGGCAATTGGAACCACGAATCATGGACAGAAAAGATTCTTCCTTCTAAAGAAGCGATTGATGATCTCTCTCATGATACTCCGGTTTTCATCAATAGAATAGATGCACATTTAGGACTTGCGAATTCGCTGGCATTGAAGCTTGCCGGAATAACGAAAGACACCCCGAATCCCGAAGGCGGCGTAATTGAAAAAAATTCTCATGGCGAGCCTACAGGAATATTAAAAGATAATGCAATGTCTCTTGTATATTCAATCATCCCTTCTCCTTCAGATGAAGACTATACTAACGCCGCATTAAAAGCTCTTGATCATGCACGCAAATTGGGCGTAACAAGCGTTCAAGATATAACGCTGTGGAAAGATTTAGATATTTACAAAAAGTTGGAAGTCGAAGGAAAGCTTTCATGCAGGATCTACACGCGTCTGCCGATTGCGGATTATAAAAAACTTGTTGCCGGAGGAATAAAATATAATTCCGGCAGCGAAAAATTAAAGACAGGATCACTAAAGGCTTTTGCGGACGGCTCGCTTGGAGCTGCTACAGCCTGGTTTTTTAATTCTTATTCGGAGGAGGGGGCCAGCGGGGGCTT
>JAKAKL010000024.1 GCA_021824565.1 Bacteroidota bacterium | reverse complement strand
CGGAACTACATACAACGCAGAACCGAAGATTGAAGGGAGTATGGGCAACTTTAAATATGTTCCGGCTGAAATTAAAGAAGCTAACCTGAAAGTAGAGATCAAAAAAATTGATCCGCAAAGCCAGCAGGCAGATTTTGTTTTTTCAAAAATTGTTGCCGATAAATCGCAAAAAACTCCCAAAGAAGTTCTGTCAATTCAGGCAAGCGTAAAACCTTTTATAAGTCTTGTGTGGATCGGTGTATTGATAATGGTGCTGGGATTTTTCGTTTCTGTTGCAAGAAGACTGAGTGAGTCCTTAGTCTGATTTAACAGCAGTTCTTAAATCTATCCTCCCTCTTTAAACCTGCTCTCCGCAGATAAGGTAGCCAACTGCAACAGGCTATTAAAGACTCTGAAAATTATTAAACTTAAAAAATTCATTAGGAATGCCCCGATTTTATCGGGGTTAACCCCGACAAGCCTTTAACGATTTTGATGTTTGTATTTGATAAATGATATTCTTCCTGTCTTTTGACAATTAGTGCGGTAGCAGATTCCAACGTAGCTATTGATCAATATTGAATATTTAGTTATACCTTAGTAGTATAATTTCTTTCTAGATTTTTTAACCTTATTAGCCTATTTCTGTTTTAATGTCTTCTGGTAAAATTTGATAAACTTTTCATATTCTCCTGCAAAACTTATTTTGCGGTGATGCTCACCTTGATCAAGTATATATTTACTGACTCTGAAGATTTTATTTTATAATTACCTTTATATCGTTCTAAAGATTTACGAAATTTATGTTAAGGTATATGTTCCATCAGTTGACTAAAAATTGTTTGCCCTAAATTCATATACACTCCGGGTTAGTTAATGACACGGAACGAAAATTAGTTTTTTATTTCAAATCGCTTATGACTATTTTTCTTTATAATACTCTATATAACATATAGTTACAGACACTCACTTATTCGTATTTGGGACAGTAGTGATTAAAGATATTGACAAAACATTTTTCAATTGATATAATTGTGCAGTATGATGTAGAACTTTTTTCTTTTTTGAATAATTTTAGAATTGAAACAATTAAGCATGAATAAGTTTATTAAATCCAGATATCGTCTGCTCTTGGTTATGGTATGCTTTTTTGTTTTAACAATGTTTGTTGATCAAGCAAACATTCTTGATATCGTAATCGGCAATAATCAAAATATAGATATTGAACATCCAGAGGAAGTTGATCTTTCACTGCTTCAATCAAAACCATCTCCAAATTATCAATCTTTTAAACGGAACTTAATTTCCGGAAAAACAGATTTCGGTAAAACTAAAACTAACAAAAAGAATTCTAAGAGAATAATGATTGATGAAGATAGTCCATTAACAGAAACAGTTAACATAAAAGTTTCCACTTTAGCAGAATCATTTCAAAGAGAAAATACCGAGCCATACCATTTCATTTCCATTCAAGAATCCACTTACTTGCAAAATAGATCTCTCTTAATTTAGAATTTCCAGCCATACAAATCGCATCATTTAAATTTGACAACTTCTAATTCTGAGCAGTGCTATGAGTTAGGGTATTTCTGTGCAAAAGCATTTCGTTGTTCTTAATATATTTCTGAACTTTTGCTAGGTAATTACCCAAATTAATTAATGAATAATTATCGTATTGGAAATTCAATTGAAAAATTATTTTGAGCTAGTAAAGTATTTTATAAAAATCATTTTTGTTGCCCTGCTATTAACTTCTTCTGTATTTCCGCAAAACGAGTTTGCTGAAGATACAGTAAAAATAAGTTTAGAAACTGCAGAACAAATTTTTCTCCAGCATAATCTCCAGTTGCTGGCTGCAAAGTATAATATAAATGCAGCTAAAGCTTCGATTATTCAAGCTCATATTTGGAATAATCCGAACTTGTCTATTGGGCAAAACATTTATAATAAGTTTACCAGTAAATATTTTGATTTCTCTAAAACCGGAAATACTGACTTACAATTACAGCAGCTTTTCCTTCTTGCGGGAAAAAGAAATGATCAAATAAAACTTGCTCAGATAAATTCTGAAGTTGCTGAAGATTCTTTTTATGATTTGTTGAGAACTTTGAAGTTCGAGCTAAGAACTAATTTTTATAATTTGTATTTTTTACAGAAATCAGAAAAATTTTACGACAATACTATTCCTTCGGTCCAAAAAACTGTAGATGCTGCTCAAAGAATTTATGAACAGCATGCAATTTTATTATCTGAGGTTCTAAGATTAAAGTCTCTATTATTTTCTCTTCAGAACGAGCGACTCGGAATAGAAAATCAAATTTACGATATTCAAAATAATTTGAATGTCCTTTTATCAGATTCAACAAATTCTCATTCATATTTTAGCCCGCAATTGAATGTTGCGTTTTATGATAGTCTAAATGCAAATTCTATTTCTCTCAATGATGCTTTGGGAACAGCTTTGGAAAACCGGCCTGATGTAAAGATTGCTGCTTCAAACGTAATATATGAAAAAACGAATCTCACACTTCAAAAGGCTCTCGCAATTCCCGATTTAACAATTGGTGGTTCATATTCACGGAACGGAGGTTATATCCGGGATTATTTGGCGCTTACTTTATCTGTTGACCTTCCAATATTCAATCGAAATCAGGGTAATATACAAGTATCAGAAAATACTCTGGAAGAGAATAAAATCTTGTTGAACCAGGCCAAGCAGTCAGTGAAGAAAGAAGTTGTTTCAGCGTATGAAAAAGCACTTGAGACCGATAATCTTTACAAAAATTTTGATAGAGCATTCCCGAATCAATATGAAAAACTTACTTCCGGTATGATTGCCAACTATGAAAGCCGCAACATGACAATAATTGAATTTACAGATTTTTATGAATCTTACAGAACAAGCATGCTGCAAATGATTCAACTTCAGGACAGCAGAATAAATGCATTTGAACAATTAAACTATGCGGTTGGAAAAGATATTCTATTTCCCAAACATAAATGATTTTTAAGATTTTGAAATTTTATAGGAGCTATAAAATGAAAAGATTAATTGAAAAATTTATCATCGGAATTTTTATTACAACGATTTTTCTAATGTTTGGCTTCGAAGTAAATGGATGCAGCGATACAAGCGGCAAACAATCGCTTGTCCAAAACTCTGATAGAACTTCTGTCACCGACAATGGAAAAACAATTACATTTTCAGAAAACAATCCTGGACTTCAAGAATTTAAAATATCGCCGGTAGAAAAAGGATCGGCAATTTTATCAGTTCTTGCGCCTGCCCGGATAGTAGCTAGCATTGCACCATCGAAAAATAATTCCGATAAAATAATTTTATTCGATTCGCCTGATGTCACTTCACTTTATTCACAGTACAAGCAAAGCAAAGCAAGCGTTGAATTGACTTCAAAAAATTTAAAAAGAATAAAACAGATGTACCAAAATCTAGGTGTAACTGCTAAAGATTTAAACCAAGCTGAAACCGATGCCTTAACTGCGAAAGCTTCATTGGAGGGAATGGAAGGAAGATTGAAAGTATTGGGCTTTAATCCTTCAGAGCTCGAATCAATTAACGGAAGGACTGTCTGGCTGATGGCAGATGTTCCGGAAGCACAGCTTCATGAAATTACCAGAGGAGAAAATGTGCGAATAACTTTTGCGGCTTTTCCGGATAAATTATTTTCTGGTAGAACGGAAGAAATAGGAGAAATAATTGATCCGACTACAAGAGAAGTAAAAGTAAGAATTTCTTTATCAAATCCTGAAAATAAATTTTTGCCCGGAATGTTTGCCCAAGTTGATTTTGGAAATAAAATTAATAAAGCATTTATTCTTCCTCTAACAGCAGTTGTAACTGTTGAAGGGAAAAATTATGTGTTTATCCAAGCTTCAACAAATAGTTTTGAAAGAAAGCAAGTAACTCTTGCAAACTCCGATGCTTCCAAATTAGTTGTACTTGATGGAATAACCGCCGGAGATAAAGTAGTAATATCAGGAGCTATGCTTTTGAAAGGATTAAGCTTCGGTTATTAAAAAATTTTCCTGAATAAAAAATTTAATTAGATGGTGTGAAATTTCTATTCATCACTTAACAATAAATTGATATGATTCGTAAACTCCTAAGCTTTGCTCTTAACCAACGACTTGCGACAATCACAATTGTAGTTTGTTTTATTGCAGCCGGCATTTATTCATGGATAGAATTAAAGAAGGAAGCTTATCCGGATGTCGGTGATACTCAAGTAGAAGTAATTACAACCTATCCTGGCCAGGCTGCGCAAGATGTTGAACAACAAGTTACGCTGCCAATAGAACGTGCATTAAATGACGTTCCGCGTGTAATAAATAGAAGGTCAAAAACTATTTTTGGATTGTCTGTTATCAATTTAACATTTGAAGATGGTACTGATGATTACTTCGCGCGCCAACAAGTATTAGAAAAATTAAATGATGCAGTTCTTCCGCCAGGAGCAAATCCTTCCCTTGGCCCTTTAACCGGTCCGGTTGATGAAATTTTTCGATATGTGATTGAGTCAAATGTTAATTACACACCGATGCAATTAAGAACACTTCAAGATTGGGAAATAATTCCTCGACTTCTTCAAGTGCCCGGTGTTGCTGATGTTATAAATTTTGGAGGCTTAGTTCAGCAGTATCATGTAATCACTTCGCCGGAAAAGCTTTTTAGATATAATTTAACTCTTCAAAATGTTATTGACGCAATTCAGGCAAATAATATAAATACCGGCGGCAATATTATTAGAAGAGGCGAGCAGGGTTTTGTTGTCCGTGGGATTGGTGCAATCAGAACAAAGAGCGACATTGAAAGCATAGTATTAAAAGCCGATAACGGTATTCCAATTTATATTAAAGAAGTTGCGTCAGTTGAAGAATATCCGTCGCCGCCAACAGGAATTCTCGGTTACACGCTTCAGCCAAATGATTCAACTAAGATTGATGTTAATTCTAGTGTTCAGGGATTGGTTGCAATGAGACGCGGCGAAAATCCATCTGATGTAATCAAAGCTCTTAAAGAAAAAGTGAAAGATATAAATGAGAATGTGCTTCCCGAAGGAGTTCGTTTAAGAATTACTTACGATCGCAGCCAGTTGGTTAATTATACCATCGATACTGTTTCCAGTACTTTATTGGAAGGATTTACAATTGTAATTCTAGTTTTAATATTTTTTATCGGCAGTGTTCGCTCTGCGCTTGTGGTTGCTACTACAATTCCAATTTCATTACTCTTTGCTTTCAGCATGATGAAACTGACGGGAATTCCTGCAAATCTTTTATCGCTTGGTGCAATTGATTTCGGAATAATTGTTGACGGCGCAGTAGTCATGGTTGAAAATATTATGAGACGCTATCGGGATGCAACTCCTGAAGAAAAAAGTCAAGGTATTATTCGCTTAACATTAACCGCAGCGCAAGAAGTAGGAAGAGAAATTTTCTTTTCAATTACAATTATCATACTTGCATATCTTCCTATTTTTTCTTTTCAAAGAGTTGAAGGAAAACTATTCTCACCTATGGCGTATACTTTATCCTATGCAATAGCTGGATCAATGATATTGGCATTAACTGCCATCCCAGTTTTCATGACGATGATTTACCGAAAACATTTTAACACTGAAACACCTGGGAAAATTGAATGGCATAATCCTGTTTATTATTGGCTTGAAAAAAAATACGGTAAAGCAATAGAATTCTTGACAAGGCATTCATTATCTGCTGTTATCATTTCTTTCGCTGTTGTTGTTTTAGTTATCTTATTTGGAGCTCGAAATATCGGAACAGAATTTTTACCAGAACTTGATGAAGGCGCATTTAATATTCGCTGTTTTTTCCCTGTTGGAATTACGCTTCAAGATGCTTCTAAATATTGCCCGGTAATTAGGAATGTCATTAGCAATTACAAACAAGTTAATGTAGCCCTAACTCAATTAGGGCGCAACGATGACGGTACTGATCCATATGGTCCAAACCGACTTGAAATATTAGTTGGATTAAAAGATTATTCAACTTGGATTAAAGATACAAGTAAAGAAGTTCTCCTTCTGAAAATGAAACATGAACTTGAGCAGGCAGTTCCAGGTGCACAATTTTCATTTTCCCAACCAATACTAGATAACGTTACCGAAGCAGTTACCGGAAGCGTTGCTGATCTTGCGGTTCTAATAAACGGTCAGGATTTAAATTTTATGAGACTGGAGGCAGATTCAATTCTTACTGTAATTAGAAAAATTCCTGGCGCAAGCGAATCCGGCATAGAGCAGGAGGGAGATCAGGCGCAGCTTTCCGTTAATATTAACCGGGGAGCTGCTGCCCGGTTTGGTATAAATGTAAGTGATGTTCAAAGAATGATTGAAGCGGCGATCGGCGGAAAAGCGATAAGCACTCTTTACGATGACAAAGGACGAAGATTTGATATTGTTGTAAGATATTCTTCTGATTATCGCGGTTCAATTCAAGCGGTTGAAAATATGTTAGTTCCATCTCCAACCGGAGCTCGAATTCCAATGGTGCAGCTTGCTTCAATTAACTTGCTTGATAGCCCAACTATAATTCAACGAGAGAATGGTGAGCGGCAAATTTCAGTGCGAACAAATATTCGCGGAAGGGACCAAGGCAGTTTTGTTGAAGAAGCACAAAAGAAAGTTGATGCGGAAATTCATCTTCCCAAAGGTTATTCAATTGAATGGGGAGGACAATTTGAAAACCTTGCCAGAGCTGGCAAGCGGCTGGCTGTTGTTATTCCGATTACAATAGGAATAGTTTTTCTAATATTATTTTCGATGTTCAAGAATATCAAACATGTTAGTGTGGCTATGTCGAGCATTCCTTTTGCGCTAATCGGAGGAATTCTTGCTTTGCTGATTAGAGGATATAATTTTAATGTCTCTGCCGGGGTTGGATTTATTTCTTTATTTGGAGTTTCAATTATCGCCGGTGTTCTCTATGTCTCTCGAACCAATCGTTTAATTGAAGATTTGGGAATGAGCGTTCATGATGCTGTAAAAAAAGCTGCTATAATTCAGCTTAGACCAAATTTAATAACAATGCTGCTTGCACTGCTAGGGCTAATTCCCGCAGCTACAGCAACCGGAATTGGTTCTGATATTCAAAGGCCCTTAGCAACAGTTATTGTTGGCGGGCTTTGTACCGCGCTTTTGTTAACGCTTCTTACTCTACCTTCGCTTTATCTTTTGATGGAAGACAGGAAAAATAAAAATAGTAGATTGATCGATTAATTTAGTTATTGTTAAATTTTGCACAATTATTTAAGGAGTTATTAAATGTTTTAAGTTAATCTCTTTCTCGATGAAAGCGATCTTTTTCAAGATAAGCCTGCTCATGAATATATTATGAGATATCTTATGCACAACTCTATAAATGGAGCCTCCGTTTTTTCGGCAATTATAGGATATAGACATAAACATCATCTTCATCATCCAAAGAAAATGGGAAACGTTGATGAAAATCCAATTATGATTATGTTTGTTGATGAAGAAGAAAAAGTTCAAGAAATTCTGCCTCATTTGAAAGAAGTTATAAACGAAGGTCTCATTACAATTAAAAAAGTTGAAAAAGTTTGAATACATGATTTTCATTAACTCAGCTACAAATATAAACGAAATTTTTCATTCATTATTTTTTCTTTAATACTTATTAATAACACTCCTTTACTGTCTCTTACGGGGATTGGGGGGTAAAAACCCTCGCCTTTAGTAATTTAGCTGTATGAAGTTATTGCGAAATAGCTATCCACAATGACTTTCTTAATTTAATACTGTACACCGTGTGTTTGATTGCAAAGCCTGTTGGATTTACAAGGTAAGGATTACCGTTTATAGTGTCTGTAACTTTACCGGCAAAATAATACTGCGGCTCTACAAATATTTTTCCAACCAAAGCCCTGAAAAATATTGTTCCGAAAACAGCACCGCCTGTTTTTAAAAATGTAGATGTAAAATCGCTTATCAATAAAACTTTGTCACTTATCACTCCATTACTGCAAGATAAAAAAATAAACTATAACGTTGTGCTTGAAGATGAATCGCTAATTATGTCTGCCGATTCCAACCAACTGCAGCAAGTATTGTTTAACCTAATGCTTAACGCTCTTCAAGCAATGGGTAACG
>JAKAKL010000006.1 GCA_021824565.1 Bacteroidota bacterium | reverse complement strand
ATTGTAACAGATGTTTATACTAACGGAGTTCCAATTATACCAAAGGAATATTATTTAAATCAGAATTATCCAAACCCGTTTAATCCAACAACTACGATTCAGTATGGAGTGCCGGAATTAGCTAACGTGAAGATAGTCATATATAATATTCTCGGACAAAAAATAAGGGCGTTTGATCTTGGCGAAGTGAAAGCCGGAAGGTATCAGCTTGTCTGGGATGGAAGAACGAACAGCGGGCTTCAAGTATCGAGCGGGGTGTATATATACCGCTTAGAGACTCAAAAATATATGCGGGCGAGGAAGATGCTGCTGCTGAAATAATACGCCCTCGCCCTCACCCTAACCCTCTCCCGGAATGGAGAGGGAATGTTGATGTGAAGATGAGAGATAAGTAGATAATTTTCTTTGGAATAGTATTCGTCCTAAGCTGAACTTAATGACATTAACTTAGATGTAATAGTAAATTTTAGCGTTTGCGGGAAGTGATACTTCTGCAATAGAAAATAAATTTTATTTATGGGTATAAAACTTTCCCAATTCTAAATTTTTTGGACTACTTATATAGTAATATGTTGAAAAAATTAAATGCACAATCGCTTTGGTTCACAAGATATAGAAAGAGTACACTAGAGCCAGAAGGGACCAAGCAAAAATTTATAATAGATTTATTTTGCGTTTCATACTATAGCAGCTAAATAAATGCTTAAAATATAAAAGACTATGAAAACCAGAAAAAAATATTGACTCAGAAAAGAAGTTAAAGGAAAATTATTATGAAAAAATTTTACAGTTTTTTCTTTGTCTTTTTAGTAACAGTACTTTCAATTCAAATATTTCCGCAGCAATCAGATCCAATTAAGATTGATGCGCGGGCTTCAAAGTTTGATTTTGTACCAGGAGTTGTGCTGGCGAGATTGAAGGATGATGCAACGCCTGTATTAGGCAAAACATCTGCGGGAGCGGTAACAATGGGCATTGCTTCAGTCGATGCAATTCTGGCAAAGTATCAAGCTACATCTTCAAAGAAATTATTCCCGGATGCGCCTAAACTTACGCAGGTGCAAATGCTAAAGACTTATTCGGGACAAACTTTTCAGCGACCAAGTCTGCATAATATTTATAAGATTACAATTAAAGACCCGGCGCAAACTCTTAACGTAATTGATGAGCTGAAAAATAATCCGAATGTAATATATGCAGAGCCGGATTATATATATTCTGTTGTTGACGATAAGCCGGAATCTCCGGTGATGACAGAGAAGGAAGCGGAGGAATGGATCAGAGGTCAGAAGTCATTGGTCAATAGTCATGAGTCAAATCAAAATCCTATTTCCATTCAAACTGTAACGCCAAATGATCCTTTGTACAGCCAGCAGTGGGGCATACCGGCAACACAGGTAGATCAGGTTTGGGACAGCACAACAGGAGACACTTCGCAAATAATAGGAATACTTGATACCGGAGTAGATTGGAAACATCCCGATTTGGCGGCAAATATTTGGGCTAATCCAAATCCAAGAACAACGCCGGACGCGGACGGAGTTGTGAATGATATTAGAGGATGGGATTATATAAACAATGATAACGACCCGATGGACGATAACAGTCACGGTACGCATGTATCTGGTATAGCGGCGGCTGTTGGTAATAATGGAATTGGTATTGCCGGTGTTGATTGGCATGCGAAGATAATGCCTATAAAAGTTTTTCAAAGTGATGGAAGAGGCGATGCAGCTACTATAACTAAAGGTATAATTTATGCAGCAACACATGGCGCAACAGTAATTAACATGAGCTTTGGAAGCTATGCTGAATCCTTAACGATGGAAGCGGCACTTGAAAATGCTTATGCAAATTGTGTATTGGTTGCTGCTGCTGGGAATGATAATAAATTTATAGGACCAAAACCCGATTGTAATTTACAACCCGGGATTCCATTTTTCCCAGCAGCTTTATCATATGTTTTAGGTGTACAGGCAGATGGTAGCTGTGGGATTGGATTTTCAAACTATGATGATAGCCCAATATTTAGTGACTATCCTCAATTGTATAATTATGAACTTAACGCGCCCGGTTCCAACATAATAAGTACAATCCCAAATGGAAATTATAGAGCATACAGCGGTACATCAATGGCAGCACCCTTAGTATCAGGCGCAGCAGCTTTATATAGAACTGAACATCCATTAGATTCGCAGGAATTGATGTGGGGTAATTTAATAAATACATCAAAGCAATATATTCAAATTAATTCTGCGATTTTTGTAAAACCTAAGCCAGTCGTTAATTTTGTTTCTAACACTATAATTGATACGCTTGCAGGGGATAATAAAAATGGTTTAGTAGATGCTGGGGAAACTATTCAACTTTGGTTTACCGTTAGAAATACTTGGGGACAATCAGACAGCGTTTTTGTCGGATTAAGGTTCAGGGAATTTGAAGATACTACTACTGCTCAAATTTTAAAAGATAATGCTTTTATTGGTAGTATTAGTCCATATGCTACAAGAACTAATGAAAAAAATCCTTTAATAATTCATATCAGTCCAAATGATGCAAATAATAGAGATATTGTTTTTGATGCAGTACTTTGGTACGCCGGTGCAACAGATACAGTGCATCAAAAAATTGTTTTGACTATTAATAATGGCAATTACCTTTCAGGTGTTATGGACTCCATAATGACTTTAACTCCTAATTATTTGTGGATTGTTAATAATAGTTTTAAAATTGGAACAAATGGAGTATTGAATATAAAACCAGGTACAAATATTGCATTACAAAAAAGTTTTAATAATGAAGGGAAAATAAACTCATATGGAAATAAAGATAGTTTAGTTAATATCCAAGGTCCGGGATCAATTCAAGGTGCAGGAATTTATAATTTTTATTACACCTATTTTTCTGAAATAAATAATATTTTCCATTGGAATGGTATAGTAGATTATAACTCAATTATTACATTTGACCATTGTACCTTAGATGGATTCAATATACCTGATTTGATTATAAGATTTGGGTCAACATTATCTTTTAATAATTGTGTAATTAAAAATTCTATCTTTTATCAAATTGGGGCTTCTTTTCAAAACGGAATATTTATGTATAAAAATAACATATTTAATTGCATCTATTCGGGATGGTCATTACCAGCTAATTTTAGTTACAATAATTTTTCAAATTTGAGTTTACCACTAAATGATAATAATCCAACTCCCTTTATATTGTCTACGCCTACACTAACCCTTTATAAAAATAATTTTCTGACAGGTCAAAATCCAGCTTATATACTCCAAGCTGCAGGGGCAGAATTAGTGTATGATACTGCAAATTATTGGGGAAGTGTTGACTCATCAAATATCCAGAAAAAAATATATGATTTTTGGGACAATCCCAATGCACCTGAAGTGATATACAGACCATTTCTAATCTCGCCATCGGATTCCGCCCACGGCATAGTATGGAAAGTATTGGTAGATGGAATAGACCCACAGGATCAAGCAAACTTAATGAATCCAATTGGCGTGGGACCGCATAGATTTGATGTTTATTTCAACCGTCCGATGGATCCTAATTATAAACCATTGTTAACCTTTGGTGTAAGATTACCTTTTACTCAACAGGCAGTAGCGGATTCCGAGCATTGGTCAGACAGTAATAGAGTTTGGACGGCATATAAAACGGTTCAGCTATATACCGGCGATGGAATAAATACAATAAGGGTTGCAAACGCACAAGACCTGGAGGGTTTCCAGATACCTGTTGAGAACATGCGCTTCAGCTTCTTAATAAGCGCAGCAAACTCTTCATCGATTGACTTTACGGCAACTGCAGGACTTGGCAAAGTAAACTTAGAATGGACTAACCCGCAACAAGTGCCGGATTTGCTTGGCTATAATATTTACCGCTTTCAAAATTTAACTGATACTACTTTTACAACGCCGGTTATGATAAACCAGAAGCTTGTTACAGATACAACTTATACTGACTTTAATGTAACTCCAAATGTAAAGTACTATTATTACTATAAAACAGTAAACACTGATTTTTCACAATCTGATTCTTCGCGTATAATAAGCACAACACCTTATACAGCTTCACTTGGAGATGCCAACGGTGACTTAAGTGTAAACATAATGGATGTGCTTTCAATTGTTTCATATATGCTTGGACAAAACCCGCAGCCTTTTATATTTGCAGCGGCGGATGTAAACCAGGACAGCGTAATAAACATTCTCGATGTAATCGGCGATGTAAATATTATACTATACGGCAAGCCGGCGAAGATATTAGCAAAGACAAATTCAGGCAGTGCGACGCTCGATTTAAGCGGCGGCAATTTGACTCTTACGAGCAATTGCAACGTTGGCGGAATTGAATTTACTCTTAAAGGCGCGGGACTAAAGGATGTACAATTTACACCGGGGAATAATCTTGCTTCATTTGAGGTGGCTTCGGCGAACAACGGGGATACAAGCAGAACGTATCTTATATACAGTATGAAAGGCGAATCACTTCCGCAGGGAACATTTGTACTTGGTACGTTTAGTAAGCTTGATAAGAGCGTTCAATTAACAAATGTAGTTATAGCAGATCCAACAGGCGGGGCAATTGTAACAGATGTTTATACTAACGGAGTTCCAATTATACCAAAGGAATATTATTTAAATCAGAATTATCCAAACCCGTTTAATCCAACGACAACGATTCAGTATGGAGTGCCGGAATTAGCTAGAGTGAAGATAGTTATATATAATATTCTCGGACAAAAAATAAGAGCGTTTGATCTTGGCGAAGTGAAAGCCGGAAGGTATCAGCTTGTCTGGGATGGAAGAACGAACAGCGGGCTTCAAGTATCGAGCGGGGTGTATATATACCGGTTAGAGACTCAAAAATATATGCAGGCGAGGAAGATGCTGCTCTTAAAATAAACTTAGTGACTTGGTGTCTTTGTGGCGAAAAGAAAATGCCACTAAGTCACAAAGACACGAAGGAAGTAATATGAATACTTTTAAACCATTAACAGAAGCAGAAGAAAGAGCGGGTAAAGCAATAGTTGATTCTGCTTATACTGTGCATAAGAATCTTGGACCAGGATTGTTAGAGAAAGTATATGAAGTTTGTTTTGTACATGAATTAAGAAAAAGAGGTATTGAAGCTGAAAGACAGATTGATATTCCCATTGAATATGACGGAATTGTATTTGATGAAGGGTTAAGATTAGACGTGCTTGTGGAAAATATTGCAATTTGCGAATTAAAAGCTGTAGATCAAGTAAATCCGGTATGGCAAGCTCAAGTATTAAGTCATCTTAAACTTACAAATATCCGTCTTGGATACTTAATAAATTTTAATGTCCCTATAATTAAGCAAGGAATACAGAGATTTATTTTATAAAACTTAGTGACTTCGTGTCTTAGTGGCAAGACTTTTTCGCCACTAAGTCAGAAAGACACGAAGAGAATATATTAAAATGAAAATTAAACTTAGTGACTTAGTGCCTTAGTGGCAGATTCTTTTCGCCACTAAGACACGAAGGCACGAAGGAAGTCAATTATGAAATTATATACAATTTTATTTTTTATAATAACAACAAGCTATGCAATCGCACAGAATAATCTTTGGATTGATACCGTCTCAGCCGGGACAAAACAAATTGTACAGTTTAATATAAAGGTATCAAACACAGACTCTTTTACAGCAGTTCAATTAGATGTTCAATTACCTTCTTCGCTTTCTTATGTGGATAGTTCGGCTGTTTTAGATAATGCAAGAAAAGCGGATCAAGTTTTGTCAGCCGGAATAGTAAACAGCAATACACTTCGTTTGCTTGCATACTCCGGAAGTCTAACAGCATTTAACGGAAACAGCGGCACTGTTATATCATTCAAATGCAGAACAGGCACGCAAGCAGGTAATTATAATTTAACAATAAGCAATCCTTTACTCGGCAACGCTGCGGGGAAAAATATTTTGACTAATTATTTTAACGGCTCCTTCACTCTGCTTGCGGCAAGTATTCAATTAGATAAATCATCATTGGACTTTGGTAAAATACCTCTTGGACAGTATTCGGATATTAATGTTACAATCACTAATACGGGGACTTCTCAATTAAACATTACAGGACTTACTACACAAAATAGTGAAATACGTTTTGTTGATTCCAGCGCAGCTAATATAAGTCCCGGGAATAATATTATGAAAGCTATAAGGTTTGAGCCGGTAACGAAGGGCAGTAAAAATATTTTGCTGGAAATTAAAAACAATGATCCGTCGGATTCAGTTTATATTATTTCTGCAGCGGGCATAGGGTACACCATAAATGAAATTCATGTTGGAGATATTAATGCACGTTCCGGTTATGAAGCTGCACTAAGCGTTTCAATAAATAATATGGAGGCATTCACGGCATTTGAATTTACGCTTCAATTACCGGCGGTAATGAAATATGAATTCGGCAGCGGAATATTAAGCGGCAGAAAAGCGGACCAGGTTCTGTCGATAGATACTTTAAGCAACAACCAGCTAAAAGTAATTGCTTATTCGCCGGCGAATACAAATTTTTCAGGAACATCGGGAGAAATTCTCCAATTAAAATTTCAAATTGCAGGAAGCGCAGGCTCTTATCCGCTGCAGATTTCCAATCCTATTATAAGTACGAATAAGGGCGAGAATATTATATCCGCTTCTTATAACGGAACGCTAAATATTATTTCGCCAAGAATATATACGGCTAATAATAATATTAATTTAGGGAGAGTTTCTGTCAAAGATACATCGACATATATTTTAAATGTGAGTAACGCGGGCAACGATACATTGGTTATTAATGGTTTTAAAATAGATAACAATAAATTCCGGACTGGAGAATTATTTCCGCAAATTTTAGCACCGAATAATTCGATAAATGTTGGAATAAATTATCATTCTTCAGTTGAAGGTATAGACAGTGCGGTTTTACAATTATATAGCAATGATGCGGTAACAAACCCATTAGTAATAAAATTATCGGCAGAAAGTTATTCGCCGAATATACTTTATGTAAAATCCGAAAGTTTATTTGAAAATGAAAAGGGAACGATCAGCGTTTCGCTTTCTAATCTAAAAAAAGCGGCTGGAGTTCAGCTTGATATTACAATACCGAAAGTATTTACAGTTAATAAGGATTCAATATATTTATCAAACAGGAAAGCGGACCATGTAATTATTTCGGCTGCGGTAAATGACACGACATACAGAATAATTTCATACTCGCCGACACTAAAGTCCTTTGCAGATACATCAGGGACTTTGATAAATATCCCGGTAAAATCCGGAAATGTTTTAAGCGATAATCAGGTAACCTTAAGCAATGCGGTACTGAGCGATTCGGCAGGGAAGAATATATTAACTGATACAAATGATGGAATTATAACCATCGTATCTATGTTTCCAATTGAATTAGTTTCATTCAGGACAGAGACTATAAATAGTACTATAATGTTAATGTGGGAAACGATCAGCGAGCTAAATAACTATGGTTTTGAAATAGAACGCTCATCAAATAAGATGACATGGATTAAATTGGGATTTGTTGCAGGGAAGGGAAATAGCAACTCACCAAAAAAATATAGCTTTATTGATAATGATGTTATTAGTGATGAACATTATTATTACCGGTTAAAGCAAATTGATAATGACGGTAATTATGTTTACAGCGATGTAGTAGACGCAATAATTAAATTACGATTCGAGTTTAATTTAGGACAGAATTATCCAAATCCTTTTAACCCGGCAACATTAATAAATTACTCTGTACCTCAAAAAAGTTTAGTAACAATTAAAGTTTACGATATTATAGGCAGAGAGGTCGCTTCATTAGTAAATGAAGAAAAAGCTGCGGGTAATTATACTGTCCAGTTTAATGCAAGCAATCTTGCAAGCGGAGTATATTTTTACCGGATGAAAGCAAGTGTATCGATCGGCGGAGCAGCGTTTGCTGAGACGAAAAAATTATTGCTGTTAAAATGATGTGAACAAGCTTTAGAATGTGACAAGGATATGCCTCTGAAATTTGCTGTTTCCATTTTTGTACGCAGTTATAAATTTTTTAGATTAACAATTCTAAATTTTTTTATATCTAAATAGTTGATGGACTACGCAGTAGAATACTATCG
>JAKAKL010000083.1 GCA_021824565.1 Bacteroidota bacterium | reverse complement strand
TTTAATTTTTTAATCCGCTTAAAGGTAAGAAATTTTTTATTCAATTGTTACAGCTTACCTAAAAAATTTTACGCAAATTTTCCCAATCCGCAAATATTTTGGCTATTAATAGTAAGAGAAAAAAGAAATTATTTTATGAAGACGATTTTATATTTTATTTTTTTTCTGCTTATAAGTTTTGCAGGCTGCAAACCCAGGCCGCCATTTAAAACTAAAAGCGATCTGATAGGGAATTGGAACGGCGAATTCGTGCAAATTACCACGCCTTCAAATCTGCACGCGCAATTCCCGGTTAAAAAATACGGCTTCGCTTCCTTCGCGCTGAATAAAGACGACTCATATTTCTATAACCTTGCAATCATCCGCGATGTTGTTCTTGATAAAAATATACTTGGGAATAATTACAGCAAACTGCTCGTTAGAGCTGTGTACAGGAAATATCAAACCGGTCAATATGCGGCGACTGATTCAACTCTCTCTCTATTTAATGATAATGGGATTAACGGCTACGTTGAAAAATATTTTTTTGAAGATAGAACTCTCTTTACAAAATATATCGATGAGAATAAAAATACGTGGCTAATATCCTGGCAAAAGGACAATGACTAGCATTAATATTTAAATTAAAGGTGATATAATGAAAACTAAAATATCTTTCCTATTGATAATTCTCAGCATAGCTGCCGGAAGCATTTATTACTACGGCTGCAGCAGCAAATCAAACCCGGTAAACTCAAGCGGCGCTATTGGCAGCGCGCAAGATTATATGCCGTCAAACCAGAACAGCACATTTAATATATTACTTTCCGGCACCACGACGACATATGATTCGCTCGGCGGCGTAAAAAGCATTCAACAAATCAGCAACCAGGTCTTCAAAGGATTATACGGGGCTCAAACTACTTATAGGGCTTGCAGTGTAATTCCTGTCTATGCTTATTTTGATAACGTTAATCCAAGCTTGATCGGTTATTGCGGAGTAGGCGCAAACGGGGTAAGCACCGGCGATCTCGTCGTGATGGGAACTAATACCACCGATGCAATAGTATCAATACTTCCCGCGTCCTTAGCGCTTAACAATGAGTGGACTATCAATCCCACCGGCTCTACGAATAATCCTGTTCGTATTAAACTTGTTCAATCGCTTGATTCATATACAAACCCGGCAGGGAAAACTTATTCCGGAGTTATTAAGATGCAGGTTACTTATAACGATTCCTCCAGTTCCACATATTCCGACAACAGCGGCTATTCTTCATACGCTTACGTTAGAATTTTAAGCAGCATTGATGTCTACTTTGCTAAAGGCGCCGGAATAATCGGAGCGCAGATAAATAATATGGAAATACTTTCAAAATCGTATATGAGCTACTTTGGCAGTTCATATTCGTCTTATGAAAGGCAAGTGTCTACCGGCTCGGCTGGAATTTATTAACACTTAAAAAATACACAAACTAATATGGCTGCAAGCGAAATTATCCCTGCGGAAACGGTGATAAGCAAAATTCTTTTCATCAGGAATCAAAAGGTAATTCTTGATACCGATCTGGCGAAACTATATCATGTAACGACAAAGAGGTTGAATGAACGGGTAAGAAGGAATATAAAAAGATTTCCTTCAGACTTTATGTTCCGGTTAGATCAAAATGAATTCTTTTCTTTGAGGTCGCAATTTGCGACCTCAAAGAGTAAAGGCGGAAGGAGATACTTGCCTTATGCTTTTACCGAACTGGGGGTAGCTATGCTTTCCTCAATCTTAAATTCTGACCGGGCGATAGAAGTAAATATTATTATAATGAGAGCTTTCGTAAAGCTGCGTGAGATAATTTCAACTAACAAAAAAGTTGAAGAAAAACTAAAGGAATTGGAAATGCGACTTGATGGGCATGACGATCAAATATTTAAGATAATGGAAATTATAAACCAGATGCTGCTGCCGCCGGAAAGACCGGTAAAGAAGATCGGCTTTCAGATAAGAGAAAAGCAGAGGCGATATTCCAGAACAAAAAAAATATAGGAGAACGCAAAATCAAAATGGAAAATACAATTGCAAACAGCGAAATTATCCCTGCGGAAACGGTGATAAGCAAAATTCTTTTCATCCGGAATCAAAAGGTAATTCTTGATACCGATCTGGCGAAATTATATCATGTAACTACAAAGCGTTTAAATGAGAGCGCAAAAAGAAATTTAAAAAGGTTTCCTCCGGATTTTATGTTTCAACTGGATCAAGATGAGTATAGTTCTTTAAGGTCGCAATTTGCGACCTTAAAGAGAGGGCAGCATTCCAAATACTTGCCTTATGCTTTTACGGAGCTGGGGGTAGCTATGCTTTCCTCAATCTTAAATTCTGACCGGGCGATAGAAGTCAATATTATTATAATGAGAGCTTTCGTAAAGCTGCGTGAGATAATTTCAACTAACAAAAAAGTTGAAGAAAAACTAAAAGAATTGGAAATGCGCCTTGACGGGCATGACGATCAAATATTTAAGATAATGGAAATTATAAACCAGATGCTGCTGCCTCCGGAAAGACCGGTAAAGAAAATCGGCTTCCAGATAAGAGAAAAACGCGTGTTTTACAGCCGGGCGAAAAAAAATTAAAATATTTATTCAAATTTCCCAATCCGCCGTTTTTTGGTCTACTATTAATCGTAAGTATTTTAATTCATTATTCATAGCCATGGCTGGAAATTCTAAAACATACGCATGTAACTCAAAAATTCCGGCGGGATTTTTTCAAATCTCTATCAACAATTCAGTAATCCCCGCGGAAAATTCAAGAATATCTGTCAGAGTTTCTAGAAGTTCGGCTGGAAGTTGCAGAAGTTCAGACGGAAATTGCAGAAATTCGGACGGAAATTCCGGAAGTTCGGCTGGAAATTCTAGAAGTTCGGACGGAAATTCTAGAAGTTCGGACGGAAGTTGCAGAAGTTCGGACGGAAATTCCGGAAGTTCGGTTGGAAATTGCAGAAGTTCGGACGGAAATTGCAGAAGTTCGGACGGAAATTGTAGAAGTTCCAACAAGAATTCTAGAATTTCGCACTTTTTAAAGACTAACTATCAATTTATTCAAAAATAAAGGAGTACAAAATGAAATATTTAGTTGAGCTTATTGATTTATTCACGGCACTTAAGAAAGGTATTCAGGCGAACCCTGATCTCTGGAGCGGACAGACATATACGCCCGAGTCTATCCAGGGTATTATAGACAGGCTTAAAGTTAAAAACGATGCTATAATCGACGCCGATAATACCGCTTCCAGGGTGAAAAAGGAGGGACGATTAGTGGAGAGCCAGATGCAGGCAATTGCAGACAAGATAATAAAGACTGCTATCGGTTTCCATGCGGATTCTCCCCAGTTGTTAGGTGATTATGGCATTAAACTGCCTAAGACACCGGTATCCAGACCAAGACCCGAAACACAATTATTAGTTACTATAGTTGATGATACTGACGGTCAGGGATTTATTGTAAGCACTAATGTCGACGCTGCTGCTAATAATTACGAGTGGGACAAGGGGCAGTCTGCAAACGCCGCCGACCTAAATACCATACCTGAGATGAAGTTCTTCAAATATACAAGCAAGGTATCATTTGTAGATGACGACGTTGCAAGAGGCGTAAGGTACTATTACAGGGTGCGTGCGGTAAACGCAGCGGGTGAAGGTCCCTGGAGCGAACCTGTGAGCAGGGTGCAGTAAGAGTACGGAATCGCTTCCGGGGCAAAATGGTAAAGAAAATTGCAGAGGGCATAGCGCAGAGCTTTCTATGCGCTTTGCTCTTTGCGCTTTGCAGAAGTAATGATTTTGATTCCGGCTTATAGTGTAATAAATATTTTTTGCATGATAGAAGAAAAGAATAAAACATGGACACACAAGATCAGAAGCATGATGTAAATGCCGGCGTTAAAAAAAGCATGTTTATATCAATACTCTTGACGCTTTTATTCGGACCGTTAGGGATGTTTTATTCAACGATAAAAGGCGCGGTCGTTATGCTGGTAATAACCATCGCGGCGGCAATTTTTACGCTTGGTTACAGTGTGATAATTACGTGGCTTGTTTGCATTATCTGGGGTGCAGTTGCCGTGAACAAATATAATGAGAAGTTGAGAGGGGAAGGATGAGAAACTTATCATTGAAAGCGCAGATTTTATAGAGACCAAAAAAATAATCTTAGAAAAATAACTTTAAACAAAAGTGAGTTTTATAAAAATATTTTTACTGCTTATGCTTTTTTATTGTAATTATTCTTTCGGACAAATTCAGGATCTGGAAACTAAATTCTATGATTTGTTCGTGCCGGGCAGTAACGGATTTCTTATTGGCAATGAAGATTTAAGATATCATCCGGCAAGGGAAGATTTGCCGTTAAAGTATTCGGTGGTTCTTAATTCTAATTACCATGATCTCTTCCGCGAGTACGGCGGACCTAACGACAATAAAACAAATTTTCAATACGGCATGGGCGTAAACACTGAAATACCTCTGAGCCTTTCTAATTATAATTTTTGTCTAAATGTGGAATTGGAACAAAAAGCTTTTTCATTCTCAAACTACAGCAAAGATGGGGGCGCAGAATTCTCAGGAAATAATTTTAAATCGTATGGCTTAAAAAGCAATTTGTTAGCTGAAGATTCTGTAAACAAAATAGGTGTGAATTTTAAATACTTAATAGGGCAGGGAAAAGTAAATTTAAATATCAGTCAATATCCGTACAGTGAGTCGGATGGTTTGCTGGATAAATATTTTTACAATTTGCTTGAGCCTGCATTCGGTAATAATATTTATTTCGGATTAAGCGGCATTGAACAAAGCTATGCAATCGAATATTGCAGAAAAGCAGGAGCAAATTTTAATTACGGAATTAATTTTTACAGGGAATTAAATACTTACAATACAGGGATTGATTATTACAGCAATGTAAATAAAATTGAAGGTAGGAAGAATCTTTCAGGATATATTGAATATAGCCGGAACATAATCGGGCTTTCGGCGGAATATAAATTAAACAAGCTGGGAATTAAATCTTTAATAACTTATTCTATCCCGGATTTTAAACTTCAGCTTAATCAAGACGGAACAATTAACAGCGGGAATGTTAATCTTGAGATTTTGCATTTAAGCGATGGCAAGTTTAACGGGAAAGGCGCAGCCGTCGGTTTGGGAGTTTCCTATCCGTTAAGCGAGCGCGTCTCTTTTGATCTGGGCTTCATGCTGATCAGTAATTATTATTCGGGCAGTCTTTACGCATCAACGCCGGTGTTAGGTTTTGAAATTATTCCGATTGCTCATCAGGTCAACCTGGATTTTGATGATAGAATGCTGAACGAAGTTTATTCTGCGAAATTTTACCATGAAGTAAGCAGCATCTGGAGCTATTCAATTAGCCTTGAGTGCATAGCATCGAGCAATGACATAAGTTATAATTATAATATCCTGTCTGAGTTTGGTCTGGGTACTTATCAGGATGAAGCAGATAACGTTCTCTTGGTCGATTTATATAAAATAAATCTAGGCACAAGATTAAATATTACAGATGGTATAGCAGTTCAATTATTTTTTGATCAATACATTCCCGTATTAAAGCAGAAGGGAAATCCGGTAACTGTAGTAAATCCACCTTCGGAAAATAATGTGCCGCAAACATCCAACAAAAAAGAGTGGGGAGGTTCGATATACAACATCTCCATAATTTATAGTTTTTAATTAGAAGGCATAATATGAGAAAGATAATTATCATACTGTTTTTAATTCCGGTCGGATTTATTTATTCGCAAAGTGCCGATCTTGTATTGAATGCTTCGATGTCGCAGGCTTATTCTAATTACTTAAACAGTCAGCTTGTTCAGTGCAATCAAACAATTCTTAATCCCGCCACCGATTCGGATTTAATGAAAGCATACGCAAAAAGAATTTTTATTAATGCCGGGTTAATAGAATATCAATCTGACAGCTTACTAAAAGAACAATCGGATATAATTGGTTCAATTAGGTCAACCAACCTTAGTCTGGAAAATTTTTATAATGATAATATAGCCGGTCTTGGCAATGCGCCCGATAAAATATTCTTTGGGAATCTTCTTAATCTTTTTCGCGACCCGAAATACAGCGCACTTAAAAGCGAGATTGAAAAAATGGCGGAAGAATATAAATCATCGCTGAACCGCATAGGATATACCGCTTTCAGCGTATTGATGACAGCCGCGAATAAATTAAATCAAATGTCGGATGATTTTAAGATATTAGAAAATAACCAGGTGCCGTTTACACTAACAATTGAACTTATTGATGGAGGTTCCAATAAATATTTTGAGATCAATGACTCAGATTTTAGACAGTTAAATTCCGAGTTTAATACATGCCAGGGAGCATCGGGTTTATTTAATGAGGCTTCAAGTCAATTGCAGTCATTTAAAAGCGGAAACACATCGACTCCGGCAATGATTAATTCAATTAAGCTTTCGGCATCTGCTTTTTCCAGCGGATTGGATTCATTAAATATATTGTTAGGCAGCAAGCCTTTATCTTCTCTTAATCCGAACACCGCATGGATACAAAACTTGAAAGAATCTTTAAATGGAATAATTCAAAATTTAAATGGTAAAACCTATAACATCGGCAGCGATAATGTTGTAATAAGACCGGTATCTATAATTGAGCAGCCGGTTGATAGCTGGGGTAAAATTTTAGCCGGTTTTTATAGCTCCGATAATAGATACTCATACACGTTTGCAAATCTTTTCCCGGAGGCTTTACCCGCTCCTTTGGTTGATAAATTAAAAGAAGATATGGTAATAAACCTTAGCGATAATCAGGAAGATATGAATGCGAGGATGATTGAATTAAAAGATACGTATTTGAAAATGCTTTCAAACGGACAGGGCAATTCTTCAATTGATTTCGGCGTTGCATTAACTCAAACATATTTGTATTCCAGCGAGTTGTATAATGAAATAAAAAATTTAACAGAATATCTTAAGAAAGGAGATTTGAAGAGCAGCTTCCAATTCAGCTTAATAAACAATAAACCTCTTGCGGATAGTATTTCTAATTATTTCAATATTGCATCTAACGATAAGAGTCTCATGTTTACAATTTTATTGATCAACGACGGAAGCCGGCAAAATTATAATGTTAAAAATTCGACGAGTCTTGTCCCTGTAATTATTCCAAGTCAAGCAGTTGTCGATTTAAATTCAATATCCTGGGAAATAATGTATAGAATCAACCGTATAGCTGATTTCTTTACTGATATATATCAGGATTTAGGAAATATGTTTGACTTAAACCTCGATCCGAACACGCTTGATTTCTCGAATGCCCACAGCCCGCTCGATTACTGCTACGCTCTCGGAAAGTCCAATCCGAATTTTCTTGAGATCACGCCTTACGGAACATCAAAGATGAAAAAAATACGAACAGATTTGCGCGAAGATTTTTCACAATGTAATAAGGTAATGGCTGCATTCAATTCTTTTTTAGATTCTTTAGCGGTTGTTCGGGAAGAATATAATATTAATAATAGTGGACCAAAGACTGTTGTTTCAAACATGGCAAACTTCATAAGTGATTTAAATACCGATTTTCAAGTGCCGGATTCTACAGTAATGATAGACGGAGTGAGAGTAAATTTTTCAGCCTGGTTTGATAACCCGCCGGCAGATTTGTTAACTGATTTTGAATGGTTTTTAGATAACGATCCGAATACAGATAACACGCTGGGAGGATTGTTCCCCGATGGAATTACGTCTGCGGTTGAGACTCATAATAAAACTGTTTTGTCCGGGTTTAATTTATCTCAGAATTATCCCAATCCTTTCAATCCTACAACAATAATAAATTATTCTGTACCTAAAATAAGTTTTGTCACAGTAAAAGTTTACGATATGCTTGGAAGGGAAGTTGCGGCTTTGGTAAACGAAGAAAAGAAAGTTGGTAATTATTCTATAAACTTCAATGCTTCAAGCCTTGCGAGCGGTGTTTATTTCTACCGTATGCAGGCTGATCAATTTGTAGATACAAAGAAATTAATTTTGTTGAAATAGTAAAAAATAAATATCGATTATGGTTATTAAATAAATTTTAATTTATGGAGAAAATCATGTCAAGTTTAAAACTAAAATCGTCAATCTTATTTATGATGTTTGTTCTTTTTCTTTCTTTGCAGATTATTGCCAAACAAAAAGCCGGCAATAATAAAAAGCCTGCTAAAGTTTCGAGTACTACAGTAAGCAGTACATATATTGATATAAATAATATCAAAGCGCTGCAGGAGAATAACGGCTTCAGCGACTTTAATTTAAATACAGCTTTAGAAGGCCTGGAATATCCGAAAGGCAGCGGTAAGACAGCAGTTTTTCAAAGCGGATTGCTTTGGGGAGGTTTTGTTCAGGGCGACAGTCAGGTAAGAGTCGGCGGCTCAACATATATCAGCGGATTGGAACCCGGTCCGCTTTTATCAAATGGTCAGCCCGCTGATCCCAACGATTCAAGGTGGAGAATATACCGGGTCAGACCGGATGTATATCCAGGCTCTACAGTTGATTTATCAAACGATGCGGCTTTGGAAGGGGTTTCTGCCGACCAGCTAAAAGCACAATACGAATCCGACTGGACCGAATGGCCTGGGAAAGGAACAAGCAATGATCTTGGTGCTCCTTTTACAGATGTGAACGGTGATGGCATTTATGAACCGAACATTGATATACCCGGCGTTCCCGGTGCGGATCAGACAATTTATTATGTTGCGAATGATGAAGACCCAAACCTTACTAATAGTCTTTACGGCACACAGCCATTGGGTATTGAAGTGCATGCTACGTTCTGGGCTTATACACAATCCGGTCCTTTCGGCAATTTGTATTTTAAAAAATTTACTTTGATTAATAAAGGCTATCAGCATAACACAATTGACAGTATGTTTATTTCGCTTTGGGCTGATCCCGATCTGGGAAATTCTTCGGACGATTTTGCAGGCACAGATACTACAGTCAATTTGATTTATACTTATAACAGCTCATCCTTTGATGCGGTTTATGCTCCCGCAATTCCGCCCGCAGTCGGTTTTCATTTAGTGGAAGGACCGGCAGTGCCTGGCGGCGTGAATGATACGGCTTTTATTGGAGGCAAGTATATATCTGGAAAGAAAAATTTGCCAATGACCGCTTCATATTTTTTTATTAGCGGAAACCCTAACTACAATGACCCGCCGTTTGGAACAGCTAGCGGCTCGCTGCAGTTCTATCACTTTTTTAACGGGCAATATTCAAACGGACTGCCTTTTATTGATCAACAAGGTCATGTTACAAAATATGTTTTTAGCGGCGATCCTGTAACCGGCACTGGCTGGCTTGAAGGTTCTCAATTTACTCCTTCTGATATAAGGCAGGGTTTGGCTTCAGGTCCATTTAACTTTGCTCCCGGCGATACGCAGGAAGTTGCTTTTGCAGAACTGCTTGCTGATAAGAGTAACAACCCCGGCTCTTATTTAACAAGCATTACCGGCTTAAGAAATTATGCTAAATATGCAGACCCGATGTATTATAAAGGCGTTTCCGTGGTCATTTCTAATCCGGATTTTGTAAATCTAAATAATGCAGTTAATCTCCAGGGAAATCCGCTGCCAAATAGATGCAGCGTTGCGGGTATTAGCTGGTCAATAATTGACAAGCCATCGGGAAGCAGTGCTTCAATTGTAAATCCCAATAATTTGCAGGCTTCTTTTACGCCGGATGTAATTGGTGATTATAAGATAAAGCTTAGTGTCAATATAAACGGTATTACCGCCAGCGATACTAAAATTGTTAAGGCTGTGAATAACCACAATCCTGTTGCGGTACTAAAAGCAGATGTAACAGAAATGACGGCGGCTGATTCGCTTTTGTTAAAATATGATGAAACTTATGATCCGGACGGCGACAGCTTAAGTTATTCATTAAGCGGACTCGGGAATTTTAAGTATCAGTTTTCTTCTAAGACTGCTTACTTTTTCCCGAACCCGGATTTTATAGGCAATGAACAAATTCAATTCACTGCATCCGATCTATATTCTTATGATTCAACCGCTTTATCGATCAAAGTAAATCCCAAACTGGAAAATGTAAAGGTTGATTATTCATATATCGATACATCCTGGATACTTTCTCATAATTCAAATCCAATAAACGGCATGCCGTATTTTGAAGGCAGTGATACTTTGTATGTACCTCTTATTAATTCACTAAAGCGTTATTCAATCAGCGGCAGCGGTATTACACAATCAGAGGAATTGAATAATGTAAAGGTAAATGGTATCTGGGGGCTAAAGGGGAATTTATTATTTACCAGCACTAGTAATTATATGGGATATTTTGGGACAATAGGTAAACTAACAATTTATGATTTGAGCAATAATGCGAATAAAGTACTTGCAGATTATCAACCTGGACAACAAGAGATTTTTTCGGTTTACCAGGTTGGTCAAGATATTTACTTAAGAGATTATCTTAACGCTATCTACAAAGTGAACTTTAGTAACCCGGCAGTCCCGCAAATAGTTTCAAGTGGGCAAATATTATTGAATAGTCCGGCAATGTTTAAATCAGACAGCCAGTCATTATATTTTCTTGGTAGAAATAATAATAACTCTTTCTCGGCAAAAAAACTTGACCGCAATACCCTGAAGACAACGGATTCGTTGACACTTTCATTCACCACAAACACAAATGCATATTATAATCTAATCGCTCACGACAGTACTTTAATTGCCTATGATTATAATAATCCGAACTACTTTTCAATTTATTATTTTGACGGCAGCAGCGATGCGGTTTTATTAAAGCAAGTACAGTGTTCTTCTTTATTTCCGAATCCATTTCCCGGTTTTTATAATCCTCAAGTGTGGTCTTTCGGATTTAGTTTTGTTGATAAATTCTTGGAAATGGATGGTTATTCAAGTTCAAAGCTGTTTGATATAAGCGATGTAAATAATATAAAGCTTTTAGCATCAAGCTATGGCGGAGGGATGTCATTCTCAAGGCACGGCGATAATTATTATTTAATGAAGAGCGATCCGCGTTATACAAGCACTTATAATCCTTACAGCGGTATAAATTCAATCACAATTAGCTCAATCTCCGCAGTGAGCGATAAGCAGAAACCCAATATACCGTTGGAATTTAAACTTAGCCAGAATTATCCTAATCCTTTCAACCCAACAACAATAATAAATTATTCTGTACCTAAAATAAGTTTTGTCACAGTGAAAGTTTACGATATGCTTGGAAGGGAAGTTGCGGCTTTGGTAAACGAAGAAAAGAAAGCCGGTAATTATTCTATAAACTTCAATGCAGGAAGCCTTGCGAGCGGTGTTTATTTCTACCGTATGCAGGCCGGTCAATTTGAAGACACAAAGAAATTAATTTTATTAAAATGAATTTGTTTCGATCCAATCGGGACGGAAATTAATTAGGAATAAAATGAAACTATACTTGTTATTGTTTCTCGTTTGCCTACAGTTAAATGTTTATTCGCAGGTGTTCGGCACAGGATTGTCTTTAGATGACCCGGCTTATGCTGATTGTCCAAAAGCCCCGCAGCTAATTAGCCGCGATCTGGAGAACCTTCCTGCAAAAGTTTCTCTGAGGATGTACGCGCCTGTGCCGGGAAATCAAGGCGTATTTTCTACATGCACCGGCTGGACGACCGCTTATGCAGCAAGGACTATTATCGCCGCGATCCAAAATAACTGGGATCAAGAAGAAATTAATAACAACGCTTTCTCACCTTCTTTTATTTATAATCAAATAAGACCGGGCAGCGACTGCAGCGGCGACGCAAGCATAATTCAAGGAATGCAGGTCTTAAAAAATGAAGGCGCATTGACAATAAATGAGTTTCCTTATAACTGCAATCTCGAAGTTAAGGAGCAGCAAAAGAAAGAAGCATCGGAATATAAAATAAAAGAGTATAGAACTATCGCGTACAGGGATATAAAAAATAAAGTTCCGATTGTTAAAAAAAGCATATCAGAATATAACCCCGTGCTGATAGCCATAAATTGTCCGCCGTCGTTTTATGTCGCTGGCGAAGTCTGGGAGCCGGATACATCAGAATATAATAAAACTTATGTCGGTCACGCCTTAGCAGTTATAGGGTACGACGATAATCTTTACGGCGGAGCTTTTGAGATAATGAACAGCTGGGGAACCGATTGGGGCAAGGGAGGATTTACATGGATAAAGTACAAGGATTTTAATCATTTCTGTTTATGGGCTGGCGAAGAAATCCCTGAACCTGTTGTCGCGAATACTAATAAGATACAATTATCCGGCGCAATTGCATTCCGGTTGAGCAATGAATCAGCAATGGAAGTGAAATACAACGGCGATTATTTCCAGATGATTAAACCTTATGATTCCGGAACTCAATTTCATCTTGTCCTTTCTAACAATGAACCCGCTTATGTATATGCAATCGGTTCTGATCTTACTTACAAATGCAAAATTATTTTTCCGTTCAGCGAAAAAATAAATCCTTATCTGCCTTATCAAAAGAATAATATTGCGCTGCCGGGGGAAGGATATTCATTTCAGTTAGACAGCACAAAAGGCAAGACTTATTTCTGCTTTTTTTATTCACCGTTTAAGTTGAATATAGATTCAATCGCGACGCAGATAGAGAGAAGCAAAGGAAGTTTTTGGGAAAGAGTGCATTCCACTCTAAATAAAAAAATGATTTCATCGAACTCGGTAAAGCTGACAATAAAAAATTCTAATGAAATAAATTTTTTCTCAAAAGATTCGGAAGACAAAATGATGGTAATCCTTGTAGAAATTTCGCACGAATAAAGATTTTAATAATAATAAATCCAATAAACGAAAGACGGATTAAATATGATAAAATTAGACAAGAATAAAGCAGGATTTGTGATGAGAATTTTGTTCGCTTTCGCAGCATTCTCTGCTTTTAGTTTTAATTCTTATTCTCAAACATTTCAGAATTTAAGAATTGTGCAAAGCTCCGATACAGTAAAAATATTTTATGATATATCCGGCGGAAGAGCGAGCGACATTTTGAAAATAAAGCTCCGTGTTTCAAATGACGGCGGAAATAATTTTTCCATTATACCGCAAAAGATATGGGGAGATGTTGGAAATAAAGTACCAACCGGTTTAGGAAAAGTAATATACTGGACGCCGTTGGATGAAGGGCTTCAGCTAATAGGAAACAATTTTGTTTTTGATCTCTCGGGCAACGTTATAGGAGCCCCAGGCTATATTGAAACAATTCACATAAAAGGCGGAATATTTACTATGGGCGATCAATTTCGCGAAGGCAGCTCAAATGAAGAGTTTCTTCATCAAGTAAAATTAAATGATTATTCTATCGGTGAATATGAAATTACTAATATTCAATACGCTGCATTCCTACAAGTATACGGCAGCGATCTTGTGAAATCCGGTGAGTACAAAGGCGAGCCGATGATTTTTCCGAATAAAGATGGCCTTATAAAAAAACCTGCTGGTTTAGGATTTGTCTGGGATACTCAGGAAGGGAAAGAATATAATCCCGCAGTGGGAGTTACATGGTATGGCGCATACGAGTTTTGCAAGTACTATGGTTTTCGACTTCCCACCGAGGCTGAATGGGAATACGCCGCAAGAGAAATGGGAGATAAAGTTCGTTTTGGCGATGGAAAAAATTCTGCAAAGATTGAAGACATAAATTTTAACGGATATCAAAAAGTAGTTAATGATAAACAGTTAGAAGGGAACTCAAACGCCACCACAACAAGAATAGGTAATTATGATCCGAATAAAATAGGATTGTATGATATGAGCGGCAACGTTTGGGAATGGTGTCAGGACTGGTACGCAAGCAATTATTATTTCCATAGCAAATATATTGACCCGATTGGTCCGTGGCTGGGTTTGTACAAAGTAATAAGAGGTGGATCGTGGTACAACACAGCTTTTGGAGTAAGAGCGACTGTCCGAAGTTTTTACAAGCCTTACGGGCGCAGCAGTGATATTGGTTTTAGAGTAGCAACATCAAGTAAATAAGTTATAATATTATGAATGATTTTAATAATTATGTGAGAGGTTAAAAAATGAAAAGAAGATTTGCTATTATAATTTTCTTCTTTTTTACGGCTGCAGTTTTCGCTCAGCAGCTTGATATTAAAAGCAGCAGGATTACATTGCAGGTTTCATTAACTGCGTCAGACACGCTTCCTACGGAACTAGCTATTAATTTTCCACAGCCTAATGTAATTAAAGAGCTTCCCGTTTATTCAAAAGACTCGACGATTAACATTACAGGAATGATTTTAGATAACAAAAAAAATGTTTCATTGTTAATTGACGGAAAGGCGCCGGATATTTATACAAACAATAAATTCTTGGCAAGTGTTAAGCTTAAATCAGGTACAAACAATATTGAAATCGAAGCCACTGATAGAATGGGGCATGTCGTAAAGAAAATTGTAACAGTATTTCAGGATAAAAACGCCGACGTTACGCCGCCTGAAATAAACATTACTTCTTCTCTAAAGAGCCGCGGTATAAATGTAATTCAAATTGCAAACAAAGTTGATTCGCTATATAAGATCACCGGAAGCATTACAGATTTATCTGGCTTATACGGAAGCTGGGTTGATGACGTTCCTCTGAGACTTGATTCAGCAGGCAGATTTGAACTCGCGTATAAAAATTTACCAGACACGATAAAACTTAAGGCGATAGATAAGTTTGGGAATGTTGCACAGCAGTATTTTACCGTAGGCGCCGAAAATAATATATCGCCGCAGCAGGAAATAGTAACTGCAGGAAAATTTTACGCACTGCTTATTGCAAATCAAAATTATAATGATGTTACAATTTCTGATCTTAGCAATCCTATCCCTGACGCTAAAGCGCTGGCTAATACGCTTACAGAGGATTACACGTTTGATAAATCAAACATCATTTTGCTTGAGAATCCTAATCGAGCCAAGATAATTAAGACTTTAGATAACTTATCTAAAAAAATTACCAGCATAGATAACTTATTAATTTTTTATGCTGGGCATGGAGTATGGGACACAACTCTTCAGCAAGGGTTTTGGCTTCCTAGCGATGCTACGACAGGCGATAAATCAGAATGGCTCTCGAACGATAATATAAGAGATTATATCCTTGGCATAAAATCGAAACACACTTTGCTTGTATCCGATGCTTGCTTCGGCGGGGCTATTTTCAAGACCAGAGAAATAATGACGAACGCTCCGGTATCAATAAGAAAAATTTATGATATACCAAGCAGAAAAGCCATGACTAGCGGAGCTTTAACTACGGTTCCCGATAAAAGTGTGTTTGTCAAATATATTATTGAGAGGTTAAAAGAGAATCAGAATAAATATCTCTCCGCAGAAACGTTGTTTTATAATATTAAAGACGCGGTAATAAATAATTCACCAACCGGGCAAACTCCGGAGTACGGCGCTATTACCCAGGCAGGCGACGAAGGAGGAGGATCGTTTGTGTTTATACGTAAATAGGTAAGTTCATGTTCAAGTGCAAGTTCATGTTCGGGATCAGGAAGAGAGAATTAAAAAAAATATTTTCTCTCAATGTATGATTACAGAATTTTTTTAAATTATTGGAGTTATCAAATGAAGAGCAAATTTTACTTTAGATTATTGGCGGCAGTATTTCTAATAGTTTTGTGCAATGAAATTAATTTTGGACAAACCAGCGCCTGGGGAGATTATATAACATATAACCGGAAAACTTCTTTCTCTTCTGTCGGTTATCTTACGACCCATTTAACTTTTTCCGACTCTGCGGGTGCGGCAAAATATTTTCAGAAAGGAATTTTTTACAGCAATGACTATATGCTTGGCAATCTCGGTAAATTAGTTTTCGATGAGAATAATGAAATTAATCTTTCGCTTGTAGGCGCATTTATGGTGGGATTTGGTGCGGGCAACGAAGTTGATACTATTAAAACAAGGCTTGTCAGCGATACCACAAACGAGGTTACTTATTATGTGGCAACGATAGATCTCTTTTCTATGGACCTTGCGGCTGATTATACTTTTGTGTTTGGCAATGGATATGCAGCTGTAGCAAGATTTCAGGTTGGTATTGTAGATATTGGAGGCACAGTTGGAATTCTGAGCGGCGGATATTTTCAAAGAAACGGTATTGGAATAATTTCAATTATTCCATTTTCATTTAAGCCGTCTTTCTATATTGATTTTGGAAGATCAATATTGGGAGTTGCGCTGTACTATAATCCACGAAGCATTTTGGATTACAGTTTTTCTCCTAATGATAACGGCATTAAATTTAACAGTTATATGGTTCAAAGATATGCTATGGAGGTTTCCTTTACGTTTTAACCGCGAGCGTTTTTCCTCAGAAGAAGTACATTTCATAATTGACTTCATAAAAGCCGGGAACAGTTTTAAATTGTTCCCGGTATTAATTTCTTACTAAGTATTAAGCTGCAGCAGCGGCGGGCGAGGGTTTGTATATTAAGCTTATTGCAATACCAAGAATTATCATTTCAATTAAACCGTATACAAACGAAAGAAATGTAAGTGAATACTGCACCGGATAAACGACGTAAGCTGAGTAAGCATTCACAAGGCAGAAGAACAGTCCCATGTAAACACCAAACCTGATGCCTTCGCCAAGACCTTTATTTTCATATCCCTTTACGAAAAAGAAAACAAAGAAGAATGCCCATATTATGTCTGTTATATACATAATCCACATTTTGGACATAATATCCTGCATAGGTCTGAATGCAGCTTTGTTTGCTTCGTAAGTCGACATGAGAAAAACATTGTTGATCAGATAGCCCATAATTTCCAGCAAAACAAAAACAACTACGAAAGCAATGATGAACTTTTTCTTATCCATAGAACCTCCTAATAGTTATTGAGAAATATTTAGTTAATACTGAATGTACCGGATGCTGTTAGCAAGCTAACTATACATTTTTTAAGAAGCAATAAAAATCTCTCATGCTAATAAGGTTATATGAGCCTATTTTAATAGACTGCATAATCACACAAGACAATTTTATAGGAATAAAAATTTTTCTATCTTAACACCTTAATTTTATGAATAATAAATTCTCTTAAATAAAGAAGCTGTGTAATGATAGATTTTAATCTTCTTAAAGAAATATTAACTAAGAATAATTCTTTTCTTATAACCACCCATGTAAATCCCGATGCCGATGCGATAGGCTCTGAGATAGCTCTATATTTTATTCTCAAAAAACTTGGCAAAGAAATTTATATAATTAATCACAGCGTTACTCCATACAACCTCGAATTTTTAGATGAAGATAAACAGATCCAAAAATTTGATGCGGCAAGACATACTAAATTATTCAAGCATGTTGATGTATTATTCGCAGTTGACTTTAACCGCTCGGATAGAACCGTCAGCATGCAGAAGTATTTTAATGAGTCAGACAGAATAAAAATCTGTATTGATCATCATCAGGAACCGGAAGACTTTGTTACTTATAAATTTGTCGATCAGGAATACAGCGCAACCGGTCAAATTATTTTTGATCTAATAAAAAAGACAAACATAGTTCCTCTAGACCGTCAAACAGCATATCCAATTTATGCAGCAATCATGACAGATACGGGCTCATTTAGATTTGAAAGAACAACTCCAGAAATACATCAAATTGCAGGAGAGTTGATCCAGCACGATGTAAAGCCTAACGAAGTGTACGATAAAATTTATGATCAAAGTAAATTCAGCAAAATAAAATTAATGGGACGCGCTTTGAATTCAATGCAGTTATACGGCGAAGGAAATCAAATTGGCTTCATGAAACTAAGCAGAGAAGATTTTACATCAACTAACGCCTTTGAATCGGATACGGACAGCTTTGTAAATTATTCTCTATCAGTAGAAGGCGTTAAAATCGGACTCTTATTCATAGAGTTGAAAGAAGGATTTAAAGTCAGTTTTAGATCAAAGGGAAATATCGCTGTTAATAAACTCGCTGCTGAGTTCGGAGGCGGAGGACATATCAATGCTGCCGGCGCAAGAATATTAAATTATAAGTTGAATGATATGCTGCCGAAAATTTTAAGCAGGGCTGAAAAATATATTGAAAATTCAAAGGAATAAAAATGTTTAATCTGACAATAACTCAGTCGTCAAAAAAGATTTATTACAAGCCTCTTTCAGTTTGTATTAGATATTTAATTGACGAAAAAAAAATAGACAAAAGCCTCAACAACCTTGCAAGCGTTCTTGGAGTAAAGATTACCGAACTTCAAGGGAAAACATTTTTAGCGAAAAGCGGAACTGAAATTATTGTCCATAAGCCCGATGGTAAGCCGGACGAAATAATTATTTCAAAAGTTAAAATTGACGATTCGTTCTCACCGGATTATTTTAGAAACCATCTTGCCGGACTTATCCCTTCTATGCAAAATGAGTTGTTGAAAAACCTGCATATTTTTATTCCTAAATATGAATCATTTAAAAAATATTTTTACAACGAAGAATATTTTTACCAAACTTTTATTGAAGGAGTTTTACTCGGGAATTATTCCTTTGATTATTATAAAGCTGAAAAGCAAGCTCTGAAAAATCTCGCTATTAATTTTTACGCTGAAAACAATAAGAAATTAAATTCAGCAATAAATAATGCCAGGATAATTTATGAAGGCATTAAGTTTACCAAAGACTTACAGAACGAACCGGCAGAAAAATTAACTCCGGCTGTTTTATCAAATAGAATTTCGGCAGAACTAAAGAAAGCCGGCGTAAAGATAAAAATATTTAATGAGACCGAAATTCAGAAAAGAAAAATGGGCGGCGTAATGGCTGTGGGGAAAGGGAGCGCGAATCCTCCGAGATTTTTAGTGCTTGAATATTCCGGCACGATTAAAAACAAGAAAGCAAAAAAGAAGATTGCGCTTGTCGGTAAAGGTGTTACATTTGATTCAGGCGGCATCTCAATAAAGCCGGCAGCAGATATGTGGGAAATGAAAGCCGATATGTCCGGCGCTGCTGTTGTTGCGGGAACAATTCTTAGTGCCGCAAAGGCAAAGCTGCCCGTGAATTTACTTGGACTAATTCCTACAGTCGAAAATATGGTATCTGGAAATTCAATGCGACCGGGAGATATTATTATCACGGCTTCGGGTAAAAGCATAGAAGTTGATAATACCGACGCCGAAGGAAGGATCATCTTAGCTGATGCGCTTGATTATGCCTCGAAGCAAAAGCCGGATGCGATTATTGATCTTGCAACTCTTACAGGAGCGTGCGTCGTTGCCCTTGGTGAATTTGTGGCTGGTCTCTTTACAAAGAATGATTCTTTTGCAGAAAATTTATATAGCTCTGGAATCAGCACGCACGAGCGGGTTTGGCGCTTGCCTTTGTGGGACGATTATAACATGCTGAATAAAAGCGAGGTTGCTGACGTGAAGAATCTTGGAGGCAGATGGGGAGGAGCAATTTCAGCGGCGAAATTCTTAGAGAACTTTGTCGATAAGAAAATTCCCTGGGCGCACCTCGATATTGCCGGACCTGCGATTGCTCATAATTATAATAACTACACAAAAAAATTTATGACTGGCTTCGGCGTGCGTTTGCTTATCGATTATTTGAGCAAACTGTAAATTATTTTTTTAGACAATTGCCGTCTTTCATTTCAAAAACTTCGTCGGCTAATTTCATAAGTTCAAGGTTATGAGTAACAATGACAAAGGTCTTTCCAAGTTTATCTCTAAGATCGACTATAATTTGATTTATTGATTCGCTGTTTGCTGAATCAAGATTGCCAGTAGGTTCGTCCGCAAAGATAATTGCAGGGTCATTAGCGAGCGCTCTTGCAACTGCGACGCGCTGCTGCTCGCCTCCGGAAAGCTCGGCTGGCTTATGATGTGACCGTTCGGAAAGCCCAACCAAATTAATTAATTCGTTCCCGCGTGAAAGCGATTCATCCAATGATTTTCCATTTATCATAAGTGGAATCGCTATATTTTCAAGCGCGGTAAATTCCGACAGAAGATGATGGAATTGAAATACAAACCCGGCGTTTTTATTTCTAAACTTAGCCAGTTTGTCATCGCTTAATCTAAAAATATTTTCATCGCTGAAAAAAACGCTGCCTGAATCCGGTCTATCCAATCCGCCAAGCAGATGCAGAAGTGTGCTTTTTCCTGCTCCGGAAGCGCCAACAATGACCGATATTTTTTTTGATGAAATATCAATCGAAACGGATTTTAAAACTTCCAATTTATTTTTGTTAGACTGATAAGTCTTAACTAAACTTTCTGCGTGTAAAATTACTGAATCATTCATGTGCAAGTATTTATTTTAAAATTTTATTCCCACTTGATCGCCTCAAGCGGATTGATTTTGGCAGCCCTCTTAGCTGGAATTAGCGCTGCTATATAGGATAGAAGCATTGATGCAGCCGATACAAAAAAGAAATCTGAAATTTTAATTTGAACCGGAAGAGAATCAATTTTATAGCGCGTCGGATCAAGCGGATAAATATTATAATGAATTTGGATATAACAAACCAGGTATCCTAATAAAAGCCCTGCGACCGTTCCGACTATTCCTATTAATAATCCTTCATACATAAATATTTTTAAGATTGAATTTTCGTTTGCTCCCATCGAACGAAGAATACCAATATCCCGTTTCTTTTCTATTACCGACATTGACAAAGAGCCGAGCGTATTAAAACTTGCAACAGCAATGATCAGACAAAGCAGAATGTAAGCCGTCCATCTTTCAATCTGCATTACGGAATATAATTCTTTATGAAAATCATACCAGGTATTTATACTGAATAATTTTGTGCTGAGTTTACTTTGCAAGTTAGATTTTACTTTCGACGAATTAGCCGCGCTGTTAGTCTTTACATCATAACCTTGAAACTTATTATTATAGCCAAGCAGCCGCTGACCATAAGATAAATTACAGAATATAAAATTAGCATCGTAATCATTATTATCGGAACTGTAAATCCCGCTGATAACAAACCTCTGAGTTTCAGGCATAGAAAATTGTGTAATTGCCTGTTCAATGCCAACGGGAGAAACGATAGTGATAGTATCGCCGGTAACTACGCTTAGTCTATCGGCGAGAGTAAGTCCAACAGCTATATGAGGCAAGCCGCCGTTGTCAGACAAATCATAAGTTCCCATTATCATAAACCGCTTCAGACCATAGAGATCATTCCCTTTATCTTCTTCTATGCCTTTTAAATTTACAACTTGAGTATAGCCTCCGCTGTATGATAAAACTTTTCCGCTGACGAAAGGAGCAAACGAAACAATATCATTTGATGATTTTAATACTGATTTAATTTCATTCTGCTTGGTAAAGCCTTCATGAGATATAATTTCAATTCGAAGATCGGGATCCATGTTCATCAAATATGATCTTACCAGGCTGCCGAAGCCGTTGAAAACAGATAAGACTACAATTAGTGCGGCAACGCCAACAGTAATTCCAGCAATTGAAATTAGTGAGATGATAGTAATAAAATTAATTTTATGCTTAGAGACCAAATATCTTTTCGATATGTACGATTCAAATTTCATCAGTTAAATCTAAGGGCTGTTACCGGTTGTATCTTTGACGCAATAAGGCTTGGAATTACCGACGCCGTTATTGCCAGAAGAAAAGTTACCACTGAAACTAAAATAAAATTGAAAGCCGAAATATTAATTGGAACAGAAGACATAAAATAAACCGATGATGGTATGCTGATGATTCTAAATTTCAATTGAAGATATGCAAGAGTAAAAGCAATAATATTGCCTATTACAATTCCCGCAAACGCAAAATAGGAGCCCTGGATTAAAAAGATAGACACAATTTGTTTCTTGTTGGCTCCGAGAGATTTAAGGATTCCCACGGCATTTGTTTTTTCCAAAACGATCATTAATAAAGTACCGATGATATTGAATACTGCTACGATAATAATTAATCCTAAAATAATCGGGATAGGTTTTTTTTGTAATTCAATCCAGGTGAAGATGTTTCGGTGAATTTGATAAATTGACCTTGCAGTATAAGGGTACTTTAAATTATCAGCCAGAAATTCTGTTAGGCTGTCGATCTTAGAAATGTCGTTCACCTTAATGTCGTAGCCGGTAATATTATTGCCGATGTTAAAAAGCTTTTGAGCGGATTTAATATTTACGTACGCATTGATATCATCATAAATAGACATGCCGCTTTCAAAGATTCCCGCGACAACAAACTTTTTTATATTAGGCAAATTCTCAGGAGAAGGTATCTGGTCTTTGTTCAGCGCGAACAATGTTACATTATCGCCGACCTTTACTAATAATTTTTCCGCAAGCTTTTTTCCGATAATTATCGATGGAGTTTCAGAAGTATCGCTGAGAAGAAATTTACCTTCAATAATATCTTTCTTAATTCCTTCCCAGGCGTCCTGCGGACGAATGCCTTTGATGTTAACTCCTTCTTTAAACGATCTGCTGCTGATAATGGCAAGCTTTGATGCGAATGGGTTTATGCTTTTGTAATATGGGGAAAGATTTTCCTTCAGCCAGGGCATAAACTTTTCGTAAGGCGGAAGCGTAGTAGAGAATGAAGATATTTGTATGTGAGAATCAAAATCAATAAGCTTGTTAGTAATTGTATTCTGGAAGCCGTTTAAAATGCTAAGGGCGATTATCAAAGTGGCAACGCCAAGCGCAATGCCCGCAATAGAAAATATTGAAATAAATGAAATAAACCTGGAATTCTTTTTTGAGTAGATATATTTTTTAGAAATATAAAAAGGAAAAAACATCGGGTAATTCTTTGAATAATCGGGTGGAAATTTAATTAAGAAATAAGATAATTGAAAATAATAAGCGGCGAAAACATAGTTCGCTAAAGAATAATTTTAAGTTCAAGTTCAAGATCAAGTTTAAGATTAAGTTCAAGATCAAGTTTAAGTTCAAGGAAGAATTAGAAGATGATATGGCAGACATTCCGGAACTGTTAAAAAGCTTGAATATTGACGAAAAAAGGGCTTCCGCATATCCCGGAGAACCTTCCGCCGGTCAGGGAGAAGTGTCCGCAGGGCAAATATGTGAGTCCGCCGCACACGGAAGAGTTTCCGCAGGACAAATATGTGAGTCCGCCTCACACGGAAGAGTTTCCGCAGGACAAATATGTGAGTCCCTCGCACACGGAAGAGTTTCCGCAGGGCAAATATGTGAGTCCGCCGCACACGGAAGAGTTTCCGCAGGGCAAATATGTGAGTCCGCCGCACATGGAAGAGTTTCCGTCGAGCAGGGAGGAGTTGCGTATTAAGCGAAAAAAGAGTCCGTAGGATGAAGCGGGATTTCGCCCTCACTTGTAAAGAGAAGGTACTGTCACGGAGTGGTCCGTGACAGCCCCGGAAAGTACGATGTTGTAGCACGGAATTTAGTCTGTGTGGGTTATGAGTTTGTGAAAAGGCAAATACTGAAGTATGTGGTACGGGGGTGTGTGGGTTTGTGCGAAAAACGGAAAGGTACACACTGAAGTGTCATAGTCGTCAACTTAAGAATTTGCAGATATACAATATTGAGAATAAAATTATAAAAAATTCTAACAATACCCATGAATTTGTTAATCCTCTACGAGGATTTAGCAATATAGATTGAACTCTTTTCTACAACAATTTGACCTCTACGAGGTCTAAAAACATCGTAGATGTTTTAGTTATTGTAGAAAGTGTGCTCTCACATCCGGCGAGGGATTAAATACTATGCTGCTAAAAGAACATTTAAGTTTGCAGCGCAAACTTTAGTCTGCGAGAATACGAATTTAAAAACGAACAGACTGAAGTCTGTTCTACGCTTTGGTCAGCCGCGGCAAGTCAGGGAATGGCACGCGTTATAGAAATTAGATTTGTAAATTGTATATATTTTTGTTTAATAATATTCTAAGTTGTAAAATATCTATAGATAAATCCATTAAAAACAGTTTATTATGAGTATAGCAAAAATTTTTTTGATGAGTGGAAATTTGAAATAGTGAGGTTGCATGACACAGATAATTTTAGAATCGAAAAGAAAACGATGTAATGTTGATTAAAGAATTAGCTGAAAGACTAAACATTAGTTATAAAATTCAATCTATTCCTTCGATAGAGATATCCGGAAAGAAACGGAATTATTATTATAAGCTAATAGATAAAGTAGTAGACGTTTCCAACTATGGCGATCCAACACAATGGCAAAAAAAAGTTAGAGAAGATAGAAGTATAAAACCCTCTTAGCATGAAATTAATTGACAGCAATATAATAATTTATTCTGCAACAGAAGAATATGCTTTCTTAAAGGGATTGTTCAAAGAGGAGAATATTTTTATTTCAGATATTACGCGTTTAGAAGTTTTAGGCTTTCACAAAATCACCACAGAACAGCAAGAGTATTTTAACTCCATTTTTTCTTTAATCAACATTATTCCGGTTTCTTCAGAAATAATTGAAGCAGCGATACAATTAAGAAGAACTTATAATTTATCCGTTGGCGATTCAATCTTATCGGCTAAACAAATATGCATAGTTGAACCCTGTACACAAATAATGAAGATGATTTCAAAGATATTCCGTTTATAAAAGTCTTTAATCCGATTAAAGGTGTTATATGAATACATTTTTTTAACAACGGTAAAATGATTTCTCATAATGTATGTTATAAGAAATAGTAGAGAATAAAGAACTTATAAGTAGCTAAATTTTTCAACTTCTTATATTTTGTTTTATTGTAACAACTTAACCTATCATAAAAATCATTCGAAAATTTATTTTCGAAATATTACCCATGTCTATTCTCGTTATTTTTATAAACCTTTATAATCAAATAACTAATTTCCCGGTAAAAACCATTCTTTAAGCGTACCTTCGAAAACAAAAACTTTTTGTTAGACAGCTTACCAATACATAGATTATAAAAATGTAAGAATTAAATTTATAAATAGGAGAATATCGCAAGCAGGCAAGCAATATTATATTCAAAAATAATTTCGAAGGTAAAAAATGGAACTACAAAATAAGATGAAAAAGATTAAACTATCAGACGCGATTGCAAAGTATCTAATACATTTACAAGCATCAAACTTTGCTTCAAATACGTTTTACTGCTATTCAAAAGACTTGAAGTTACTAAAGGAAAAATTTGGGGATATTTACCATAGTAATTGAAATTATGCAATTTAATTATTTCACTCTTTCAGAGTTATATTATAATTATGATGACCAATATACCGGGACGTTGTCCCGCCCTAATATATATTACGCTTTCAGCGTCTTATTGTATCAAAAGTCCATGAAGGGACTGATATTTCAACTGAGGGCAATGCCCTCAGTTAAGTATAAAAGATAAGGTATAACCATGAAAGGGTTAAATAAAAATTTTTGAGTAGTATGAGTTACTAAACCGCAAGCGGGGTGTCCAGTTTTTTCAAATCCGCGTGAAGTTCTTCTTCAGTTAAATGGTGCTCTACGAGATTGCCGGAGAAGTATGCTTCGTATGAGCTCATATCGAAGAAGCCGTGTCCGCTTAAGTTGAACAGAATGGTCTTCGGCGTTCCTTCTTCTTTTGCTTTAAGCGCTTCTTTAACGGCGCACGCAATTGCATGAGTTGATTCGGGCGCGGGAATAATTCCTTCGGTGCGCGCAAACTTTACACCGGCGTCAAAGCATTCAAGCTGATGGAATGCCTGGGCTTCAATAAGTTTGTCTTTCAGCAATTGGCTAACAATTGCGCCCGCGCCGTGGTATCGCAAGCCGCCCGCATGAATTGGCGCCGGAACAAATGTATGCCCCAGAGTGTACATCGGAATCAAAGGCGTAAGACCTACTGTATCTCCGAAGTCGTATCTGAAGTCTCCTTTAGTAAGCTTTGGGCATGATGCAGGTTCCGCTGCGATGCATCTAATATTTTTGCCTTCGGTAAAATTCAAACGCAGGAACGGGAAGGAAATCCCGCCGAAGTTTGAGCCGCCGCCGAAGCAGCCTATAACGATATCCGGGAAGTCGCCCGTCATTTGCATCTGTTTAATTGCTTCCTCGCCTATAATCGTCTGATGCATAAGAACATGGTTCAATACGCTGCCTAAGGAATAATTTGTTCCTTCGATAGTGGCAGCTCTTTCAACCGCTTCGGAAATAGCGATTCCGAGGCTTCCGGGGGAGTCCGGGTCTCCGGCTAATATTTTTCTGCCTGCCTGGGTTTTATTTGTGGGGGAAGAAAAAACTTTTGCGCCCCATGTGTTCATCATAAGTTTTCTATAAGGCTTTTGTTCGTAGCTTACTTTAACCATGTACACTTCAAGCTCAATTCCGAACAACTGGCAGGCGAAGCTTAAAGCGCTGCCCCACTGACCCGCGCCGGTTTCCGTGGTTAATCTTTTTATTCCTTCCTTCATGTTGTAATATGCCTGCGGTACTGCTGTATTGGGCTTATGAGAGCCGGCAGGGCTTACACCTTCATACTTGTAATAGATTTTCGCCGGAGTGTCCAAAAGCTTCTCAAGATGGTGAGCGCGGTAAACGGGAGAAGGACGCCAAATTTTATAAATGTCCAAAACCTCTTCTGGAATTTCAATCCATCTTTCCTTAGAAACTTCCTGCTTTATTAATTCCATAGGAAAAATTGCGGAAAGGTCTTCGGGTCCGATTGGTTTTTTTGTGCCGGGATGCAACGGCGGCAGGCAAGAGTTGGGCATGTCCGCCTGTATATTATACCAGCTTGCAGGCATTTCCTTTTCAGGCAAAATAATTTTTTTGTAAGTCTCCATCATTTTCTCCATCGGGAAAGAATCCCATGATTAAAAGTTATAAAAAAATGAAATTATATTTATCAAAGACGCTATTAACTAAAATGTCCCATTTGTTTTTTAGTGCGTGTATGAACCGCATTAAAAAATAAACGAGACTAGCGGCAAAGTATAAAAAAATAATCTGAGATGAAAATGATATTGAAATATTTTTTCAGATCAAGGCTGGGTAAGATGTTTTTATGGTGGAGAAATTTTTAATTATTTATTTCACTTCCGGCGAAGTTCCTATTACCGGGAGGATACTTTGACTACAATCATTTCACTCCTTCCGAAGCTGGGTTTTTATTTTAGTTTCAGAGGAGCAAATGTTAGTTATTAATTTATTAGATTTAGAGCGGGAAAAAAGAGTGGTTACTTAGAATGAGATCGAAACGGAAATGCGAAATAATCCATATTAAAAGAAGGTTCAACGAAAGGTTTGACCTTGATTTTTCTAAGCGGGATGTAGAAAACATTTCGCTTATAATCAGGAGTAAAAACAGTAAGAAGAAAAAGTTTGTTAAAAGAATATCCAACCGCGTTACGGTTTTCCAGATTGAATACAAGGACAATAGCTTTATAGTGCTTTATGATAAAAACAGGAAGGTACCAATTACTGTTCTGCCTAAGGGGAATTATTTTGAAAGGGAGGTTGGGAAAAATGAGTGAGAGTAATTTTAAGCTATTCCATCAATCCCTCGTTTAATTGTAACGCTAAAGAATATAAGAAGCTCGTTTGTCTCAATGAAAATAGTGAATTTCTAGACCCTTATGCGTTTGTAGCTAAATATCATTCCTTAATAAAAATCTTTTGACGCATAAAAATGGACTTGACCAGGCAATTAAGTAATGTACTGCGGGCAGCACATTATCGTTTTGAATACTCATTTACAAACGTTTTAGAGTTTTGAGAAATGTATGAACCTCGCAATGCGCTTATTAATGCTTTAATATTATTTTCACTTCTACAGTAAAATAGATTTATGGTTTTAGGTTTATCAAACTCGTATTTAATTTTTACTACATATTTACCATTTTTTATCTCGTCAAAACCAAAGAACATTAATTTTACCGGAGGATATTTAATTGTATTGCCGGGTGCAATATTTATTAAGTCGGTTGTATCTGCACAAGTTTTTTCGCCCATGCAATCGACCATCGTTCTATTTCTTTTAATTAATTTCCCAGTGCTGTCAGTAATTAAAGGAAATATTACATTAAAGCACGGATAATTTTTTAAGACATATACGGAGAGATAAGAGTTATTTTTAATGGACAGAAATGCAGTAAGGAAATAATTTGAGTACGATAAGCTATCAATGGTTACTGAGAGAACGGATTTAATCTTATTGAACTCTTCTAATTTCTTGTGGTATGCTTCGTTTGAAGGAGAGGAAACAGAATCCAGATCAGTAATTAATGGCTTTAACGAAATACTAAGTGTTACGGTATCATCTTGGCTTTTTATGTTTATAGTGTCTATATGTGTATAATATCCGATGTAAAGAAAATTAATAATATGCTTGCCAACAGGTACATTATTAAGAACGTACTTTCCATTTATATCTGTACTAGCGCCTAATTTTGCTTGAGGCATACGAACTAATACACCTATTAAAGAATCACCCGTTCTAGAATCAATTATCTTTCCTTTTATTACTGCGGCATTTGAACGGCAGCTAATTGAAATAATTAGTATGATTATGTATAGCTTTTGCATTGATAATCAATTTAGGATTTACAAGAAAAATATTTTATAAATTTTCTTTGCCTTCTTTCTTCATTAAAAATAGGATTTTAATATTTTGTAAACAAATTGAAATACCGCAGCATGACAGGCACACACTTAAGTGTGTGTTACGGGATTTTTAAAGTTATGAATTTGTGGAAAGGCACAGACTGAAGTCTGTGCTACGAAGAAATAAAAAAATTGTATAGTCTTGAAATAAATCATTGCGACGAGATAGAAGGAACTCTTATTGATGATAGCTGACCTTTATGCAAAATATTCTGCAGCTATTTAAACACGGGGAATAAATGTTTGTAAAAAAAACTTTATCGATTGAGATAGTAATAGTATATTTGGCGCAAAAATTCGTAAACAATTTTTTGGAATGAAGATGAAAAAAACTACTTCAGAGACAAGACAGTATAGAACAGACATGAACGAGAAAATATTGAACTCCGGCTTTAGGGATTTCAATAAATTTTTTGCACTGGACAATAAAGCATACGTCAGCGGCGCGCTTACAGCCAAGACAAAGGAACTGATGGGACTTACAGCGTCAATGGTATTGCGGTGCAACGACTGCATATTTTATCATATCGACCGCTCAATTCAAGAGGGAGCGACTAAAGAAGAACTTTATGAAACCTTTAACGTAGCATTGATAGTCGGCGGCTCGATAGTGATACCGCATTTGAGATATGCTTTTGAAGTGATGGAAAATATATTTGATGAAACAAAATCTTAGTAAACTTAAAACAAGAATTATTGAAAAATATTGAAAGGGAACTTAATGCTAATAGTTGGTTACATAGGACTGGTAACATTAGCCGCAAGCTGGATACCACAGACGATTGAAACCATTAAAGAAAAACGATGCAGCGTTAACGGGTATTTCCTGATATTAAACAGCGTCGGAAGTTTTTCATTGATGTTATATTCTTTTTTCTTAGGGGATTTAATATTTTCGGTGCTGAACTCAATGACTTCAATTGGAGCTTTGATAAATATATTTTACAAAATAAGAGCAAGCAGATAGAATAATGAAAGAGATAATCTTCGCTTCTAAAAATAAGGGAAAGATAAAAGAAGTTACTGAAATTTTTAACGGCGATAAAATAAAACTGGTAACTCTGCTTGGACTGGATATTCCTGATATAATAGAAAGCGGGACTACATTTGAGGCGAACGCCAAAATAAAAGCTGAAACTATTTATGATACATTTAGACTGCCAACAATTGCGGATGATTCCGGTTTGGCAGTAGAACAGTTGAATGATGGACCGGGCGTGTTTTCTGCAAGGTATGCAGGAGAGCACGCGACCGATGATCAGAACAATGAAAAACTTTTAGAGGCTTTATTATTTTTCAATGAGCCACATAAAGCCAAATATGTTTGCGCCGCCGTTTATTTTGACGGTAAGAATTATACTTCAACGCAAGGCGAAGTTTACGGGAAAATAGTAAAGACGAAAAAGGGAGCAAACGGATTCGGCTATGATCCTTATTTCGTTCCCGATGGATATAATATGACGATGGCTGAACTATCGTTTGAAGAAAAGAATAAGATAAGCCACCGCGCCATCGCATTTAACAAGTTAAAAAAAATGATTATTTAAATTAAGGAGCTGTTATGAAAAAAAAATGGTTAGTTTTATTTGCCGTGATTTTTACTTCGATAATTTTTAACGCATGCAACAAGAGTAATTCTGTATCACCGGCAATTAACACCGGTACAAATGCCGCATACTTTCCAAATAAAGATGGCAATTATTATGTGTATTCGATCCACTCAACCGACTCAACCGGCGGGACGATTACGGGAACAAGGTCGGCAACATACAGCGGCAGCGCTGTAATCAATGGAATAACTTACCAGCAGGAGATTGATACAGTAGCATTTGGTTTGGCGACTCAAGTTAATCCTTCATTTTTCTTAGTTTCAGGTGATACCGTATTCTTTGCGCTTGATACTACCGGAATGTATAAACTTATTCCTGATTCAATAAAGCCTTACATATCATTTGATACAAAATTAAAAGCTTATGACCTATCATTTACAAGCGGTTCAAGCTGGGATGTTTTTAGTTTAGGTCTAATATTCTCTCCTTCAAAGTTTATCAGTGTTACAGCAACATATCAAGGAACGGAACAAATTACATTAAATTTAACGAGTGGGCAATCTACTCAAACTGCACGAGTAATAAATTATACTTTGAAATTATCAATTCCTGGTCAAACGCCAGCACAATATAGCGCAACGGCATGGTTAGTTCAGAATATTGGAGTTGTAAAGTGGCAGGGAAGCGGCGCAGTATTCAGCGCATTCAGCGGCGGCGGAGTAAATCTTGCGGACTCAACAACGACAGTCGCCGAGACGCTGCTTTCTTACAGCGTGAAATAAAATTTATTTTGCAGCAATAATAACCTGTACAATACCAAAAGTTAAATTAAACTTTTGAATTTTATCAAAGCCCGAATTCTTTAAGAGTTCGGGCAAATTTATTTTCTCATCAAATTCTTCCACCGAGTTCGGAAGATATTTATAAGCTTCTCTATCTCCCGAAATTATTCCACCGACAACAGGCAATATTTTTTTAAAATAAAACTTATACAGGCTTTTAAAGAAAAAATTGGACGGCATTCTAAACTCAATTATTGTTGCTTTGCCGTTCTTCTTAAGCGCGCTGTAGAATGAATTAAAGCCTTGCTGGATGTCATAAAAATTTCTTACTCCGAAAGCTACAGTAATGTTTGTAACGGATTCATTTTTTACCGGCATTTTTTCCGCCACCATTTGAACACATTTCCCTTTGATCCATTCGCTTTTTTTATTAAAAAGAGTAAGCATGTTGAAAGAGAAATCAGCGCCAAATATTTTTTCGACGCCAAACTTTTTAGCGGCGATTGAAACATCACCGGTGCCGCAAGCTACATCAAGTAAGATTGAATTAGAATTAAGCCCGGTTAGTTTAAGCGCTTTGTAACGCCAGTAATGGTCAACTCCAAAGCTTAGAAGATGGTTCAGAAAGTCGTATTTAAACGCGATTGAATCGAATATTTTTTTTACTTTATTTTTTTTATCACTCATGCTGTAAAATATAAAACTGTATTTTAAAATTTATCATATTCAAATTCTTCCTGCTCAAGTTCTCTGCGCCACCAGTTGAAAATATATTTACCCGACCAAATTGAAAAAATCATGAAGACTAATCCGCCGAACAAATCAATAACGTAATGGTACCAAAGATAAACAGTAGAAAAAATTAATAATGATCCAACGGGAATAAAGAAATATCTTGAACGGCTTTTCAGCTTAACCGAAAGATACATTACAATAAGCGTAATCATTGTATGACCGCTGGGAAAAACATCTCGTTGAACGAAGGCAGCGGGATTTTTTGCGCCGATAGGAATAGATTCTGCAGCATCTAAAAATTTGCGGAGGAAAGGCGTAAAGTATAATCCGGGAAGCTGCTGGTTTAAACAAGTAAAGCTGTGAAGAGTAAATCGGGGTCCGATCCCAGGCAGAGCAAAATAACCAAGGTAAGATAAGTAGAAGCCATAGATAATAGAGAAGACGGCATAATCAAGTGCGACATATCTTTTATCTTTAAGAAGAGTCAGTCCTAAAATTATCGGCAGCAGATAAAAAGAGCTGTAAATAATCTGAAGAATTTCAGTGAGAAGCGGTGAAGAATACTTTAGCAGGAAAGCTGCCACATCGGTTCCGAAGAGCCATCTGTCGATATCGATGAAGAGCCAATCATAATCATGCTGCCTAATAGGCTCAATTAAATAGTAAAGCTCTTTAAAAGTTAAAAGAATTAGAGGCGCAATGTACCAGTAATGAACGATACGCCAAAATTTGCTGTCGTGTTTGTATTCGAAATAAGCGATTGTAAACGTTAAACAGATTATAAAAAGATTAATCAGCACCCAGAGGAACCAGTGTTCAACGTCGTAATTAAAAATCAGATTTATAAGAATCAGAAAAAGATAGAAGACAACAACTACTAAGTCGAAAGCTTTTAATTTGTAAAGAAATGATTTTAATAAATTCATCCGCAGAGAAATACTTTGTAAAAAATTAATTTATTTAAACTAGGTAAGGTTATTTTGTACGAACTTAGCAAGAGTTATAAAATCATTTATAGAAAGCTGCTCAGCACGTAAAGATAAATCGATATTACAATCCTTAAAATTTAATTGTCCAAATATACTATTACTTAATGAATTTTTTAAAGTTTTTCTGCGGTTGCCGAATGCCGCTTTCACAGTTTGCAAGAAAAATTTCTTGTCTTCATAACTTTGTTGATTTTCTTTGAAGGTAATATGAATAAGGGCAGAATGAACCTTTGGCTTCGGATAAAAGACGTTTGGAGATACTTTGAAGCAAATTTTCACATCGGAAAAATTCTGCATAATTACTGCAAGAATTCCGTAGTCCTTGGTTCCTTGCTTTGCATTTAATCTTTGCGCAACCTCAAGCTGAACCATAAGGACAGCGTCTTTTATGAACGTAATATTATCTATCATCTTAAAAAGAATTTGAGAAGTAATGTTGTACGGGATATTTCCGGCAATGCGCAGGCTGGAATTTTTTCTTTCAGAAATTTCTTGAAGATTTAGTTCCAGAAAATCCTTGTTGATAACCTCGATCCCGCGGAATTTAACTGATAGCTCTTCAACAACCCGCGAATCAATTTCGACAACCGCGAAATTTTTCGTTTGGGCAAAAATATGTTTTGTTAAAGCGCCAAATCCCGGTCCAATTTCTAAAATAAAATCTTTATTTGAAGGATTAATTTCTTCCGCAATTTTTTTTAATATATTTTCATCAACAAGATAATTCTGCCCGAATCTTTTGAGTGGTTTTATTTTTGCCATCTAAATTTCGTAATATGAAACTGAAACAATTTTTAGTATTTAATAACAGATAAAAATAGAGCAGCAGATTTTTGAAAACAAAATTTTTATTTGTAATTTTTCTTTAAGCAAATCTAAAATAGATAATCACATTTCGTATAAGGAGGTTACCTGGAAAAGAATTTTGTCATCAGCATAGATATGGGAGGCACAAAAATTTTAGCTGCAGCAATTAGTTCCGGGACTGGAATTACAGCGCGGGTCAAAGAACCAACGCCGAAAGATGCAAAGCCGCTTGATTTGATCAGAGCCTTAACTTCAATTGTAGAAAGCACAATTAAAAAAGCGAAATTGCAGAAACAAAACATCAAGGCAGTATGCCTTGGAATTCCGGGATGGCTGAATCCTTTCACGGGTAAGGTAAATGCAGCGCCTAACCTTGGCTTAAAAAATTTTTCTTTGAAAAGCCGTTTGGAAAGAAACCTGGGTCTGCCTGTGCTGATTGAGAATGACGTTAACCTTGGTGCGCTTGGAATAAAAGAATTCGGCGAAGGAATTAGCTCGAAAAATATTTTAGTGGTGTTCGTTGGAACGGGAATCGGCGGCGCTCTTTTTTTTGACGGCAAAATATACAGAGGCTCAAGCTATATTGCAGGGGAAATAGGTCATATCATTATTGATAAGAATGGTCCGGTCTGCGGATGCGGAAATAAAGGATGCTTTGAAGCGATAGCCAGCCGCACCGCAATTGTAAGAAATATTCAGAAAGATATTCGAGCAAAGAAAAAAACAGTAATAACAAAAATTTCCGGCAAGAATAAACCTATTAAAAGCAAGGCACTGGCAGCAGCAATAAAAACTAAAGATAAAGTAGTAATGAAGCGGGTCGGCGAAGCTTGTGAAACTATTGGAGTAACTTTAGCCGGTATTGCTAATCTCTTAAACGTTGATGAAATTATTTTAGGAGGAGGTTTAATAGAAGCTTTAGGAAATTATATGACGCCCAGAATCAGAGTGACATTCGATAAAAATATTTTAAAGCAAACCTCTAAGGCGCCTAAGATTGTTCAAAGTAAATTAGGCGACGACTCTGCTCTTTACGGAGGGATTGTTCTGGCTGAAGAATTTCTCAAAGCTAAAGTTTAGCCGAATTTTTTTTCAATGCTGTGCAATCTTTCCGAAACTACTTCCCATTCTTTTATTTTGTCCTCAAGATATTTTTTAGTTTCATTATATAAATAAGTAGTTTCTTTTGCTTTTTGAGAATCGCTGAAAAATTCCGGCAAAGTTAAATTGCGCTCTAATTCTTTTTCTTTCTTTTCAAGAATTTCAATTTCACTTTCCAGATCTGTAATTTCTTTTATTAAATCCTTAGACGCTTCATATTTTTTTTGCCGTCTCTCCGCTTCAATTCTTTTTTGATCTTTTTTTGAAATGGAATTTGCCGAAATATTTTTATTAGCGTCATTGTTATTTGCCTCAGATAGTGCTTCCTGCCTTTTTGAAAGGTAATAATCAATTCCGCCATCAAAAATTTTTATTGCGCCTTTTCTGATTTCAACAACTTTATTAACGATAGGCTTTAAGAAATCTACATCGTGAGATACAAGAATAAGCGAGCCGGAGAAATCATTCAAGGCGCTTTGCAGAACTGCTTTAGATGAAATATCGAGATGGTTTGTCGGCTCGTCAAGAATAATAAAGTTTGCTTTTGTAAGAAGTATTTTTGCCAGAGCGACACGGCTTTTTTCACCGCCGGAAAGCACTCCAACTTTTTTAAATACATCGTCACCGGAAAAAAGAAATGAGCCTAGTAAATTTCTAAGCTGTCCGAGAGTTTTATCCTCCGCCATTCCTTCTACCGTCTCAATTATGTCAAACTCCGGATTTAAATTATCGGCTACATCCTGCGCATAATACGAGATTACAGTATTATGTCCGATAATTCTTTCTCCTTTATCAAAGTTAATTCTGCCTGAGATAATTTTTGAAAGAGTTGTTTTCCCAGCACCGTTAGGTCCGACAAAAGCAATTTTGTCTCCGCGGTTGACTGTAAAGTTTAGATCAGAAAAAATATTTTTATCGCCAAATGATTTATGGATAGATTTTAGTTCAATATTGACCTTGCCGCTGGAAGGAGGTTCCGGGAATTTTATATTTATATTTTCTTTATTGTCGGGTAGTTCAATAAGCTCTATCTTTTCGAGCTGTTTAATTCTGCTTTGAACTTGCTTTGCTTTAGTAGCTTTGTATCTAAAACGCTCGATAAAATTTTCAGTTTCTTTAATCTTCTTTTGCTGGAGCAAATATTGACTTGCAAGCTGAGAATCGCGCTCTTCTTTGTACCTCAAATAAGAATCATAATCTCCGCTGAAAGAATAAAATTTTCCCAAGAAGATTTCCAGAGTTTTATTTGCAACTTCATCAATAAATCTTTTATCGTGAGAGACTATTAACAAAGCTCCCTTATAACTTTTTAAGAAATCAATCAGCCATTCGAGCGAATCAAAGTCGAGATGATTTGTAGGCTCATCCATCATCAGCACATCATTTTGGGAGATTAGAATTTTCGCGAGAGCAATTCGCATTTGCCAGCCGCCTGAAAATTCATTTGTAGGTCTGTTAAAATCATTTTCATCGAAGCCAAGCCCGATTAATATTTTTTCAATTTTAGAATCTGCGCTGTATGAATCAAGTTCTTGTAGTCTATAGTGAACTTCGCCTAATTGATTTATTAAGTCGCTGCTATCTTCATCATTCAGATTGCTGTTTGCAAGTGCGCTTGTTATTTGATTTTCTTTTTCATGAAGAGCAACAATATTAGTCAGCGCACTCTTGGCTTCATTCAACAGCGACACACTTGAGTGCATAATATTTTCCTGAGGAAGATAGCCGATGTTGATGTTTTTCTGTTTTATTATTTTGCCGGATTCGGGTTGAAGTTCACCGGAAATTATTTTAAGTAAAGAAGACTTGCCTGCTCCGTTTGCACCGACCAAAGAAATTTTATCGCCGGAATTTATCTTATAATTAATATTCTGAAAAAGATATTTCCCATTGAACTGAAGAGAAAGATTAGAAAGATCGATCATTTATACTGTAAAATTAAAGGGAAATTATTTTCTTAATACCGCCACTTTTGATGTGGTAACATTTGTACCGTCCTTGTCGAAGGCGACAATTAGGTATACTCCTGTATTTACAAGATTGCCGTTTGAATCCCTTCCATTCCAATTTGCAATTCTGCCGCCGGGTGATTGGAAATCATTAATCAATTTGCCGGTGATTGAAATAATTTTAATCTCAGAGTTGCTTATCAAGCCATCGATAGTAAGATTATTGACAGCGCCGTCTTTAATAACAAAGGGGCTCGGATAAACAAAAAGTTTAGTGAAACTATCAACAGGTTTAACGGCAGAAGTCTTAAATGAAGTTAGACCGGCATCGGTCCCTACGTATACCGTTCCGGAATTTGGATCAACAGCTATGCTTGTAATATTATTTGAAAGAAGCGGGCTGTTGGCAGTTGTATATTCTGAAAGCACACTTGTTCCATCAGAGTTAACTAATACTAGTCCTTGGTTCGTGCCGATCCATTTATCGTTTATCGGATCGACTGCCATGCATGTAACTATTTGCTGCCTTAGTGAAAAAATAGAAGTAATAATTAAAGAAGATTTGCCGCCGTCGAAAATTCCGCCTGTGTTCGTAATAATATTAACTCCGGCATTTGTACCAACCCAAACATCTCCGCGTTGATCTACTACAACGGAGCTAATTGAATTACTATTTAGTCCATCAGATGTAGACAAATATCCTGAGACATCATCATTAGGATTATTAAAGGTTTTATTTTCATTAAAGAAGAAAAGACCGGTGAGGCCTGAGTAGTAGGACGAAAACCATTTAGTGTCGTATTGGTCAATAGCTAAATTAAAATTCTGATCAAAATATTGACCTTGAGCTGCCGGTATAGAAAAATGATACCAGGTGCTGTCGGGTGTAAGTACTGCAAGATTGTTTTTATCAACTGCTCCATAATCTAAAACCCAAAGATCATTTTTTGAATCATAACCGAATCCTGAAATTACAAGGAATTGAGGAGCAGATTGGATGCCTGTCATACCGCTGTTAGAAGTTGAAAAATTCTCAACTTTAGAGTTGGACACTTTTATAAATCCGGATCCCCAATTACCAAAATAAACAGTGTTATCCGGCGCTGCAAATACAACATGATAAAAGTTAGTTGGAAGCTGAGAAGTATTCGATGTATTAAAATTTTTCCAAGACTTTCCATCATATTTGTAAAACCCCTGTCCCGTTATATCTCGTCCGCTTGCAGACCACAAGTTTCCTGAGTTATCTACTGCTAAACTAGGGAACTGATTAACATAAGGACCGTTGGGCGCAAAAAAATTATTATGTGAAGAGTTTTCTACGATTATAATTCCAGTTGAACCTGCAGCTACAAGCCCTAATGAATTTGAATATGCAAGTTTTGTTAACGAAGTAGCTGAGTTGAAAATATTTTTTAAATTTCCATTAGAATATGAAAAAATCTTATTCTGTGATAAAATAAAAAGCGTATCTCCGGAACTAACTATATCACCCACATTTGTGTTGTTAAAATTTGAAATGAAATTTTGCCATATAGTGCCGTTAAAGACAGACAGTCCATTTGAAGTTGCAGCTATTAGGGCATTATTATACAATGCAATTTTATTAATTGTATTTGACTGAAGACCATCTGAAGTAGAATAAACATTCCACGATTCGGGTGCAGATAAATTAATAGATCCTATTTTTTGTATAGCAACACCAGCCTGAGTTGCAGAATAAATTAAGCCTGATTTGAATGTGCTGTTTACTGGTGTGTTTGATGGAAAGTTGCCGAACTTAAAAAATGTATCATAAAAAACTAAATTAACAGGATCGATTAAAGAAATGCCAAAATCAGTTGAAGCAATAATAGTATCGCCGGCGGCTTGAAGCTCGTTAATTTGTTTAGAGCTTTGATCCGAATTATAAATATCTAAAATTGCACGAAACGAATTTGTAGAAGGATCAAAAACATTGATTGCGCCATTGCTGCTTCCAAACCAGATTTTGCCATACTTATCAATAGTGACAGCCGTAAGAGAATTATCTGTTAGTCCATCTGTTTTGTGGAATGTTTTAAAAGAATCGGAAACTGCATTATAAAGAAAAGCACCTCCGCTTGAAGCAGCCCATATCTGGTTGCCGGATGCTGCTATGGCTGCAACATTTTTCATGTCCGTATAATTTTGCCAATCATAAGCTTGCTGCGCTTTTATTAAGCATGCAGCAGAAAAAAAGAATAAGATACCTATTATTTTTTTCATTCTATTCCTCTAATTTTAAAAATTTTCCGTTTGAAAAAGTATAAAGTATCTTATCTTTTAACTCCATGCTGTTGATTGAAAGATTTTTTCTTGTTTCAAGTTCAAAATTATTGCTTTCAAAGTTAATACTTTTTCCATTATTAAAAAGTATAAAATAATTATCATCAGTTTGATTTAATATCAGACTTTTACTTGTACGAACAATTTGAATCGGATCGTCAAAATTATTCAAATAAGATTTTGAATATAAATTTACCGTTATAGGTTTTGAAAACTTACCATAAAAATTAAAAAGATCTTCAAAACCGAGATTGAAAATAGGGATGTCGTTTACTTTTGCAGGAACAGTAAGAAAATTTATTTCGCCGCTATTTGCAATTTCTATTTTATTATTTGAGATAAACTCTTTTAAATTGTCGACAGCTTCATCCGAAGTTTTAATCCAGTCAGCTTCCTTATGTAAAAAAGCTCCAGAATAGATAATTAGCATAGAAAGCGCAATAATAAATGGCGTCGTCATTTTCTTGAAACCAGCCGAGAATAGAAAGTACGATGCAAAAGCTGCAAAACCGGTTTCAGGCAGATATAAATACCATCGCATGAAAAGCCTGCTTGCCGGTGCGATAGTTATAATTGTAAACAAGATAAAGAATAATAATATTGACTCTATCTTTATTTTCTTATATAAATAATACAAAACCGGAATAAAAAGTATCAAAGCTGTCGCTAAAAAAAATATTTTATGAGAGAGGAAAATATTCTGTACTTCTCTTATGAAAAAAGGAAAGGTCAGCAGACCGGAAAATAAAAAATAATTTTTTATTACGATAAATAAAGTGCCGTTGGAATGCGCGTCCTTAGCTGTAAAAACATTGTTGCTTAGAAAAATAATTCTAAACAATAAGAAGGCAAACATTAAAATTATATATGGGAGTGAAGCTGAAATTATTGCTCTAAAATGTTTCCCTTCTTTAGCGAAATAAAAAGTGATCAACGCAATTATTAGAGGGAAGCTGAACGCCATTTCTTTTGATAACATCGACAGCAAAAAAAATAGCATAGAAAGGATACCCGCTTTAAAATTATTCTTTACAAATGCGATTAAACCTAATAAGTAAAAAATAAGCATCAGCCTGTCGAATAAGTCCGTTTGCCAGAAAACCACATAATCATTTAGCGGGAAAGCTATAAAAAACAAGGCGCTGAACAAGGATATTAATTTTTTCCGGCGATTATCCTTTAGCAAATTTAGCAGAAAGGAATAAAGCAATATTCCTGAAACTGCATGCAGAAGCAAATTAAACAACCGGTAATAAATTACATCATAGCTGAAAAAAAAAGTTGTTATCCCCGAAACAAAATTAGCGAGCGGTCTATAGTAAAAACCATCATAACTTTTTTTTTCAAATAATTTTAGATAATCTAATAAATTAGAGGCATGATTCCTCTTTATAAATGAGATCTCGTCGTTTAAAAAAGGTATCTGAACAGAACGCAAAAAGAGAAGTAGAGTAAATAAAAGAATTATTAAGCTTTGGAAATAATTTTTTTGGGAAATTTTTCTCAACAATAAAGTCATGAAAAAAATTAAAGCTTTGGTAGAAGATTTGCCATCTCGATTGCCGTAAGCGCAGCATCCCAGCCTTTATTGCCGGACTTAGTTCCCGCTCTTTCTATTGCTTGCTCAATGTTGTCAGTTGTCAAGACGCCGAATGAGATTGGAGTATTATATCTTAAGGATGCTTCCAATATTCCCTGACTTGCAGCGCCAGCTACATAATCAAAATGAGGCGTAGCGCCTCGAATTACCGCTCCTAAACATATTATTGCATTGTACTTTTTGCTTTCTGCTAGTTTACTTGCAACAAGCGGAATTTCAAATGCTCCAGGTACTTTTATTATGTCAATATTTTTTTCGACGCATTCATGCCTCATTAAGCAGTCAATCGCGCCATCTAATAATTTTTGTCCGATAAACTCATTAAAACGACTAACTACTATTGCAAATTTATTATTTGAACAGGAAAGATTTCCTTCAACTCTATTCATATTCTTCTTGGTTACTTAAAAATTATGCGCTGTTTTTCATAAGACGCTGCCTCATCGCTTCAATGACCGAGACATTTGTAAAAAACTTGCCTAAATTATCTTCATCATCTCTCTTGCCGCCGTGGAAATCCGAGCCGCCCGATTCTAACAAAAAATATTCATTTACAATGCCGCGATAGAACTTCATTTGCTGAGGATTGTTTGAAGGATGTATTACTTCGATTCCGTCCACTCCTGCGGTTATAATTTCTTTAAGAAGAGATTCTTGCATAAACCCAGGATGAGCAATAAAAGACAAACCTCCAGCATCATTAATAATTTTAAAAGCGCTTTGAGGAGATAAGTGTACTTTCTTTTCGTAAGCAGGACAGCCATTCCCGATGTATTTGTTAAAAGCTTCATAATATGAAGAAATTAAACCTTTATCCAGCATAGCCTGGGCGATGTGTGGTCGCCCTACAGCGGAATTTTTTGCTTTTACTAAAACATCATCCAGAGTAATTGTCAAACCCAGAGAATTTAGCTTGTTAACAATTCTTGCTGCTCTTTTTAATCTTTCTTCACGAAAGAATTGCAAATACCTTTCAAGCTCGCAATTCTCCGGCTCGATAAAGTATGCAAGAATGTGGACTTCTTTATCCTCGACATCGGTGCTTATTTCAACGCCAGGAATAACTTCAACGCCGATTTCTTTTCCGAAAGCTGCAGCTTCTTTAATAGCCGCAACATTATCGTGATCGGTTATGCTAATAACATCAATCCCAGCATTTTTAGCTTTCAGAAGTAATTCTTTTGGGGAATAAAAACCGTCGGAATATGATGTATGAGTATGTAAATCTACCTTACTCATAAAAAAAATTATCCGTAAAGTTCTTTGAATTTTTCGTAGTCCATAATTCTTAATCGGGAACCATCAAGTTCGACCATTCCTTTTTTAGCAAAAGAGTGAAGCGTACGAGAAATTGTTTCCCTTGAAGTTCCTGCCATATTTGCAAGGTCATGTTGAAAAGGAAGTTTTTCAATTTCAACTGTGCCTTGTTTGATCTTGCCTATGTCATCTGCAAGTTGAAGAATTACGGTTGCTACTTTGCCTTCCGCGTCTTTGAGTGACAAAGATTTGATCTTCATATCCGCGGCACGCAATCGCTGTGTAAGCTCCTGCAGAAGAGCGATTGCAATTTCAGGATGAAGCTGAAGCAGATTAAGAAATTCGCTGCGCTGAATTATGAATAGTTCGGCATCTTCCATAGCCGTAACATTAGCTGACCTTGTTAAGCCATCCAGGATTGCCATTTCTCCAAAGAAGTCTGATTCGCCTAGTATCGTAAGAATAACTTCTTTACCGTCATCGCTTACGCGCGAGACTTTTAACTTTCCCTGAATAATTACAAAAAGCGCCGAACCTGTTTCGTGTTCAAATAGAACAACTGAATCTTTAGCAAAAGATTTTCTTATTCCTAGTTTGGAAATTTGTTCTATCGTTTTGTCGTCCAGTTCTGAAAAAATCGGAACATACTTTAAGAAATCATTGTTTTCTTCCATGAAAGATCCCTCTTCTATTAATAAATATTTGAACAAAAATATGTTTGATATCAGTCAAAGTCAACTTTTTTCTCTCAAAATATTGTAGGCTAAAATTTTATAAGCAATGACAAGCATCTTTTTAGGCATTAACATTGCTTTTTTAAGAGCGTGTGTCTATTTTTGTTTTCTTAAATTTATTAAACCATAATTTGGAGAAGACATTGTTATGGGTATGATGGCTAAGATGAGGAGTTTAACTCCCATCTTTATTATCGGCACCGGCGCTTTTTTCGCACTTTTTATGATTGTATCCAACTCGGATATTATGACCATTTTTGGTGCAAGATCTAATAACGTAGGATCTATAAATGGTAAAGAAATTTCGTATCAGGATTTTAATAAAGCCGTAGATACCGAACGCCAGAACCAGAAAGCTCAAACAGGCAAAGATATTTCAGACGATAATATGGATCAGTTTAGAGATCAAGTTTGGGATGCGCTGGTTACTCAAACTCTATTGCAGCAAGAAATACAAAAAATGGGGATCACTGTTTCGGATCAGGAAATCCGTGATGTGATTTTAAGTGATAACCCGCCGCAATTCTTAAAACAAAATTTTGTCGACTCGACTGGGAAATTTAACAAACAGCTATATATGAGAGCTATTTATGATCCTAGAAATTCTAAGCCTTTGCTTCAAGCTGAAGATTATATTAGACAAAATTTGTTAAACCAAAAACTTCAGAGTATGTTGCTTGCCTCTATTTCGATTGGCGAACCTGAGGTCAAAAGAGAATTTATTAATCAAAACACAAAAATAGATGCTCAATATGCGTTAATCGGAATCGATCAAATTCCTGATTCAACTATAAAAGTAACCGATGAGGATCTCAAAAACTATTACAACAATAATTTGGATAAATTTCAAATTAAGGCTCAACGAAAATTGAAATATGTGCTTTTCAAGAATGTAGCTTCGGCAGAAGATTCTGCTACTGTAAAAAGCAACTTGGAAAGTATTTTAACTGAAACAAAGACGGATACGACGAGCTTTAAAACATTAGTGAATACATATTCCTCAACACCATACTCAAAAGACACACTTGCAGTAAATGCATTTCCGGCTGAAGCTATTGATAAATTTGACAATGCAAAACCAGGTTCTATTATTGGTCCAATTGCATCTCAAGAAGGTTATGTCCTTTATCATTACTTGGGCAGCGTTGAATCCAATCAACCGATGGTAAGAGCTTCGCATATATTGATAAATCAATTCGGCAGCGATCAACAAAATTATGACGAGGCAATGAAGGTATATAATGAATTAAAAGCGGGCGCAAATTTTGCCAAAGTTGCAAGCCAGGTATCGCGCGACCCTGGCAGTGCGGCGCGGGGCGGCGATTTAGGTTGGTTTGGTAAAGGTCAAATGGTCCCTGAATTTGACAAAGCAGCTTTCTCCGGTAAAGTTGGAGAAATTCAGAAACCTATTAAAACAAATTTTGGCTATCACATTATCGAGGTCACTGGAAAGACCAATAAAAAATATATTGTTGAGAGACTTGTTAATACAATCGAGCCTTCAGTTTCTACAAAAGATGATAATTTAAATTCAGCGAAGGATTTTTCTTATCTTGCAAACAAAGATGGCTTTGAAAAAGAAGCTCAACTGATGAATTACAGAGCTTTGGAAACTCCTGCATTTACTAAAGATGCGTACGGCATACCTGGCATCGGCAGTAATAAGAATATTATGAACTTTGCATTTGATAAAAGCCTTAATACGATTAGCGACCCATTTAAGACACAAGAAGGTTATGTGGTTGTAAAAATTTCTGGTGAGATTAAAGAAGGAGTAAAATCTCTTGATCAGGTAAAAGCAATGGTAAAAGCTTTAGTCATTAGAGAAAAGAAATTCGCAATAGCTTTGAATGAAGCAGAATCTATTAAAAATAAAATTGGAGGCGACTTAACAAAAGTTTCTTCAATTGATCCAAAAGTTACTGTTAATGAAACTGGTACTTATACGCCAAATACTCCGGCTCCATCTATAAGCTTTGAATATAACTTTATTGATCAATCAAAGACATTAAAATTAAATACAGTGTCAAATCCAGTTAAGGGTTCTCATGGATATTTCTTAATAAAAGTTCTGCAGAGAACGCCTTTTGATTCTACAGCCTTTGCGAACCAGGAATCAACTATCCGGCAAAATCTTTTGCAGGCAAAGAGAAATATTTTCTTAAGTGAATGGATTGCTGCTCTTAAAAAGAATGCAAAAATAGTAGATAACCGCCAGTTGTATTTTCAATAAATGATATTTTAATATGAATGTTGCTAAACCCTCAGAAAATTCTGAGGGTTTTTATTTTTATTAGACTTTTCATTAATTACGTGCATCAAAAAAAAACTTTAATGAAACATCAAATAATATATTTAACAGGCTTTATGGGAGCCGGTAAGAGTACAATTGGACCAATACTGGCAAACACTCTAGGCTGGAATTATTATGATGTCGATCAGGTTATTGAAAACAAATTTGGAAGAAAAATTTCCGATATCTTCAAGCAAGAAGGAGAAAGTTATTTCAGAAGGGTTGAGCGGGAAACTTTTGTAGAGCTTTCTAATAGCGATAAAATTATTATTTCGCTCGGTGGCGGCGCTGTTGCTAATCAGGAGAACCTTGACTTTTTCAAAAAGAATGGGAAAATCATTTATCTTAAAGTTTCGCCTGAGGTTGCTTATGAGAGATTGAAATTTAAAAATGACAGACCTCTTCTTTCCGATGCAGCATCCGGCAACTTATCAAAAAATGAATTCATAGATAAAATTCAAAATATTCTAAACAGCCGTGAAAGATTTTATGAACAGGCAGACTACATAGTCTTAACCGATGACAGCTCTATCGGTAAAACTGTTGATAAGATTGCGAAAAAAATTCTTGCAGGCGAACTTTTTAATTCATAGAGAGGCAATTTATTTCGTGGAAAAAATATTAATTTCTTTGAAAGATAAATCATACCCGGTTTATGTAGGAAACTCAATTCTTGAGCAGCTGACATATCTAGTGGACGGTCATAACCTGCCTAAGAATATTTTTGTTATAGTCGATGAAAGTCTAATGGATGTTTGGGGCCCCAAGATTAAAAATATTTTTTTTGATGAGAATTATAAAAGACACTTGTATTTCCTAAAGCCCGGCGAACATAGCAAAAGTTATCTTGAGCTGAATAAAATATATTCATCTCTAATCAATAATAATTTTGGAAGAGATACGTTGATCGCGGCTGTTGGGGGAGGAGTTACAGGTGATTTGGCAGGATTTGCTGCTTCTACATTTATGCGCGGAGTGAATTTAATCCAAGTTCCTACCACTTTACTTGCGATGGTGGATAGTTCGATTGGCGGAAAAACTGGAATTAACTTTTCAAAAACTAAAAATATGATCGGCACATTTTACCAGCCGCAATTCGTTTTTATCGACACTAAGTTTTTAGACACACTGCCGCAAAAGGAATTGCTTTCCGGATTAGGCGAGGTAATAAAATACGCTTATTTATCCGATGAGAATTTTTATTCTTTTGTAAAAAAAAATTTTGACAAACTCATACGAAAAGAAAATGAAAGCATTAATTATGTTGTGACTAAATCTGCAATAATAAAAGCGTCTGTTGTTTCTCATGACGAAAAGGAAAGCGGACTTAGACAAATATTAAACCTTGGTCATACTTTTGCGCATGCTTTTGAAACCGAATTAAATTTTAAGATCAAGCACGGCGAAGCTGTAATTGCCGGAATTATTTCTGCAATCTATTTATCAAGAAACATGAATATTGTAAATGACAGCACTTTGACAAACTTGATTTCTTTAACAGCGAAAGTAAAGCTTCCTAAGCAGCTGGCAAAAATAAATTTTGAAAATGTATATAAGATAATGCTTCTAGATAAAAAAAATAGAAACGGCAGAATTAAGTTTGTTCTTATAAAAAATATTGGAGAAGTTCTTCTTGGAGTAGAATCAGGTAAACCGGAAATATTTTCTGCATTAAAAATGATGATAAATTTTATTTCTAAAGAATCTTCTAATAATTGGATTTAAAAGAAGGAGCGGTCTGATTGAGGGAAATCAAACCGCCAATTGTGACATTCTTAGGGGGGAGTTATGCTTAAAACTATTTTCTATTTTCAGATTTAGTCATTCAACTCACATGCCAGAGATAACCTTTCAATAGAAACCAAAACCCAACTTTGCAATGCTTCATTTTCAGAGATTTTGTAGTTTTTACCTATTATGATACACTTTTTACATGTAAACATTGGAGAATAATTTTATAACTCTGGCTAATATTATACAAAGCAACTAACAGCTTTTTAGGATAATCTTGAATGTTGTTCCTTCGCCAGGGGAAGAAGTTTTTACAAAAATTTTCCCTCGGTGGTAAACTTCAATAATTCTTTTTGACAGGCTCAATCCCAAACCCCAGCCTCTGCGTTTTGTGCTGTAACCGGGACGGAAGATGTCTTTCCTCCTTTTCATTTCAATACCTTTACCATTATCTGTAACTTCAATATCAACTTTATTTCTGTTCTGCATAATATTGATTTTTATTTTGCCCTTTTTATTTTCAATTGCATCAAGCGCATTCTTAATAAGATTCTCAATAACCCATTCAAACAATTCTGAATTTAATTCGGAACAAATATTTTGATCTCCTTCAAGCGTAAGGTCAACGCTCTTGCCAGTTTGCGGGAGCCGTCTTTGAAAATAATCAACTACTCTTTTTACTTCTTCGTAAACTATTTTTTCTTTTAGTTCCGGCTTCGCTCCGATCTTTGAAAACCTGTACGTAATTTTATTCAAACGCTGAACATCATTGTCTATTTCATCCGCAATATCAAGTACCTTATCGTTATCTTTATAATTTATTTTCAGCATTTCAAGCCAACCCATAAGGCTTGAGATCGGGGTTCCAAACTGGTGTGCAGTTTCTTTAGCCATGCCGACCCAAATATTGCTTTGTTCACTTCGCTTAATATTACTAAAGCCGATATAACCGATGATAATGAAAAGACCGGCAATAATTATCTGAAGAGTTGGATAATATTTTAATTGATTTATTAAATCCGAATCTCCATAATGAATTTTTTGAAGCAGTACAGAATCTTTGTAAGTTATATAAATAGGTCTGTGAACCTTATCCATCTCTTGAATTTTATTTTCAAAGAATTTTTCAAGTTGTTTTTTTGAAAGGGAAGTATCGTATTTAATATTCCTAATATCTTTTATATCGTATTTGTCTGATATAACAACTCTGTCTTTTGGATCGGAATTAATTAGCGGGAAGTCGATCGGCTTCAAAATATTTTCAAATAAAAAAGTAATGTCTGTTTCAGGCGACGAAGTATTTGCGACGTACTCAATCCCTCTTGCATACAACTCAACTATTTGCCTTTCCTTTTCCTGAAGCTGCGTTACAAGATTTTGAGTATATAATAACGTTCCGCCGGCAATTAAAATCGCGAGCACTAGAAGCGCTATCTTCATATTTAATGATGCAGGTCCGCCGGACATTTTCATCTGTTTTTCCCTCGACTAATTTCCGTTTGATGTTCTTTATTTATAAAATGTGATTGAAATATAAGAAATCTTTTTAATTATAAGTTAATTAAATTATTTGCCCTGTTCGTTCTTATTATTAAGATCAAAAGCCAATTTTGATTAGATGTAAAGAAATAAAAAAGCCCAAAGCTAAGCTGTTGGGCAAGAAAAATTAATTATTATGTCGGAAGATTTAGTCAACGAAAAAAGTTTGCTGTCGTTTCGGTCCGATTCCTACAATGTTAAACTTGATTCCTGAATGTTTGGAAATAAATGATAAGTAATCTTTTGTAGCAGAAGGCAGATCGGCGTATGAAGTGCATTTTGAAATATTCTGTTTCCAGCCCGGCAGAGTTTCATAAATTGGCTTAGCGGCTGATAATCTTTCCGCATCTGTCGGAAAATATTTTATAGACTTTCCGTCAATTTCGTATCCAACGCATACCTTAATATTATCAAATTCACTTAATACGTCGAGCTTCGTAACTGCGCCTGTATTTATTCCATTTACCATTGCGGAATAATGAACGAGGAAAGCGTCAAACCAGCCGCAGCGGCGCGGTCTTCCGGTAGTTGCGCCAAATTCAGCGCCAATCTTTCTTAACTTTTCGCCTTCTTCATCAGAAAGTTCTGTCGGAAAAGGACCCAAACCAACTCGTGTAGTATATGCCTTTACGATCCCAATTACCGAATCAATACGCGTGGGAGGAATTCCTGTGCCGGTGCATGCGCCCCCGGAAGTTGGGCTTGAAGAAGTAACGTAAGGATATGTCCCATGGTCAACATCTAACAACGCACCCTGAGCGCCTTCAAGCAAAATAGATTTTCCTTCATCGATTGCATTGTTCAAATAAGCCGGAACATCTTTAATATATTTATCAATGATTTTATCGAACTCCAAATACTGTTTTACAATTTCCTCAACATCAAGTTCATCATGGTTATATACTTTTTTGAGGAGATTGTTTTTCTCTTTCAAGTTTTCTCTAATTTTTTCTTCGAGAGTTTTCCTGTTCAGAAGGTCTACTATCTTAATTCCTTTGCGGGCATACTTATCAATGTAACACGGTCCAATGCCGCGGCCCGTTGTTCCGATTTTATTTTCTCCGCTTTCGCTGATTGAATCAAGAAGCTTATGATAAGGCATAATTAAATGAGCATTGTGGCTAATAAACAGCCGTCCGTCAACATGAATATTATTTTTCTCAAGAAGCGCTATCTCTTCAAGCAGAGCAGCCGGATCTATTACAACGCCGTTTCCGATTACGCAAATTACATTTTCTCTTAAAATGCCGGATGGAATTAAATGAAGGATGTATTTTTTATCGCCGATTTCAACAGTATGACCGGCATTAGCCCCGCCTTGATATCTTGTAACTATTTCGTAATTCTCGCTAAGAATATCAACTACTTTACCTTTTCCTTCATCGCCCCATTGGCTGCCAACTAGAACTGTAACACTCATTTATCTTCCTTTAAATTGAACAAAATAAAACTCCGAAATTATAAATTACGGAGTTTTATTATAAAGAATTTTTTAACAATTATTTTGAAAAACTTTTAACTGCTTCGTCAACAGTCTCATATGATTCAAAAATAGTGATCAACTTTGTAATTACCAGCAGGCTTTCGATCTTATCGGTAGTGCGTGCTAATTTCAAGTGACCGTTTTCTTTTTTCATAGTTGTAAGTCCGCTAATTAGCATACCTAAACCAGAACTGTTCATAAACTTGACTTCAGCAAGATCGATAACAATATTTTTCTTCCCTTCGTCGATCAATTTATGCAGAAGCTCGTTAAACTCTTTTGTATCGTCTCCGCCCATAACATTTCCCTTTAGTTCTAAAACAACTGCGCCGTACTGTTCTTGTGCTTTTAGTTTCATTATAACTCCAAAAATTTTACATTCAATTTAATCAGTTAAGTAGTTTTATGCAAGTAAAATAAACTTAAATTGCATAAACTTTTTGTAAATATTTTCATGTAAAAATTAATCTATATTTAATTAAACAAAAATGAATAAATATCATCCAGGGAATCAACAACCGGGGCATTACATTGCTGCAGACGTTCTTTTGATTGATGTCCGCTTGCGATAAGCAAACAATCGACGCCGATCTCTTTTGCGACTTCAAAATCGTGAACGGTATCTCCTATTAAAATTATTCTCTCGTGATCAATTCTTAATTTTTTTGCAAGGTCTCTGCCTAGGTTTATTTTACTTGTCGCATATATATGGTCAAGACCGGCAAGATGTTTAAAATATTGCTCAACCTGAAAATGACGAACTATATCTATAAGATTTTCATGCGAGTAAGCAGATAGAATTGACTGATCAATTTCATTTTGTTTTAAGAAATCTAAAGCATCTATTGACTTTGGAAATAATTTCGTCTCAAGCCTTCTTTGTTCGTATTCCCGGATCCATTCTTGTCCCAGAACCTCAAAAGAATATTTAGTAAAATCAATGCCCGCTTTTTCATAATAATCTTTTACTGGGAATGTAAAAATATTTTTATACATCTCTTTTGAAAGCGGCGATAAATTTATTCTTAATAAAATGTTGTTGATAATGCTGACGCAAAGATCCACGTCGTTCAGCAAAGTGCCGTTCCAATCCCACATTATATGATCGTATTTCTTAAGCATTAAATAAAGAGGAAGACTTGTTAATAAAAATGACGCGATTAAAGAATATTATTTTGAATGTAATAACTAAGCTTTAGTAATTTAGTTTCATCAAATTGATTTGCGAGAAGCTGCATTCCAATCGGAAGACCGTCGGAACTTTTGCCTGCCGGAATGTTTATGCCTGGTATTCCAGCAAGGTTCGCCGATGTGGTGAAAATGTCGCTCAAATACATTTCAAGCGGATCACTTGTCTTTTCGCCAAGTTTAAAAGCCGTGAATGGAGAAGTAGGCGTTAAAATCAAATCAACTTTTTTGAAAGCAGTTTCAAAATCATTTTTGATCAGCCGTCTTACTTTTTGAGCTTTGCGATAGTATGCGTCGTAGTAACCGGCGGAAAGCACGTAGGTGCCGAGCATAATTCTCCGCTTAACTTCTTTCCCAAATCCATCAGACCTGGACTGTTTGTACATCTCAAGAAGATTAGAAACTCCTTCTGATCGATAACCGTAACGAGCGCCGTCATATCTTGCCAGATTTGATGAGGCTTCCGCTGTGGTTAAAATATAATAAGCGGCAATAGTATATTCAGTGTGGGGAAGACTTAGTTCAATAATTTCAAAATTATTTTCTTTTAGCTTAGCAATTACTTTGTTAATACCGTCCTTAACTTCAGCCGAAATTCCTTCGCCTAAATATTCTTTTGCAATTCCGATTTTGAATTTTTTATCGAGAGATAAGTTTGACGGGTAATCAGGAACCTCAATATCAGCAGAAGTAGAATCCATATCATCTTTGCCGGAGAGAACTTCGAGGGCAGCGGCAATATCTTCCACATTGGAAGCGAATGGTCCGATAGAATCGAAAGAAGATGCAAAAGCGGTTAGCCCGTATCGCGATACTCTTCCGTACGTCGGCTTTAGTCCGTAAACTCCACAGAAAGAAGCAGGCTGTCTGATCGAGCCTCCGGTGTCAGTGCCGAGCGAAACATCGCAAAGTCCGGCTGCTACAGCAGCGGCTGAACCGCCGCTTGAACCGCCCGGAACACGGGTTTCATCGACAGGGTTAAGTACACTTCCAAATGCCGAATTTTCGTTTGACGAACCCATCGCAAATTCATCGCAGTTAGTCTTGCCTATTATGATTGCGTCTTCCGAAATTAATTTTTGAACGGCAGTTGCGGTATAAATTGATTTAAATTCTTTAAGAATTTTAGATGAGCATGTGTTCGGTTTGTCCTTTATTGCAAGCACGTCTTTTACCGCGACTGCAAGTCCGGCTAATTTGCCGGCATTCCCGTTTTTTATTTTGGCTTCAATTTTTTCCGCGCTTTTAATTGCATCTTCCTTGAAAATAAAATTGAAAGCATTAATACTTTTCTTCTCATCAATTCTCGAAAGAAAGTGATTAACGTTGTCAATTAAGGAAAGTTTACCTTCTTTAATTTGTGAAATTTTTTCCTTGTGATTTTTATAGGATAGCAATCAGCGTCCGCCTAAATTTAAAATGAAATCAATTCCTTTAATTTGTAAAGAAAAACAGGTGTAAAAAAAGTCTATGCCTGTTTATCTTCCGACTTCTTATCCTGAGTTGAAGAAGGAGTTTTGACTTCGTCTTCTACGTCTTTTAATGCTTTTTTAAATTCGCGGATGCCTTTGCCAAGCCCTTGAGCAAGGTCGGGAATACGCTTAGCTCCGAAAAGCACCATAATAACAAGCAAAATAATTATTAATTTACCAAAGCTTAAATCTTCAAGCATTTTATCACCTTATATATTAAATCTCAAAATACAATTGTCTATTTTACGTTTTTATTTTCCTTATCTACAGAAATCTTAACTTCGTCTTCTACATCTTTAACAGCTTTTTTAAATTCGCGTATTCCTTTACCCAAGCCCTGCGCGAACTCGGGAATTTTTTTGGAGCCGAACAAAATTAAAACTACCACGGCTATTATTAAGAATTCTCCGAAACCAATATTATCGAACATTACACATACACTTTATTTATTGCCAAATTTCAATTCATGAAATTGTTTACAATAGCGGTTAAAATCAAATTGCCGTCGTTTTTGCCAAGAACCGGATTGCACGATCTTTCCGGATGCGGCATCAAACCAAGGACATTTCCTTCCTTGTTAATTATTCCTGCTATATTCATCAAAGAACCGTTTGGATTCGATTCCTCATCAATTTTACCGTCACTCGAAGAATACTTAAAAACTATTTGATCATTTTCCACGAGCGATTTCAAAGTAACTTCATCTGCAAAATAATTTCCTTCACCATGAGCGACAGGAATTTTATAGAATTTATTTTTATCCAAGCCCTTGGTGAAAAAGCTATCATTATTTTCTATGGAAAGATAAACATCTTTGCATACAAATTGAAGAGACTTATTTTTCAGCAAAACGCCGGGTAATAATTTTGCTTCGAGCAAAATTTGAAAGCCGTTGCAGATTCCAATAATTTTCCCGCCTTTCTGCGAAAAATTAATTACGGAGTTCATAATCGGAGAGAAACGGGCTATTGCGCCCGTGCGGAGATAATCTCCGTAAGAAAATCCGCCAGGCAAAATAATTATATCGGAATTTTTAAGATCGGTATCTTTGTGCCATAGAAAATTGACATCAACACCAATGACCTTTTTCAGCGCATAATACGCATCATGATCGCAGTTGGAACCTGGAAAAACAACTACACCAAATTTAGGCTTCATGCAATTTCTTCCAGTGTAAATTCGTAATCTTCAAGGTTTGGATTAATGAGAAGTTTGTCGCAGTACTCTTTTACTTCTTTTTCGGCGGATTTCTTTTCACCGGCATCAACTGTGAACTCAACATATTTGCCGATTCTTGTATCCTTAATATTATTGAACCCAAGATGCTTTGCGCCTTTTTCTACTGCCATCCCTTGCGGATCCAAAATTGATGGTCTTCGCTTTACTAAAACTTTTACTTTAAACAAAATAAATTCCTCTTGTAATAAAAATTCTGGTCAATTTTTTTTTGAAAGTTTATAAAAGATGTGGCGAAAAATACCAAATAGTATAATGAAAATAAAGATGAAGAATAAAGCTTTGCCCGACGTTACAATAAGAAACACCGCGGCTACCAGCATAAAAATGAAAACTGCAGGCCTGGCTTTCATCTCTTTTAGATTGAATTTCGGAAGAGTATCATATTTTATAGTGCTGACCATTAAAAAAGAAAGCAGCACTACGAGCGGAATAACCATCATTGAATAAGGAGCGTCGAAGCCGTTTCCGTTTTTATAATAAATTAAAATGAACGACGCGATGGTTATTGCAGAAGAGGGAATTGGCAGCCCTTTGAAAAAAGATTTTTCAAAACCAATAAGTTGTACATTAAATCTTGCGAGTCGGAATCCGCCGGCAATTAATAATAGTGAGCTGACTATTACTCCGAAAGAATTGAAACTGTAAAGGAAAGTTTTGTAAATCAAAAATGCAGGAGCCGCGCCGAAGCTTACAATATCCGAAAGTGAATCAAGTTCAACGCCGAGTTCGCTGCTTGAGTTTGTTAGTCTTGCAACCATCCCGTCAAGAGCGTCAAATATAGCTGCGATGACGATTAGCCATGCGGCATAATCATATTCAAGCTGGCTTGTTGTAATGATTGATAAAAATCCGCAGAATAAATTCATCGCGGTAAATAAGTTCGGGATAACAGAGCGGGTAATACGTAATTGTTTCATCTTACAGCGGTTTGTTCGAATAAAATAGTTTTCCCGGCATAAACGGTTTCTCCGGCTTTCACCTTTTCGAACCAGTCCTGAGGCGCAACCACATCAACGCGGCTGCCGAATTTTATCATGCCGAATCTCTCTCCCATTTTTACCTGATCTCCTTCTTTTATCGAGCAGACTATTCTCCTTGCAATATAACCGGCAACCTGAGTAAAAAGTATCTTGGCGGAATCGGAAGTGATTCCTATTTCAACTCTCTCGTTTTCCTGCGATGCTTTGTCGTCAAATGCCGCAAAAAATTTTCCGCGAAAATATTTCAGATAAGATACTTTGCCGCTTATCGGTATCCTGTTTACGTGAACATTTAAAGGCGACATGAAAATAGATATTTGTTTCGCTTCGCCTTGAATAAATTTATTATCATATACGTTTTTTACGAATAGAACTTTTCCATCGGCGGGAGATATTACTACGTTTTTCCTATCCGGTGTTGCTCTATCGGGATCGCGGAAAAAGTACATCGAAAAAATTAATAAGAAAAGAGCGATTAGAATAATAAATGTCTTAAAAAAATCATTGCTAATTAAAAGGCTTAATAAAGTTAAAGCAATTGAGAGAACTGAAATTTTAGCAAGAGTAGAGTAACCGTATTTTGTAAACATTTCCTAAGCGCTCGTCAAATTGAATAGATGATCTGTATAATGCCGTACCGTTGCAAGTGATGAAAGCTTATACGGATCAATAAATTTTCCATCTTTGTTTATTGGAAATATCTTCACGCTTCGCGGAGTAAAGTCGTCAACTAAAAATATTTTATCTTCATATTTTCCGAAGTAGCAGTTTACTTCAGCTAATAAAAAATTACGTCTTTCAAAAAATGATTTCAAAACGGCGTTCACTTTTGAGCAAATCCTATAAATTATTTTTAAATCTTCATTTGAACATAGGTCAAACGCTATTAAGTGGCTTTCGGAAATCATCGAATCCTTACCATCGCCGTAATGAATTTCAAAAAGCGGCAGGTGCAGGCTCTCAGTTTCTTTAACTGCAAATATTTTTGAAGTTCGTTTGTCTACGATATTTAAGATCTTTATATAAAATGGAAATCGTGTATGCTTAATAAATTTCAACTCGGTTTTGCTGTGGTTTTTTACAAATACCGAAGGAATATTATATTCTTTCAGGTAATCTAAAAAATACAGATTGAGAAAGGCGGACCTTTCGCCGAGGTTTTTAACCTTTAACTTCTTGTCACCGTTAAGTGAAAAAACGTCAGAGTACTCGACAATTTGATAGTCATTCCCATCAAATTGATTTTCTCTTTTCATAAAATCGTCATGCATATAAAGCCTTTAAATTTATGACTCTGAACATTAGATAAAAATTTTGGTTGAGAAATTATGAAAATTAGGTATAAAAAGTCAATCAGTTATATTATATTTGCCAAAATTAAATTGAAATCTTTCAAAAAAATTAAAAAAAATAGAGATTAGGAGGTCCTGATGAAGGGCGGTATGCAGGGAATGCTTAAGCAAGTGCAGAAAATGCAGGAGGAAATGCAAAAAGTTCAGAGCCAGCTTGGCGGTTTGACCGTAAGCGAAGAAGCGGGCGGCGGTATGATTAAGGCAACTGCTAATGGAAATAAGGAATTATTGTCAATCGAAATCGATCCCCAGGTAATTAATGCAAATGAAAAGGAAATTCTTGAAGACCTTGTGGTCGCAGCAGTTAATAAAGCTCTTCAGTCGGCGGGGAAATTAGCTGAAGATGAAATGGCAAAAGTAACAAAGGGAATGCTTCCCCCAGGGTTAAATATTCCGGGATTTTAAAATTGCAAATAGCCGAACCGCTCTTAACGGCAATTGAAGAATTAAGCAAGCTTCCGGGCATTGGTAAAAAAACTGCTCAAAGGCTTGCTCTTTTTATCTTAAAAAACGATGAGTCCGCTGTAGCAAGTCTCATTAAAGCAATAGGCGATTTGAAGACTAAGCTTCGCTTTTGCTCGCGATGCTTTAATCTTTCTACCGAAGAGCTTTGCGAAATCTGTAAAAATCCGAAAAGAGATAATTCAATTCTGTGTGTGGTTGAAGAAGCAAGCGACGTAATCGCAATTGAAAAGACGCATGAATATTCCGGCGGCTACCACGTTCTGGGCGGCGTACTGTCTCCTTTAACCGGCGTTGGTCCAGATGCTTTGAAAATAAAAGAGCTTCTTAAAAGGTTTCATGAAGAAGATATTAAAGAAATAATTTTAGCTTTAAATCCAGACACCGAGGGCGAAACAACAACGTTGTATCTTGCAAAGCTGATAAAACCGCTCGGTATAAAAGTTACGCGAATTGCACGCGGTCTGCCGGTTGGCGGCGATCTTGAATTTGCCGACGAAGCCACAATCGGAAGAGCTGTCCTTGGAAGAATTTCAATTTAACTCTAAGATAATTCTATTCGGCTTTTTCTTTTAATCTTTAGAGTTGTGCAGCATTTTTTATGAAATTATTTTGTCTTAGATTGTTCCGCCGGATTATTTATTATAATTCTTTATGAAGCATTATTTTTTTGCAGTTATCCTATTAGCTTTTAGCGGTTGCGATCTGTTTACTACGCGCACTGCCGAGCCGCCTAACCAGCCGAGATCAAATTATCAGCAAGCAATTACGCCTGATATATTAATTCAGAATCTCATTAACTCTCTCGCCGATAAAGATGTTGTAAATTATCTGGCCTGCTTTTCCGATCCTTCTTATTCACAAAAGGCCTTTACTTTTTCTCCATCGAGCAGTTCACTTTCACAATTCCCTTCGCTGGGAGATAACTGGGGAATTAAAAATGAAGAACAATATTTTAACAATATGATTTCCAAAGTTCCGGACAACTCGCAGATAGTCTTAACTATTTCAAATCCCGTTATGAGTCCGCAAGGGGACAGCGTTTTTTATTCTGCTTCGTATTTCTTAAATGTACCTGCTTCCGATCCGAACCTGCCGCAAAATTACCAGGGCGATTTGAAGTTTAATATGATCAGAGATTCACGCTCTATCTGGGTTATATATTTTTGGCAGGACTCAAAAAGCAGCAACACATTGCCAAGCTGGAGCGATCTGAAAGGAAGAACGTATTAAGATATTATTATTCATAGCGTCCTTTGCGATCATAATTCTTTTCGGATGCAAAAATCCTTTTTCACCCGCGCTCGATACCGGTTCTAATAATCCTTCTTCAACTCTTTCCGATCAAACTACAATTGACGGCGTGTTCCAAAATTTTCAGTACGCCTATACTTTTAGAGATACAACAATTTACGGACAGCTCATCAGCCCGGATTTTGTTTTTACGTACCACGATTATGATAACGGTTACGACGTTACATGGGGAAGGGATGAAGAAATGAAAACGACTTATGGTCTGTTTCAGAATTCTCAAACATTAACTCTAATATGGAATAACGTTGTGTTGTCTACAGAGGATTCTACATCTGCAAATATTATTCGTGGATTTAATCTTACCATTACTTTCAGCCCGACTGACGTTGTAAGATTGGACGGCAGAGTAAATATGTCGCTGCACAAAACCGCTAATAAATGGCTGATCACAAACTGGGTGGACGAATCTAATTTCTAATCTTGTTGTTCACCGCAAGAGAAGACGGATGTTAGTTCCTTTATTGATATAATTTCATTAAAATAAACTCGTTGTGTGAATTAGAAATTGCTTAGCATAAAACTGTTAAAACAGTTTCAATTGGTTGTTTTGAGTTTTCATTAACCCACGGATTAAGAGGCTGTGTTAAAACTCTAAGTCGAGAGGAAAACTCATCCCCAGACCCCTTCTCTTGTAAAGAGAAGGGGCTAAAAATACGCTGCTAATGCAGTTTCTTAAAAGTCCCTCTCTTTTTAAGAGAGGGATTTAGGGTGAGTTCTTTAACTGCAACTAAATTTTCACACAGGCTCTTAATCCGGGTTACTTAAGAAAGACAAAACATCATAACCGTTTCACCTGTCCGTCCTTCGGCGGAACGGTTTACAATTTAATTCACACAACCGGTTAAAATAAATATGAAAAGCCGATTTGAGTTTTAGTATTTAAAATATTTTTATAATTGCTATAGTATGAAATAGAAATATCTGCCGCCGCTTTACTCATTAGTTTTATTCTTGCCCCCATTTCTACAGTATGCACAAAATTATGTAAGCCTTCAAATCTTAACTGCCCCGTTGATCGTCCGAAATTCAAATCATAATATTCCACAGTTATTGTCCCTAATTTTTCGTACACATATCCAGCGCCGGTGGCAAGAAAATACTGAAGCGATTTTGTAACGTTTGAATATAATTTTACTTCCTCAAAGAATCTGATCGCTCTGCTGTCTTCGCCCGATGAAGAAGTTATCCATTCTTCAGGAATATGAGGTCCGGTTTCAGAATAACGGTCAAATTTATAATAGCCGTATTCTGCAATGCTGTTTAATGAAACGTTTGGGGAAAGAAAATATTCGCCGCTTAAGTTAAGGTTCACGCCGTTATGCCAGTATGATTGAAGTACTTCTTCCGCGTTTGCCCAACTGCCGTCGTTTAATAAATTTATCCCTCCGCCAACACCAAGCGTAAATCGCTGAGAGTATATCGGTACAATAAATAATGAAGATAATAATATAATTCTAACTTTCATTTTAACCTCCAATAAATTTAACCCGCTAATAAAACTTTTACAACAGAAAAAAATATTTAGTTCAACTTGTACGAAATCAATTCTACGCTAAAATACAAATACTCATTGCCGGACAAGGTTACATCATATCCCATAGTTAATACCGGTCCTATACCCGGGCACAGCCAGGCCTGTTCATGTCCGCTATTAGGTCTTCCCGGCTGTTTGGTGTATTGGAATCTGTACTGGATACAATTAAAACTTCCTGCTGCAGTTGTAACGTTGTCATTTATGGATTTAACGAAAGTGCCTGCATTTTGTACATAATAAATTTCGTTCTGATTCACAGGGTATTTCCAGAACAATATTGTAGTGTATGATGTGTCGTAGGCGTTCCTGTACCTCATGTAATATCCGCCGGGTCTGTTTGTAAATAAGCCGTTATAAGTAAAATTTGTATACGAATACCATCTTTCATTTTCGATAACAGTGTCACTCGTTACTTTTAAACTGTCAATATAATTGTTCGTAGAGTTCCCAAGAGTATCATAGAAAGTATACTTTTCTACCCATGTATTCCCGACCTTAAGCGGAATAATTACTCCGTGCCCTGCTGTTACTTCTGTAGTCTGTTTGCAAGAATCTGTAAATACGGCTGTAGTTAAAATTAAAATCAAACTTATTGAATTTTTTATATCCATTATTTTTAATCATGTTTTAGTTAAACTATCATTTCATTTTGTCCTGTTGCTGCTATTTATCCAATTCTTTCGTTAGCGCAATCTGTCGCATAAATAATTTTTCCCTCTATTATCTCCGCCATAGGCAAGGCTTCTATCAGTCTCATCTAAGCTTCTTAATAATTATTAATACCTTAATATAAAAGTTAAATCAAAACCATATAATTCATATTTGAAATCATTGTCTGCGACAAACCTCGGTCCTATTACAATACCCAGGTTTGAAAAATAATAAATTAGTGCAGCCTCCGCTGTTAATGAACGAATAAACTTATTAATCATTACGCTTTGTTCCGGAACGCTCGTTGTCTCTTCCGGATTGAAATATCTATATATAATTGAAACTACTATTTTCGGATTCCGGTTGTCTTTTCTTATCGATGTTAAATGCATCCCCAATTCGTATGCAAATCCTTCTTGAGTGATTCTAAGAGGAAAATCTTTCCAGAGATCATATTCGGTTTTATTATAAATATATCCTGCTGATCCGGAAAAAAAGAAAGGCAATTTTTCTTTTAATATGTAAGCTCTTATGAAATACTCATCCTGGAAGTTATTTGTTTTCCTTTCATCTAAGAAAGTAGAATGTGCATAGGACAAATCAATAAATCCTGACAATGAATACGATCCGGTAAAGCTAAGATTATTTCCATACTGACTTCTTCCATACAAAAAGCCTAATGAAAGACCATTCTCCCTTGAAAGATACCTTCCTTGAGAGAAGATTAAACAGGTGCAAACAAAAAACATAATTATTGTTTTCATTTAATTACCCGATTAATAAACTACATTTTATATAGCCGCTTTTATTTTGATTTATATGTAACTGAACAAAACGTATCACAGACTTTAATCTATATCCATACTCCCGGAATAAATCTATACTGCGTCGTACGAACATAATCACTGTATCATAGTAATCTCAAGTACTACTTTACACTTTCTCTTCTCAATTCGCTATTCTATTGTTCCGTGTTCTCCATTTTTTAATTAAGAATTTAGAACATTTGAATACAGAATTAAGATTTTGCGAATAAAGTCTTTTGATGGCAGTACAATAGTAACCTTATAGAATTCGCACTGAGTTTTAAAACTCAGTGAAACTCTGTGCTTCCTCAGTGAAACTCAGTGTAACAAAAATCCACTTCAAACCACAAAATCTATAACGTATAATAAAACTTATCATTCAATTTCAAAAAGCCGTGCACACCAAATCAGCATTCACCCATAGCCGCAGCTTACCTCGCACTTCCTTCCCTAATGACCAATGACCATTGACGAATGACCACTATCCTAAAATCCTCATTTTTCAAGCATTTCTCCAGCCATCACATCAAAAACCGCCGGGAAATGTATTAATACTGGACGGCAGCAATCGATTTCTATTTGTGCTGCATCGGTTTCTATACGGGCTGGATCGATTTCTATATTGCGGCAATCGATTTCTTCATGCGGCGAACCGATTTCTATTTGTAAAGCATCGCTTTCTCAAGTCGGCGGATCAATTTCTTTAATGCAGCTATCAATTTCCGCTTTCAGATGATCAATCTCTACCGGCTTTAAATGTATTTCCACCGTAGACCGATCCATTTCTTGCCGCGATAAATCGAATTCCTGTTTGTAACCATCCAATACTTACAAGCGCCAATCCTTCGGCAAACAAACATCATGATTTTCTAAGAACAATTATTAAATTTCTTCGCGCCGCATTTAATATCCCGGCACGCTGAAAGCTATTTCCATAACTCCGGAAATAATATTTTAACTGCCCGAATCACTTTTCGATCCTTTGGAAGAAACAGCCGGTATGCCGTAATTAATTCTTGACGCGCCAGCATTAGTATTAGTCCATTCAATTAGACTATAATAAAGAATTAGATGAATGAATCTTTCACCCGCGAAAGAATCTTTACGAAGAGGATTAGTACTATGATTTAAATATTTAGGATAGGAAACATCTGCAGATGTTCTGCATTGGCATTCGTCAATAACCGCCTGAAAATTATTTTTAACGCTTAAACAGGAACTCATCTTTTTCTTCCTTTAAGAATTAACTTTTTCAACGGAAATAAAACCGGCTGCATAAATATAAGAATTTATTCTTTGGAATCGAATAAAAACCTTTTCAATATAGAATTCGGAAAATATTATTCAGAATTATATGATCGCCATTCTTCTTTCCAATGCCGAATAACAAATGACTAATGACCGCTGACTAATAACCAGCGCTGATCTTCGGCTGTATATAATTTACAATCGTAATAAATGTTTAGGCATTTATACCGATTCAAAATTCTTTGCGCTCACAGTTTATTGTCTTTGAACTTAAAACAGCTTTCCATTATTTCCTTTCGTCAAACTAATTATTACAAAATATTAACAGCCTTTTAAATATATTTTCTGCGGGAAAAACTCCTGCCCATTGTTAATATCTCTGTTGTTATCGAACGGCGATGAATAATATGAGTAAAAGAATATTTAATTAATAAGATTACTCTAATAAACAATTAGAAGGAATGAACGCATGGAAAACACAGTACGACAAACCGCGCAGGATATTTCGGTCAGTCATCATTATGACAAAAGCGAAAAGTGGAATAAAGAATTATACGTTGACAATAATCATTTTTTCAACCGGCTGCTTGTCCGCCGCAAAGAATATTCGTTCAAGCTGTTTGACAGGATTGCAATGCCGGTAAGCTTCCGCGCAATTGATTTAGGCTGCGGTCCCGGCGCATATCTCGAAGAATTCACGAAGAGAAATTATGAAGTTTACGGAGTTGATATTTCGCAGGAGATGCTTAATACTTGCGCAGTCCGTCTTAAAGTAGATGACGAATCTTTTCGTAAGAAATTTATTTGCGGAAGCATTGAGAACGTTCCTTTTGATGATAATTACTTCGACGCGGCGGCGTGCATTGGCGTTTTGGGACTTCTCATCTCCGACATTAAAACCATATCTGAAATCCGCCGCATTTTAATGCCCGGCGGTGTTCTTCTGCTTACAGTCGAAAACATGCTGTCGCTTTCAAATCTTGATTTTATTCTCCGGCATAAGATAAAATCTTTGTTTAATAAAAACGGCGGCAGTAAAAAAGAAATTTCGGAAGAAGAAAAAGCTTATCCCGGGATTACAATTTCTTCAAATTGGTTTCCTAATCAGTTAGGAATGAATTATAAGATTTATAATCCGTATAAGCTGATCCAATTAATGAACGATCAGGGCTTTGAACTTGCCGGCGCTGTTACTGCCGGGCATGAGTTCCGCATTTTAAGAAGACTAAATATTATTCCAAATATAATAGATAGAATTGAACTGAAACTTGAAAAATATTTCCGCCTAAATAAAATTCCTTACTTTTCTTATTCAGGTCAATTCTTTGTAGGCGCATTTATTAAAAAATAAAAAAACATCTGCGGACGAACAATCTTTTTATAAAGTCATTGGTCGTCCGCCATAAGTCATTAGAATTAAATTAATTTATTAATTCCGCATTCTAAATTCTAAACTCTAAATTGACAAAGTTCATTTGCCGGAAGCGAGTTTAACTTCAGCCCAATAACTGAATGGAGAAGGCATATTGTCCGGATTCATTCTCATTCTTTGTCTTCCGCCGCCGCCGTAGCCGCCTTCGCCTTGATCGCCGCCTGCGGACATATCGCCTCCGGGTTCATCGCTGCCGCTGTTGTCAACTCCGAAGCCTCCGCCGTTATCGCCGCGGCTTTTTGTCTTTGGCAGTTTACTTAAGTCGATTGATCCTGTCTCAAGACCGATACTTATCGGCTTGCTTGTATCTGCATTCAATGCGTATGTAATGCCGGGACCAAATTTAAGCGGTATCTTCAATTCATAAACGAGAGTATTGTCCTGGAAAGCCATTTTTATTTCAATGCCTTTTAATTCAGCCATTGACATTCTTGTAACGTCGTCTTTATTCTTGCCTACGATCTCCAGATCATTTTGTTTTCTTTCAAGCGCACGCTTAAGCATATCGGCTCCAAGAGGAGCGTTGTCTTCGCCGCGGGTTCTCATCTGGTTCTCCGGGGCTTCATCGCGGCGGAAATTCATATTGCGGAAATTCACGTCCTGGAAGCTTAAAGGATAATTTATTCCGAAAACTTTATCGTCATTTCCGTTCCTATCAAGCCAGACCGTTAAACCCATTCTAACAATTTTTGCTTCAAGGTCGGGATCATTCGTTGCGAAACAGATGTAAAGATTCTTATCATCATTCTGTACGCCGTATAGGAAATTAGAATTATTATCTAACGTAAGAGAGTTTCCCCAGTCGGTTTTGTTGCCGTCAATTTTTATGTCGCTTGTTTTCCAGCGGCTGTTTATAGTATTATCATTACATCCGCTTACCGCAAAGACTAATGCAGCAAATAATAAAATAGCGAGGTTTTTCATAGCTTTCTCAGGTTTGTTGTACATGAATTTAATTTTTCGTTTTAGACAACCAAAAAATACCAACAGTTTGATTGATATTAAAAATTTTGTTCAATTTTGTCCGGTGAAATTAAAATAATTATTTGAGTAAAACCATTCTATTTGCAGTCATTAAATATTAGTTTTAAGTATTCAAAATAAAAAATGTTTTACAGTGACCGGAAGTCAGAAAAATTTTAAATTATCAGAAGAATTTGTCAATAAGTTAGCGGGATATTTGCTTGGCTATATCCAGGTTGATGTATTTGATAAAATTTTATCTTTGCTGGAGGAAAAACTTTCCGGCTATTATTTTTCTTTTTCATCCGAATCCAATTTGTTGAGAATAATTTCTTCTCTTTACGACCGCGTTACTTTTCTTACGGACTGCCTTAAGTATCCGAATTATGTTGATCTTCTCCTGTCAATCTCCGTTAACAGCAATTATTTGACGGATATAATTGTACGCAACCCGGAATATTTCTACTGGGTACTTAATTCGTCAAACTTAAATGAGCGTCTCGAAGAAAAATCATTTGAAGCAGAAATTAAGAAGATAGTTTTCTCATTCAAGACATTTAACGCAAAGCTGAACGCTATTCGTTTCATAAAACGGAAAGAGATTCTCAGGATCGGCGCAAGAGATATTTCCGGCGGCGCCGATTTAGTCGAAACAACAAAACAGTTATCCATTCTCGCTAAAGCACTATCCGCCGTTTTGTTCAATGCATGCTACCGCGAAGTAATTGCAAAATATAAATTAAAAAAAGTGAGTAACGAATATTGTATGATTGCTCTTGGAAAGCTCGGCGGCGGCGAGCTTAATTACAGCTCCGACGTCGATCTTATGATTTTTTACGATGCTAATTCATTGATGACGAGTAACAAGCATTACAATGAAATTTTATCGGAAGCGATTTTTCTATTCATCGAAAGCTCAACTTCCATTACCGGCGAAGGATATATTTACCGCGTTGACTTTCGACTTAGACCGGACGGCAGAAACTCTCCGCTTTGCGGCTCATTTGAAGAATATTTAACTTACTACGAAAGCCGCGGCGAAGACTGGGAAAGGCAAATGCTTATAAAATCAAAGTTCATCGCCGGGAGCAAAAGTCTTTACAATAAATTTTTGGAAACGGTTTCGCATTTTATTTATCCTGTTACTTTTTCTTCTTCTCCAACCGAGCAGATCAAAAAGTTAAAGCTCAGCATCGAAAAAAATCTAAAGGATAATGAAAATATTAAATTAGCATCCGGCGGAATTAGAGATATTGAATTTTCCGTTCAGGCACTTCAGCTTTTAAATGGCGGCAAAAACCATGACCTGCGCAATCCAAATACAGTCGCATCAATATTGAATCTAAGAAAATATAACCTTCTCGAAGAAGATGAGAAAAAAAATCTTTTGGATTCTTATTTCTTTTATAGGAAGATAGAACATTATCTCCAGCTTATGAACGATGCGCAAACCCATTCAATTCCTTCCGAAGGAGAAATACTTGAAAAGCTCAGTAAGTTTTTAGGATTTGAAAGATCAAATGAATTTAAATCCGCAGTTGCAAATCATAGAAAGACGGTAAGCAAAATATATAACTCAATCATGGGAACGGAAGTAGAAGTTGCCGGGAGCGGCGAAAGTTTTGATGAAATAATTTTCAGCAGCCGCAAGCAGGCAGAAAAGGATATTAATTTTCTTAGAGAAGGAAAGGGACTGCTCGGTCAAAAGCAGTTTGATAAAAATTCATCCGAGCAATTTGAGAAGATTGCGCACGAGTTAAAATCTTACCTAATTCATTCAAGCGATCCGGACCGCGTGCTGCAGAACTTTTCCCGTGTTATCAGGTCTTCAAACTTTCCTTCGATATGGTACAAGGAATTTAGCGATAAAATTTTCTTCCGGTCTTTTCTCCGGCTGTGCGAGTTTTCTCAAAAAGGCATCGATCTTTTCGCCGAGGATAATGATCTAGGCGAATTCCTTTTAACAAGAAAAGTCTTTACCAATATTTCTCTGGAAAGTATGATTGCTTTTTCCGTTAAGAAAGTATTATTCCTTTTATCGGTACAATTCTCACTCAAGCTTATTCCTGCAGAAACTTTTTCAGAAATACTTTCAGAAGTTATTCTTGCAAAAATAAAGCAAATGGCGAACGACTTTTTAAAGAAAAAAGGAAAAGGATTGGAATATTTTATCGCTGCGCTAGGCAGTCTCGGCTCTTGCGAGATGACCTCTTCGTCTGATATTGATTTAATATTTGCCGTGAAAGATTTAGAAAAAAAATTAAGCATTCAAAAAGATTTTCAGGATCTGCTGAACTTTATTAAAGAAAATCTGAAACCGTTTGACGTTGATTGCCGCTTGAGACCGGAAGGGAAAAACAGCCAGCTTGTCTGGGATTTGAACGCGTATAAAAAATATATTACAGAGCGAGCTAGGACCTGGGAGATGCAGTCGCTTTGTAAATTAAATTTTATCGCGGGCAATGAAAAATGCTTTGATGAGTTCGTCGAAGCTGCGGCAGACAGGATTTCAAAGGAAGATAAAGCGAAGATAAAAAATGATGTCATGGATATGCGCAAAAAGCTTTACCCGAAAGATATATCTTCAGTCGCCAACCTTATTCACATAAAAAGAAGCCGCGGCGGTCTTTCAGACATTGAGTTTACTCTGCAATACTTTCTGCTTCAGAGTAAAGAATTATTTTTAGATTGTTATGGCAAAAATACTCTGCAGATAATTTCTATTCTATCAAAAAATACTTTGAATAAAGAAGAAGCGGAAAAAATAAAATCAAATTATCTTTTTTTAAAGAAGATTCAGTTGCTTAATCATGCGGTTTTTAATGTAACTACATCAATCTTATCACTTGAAAAAAATAAGCTTGATATTTTGGCTAAACAAACTGATTTTAGCAGTGCAAATCATTTGCAGCTTTTTATTTCCAAAACTATTAAAGAGAATAATTCTTTTTTTGAAAAACATGTGAGCTGATAATTGCTGAAATTTTTAAGAAAGTATTACGCTGTTCTAACCGGGCTTTTTGTATTCATGGTGTATTTAACTACCCTTGCTCCTTCTGTAGTTGAAATTGATGCCGGAGAGCTTGCAACCGTGCAGACTACACTCGGCATAGCCCATCCCACCGGCTACCCGCTGTTTACAATGCTTGGATATCTATTCTCGCTTATTCCGTTTGGCTTTTCTAAAATTTACCAGTTGAATCTGCTTACTGCGGTTTGGTGCAGTCTTGGAATAATGGTATTTGTTTATTCTTCGAAAATAGTGTTAGATAATATTGATGTATTTAAGAATAAAAAAAAATTAGTAGCTCCTAAGAAAGTGAAGGGGAAAAAATCAAAAGAAAATGCAGCCAAACCGGCTAAAACAATTACCGAAATAATTCCTGATGATAAAAAAATATTAGCTGCTGTCTTCGGAGGATTAATACTGGCTTTTGATAAAACTTACTGGATGCAGGGCACTTCTGTTGAAGTTTATTCTCTCCAGCTTTTCTTAATAAATCTTGTAATTTTATTTTTATTAAAAGCGTTTATCGCTAACGAAAACATTGAAAAAATAAAATATTTAAACTCTTGGCTCGTCTTTGCCTTTACCTTGGCTCTCGGATTTTCAAACCACATGACAACGCTTTTCATTTTGCCTGGCGTAGCTTTTTTATACTTTGATAAGTTCGGCTTTAATAAGAAAAGTTTTATCAGAGTTATTTTAATGCTGACGATCTTTATTCCTGTACTTGTTCTAATTTATTCTTACCTGCCGATACGGGCTTCGCAGAACCCTGTAATGGATTGGGGCAGCCCGACAACTCTTGCAAAAATATTCCGGCATGTTTCCGGTGAGCAATACCAGGTCTGGCTTTTCAGTTCTTTCGACTCGGCAGAAAAGCAGCTCAACTACTTTATCTCAAATATTCCAAGCGAATTCTTAGCAAGCTTGTTTATTGCCGGTGTTGGAATGGTTACGTCTTTTTTCATTGCAAGAAAAATTTTCATCTTCTTATTAATTACTTTCTTGTTTACCATCGGATATTCAATTAATTATAATATTCATGACATAGATTCTTATTTCCTTTTAGCATATGTCTCACTCGGATTTTTTTCAGTCTTCGGTTCTTTGCAACTGCTTTCTTATTTAAAAAAAATTAAAAAGCATCCGTATTTAACACCTTCGCTTCTTATCGCGGTTTTTATTATTGTCGAAGCGTATTTTAATTATGAAGCTGTCAATCAAAGTGATGTCTATACTTTTGAGGATTATACAAAAGCAGTTTTGGGAAGCGTCGATAAACACTCTATTATTTTTACCTACGAGTGGGATTACCTTGTTTCGCCTTCGTGTTATTTCCAGTTAGTTGAAAATTACAGACGCGACGTTTCGGTAGTTGATAAAGAACTTTTAAGACGATCATGGTATTATCATCAGCTTAACACTGTCCATCCCGCTTTATTAAGCGGCATGAAGGAGGATGTTAACGATTTCCTTCATGCAGTAGCTCCATTTGAAAGCAAGGGCAAATTCGATCCTAACTTATTGGAATATACTTACAGAAAAATAATGACCGATCTAGTGGCAACCAATATTGCCAAACGTAGTTTTTATGTTGCGCCTGAATTGTTTGAAAACGAGATGCAGCGCGGTGAATTTACTCTCCCCGAAGGATATACTCTTGTCCCGGATTTATTATTATTTAAAGTCGTAAAAGGAAATGCTTATGTCCCTGCAGCTGATCCTAATTTCAAAATAAGTTTTCCCGCTGCGGGGACAACATACACCAACAATATTCAAAACTTTGTCGGCTCAATGCTTGCACGCCGAGCTTTGTATGAAATGCAATTCGATAAATTAGACCGCGCGAAAATCTATATAAAAAAAATTAAAAAAGATTTACCCGGCTATGTCTTGCCGCAGGGGCTTGCACAAGTCCTGGAAAAATAACTTTTGTTATCCCGGCTCTTATTAACAATTCAACTTAATAACCATTTTCTTAAGAAATTTTTACTCTTAGATTTTTTTCCCCTTTTGTGAAGATTTTACTTGACAAATTGAATTTCATTTATTAGTTTCAAATGTAAACGTTTACATATTTTTTCTTTTCTCTAGTTTATTCTGTTGCTAAACTAAAAAATTCTTGTTGCTAACAATAAATTAAATGATGGAGAAATTTTTTTAGATCAAGAATGTAAACGTTTACAAAACTGTTTTCTTGTTTAATTTTGCTTTAAGACCAAAGATGAAAGTTGATATTAAGGAAGTAGCTAAAAGATCAGGTTATTCAACGGCAACTGTTTCTAGAGTTTACAGCAACGGTGAGGCTGTAAAATCTTCTACGAAACAAAAAATACTGAAAATAGCCGATGAGCTTAATTATATCCCGAATCCTATTGCGCGAAGCCTTTCTAAACAATCAACCGATACTATCGGCGTTATATTACCGGATTTATTTGGGGAATTCTTTATGGACATTATTCACGGCATTGATGAAGAAGCATATAAACAAAATAGATTTGTTATCGTATCAAGTTCGCACAGCAAAAGAAATTTTTTGGAAACTTTGGTAGAATTCATGGGCAGCGGCAGAGTAGACGGCGTTATCTTAATGGCTTCACAAATTGATGAGATGGTTGCGAAAATAATTAAAAAGAGCAAAAGACCAATTGTGTTTATTAATGCCGGGGACGAATTGAAAAACATTGTGAACTTTAAGATAAATAATTACGAAGGGGCTTTTGGTATTGTCGAACATTTAATTCTGGAACACAAATACAAAAAAATTGGACTGATCAAAGGTCCGGATGATAACTACGATGCAATAGAAAGAACAAAAGGCTATTATAAAGCTCTGACTATTTATGGGCACAATATTATTCCTGATTTGATCCTCCCGGGGAATTTTTTGGTTGAAGGCGGATACGAAGGCTTTAAGAAAATATTTAGACATAAACAAAGACCTGATGCAATTTTTATAGCGAATGATATGATGGCTATTGGCGCATATCAAGCCGCTGAGGAAATGGGCGTTAATATTCCAGGAGACGTTGCCGTTGTCGGCTTTGATGATATTTACCTGAGCCAGTTTTTGATTCCAAGAATAACAACAGTTCATGTTCCAATCTCCGACTTAGGCAGCAGAGCAGTGAATTATTTGTTGAAAATCATGCAAAGTAAAAACAACAAACCGTATGTTGAAATTCTTCCAACTAAGTTAGTCGTTGGCGAATCATGCGGGTGCAAAAAAATATGATTAATAAAATTTCTCTTAACACTTAATTAACTAACTAAATAAATACATAAACTAATCGATCAGGAGGACATATGTTCAATCTTACACGGTACTTGTTCATTTTGGTTCTATTGATTCCTTTCCTATCTCCTCTAACGGAAGCGCAAGCTCCTAAAAGACAGGATGCGGTTTGGGCGAGAGAAACAACCGAGCCGATTGTCTTGGACGGCAAGCTTAACGAAGCTTCTTGGGCGCTCGCTGACTCTATTCATATTACTTATGGTGTCAGCTCGGGCTTACCAACCAGCGGATGGAATACGGATGGTTATTCTAATCCGGATGGTTATTATGATACTCTCCGTGCAACAGTTAAGTTCCTTGCACAAAATAATAATCTTTACATTGCTTTCATTATTCCCGATTCTTCTATCGGCGGACATGATTGGCCTGGTCCCGCATGGTGGGATGGTGTTTTGATGAATGTTAAAGATGTTCGATCTATCCCAGTGGGACGTAAAGAAATATTCCCATCATTTTTATTCACAGATACTTCAACAAGCTATACAGGCGGCAGAGGCAAAGGTGCTGGACCAAGATATGGTTACATGGGTCCATACCAAGATCAGTTGACCGACTCGGCTATTAAAGCTATGGGCTGGAATATGGGATATACGATTCAAGGTACTTCCAATGATGATAGTTCACCGGATACCGGTTATATTTTTGAAATGGAAATTAATCTTGACTCTTTAGGTTACAATACAAATCAAACTAATGGCGATATTGTCGGTACAAACATTCAAATAGTTGACGTTGATTGGTATTGGCAGCCCGATCCCGCAAGAAGAACTGTTGGCAAAGCCTGGTGGCAGCATCCCTGGAGCGACCAGGGTGAAAACGCCGGCAGAATTTATATTCGCCCGGATGTTACAGTTAATTCAGGACCTGCTCCTGAAATTCCGCCTGATGCTGTGGTTCCGAATGGTCAAAACGAACCGGACCCGGTTATTGACGGTAACTTAAACGAAGCCGTATGGAACGGTGCATACTCATTTAAAATTAAATACGGCGACACGACTAATATGAGAAGTTACCCGGGTCTTGGTGGTAAAATGAGCGCATGGTATGAAGTAAGTACTTCTAACCCTCAAACTACACCGCTTCCACAGGTATTGGACCCGGCAGATGCTACTATTAAAATGTTTTTTAAGGGCAATTATTTATATTTAGGTGCGAACGTAGCCGATCAATTAATTGAAGGCGGCGCCACAAATCAAGATCAAAAGGACGGCGTTCGTTTTGTTCTTGGATTGAGAGATTCAATTAACTCGGATCATGTTATGCAGTTCTTAAATTTATTAGCTGATTTTGATTCGAGCGGCAACCCGCAAGCTGATGAAGATCTTGATACGCTTGTAAAGCAAGGTATTGCAACCTTAGGTATGCAGGTACACGGCACGGTTAATAACAATACCGATATTGATACCGGCTATACGGTAGAATTAAAAATTGATCTTTCAAAACTTGGCTATCCAAACGGATTAGGAGATCATTTATTATTCGGCGGTGTTGATGTCCTTGACGCAGACGTTTTTGATAATCCTGCTAATGACTACGGCACTCGTACATGGTTCTTTAAAGAAAATAAAGGTGCAGGACCAACTGCATGGATGTATATGGATCCGAATGTATTAACTGCTGTTAACTCTGGTAATAATAAAATCATTCCGGATAATTTGATAGTGTATGGTAATTATCCAAACCCATTCAATCCATCTACTACTATTAGTTATTCAATACCAAAAACCGGAGAAGTTGAATTATCAATATACAACACTCTCGGTCAGCTGGTTTCAAAAGTAAATCTATATCATCAAACATCTGGAATTCACGTATATAATTTCAATGCTAACAGATTGGCTTCCGGTGTTTATTTCTATAGACTATCTTTAAAGACATCAAATAACGGTCAGAATTACCTTAGCAAAACTGCAAAAATGCTTTTGCTTAAGTAACATTTGCTTGAAAGTTGTGAGACTCATCCTGGAATTAGGATGAGCCTCACTTTATTATTATAAATTTTTTCTGGAATAAATTATGTTTGATAAGGAGCGCGAAAAAATAAAAGTCTTTTACTCAATCTTTAAAATTTTTGCTTTAGTTCTTTTATCATGGTATTCGATTTTTCCTCAAACAACTGGCAAGCTAAAAGGGAGAATTGTAGATTCCAAGGGCGAGCCGTTAGTTGGCGCTAATATTCTAATACAAGGAACTTCTATTGGTACGACGGCTGACCTCGACGGCTATTATGTTATTTTAAATATCAGAACAGGAACTTACAGTGCTGAGTATAGATATGTAGGCTATCAAACCCAAATCGTGAAGGATATAAGAATAATACCGGATCAAACTACAGAGATAAATGTTACGCTGAATGAAAAAACTATAGAGAGCAAAACAATAACTGTCGTAGCAAAAAAACCTATTGTAGAATTTAATCAAACAAGCTCAGTGGTTTCGGTAAGTAAAGAAGAAATTCAAAATCTTCCTGTCCAAAGTTTAAATGATATTGTAAATCTTCAAGCCGGAGTAGTGGACGGGCATTTTCGAGGCGGCAGAATAGGCGAAGTTCAATATCAAGTCGACGGCGTCACGGTTAATAATCCATATGATAATTCATCTACACTACAACTTGATAAATCCGTTTTGCAGGAAGTTCAGGTTATCAGCGGAACATTTGATGCGAAGTATGGTCAGGCAATGAGCGGAGTGGTCAATGCGGTTTTGCGTTCAGGAACAGAAGATTTCCAGTATTCGGGGGAAGTTTATTATGGCGATTATTATACTACCGATGGGACAAGATACCCATACTTAAATAAAGTTCGACCAACACAAATTCAGAATTATCAATTAACATTAAGCGGACCGGCTTATTTTAACAAAACAACTTTCTTCATAAGCGCAAGAAGATACTTAAATGATGGCTGGCTGTTTGGCGATAGAAAATTCCTACCTACCGACACAAGCAATTTTGAAAAAAAGATTTTTAGACCGACCGGCGATAATAAATTAGTACCGATGCAGACTCATCATGAGTGGAGCGGTCAATTTAAAATATCAAACAGATCATTATCTAAAATTCAATTGAGTTACGTCGCCATTCTTAATAGCTTTGACGAAACTACTTATGACAATAATTTTAGATTGCTGCCTGACGGCATTCCAACTCAAACAACTATGTCTATTACACAAGGTTTAGATATTACGCAAACAATTACAGAGCAGATGTTTTATAAATTAAATTTTAGATACAACTATTTTGATTACAGCAATTATAAATATCCGAGCGTTTACGATCCGCGCTATTTTCAGGCTGGCGTGCCGCAAAGCGATGGCGGTTCCGGTTACGAATATGGCGCTTATCTTCAAGGTGTAGATCTTACAAGATTTATTCAAAAGACTGATGAAGGTATTGGTAAATTAGATTACAGCTGGCAGGCTGATAGAGCTAACTTGATTGAAGCAGGTTTGGAAGGAGACTTATCAAAAATTTCTTTTGGAAGCCCCGGGTTCTTAAGCCAAACTATTGTAAACGGCGTGCAGGTTTTACTGCCGCGTTACAGCACCGATCCTAAACTGCCAAAAGTAGAAACATATTATCCGAGACAGGGAGTTGCTTACTTGCAAGATAGAGTAGAACTCGGCGATCTTGTAGTAAGAGGCGGATTAAGATTTGAAATATTTGATGCCAACGCTTACGTCCCGAGTGATTTGCAAAATCCAGCTAATTCAATTCAAGGTTCTCCCTTATCTCATCTAAAAAGAACTACAATAAAAAGTTCATTAGCGCCAAGGATCGGATTAAGCTTTCCGCTTACATCGACGGCTTCAATTTATTTTTCTTATGGACATTTTTATCAAATGCCCGGGTTGGGCGATCTGTATAATAACTCAAACTATCTTGTGCTCGATCAATTGCAAGCAGGTGGAATTGATTATGGAGTCCTAGGAAATCCTGACTTAAAGCCTCAGCTTACGGTTCAATATGAAGTAGGATTGAAACAGGCGTTAACTCAAAACTTAGGAGCGCAGCTTACATTTTTCAGTAAAGATATACGAGACTTATTAGGTACTGAGTTCATCAGTACATATACTGCGGCTTCATATGCAAGATTAACCAATGTGGACTTTGGCAACGTATACGGCATTACAGTATCATTAGACCAGAGAAGTATAGGTCCATTAAGCGCCAGTCTCGATTACACACTGCAATTCGCTTATGGAAATTCAAGCGATCCAAGAGAAACCGCAACACGAGCTGCTGCCGGAGAAGATCCGCGACCGCGAAATATCCCTTTTAACTGGGACCAAAGGCATACTTTAAACCTTGAGGCTATTTATTATTTGCCTGATCAGCTTTCCATCAGCACTATTATTAAATACGGCAGCGGTGAACCTTATACACCTCAAATAGGTCCTGCGAGCTTTACAGCTAATCTCGAAACAAATTCAGGCATAAAGCCGGGCTATGTTCTTGTCGATCTGCGCGCTGAAAAATTTTTCAAATTAGGTTCGCTTGAATTAAGTGTGTTCGCGCATGTTTATAATTTATTTAATCAAGATTTTGTTAACGGTTTTATATTTGCCGGTACCGGAAGTCCCGATTATTCACTTACGCCTGCGCAAGATATGGCACAGTTAATTAATCCGTCTAGATTCTATGAACCAAGAAGAATTGAAATAGGAATATCTTTTAATTCTAAATAAGGATAAGTTAATCAACTAATAAAATATTTGAATCATATGAAAAAACTGTTCTCATTAGAAATAATATTATTTGTGATTTTTTTGATCTTATTCTCCAATAAAATTTTTGCTCAACTACTGCCGGTTGTGCCCGACTCATTAAGAGGGACTTCGGGTGCCGAACGAGAAGGAACTCTCGATGCAAATAATATTAGAACTGTATATTACAACTACGGTATGGTTGGAGATTATCCTCCTGATCCTATTAATGTTGATGTTACTTCTTTTCATTCAATTGAAGTTCCGAAAGGTTCAGGGCAGAATAACAGCGACGGTTATACGCCTTACGTTCTTGCAAAAGTTATACAAAGAAACGGTACCCCGGCTTATATAATGGAAACAGGCTACAGAGAGAGACAAGGACAAAGCCCTTATTATACAAATAGAGTTATGCGGTATGAGCCAAGACCTCCATATAATTGGGGCGGTAAGTGGGTGGGATTTTTTCAACCCGATCCTACAATAAATGTAGGACGCGCACCTGCTATCAGCAACGACCCGAGAACATGGCCTGATTACTGGATAGATAAGATGGATGACCCTACTGATCCTGGATGGCCGGGTTCATGGGATGGATATTTTGGAAAGGCGATAGTTGCAGATGAAGAAACATATTATGTTTATGATGATCAATATTATGACGCATGGGATTTCTATCCTGACAGCCGCGATTTAACAAGAAGAGGTTTAGCACTAAGAGTAGAGCAAAGAAATTTTCAATGGTCAAATATTCAGGCTGAGAATGTAATATTTTCACACTACGATATTTTTAATGAAGGTACTACAAATTATAACAACGATGTAATTTTTGGAATTTATAATGATACTGGGGTGGGCGGCGAAGGTTATGCGCCAAATGGTATTATTCCAAACGACGATAACAGCGCCTACTATACTAAAGATATTGGAATTAATATTGTTTATAACTGGGAGAATCACGGAATTGGTATGAGAGGTCCTACAGGATATTTAGGCTATTCATATCTTGAAACTCCAGGAAATCCTTATGACGGAATTGATAATGATAATGACGGTATTACGGATGAAAGCCGTACAAGCGGTCCTGGACAAGAAATTATAGGGCAGACCAACATTATGAATTGGATAAAAAGCCATCCTGAAAAATATAATATACCAAAGTTTGAAGCATACTACGGACCAATTACGCAAAGACCGGCTTATATTGCAGGCATCTGGTGGACCGGAGACGAAAATATGAATTGGGTTGCTCGATATTGTGATACCGGCGCTGATGGAGTTTTCGGCACCCATGATCAAGGCGAAGGTGACGGCATACCAACTGAAGGTGAACCTAATTTTGATAAGACCGACATTGATGAATCGGATATGATTGGATTAACAGGATTTAAATTTAATAGAATAGCCGCCGGTGATGGCATCGGTCCGGTAGACAACATCGTATTTTTTGACGATGGACATCATTGGCCCCAGCGTCTATATGCGCAGTTCACAAGCCCCGATTCTTCTTTTGATAGTCCGCTAGTTCAAAATTATAACATAGCGTTCTTATTTGCTTCTGGTCCATTTATATTACCGGCAGGTGTTAGTGAAAGATTTAGTCTGGCACTTGGCTGGGGTGCTAATTTAAGAGAATTGGAATCTACAATCAGAATCATTGCTCAAATTTATAAAGGTAATTATAAATTCGCCGTTCCGCCTCCATTACCTACTCTGCACGCTTTTGCAGGCGACCATTACGTTACTTTAACTTGGGACAACGCGGCAGAGCAAGCAATTAATCCTATTACAGGTTTAGATGATTTTGAAGGATATAAAATTTATCGCAGCACCGATCCAACTTTTCTTGATCCAAAAGTAATAACTACTGCAACCGGAACGGGACCTATCGGAAACGGCAAACCTATTGCTCAATTTGATTTGAAAGATGGTATTGCCGGATTTTCAAATCTTACAGTTGAAGGAGTAGCTTATTATTTAGGTGATGATACAGGTTTATCACACACGTTCACAGATACAACGGTTACTGACGGGCAGACTTATTATTATGCTGTAACAGCATACAACACAGGTATCGATTCTCTTTTCATATATCCTTCTGAAAACCCTATAACTGTAAGCCAAACATTAAGAGGAGGAACAATTCTTCCTAAGAATGTTGTAACTGTAGTGCCTAACGCATTATCTCTTGGATATAATCCTGCTCAGGTTTATCAATTACAGCATGTTGCTGGAACAGGTGTTGGCAGCGTAAGTGTTCAGGTGAAAAACCCGGCAATCGTTCCTGATAACCATACATATAAAATAGTTTTTTATAATTCCGCCGATTCGGTAAGAGCAAACTATTATTCATTAGTTGATCAGACTCTTGGCGATACTTTATTTAACTATGGATACGACCTTGACGGCTTAGGAACTGGTCCGGTTGCCGACGGGTTACTGCCAATTATTTCTACTCCGCCAGTGGTAACTGTTGATTCAGTAAATTCAGGATTTACTTCTGCTAGTAAAACCAATTTAAAGCTGGCTGCGATATATGCTAATTCACTCCCTATCCAATTAAGAAGGAAGGCTTATCCGGATAATCTACAAATTATTTTTAGTGATCAAGTATTAGATACAACGGTGGCGGGGATTGGAATGCCATCCCAGCAAGTAAAATTTAAAGTGGTTGCTAAAGATCCTGCCGGTGATATTAAACTAAAATTTCGTTTTAGAAATGTATCTCAGTCAGGGAATTTTTACGGACCTACTGATTATATCCAAGTATTAACGGCAAGCAATTCTGCGCCAACTAAGTTATTGCCGACTTGGCAGATTCAAGTGGATACTGCTGCAATGCACAGCGCTGCAATTCAACCGCCAGGGAATGGAGATATTTACAATCTTTTATTAAATGTTCCTTATTCTAATAGCGATGGATTCACATTTGTAACATCTGCACAAAAGATTAATCAACAAGAAGCTAAACAGCAATTCAGCCAGCCTTATGTTGTCCCTAATCCCTATATCGGTCAGGCTAGTTTTGAACCGCAGAGATTTGCTGTTTCTGGAAGAGGTGAAAGAAGAATTGAATTCCGCGGACTTCCGCAAACTTGTACGATAAGAATTTACACTGTTAACGGAGAATTGGTACAAACCATATATCATAACGGACTGCAAGGATATGAACCCTGGGATTTAAGATCTAGAGACAATTTAGAAATTGCTCCAGGGCTTTACATATTTCATATTGACGCACCGAATGTCGGCTCCTATATTGGAAAATTTGCAATAGTAAAATAAACTTACGGTATTTTTAATATGAAAAAAATATATACGGCAAATAAATTTTTAATGATGATATTTGTAATTACGGCTTTGCAGATTCCAACAAAAGCTCAAAGCAAAGTTGCCACTACCATAGCTCAATTTTTGAAAATTGATCCGAGTTCACGTGTCTCGGGTATGGGAAATGGCGGAACAGCACTATTTGGCGAGGCTTCAGCAATTTATTATAATCCTGCAAGTATGGGACGCTTAACCGAGACAGATGCGCAGTTCACTTATTCCCAATGGCTGGCTGGTATAACTTATAATTATGCCGCGATTGGAATAAAAGTAGAAAAGTTAGGAACTTTTTCTCTTCAAGCAACATCAATGAATTCTGGTGACATCGCTGTTCGTACTGTTGACCAACCTTTAGGAACGGGAGAATATTATAGTGTCCAGGACTTTGCACTTGGAGTTGGCTACGGATTAATGCTTACTGATCGTGTGTCTGTGGGTGCTATTATAAACTATATTCAGGAAACTATTTGGCATGATAATCTTACTGATTTCGGAATAAATCTTGGGGTGCAATATCAGGTTGAAGAAGGCGGTCTAACGATTGGTGCAAGCTTGTTAAATTTTGGACCACGAGCAAGCTATAGTGGAAGAGATTTGTATGTAGATTATAACCAGGATCCGACAAAGCACGGCGGCAACGACCAGCTTCCGGCTGAACTACGAACTGATGCATATCCACTTCCCACGCTATTCAGGATTGGCATTTCTTGCCCGTATAAGTTTGATGATAACAACAAAATAATTTTTGCAGTTGATGCACTTCATCCAAATGATAATAATGAAAGTATGAATGCAGGTGCAGAACTTGTATTGATGAAAGATTTTTCTATAAGAGGAGGCTACCGTAATTTGTTTTTGCCTCATTCTGAAGGCGGATTAGAATTTGGCGCCGGAGTAAATTATACATTTGCAGAAGGATACACATTACGCTTCGATTATGCCTGGGCTGATTATGGTCGTCTGCTTAAAGTGAATAGATTCACAGTCGGCATTGGATTTTAATTTAGTATTACTTAATATTTCAATTGCTTTCTCTTTTTAATTAAACAGAACTTGAGGTAGAAAAAAAATATTGCAGGATTATTATGTTAAAAAAAAACTTCATTGTTCTTTTGAGCTTTCTTTCATTTGCGGCATGTACATTTTGCCAGAACAACATAGAGATTAAAAATCTATATAATAACTATAAACTCACGAAATCGGAGTCCACTTTCCTCGATAAACTTGAGCACAAGACATTTCTATATTTCATCGGCGAATCGAATCGCGAAAACGGATTGGTCAAAGACCGTTCAACAAAAGATTCACCGGCAAGCATTGCCGCTGTGGGATTCGCTCTGCCTGCTTATGCCGTCGGAGCGGAGCGCGATTGGATTACAAGAAAGGACGCGGCGGAAAGAACTTTAAACACTCTAAATTTTTTCTTGAACAGCAGACAAAGTCCTGATGCGGTATCAACAGGCTACAAAGGATTTTATTATCACTTTCTTGATATGAAAACCGGTTTGCGTTACTGGAACTGCGAGCTTTCTTCAATCGATACCGGTTTGCTTTTGGCGGGAATAATTTTTTCACGACAATACTTCAACAAAAATTCTAAAATAGAAAAAGAAATCCGTGAAAAAGCCGCCGCAATTTTGGAAAGAGTTGACTGGAAGTTTTTCACTTTACCGGGCGACAGCAAATTTCCTTACGATATTGCAATGGGCTGGGAACCTGAGCGCGGAATGTCGAAAGACGGCTGGAAAGGATACAACGAAGCACAAATTATGTTTGTAATTGCCGCCGGCGATGGAATGAAGAATGCGGACAAAGGTTATGAAACCTGGACAAGAACTTTTGAATGGCAGGAGCCTTACAAAGGTCTGGCTCACGTTGTTTTTCCCCCGCTGTTCGGTCATCAATTTACAAATCTGTTTATTGATTTAAGAGGAATTGCCGACAAATATATGCGCGAGAAAGGAATTGATTATTTTGAGAATTCGAGACGAGCTACTTTAACGCAAAGATTATATGCGATTGAAAATCCGCATGGCTGGAAAGGTTACGATTCTTTGACTTGGGGAATAACTGCTTGTGACGGTCCGGGTGATAGCTATAATTTTGATGACAAAAAATTTAACGGCTACGCCGGAAGAGGGACTTCCGGTCCGCAGTATAATTATTTTGATGACGGAACAATAGCGCCGTATGCGGCAGGATGCTCGATTGTATTTGCGCCGGAAGTTGTAATTCCAACGCTGATGAATTTTTATGATAAGTATAATGACAAAGGCATCTGGGGCGAGTATGGTTTTGTCGATGCCTTTAACTTAACTGCCAACTGGTTTGATAAAGATGATCTTGGAATTGACGAAGGTCCGCTGGTTTTGATGCTTGAAAATTTCAGATCGAGATTAGTATGGAAATATATGATGCGCGATCCGATCATTAAAAAAGGGTTAAAAGTTTTAGGATTCAGAAAGGTGAAATGATGCGGTTAAAAATTTTTTCCTTCACGCTTTTAATAATTTGCTTTTTTTCATTTCAGAATTTTGCACAGCAGAAATCATACTTAAACGAAGATCCGGTTATCGAGAAGAAAGTTGACGAGCTTCTTTCTAAAATGACTTTGGAAGAAAAGATCGGACAACTTGTTAGAAAGACTGAAGTCAATTCTGAAACCGGAGTAATGATTAAAGAAGGCAAATTCGGAATGATGGGAAATCCGGGACGTCAGGTAAGAGACAGTTTGCAAAAAATTGCTGTTGAGCAATCGCGCCTTCATATTCCTTTAGCTTTTGCTGCAGATGTTATACACGGTTATCATACAATCTTTCCTGTTCCGCTTGCACAGTCATGCAGCTGGGATCCGGCACTGGTAACCAAAGCCGCAAGAATAGCGGCGCTGGAAGCATCATCCGACGGTTTGAACTGGACGTTCGCGCCGATGGTTGATATTGCTCGCGATCCGCGGTGGGGAAGAATTGTTGAAGGAGCCGGCGAAGATCCTTACCTCGGAAGTATTATGGCGGCGGCTTACGTAAAAGGATATCAAGGAAAATCTTTAAGCGATGAAGGATCGATTTCGGCGACGGCAAAACACTACGTGGCTTACGGTGCTGCCCAAGCTGGAAGAGATTATAACACGGTTGATATTTCGATTAGAACGCTGCGTGAAATTTATCTTCCGCCTTTCCACGCGGCTGTTAATACCGGTGCGGGATCGATCATGAGCGCATTCAACGATCTTAACGGCGTGCCCGCTTCGGGGAATTATTTTACCTTAACAAAAATTTTAAGAGACGAGTGGAAATTTAAAGGCGTAGTTATCAGCGATTACAACTCAATCGGTGAACTTGTAAATCATGGAGTTGCGAAAGATAAATCCGATGCCGCGCGCGTTGGAATAACTGCCGGTGTGGATGTTGATCTTGCGGGCGACACGATAACCGGAGACATTTACGCGCCGTATCTTGAAAGCTTAGTTAAGAACCACATCGTACCGGAAAAACTAATTGACCGTTCGGTGCGGAGAGTGCTGAGATTGAAATATGAACTCGGCTTGTTCGATCATCCCTATGTTGATGCCGATTTCTTCAGAAAAAATTTACCTTCGCAGGAAGATAGAAATAAAATTGCGCGGCAGCTTGCTGATGAATCAATTGTGCTTTTGAAGAATGAGAAAAATGTTCTTCCATTGAAAAAAGATATTCAATCAATTGCGTTAATCGGTCCGCTCGCGGACGATCAAGACGATCTGATCGGTCCGTGGGCGCCGGATGGAATTCCTAAAAATGTCGTAACGGTTCTTGAAGGAATAAAAAATAAAATTTCGCCTAAGACAAAAATAAATTACGTAAAAGGCTGCGACTTCCAAGATTCAAGCCGCGCAGAATTTGGAGAGGCAATAAACGCAGTTAAAGAATCTGATGTCGTGGTTTTAGTCGTTGGCGAATCGCGAGACATGAGCGGAGAAGCTTCCAGCCGTGCTTTTATTGATATTCCCGGAGTTCAAGAAGATCTAATAAAAGAAATTTATAAAACCGGTAAGCCTGTAATTGTCGTTTTAATGAACGGAAGACCATTGACAATTAATTGGGAAGCCGAGAACGTTCCTGCGATTTTAGAAACATGGTTTTTAGGAAATCAAACTGGAAATGCTATTGCGGATGTTTTGTTCGGCGATTACAATCCCTCCGGAAAATTAACCGCGACTTTTCCGCGGGCGGTTGGGCAGATTCCGATTTTTTACAACCACATGAATACCGGCAGACCGCCTTCTCCGACCGATCATTACACTTCCAAATATCTCGATTGCCCTGTTACTCCGCTTTATCCTTTCGGCTACGGATTGAGCTACACGAATTTTTCTTATTCGGATTTTACAATCGACAAAAAAAATATTTCTGAAAAAGATTCATTGATCGCTTCAATAAAAATTACAAACAGCGGAAGTATTGCCGGACATGAAATTGTTCAGCTTTACACGCATGATCACTACGCCGATGTTACTCCGCCGGTAAAGGAGTTGAAAGGATTTAAAAGAATTTATCTTCAGCCCGGGGAATCGAAAATTGTTAAGTTCGTGATCAAACCGAAGATGCTTGCTTTCTACAATATTGATATGAAGAAAGTTGTCGAGCCGGGAATTTACGATGTAATGATCGGGAAAAATTCCGATGATTATTTGAAAACTTCTTTTGAACTTAAGAAATAATTATGAAGTCGCTGCTTGCCGTTATCTTTTTTATGATTTTATCTTTTCCTGTTCTTAGTCAAACAGAAAATCTTTCCGGTAGTGATGTTGTTGCAAAAGCGGGCGGCATCAAAATAACTGCGAGAGAATTCCGCGAACGATTTGACTTCAGCCCGCATCCGCGATCCACGGAGTCGCTCGATACAGCACTGGTTAAAAAAGAATACCTTTATACTTTGCTGGCGGAAAAACTTCTTGCTCAAAAAGCAAAAGAATTAAAGCAGGATACAACACAGTTCATTCAAAACATGCTGACATACATGGGGAGACTTTTTGTAAGAGACGCCTTGTATAAAAAAGAAATCTCCGCCAAAGTTAAAGTAACTCAAAAAGAAATTTCTGAAGCTAAAGAAAGAATGAAGAAACTTCTGGTGATGAAGTATTTATATTCGGAGGACATTAATGAAATTCAGAAATTGTATTCCGATCTTAAAAATGGAGTACCGATCGATTCATTGATTGCCGGAAGACCGGAAGCAGCAGAACAAAGAACTCCCGGAACAATAACCTTCGGAACGCTTGACGAAAATGTGGAGGATGCTGTTTATAATTTGAAAGTCGGGCAGTTTACCAAACCGATTTATACCGGCTACCGATGGTATATTTTTAAGTTGGAAAAAATCGTTGATCAGCCTTACTTCAACACTCCGGATAACTTAATTAAGATAAAGCAGACAATTGAAAAAAGACAAGCGGCAGCATTGGAAGACGATTATCTAAATAATTTTTTACAGAAATTTCAGATTAACGTTGACCGCGCTCTGTTTACAAAAATATTAAATCAAATGCAGAAGTATCTTCATACAAGACAGGAGAGTTATAAGAAAGATGACAAACCGAAATATTATTATTTAGTCAATGAAGATTTCAGCAGGATAGAAGATTCGCTTGGTGCTGAAGTGTTGGGATCATATTTTATTAAATACAAACAGAGTCCGGAAACAGTTAAGCAGTTTTTAGATCAATTAAAGATAAACGGTTTTAGAGTTGATAAAACGGATTATCAAACCGTTGCGAAAGCTTTTAATAGTTATGTGAAGAATTATCTTGAAAGCGAGTTGCTGGCACGTGAAGGTCTGCGGCAAAATCTGGAAAAAGAACCATCGGTTAGAAATGATTTGGACCTTTGGGAGGATTATTATCTTTCTCAAAGATTGATGAAAAAAATTCAAGACTCGATTAAGATAAGCGATGCAGATGCTTATGAATTTTACTCAAAGAATCACAAGATCATGTTTCCAGAGGAAAGATTTGATGTGCAGGAAATTCTTGTTGACAGCCTGGAGAAGATACAGAAAGCGTTAGATGAATTGAATAAGCACGCCGCGTTTGAGACAGTTTCTGAAAAATATTCTACAGTTGATTCACTGCGTGAGAGAGGCGGTTATCTTGGTTATTTGCCGCCGACGCAAAAGGGCACAATCGGAGAGATCAAAAAGATTGTTAAGAATATGAAAGCCGGAGAAGTTTACGGTCCGGTTAAACTTAGCGATGGCTACGCGCTGTTGAAATTATTGGATGTTCAAAATGACGACGTAGATAAAGATACATCATTCGTTCAAATTAAAGATGAACTGAAGGAAGTGATTAAAAATATTGAGTTCGACAAAAAACTTAAATCATATATTGCCGACCTCGCACTCAAATATGGAGTTGAGATTAACAAGAACGTTTATAATTCAATTCCTATTTATCAGTTCAACACGGTTACAATTAGATTGATCGGTTTCGGTGGAAGAATTTATGCTTTTCCATATGAGCCTCTGTATGCAGGGTGGTATGATGTCTATATGCAGAAAAAATCTGAAGTGCCGCAATAATTTTTCATTATTAGGTAATTTTTTTTGCTCTCGTCCACCGGTTAGTTTATATTTTATAATCTAAGATTGATCAATTCTATACTTGGTTTCGAAGAAAGGAATTAACTATGAAATTTTTGAAGATTGCTCTTTTATATTTTTTAGTCTTTTTTAATGCGAAATGTTTTTCACAAACTATTTTACTTCCAGAGCGCTGGCATTTTACAACTGGTGATAACCCCGAATATAAAAATCCTAACTTCAATGATAATTCATGGACATTAATTAATGTTCCGGATTATTGGGAAAATCAAGGCTTCGATGGCTACGATGGAATTGCATGGTACCGGGTGCATTTCACTTTAAAAAAGAAATTCAGCGGCGACAGTGCATACATAATACTTGGAAAGATTGACGATGCTGATGAATCATATCTAAACGGAGTTCGCATTGGCGGAATGGGAATTTTCCCGCCGCACCCTGTTACCGCCTACGACAAGATGAGGTTTTATAAAGTCTCGACAAAGCTATTAAGAAAAGATAATGTTCTTGCTGTCCGTGTTTTTGATATGGGCGGTCCGGGAGGAATTGTTTATGGTCCGGTCGGAATTTATGATGAAAGTGATTATCAGAAAGAATTTAATCCTCCGCGCGGTCCGAAGAAATCTTTTTACCAGCTTGTCACGACGAATGGATTAATCGCTGCTGTTTATGATGCGCGGCGCGAACAAATTGAAAATATCAGCCCGTTTATTTTTAAAGCTTATGATTCCGCAAATTATGTTCATCCATTTTTAAGAATGGTTTCTCTTACAATAAATTCAAAACCATTGGGGACATATTATAAAGACAACACGCATGTAATCACAGTTAAATATCCTTATGTTGAAGTGAATTACTTTGCTTCCTTCACTAACGAAGATAAAGTTTTCTATATCGATGTTCGAGGCAAGAAATCAAAAGTGGATAAATGCTCTTTGAATTATCTTTTGCAGAAAACGAGGGTACTGGTTGACTCGGTTGAATTTAAAAGACCTGATAATCAGGCTGAGAAATATTTTTTGTTGAGTTATACTGATTCGCTGCAAACTGATGATCAAATAATCGAGAAAGCCAAATCAAGATTGATTGCAAGCAACGGCGATTTATTGAATCAAGAAATAAAATACATGAAGAAAATTTTTGCGCATGCAAAGATGCCTAAGGGAATTTCCGCCAAGCAGCGCGCTTTATTAGAGCAGTCAATTTCTGTTTTAAAAATGGCGCAGATTCCACCTCAAGGAGTTTTTAAAAAATCACGCGGACAAATTCTCGCTTCACTCCCACCAGGCGGATGGAATATTGCCTGGGTTCGCGACGGATGTTATTCGATTTTAGGATTGAACAGGCTCGGCTTATTTGATGAAGCGCAGCGCGTTCTTTCTTTCATGCTTCATACCGAGTCGAATCATTATGAGCATTTTATTTTTAAGGACGGTAAAGATTATGGAGTTGGGGTGCCGTACCAAATTTCTGTCTGCCGTTATTTTGGCGACGGGAAAGAAGAATCGGATTATAACGATGATGGTCCGAACATTGAACTGGACGGCTTCGGTCTTTCTCTAATTGCACTTTGCGATTATGTACATCGCAGCGGCGATTCGGCATTTTTTAAAAAAAATTATGAACTGCTTTCTTCAAAAGTTGCGGATCCGATTATACATTGTATCGATACTAATAATGTAATTAGAATTGATTCCGGTCCGTGGGAGAGGCATCTTCCTGGAAAACAATTTGCCTACACTTCAATTGCTTGCGCCGCAGGACTAAGAGATTTTGCAGAACTTTCTTCGCAACTGAAAATTGGCGATGCGGGAAAGTATTATAATGCTTATGAAAGATTACTTGGAGGAATAAGCAAAGAATTGGTCGTCAATAATAAATTCATCAAAGGAAATGTTGAAGCGTCTGATTCGAGTGCTTATGATTATTTTGACGGTGGTACTTTTGAAGCTTTTGGTTTCGGATTATTCAAGAACAAAAACTTTTTTCATTCTCAGCTCAAAGAGTATAAAAAGATTTTAGGAGTCCAAGGCGGAATACATGGCTTTTCGCGTATTAACAAAGGCGATTGGTATGAAACCGCCGAATGGATTCTGCTGGACTTACGCGCGGCTTCAGCAATGCATAGATTCGGCGATCAAAAAGGCGCGCGGCATTTGGTCAACTGGGTTACCGATCAAGCTGCGCTGAACTACAATTTGATTCCGGAATTATATGATAAGAAAACATCTTTCTACGATGGAGCAGTGCCGATGGTTGGATTTGGCGCGGGCGCTTACGCAATCGCTTTGTGGGATGCCTATCCATAAACTATCGTCAGGACATTAGCGGACTTTTGCGGAAGTATTATCTGATCTTTGTGCAAGTCGGGAAAAAATATTACTTTTGAGCCCACAATTAATAGTGCTTTGTGGACTTAAAAATAAAAGACATAGTAGAACTGCTTCAGGTAAACGAAAAAACAGTTTACCGCTGGATAAAGGACAAGAAAATCCCTTGCTACCGGATTAATCATCAATATAGATTTAACCGGCTGGAAATTAATGAGTGGATACTAAGCAATAAAATTGAGCTTTCATCTCATGTGCTAAATTTATCTGCCGGCAACCGTACTACAAATTTTTATGATCTGCTCAAATCAGGCGGTGTCTATTCCGGAATAACCGGCAATTCGGTTAAAGAAATTCTTAGCAGCGCGATAAATACAATTTCGACTCCTAAGGGAATTTCAAAAGACGAAATTTTATCTGCTCTACTGAGCCGTGAAGAAATGATGACGACAGCTATTGGCAGAGGAATTGCCATTCCACATCCAAGAAATCCAATTATTACCGATGTAACAGACGCAAGCGTTTCAATCTGCTATCTTCAAAATCAGATGGACTTCAAGGCGCTTGATAAAGAAACGGTGCACACTCTTTTTATCGTTATTACAAATAACCCGCGGCGCCATCTTGAAGTGCTTTCTAAAATTTCATTTCTTTGTCAGCAGGATAGTTTTATTGAAATGTTAAAAGCACAATCTCCAAAAGACGAAATTTTAAACTTCATCGAAGCTAAAGAATTAGAATGGAAAAATTAGGAGTCATTAATTGAGTTATTTTCTTGCAGGTATTTTGCTTTTTTTTGCTTCTGGAATGATTACAATTTTTCTCCGCAAAGATGAATGGAAAAGTATAATTTTTTTAATCGGCGCGATAGCATCGCAATTTTTAATTCTGCCTACTTTATTTTCTTCTTTAGTTTTTGGAAATTCTTTTTCAACCATAATATTTTTTTCAGAACCGATCGGCGCTTCTGCACTGAGGCTTGATCCGCTGGCTTCTGTCTTTGCTTTGATTATTACTATCGGATCTTTACTCGCCTCAATTTATTCGTTCGGTTATATGAAGCAATATTACAGAGGGAAATATTCTTTATCTACTTTTTATTTTTTCTTTGGACTTTTAATATCTTCAATGCTGCTCGTAGTTATAGCTCAGAATTCATTTCTTTTTTTGATAGTATGGGAATTAATGTCGCTCTCATCTTTCTTCCTTGTAGTTTTTGAAAACGATAAAGAAGATGTAAGAAAAGCCGGAATATATTATTTAATTGCCATGCAAATAGGAGCTTCTTTTTTAATAGCAGCTTTTGCGTGGCTGTCAAATTTATCTGGAAGCTATGACTTCGCTTCGTTCAAAATTATTTTGAACACACAAAATTATATTGCGGTTGTTCTTTTCTCATTGTTTTTTATCGGCTTCGGAACGAAAGCAGGTTTTGTTCCTTTCCATACGTGGCTGCCGAGAGCGCACCCGGCGGCTCCTACAGGCGTTTCTTCAATAATGTCCGGCGTTATGATCAAGACAGGAATTTATGGTATCCTCAGAATAATTCTATTAAGCGGCGTACCGGAAATCCATCTTGCTTATGCAGTCTTTTTAATTTCATTTGCTACCGGTGTTGCGGGAATTCTTAATGCGATTTCACAGAAAGATATTAAAAAATTTCTTGCATACTCAAGCATTGAAAATATTGGAATCATCGGCATGGGTATCGGTCTGGGAATGCTTGGCGCAGTTTATAATATACCCTTAATTGAAGCGCTCGGATTCTTAGGCGCAATACTTCATACAATCAATCATTTTATTTTTAAGAGCATTCTTTTCTATGGCGCCGGCATTGTTTATCAAAATACACACACAAGAAATATTGAAAAGCTTGGCGGCTTAATTAAATTTATGCCGGTAACTTCAATGTTGTTTTTGATTGGGTCGCTTGCAATATGCGGGCTGCCTTTATTCAATGGATTTGTAAGTGAGTTCGCAATTTATTTAGGACTCGCAAAAGGATTTTCATACACCAGTGTATCGTTAAATATTGTTATGCTTATAGGATTTTCAGGACTGGCTCTAATTGGCATTATGGCGATGGTGGGATTTACAAAATTATTTGGAATTGCTTTTCTCGGCACAGCGAGAGAATCACTCCATAAAAAACCGGAAGAAGGCTCAAGCCCGTTATTATTGCCTATGATTGTTCTTGCAGTTTTTATTTTTGTGATCGGAATTTCCCCGCTTTTAATTATTCAAATCCTTTATCCGGTTTTAAAGCAATTTATGAATGTTGATATTGAATCCACGTTGGGTTCCGTCCTTTCTCTTTATTCATCTTTGAGCGGAGCATTTATTTTATTCACCGGCATAACGCTTATCATTTTTCTTGTTAGAAAGTATTTTTTGAAGAACAAAAAAGTTAAACAATTTAAAACGTGGGACTGCGGCTATCAAGTAGAAAGCAGCAGGCTTCAATACACTGGAAGTTCATATTCTCTTCCTTTTCTGGAACTGGTTGCAGAACTTGTTCCTCAGAAAACGATTGTTGAATCGCAGCACGATATTTTTCCAAACGAAGCGCACCTAAAAACTTCACAGCATGATTTTGCTGAAAGATTTTTTGTCCAGCCGATTTTAAAATTCGTGCGTAAGTTTTTAACAATGTTTGCGTGGATTCAAAGCGGCAAAATGCAGCAGTATATTTTATACGGATTAATTTTCTTGCTTATTATTTTAATATGGATTTTCGGTGCTTTATAGATGATGATGACTGTTCAAATATTGTTTATAATCTTTGCACCTTTTCTTTTTCTTGGCATAATAAACCGCATTAAAGCAATGTGGGCTGGTCGCAAAGGTTCACCTCTTATACAACCTCTTTACGATTTTTTAAGACTTCTTCGTAAGGGCGAAGTTATTAGTAAAACCACTTCTATAATTTTCAAAATTGCTCCGGCAGTAAACTTGTCATCTGTTATTTTTGCTTTTCTAATTTTGCCTTTGCCTGCGATTGGAGCAGTTATAAGTTTCGATGGAGATTTTATACTTTTCGCTTATGCTTTAGGACTTGCAAAATTTCTTGCTATTGTCGCCTCGCTTGATACCGGAAGCAGTTTTGAAGGTATGGGCGCAAGCAGGGAAGTTACTTTTTCAACCATTGTTGAGCCTGCCTTTTTTATCTTACTCGGAACCCTTGCTCTGCTCACCGGTCAAACTTCCTTTGACGCAATTTTTAATTTGCTGAACTCAAGCGCTGGTTACACGGTTTTAATAAAAATTTTATTTGCGGTTTCTTTAATAATTATGATCTTAACCGAAGGATCGCGTGTGCCGGTAGACGATCCGAACACTCATCTTGAACTAACAATGATCCACGAAGTTATGATACTTGATTATTCCGGACCGGACCTGGCTTTTATTTTTTATTCTTCCGGTTTAAAATTAGTTCTATTGTCTTCATTGCTTGCTGAGTTTTTCATCCCCTCCAACTCGGTATTTTCACTGATTATTTTTATAGGAATAATTTTTTTAACAGCAGCATTGATCGGTATTATTGAGTCTTTAATTGCTCGCGCAAGAATGTCGCATGTACCTCAATTCATTTTTTTAATGACAGCGCTTTCTCTTATTGCATTCGCTGTCGTTATTTCATTTTTGCGCGGAGGACTTTAAATGAGCAGCATAATTATAATTCTTCTTGGTACAACGATGCTTTATGTATTTGCTGCAAGCCGTATAGAAGCTTATGTGAAAACGCTTTCGCTGCAAGGAATTTTTCTCTTCATGTTGATAATATTAGATATTAAAGAACTTAACTGGCTGAACATTGCATTCTTAGTTCTTGAAACACTCATAATTAAAGCCGTAGTCATCCCGTATTTTCTTTTAAATGTTATACGTAAGAACGAAATTGGTAGGGAAGTAGAGCCGTACCTTTCACAATTTTATTCTCTGCTGATTGGCAGTGCAATTTTTATTTTCGGATTTGTCGGCGCGTTCTGGTCGGCAAAAGCTAACGTTGGCATTAAGCCGCTTTATTTTGGTGTTTCGCTTGTTCTGATTATAGCAAGCTTATTTTTAATCGTGAATAGGAAGCGAATAATAACTCATATTTTATGCTACATGATGCTTGAGAATGGAATTTTTCTTCTATCGCTGTCGGTTGCTAATGAAATGCCGCTGCTCGTAAATGTAGGAGTGCTTCTCGATCTTTTCGTAGGTATTTATCTCTTTGCAATTTTCTTTAATAAGATCCAGGCTATGTTCGACGGCAACCACATCGATATTCTTACAGATTTGAAAGACTAATATGATAACCATATTATTATTTCTCCCGGTTTTTTTAGGTGCTGCAGTTTTGCTAATTAGTAGAAAGGTCGTTACACGAACAGCGCTTCTGCTTATGCCCGCAATTTATATTGCGGTAGTCTTATGTCTCTGGTTTGGAATTAATTGGGTAATCCTGCCTGGCTGGCTTAATATTTATTTTAACTTTGATCCGATCGGAATTTATTTTCTAACAATAATGACTGTGGTTTATTCTGCGGCTTCAATTTACAGTTTATCTTATTTTAAAGAGCATAACGTCTCACCGCAAAAAGAAGCGGGTTATACTGTTACTATGTTTTTGTTTGCAGCCTCAATGACCGGAGTTATACTTTCTACGCATCTTGCGTTGATGTGGGTTTTTGTTGAAGCAACAACTTTGAGCAGCGCCTTACTAATTTATTTTGAAAGAAAAAAATCTTCTCTCGAAGCGGCGTGGAAATATATTTACATTTGCTCTATCGGCATATCGCTCGCATTTGTCGGAATAATATTTTTATCGATAGGCAGTAAATCTGTAGGATCATTGTTCTTTTCTGATTTATATCAGCATGCATCGCAGATAAATCCATTTTGGCTTTTAATAAGCTTTGTCTTTGTTTTTGTGGGATTCGGTACAAAGGTTGGCATAGCTCCTATACATGCGTGGCTGCCTGATGCGCATTCCGAAGCTCCGTCGCCAATATCAGCAATGCTCTCCGGTACTTTGCTGAATACTGCTTTCCTAGGTCTAATTCGCTATCAAGAAATAATGATTCATGCAAATCAAGAATATTTCTCAAATTTTCTTTTTTTGATTACCGGGTTTCTCTCGCTGTTGATTAGCGCCGTATTCATGCTTCAGGTGAAAAATTATAAACGGATGCTTGCTTATTCTTCAATAGAAAACATGGGAATTTTGTTTATCGGGATTGCACTCGGCAAGCCCGGTATTTTTGCTGCTATGATTCTTCTTGTTGCCCATTCGTTCTCTAAAACGTCTTTGTTTCTTACTTCAGGAAATATTCTTCATCTTTATCAAACTAAGAAGATAGATAGCGTCAGCGGTATTCTAAAAAAAGATTCTTTAACAGGCTGGTTGTGGATCATCTCCTTGCTTTCGATTTCCGGCATGCCGCCTTTCCCGTCATTCATTGCAAAGTTTTTGATTATCAAGGCAATGTTTATGCTGAACCTTGGATGGCTCGCTGTGCCTTTTTTCATTTTACTTGCTGTTATTGTTTACGGCATGAGCGTTTCTGTTTTTAAAATGTCTTTTGGAGAATCGGAGTTTACTGCTACTAAACCAGGATTAAATTTTTCTTCTTACGCCACACAAATAATTATTTTAATACTGCTGCTGATCATAGGAACAAATATTCCAGACATGATTTTAAATTTGATAAAAAATGCCGCCGGTTTTCTTAATTAATTTTGGAGAATATTTTGAGCTGGGCTGAAATAAAAAATCTTCAATCGATTTCGTTAAAGGACATTCCAGAGCTTTCTTTTAGCGAGCTTAGAAGTCAATTGCTTGATGGAATATCAAGCGGCAAAAGGCTTGTCCAATTCTTCGGAGAAAAAATAAACGATGATATAATTCTCTATACAATTTTAGCTGACGACGAGCGATCAAAACTTTTCATTGCTTTGTCAAAGTCGAAAGAAGGTGATGTGTATAAATCATTAACTTCGTCGGCAAAAACCTTTCATCTTTTTGAAAGAGAGTTTTATGAACAGTATGGAGTTAAGCCCGAAGGACATCCCTGGTTAAAGCCGGTACGAAAGGGAATAGCAGGAGTTTCAAGCGAAGAAACTCCTTATGAATTTTTTAAGATGTCAGGTGAAGAAGTGCATGAAGTTGGTGTCGGTCCAATTCACGCTGGTATCATTGAGCCTGGACATTTTAGATTTTCATGCCACGGCGAAGTAATTCATAATCTTGAAATTGAATTAGGATTTCAGCATCGAGGAATTGAAAATTTATTTCTTAAAAATAAAAGTAATCCGATCTATCTTTTGAAACTTGCCGAATCAATTGCAGGCGATACAGTAATCGGTCATGCCGGTGCATTTGCAAGAGCAATGGAATCATTAGCCGGGATTAATATTTCAAGAAGAGCAATGATTATAAGAACTATAGCTTTAGAAATGGAAAGAATCGGGATACATCTTGGTGATCTTTCAGCGTTGTCAGGCGACGTGGCATATACTACTGGAAACGCAGTCTTCGGCGCATTAAGAACAAAGATTATTAATACAACTTTAGCAATTTGCGGAAGCCGTTTTGGTCGCGGACTAATTGCAGCCGGCGGAGTTAATTTCGATTTATCTTCAAATCTTATAAATGAAATAATAAAGACATTGAACAAAATAGATGAAGATGCGGAATTAGCAGCAGGCGTTTTATTTTCTTCAGCTTCGGTATTAGCCCGTTTTGAAAAGACTGGAATTATAACACGGGATACAGCAAGAGAAATCGGGTTGGTGGGACCGGCTGCAAGGTCAAGCGGAGTATCTATTGATGTTCGCTCCGATCATCCATACGAAGGCTTTATGCTGCTGCCTGTTTATAAGCTTACTTTAAATACCGGAGATGTTTTTGCGCGCGCTTATATTCGCTATATTGAAATAACCCAATCAATAAAAATTATTAAAGAACTGATTAATTTACTCGGCGAAGGAGAAGTGATTGTTCAGAATAAAAAAATATTTCCGGAACAATTTGTAATCTCAATGTCTGAAGGATGGCGCGGCGAAATTTCCCATTGTGCAGTTACTGATAATAAAGGTCAGCTAAGGAAATACAAAATAAAAGACCCATCGTTTAATAACTGGCTTGCTGTTGCTCTTGCCGTAAGAAAAAATGGAATATCCGACTTCCCGTTAGTTAATAAAAGTTATAATCTTTCTTACAGCGGATTTGATCTTTAAATGAATGGAATTATAAATGTTTGATTTACTAAAACTTCGTTTTCGTCATGGCTGTCAGGCAATACGCGACATTCAACACGCCGAAGTGATTTCAACATATAGAGGCTTTCCTGTTATTGACGAAAGTAAATGTTCTGATAATTGCAGCGAATGTAAAAATGTTTGTCCGGCTTCGGCAATAGATATTAACCCTTTGAGATTAGATCTTGGTAAATGTACATTTTGCGGCGAGTGTGAAAGTGTTTGCAAAAGCGGTGCAATTAAATTTTCAAGTCAACATAAATTAGGCGCATCTAGCAGGGAATCGTTGATTATTTCTTCCGGAAAAATTTTTGAAGAATACGACAGCACGGCTGTTCAAACAAAAAAAGAAATTGAAAAAGTTTTTGGCAGGTCTTTGAAACTGCGCCAGGTTTCTGCTGGCGGCTGCAACGGATGCGAGTTGGAATTAGCCGCAGCTTCAAATGTAAATTTTGATATGGGAAGATTTGGAATTGATTTTGTCGCATCACCGCGGCATGCAGACGGAATTGTAATCACTGGTCCCATTTCAAAAAATATGGCTCCGGCGTTGATGGATGCTTTTAAGAGTATCAGCGAACCAAAAATTATAATAGCCGTCGGCGCGTGCGCTATTAGCGGAGGAATCTTTTATGAATCTCTGGAATTAAACAGAATATTTTTTAATGAGATTAAAGTAGACCTCTATATTCCAGGCTGCCCGCCTCATCCGTTAACATTTATTAATGCCGTTCTTAAATTTATTGGAAAATAAAAAAACTTCAATCATGCTTTTCTTTCAATTTTAACATACTCAAAAATTTATTTTAAATATTTTTTTAAAAAGTCTTGACAATTAGAAAAAATCTTTTTAGGTTTAATTAGTTTGTTTACACAACCAACTTATTAAGCATATAGAAAAACTTTTACATTATTCTAATGAGTTCAAGAAATACAAATCTGATAACCGGAAACGCGAAGGTGCTTCGCGGAATTAACCGGGGAATGATATTGAATATCATTAGAGAAAAACAACCTATCTCTAGAATCAATATTGCAAGACTTACAGGCTTAAACAAAAGCACGGTTTCCAGTATTATTTCAGAACTGCTTAAGGATGATCTAATTTTTGAAGAAGTTAATGAGGATCAGAACGTAGGAAGGAATCCTATTAATTTATCTTTAAAATTAGGAAAGTATTATGTCGGGGCTATTAATATTGATTCATCATTGACTCGCTTTGCAGTTGCGGACATTGACGGAAGTGTGAAAGGCACCTCTTCATTTGAAACCGAGAGCAAGGAACAGAATAAATTTATTGAGAAATGCGCCGCTGAAATTCTTAGGCTTTGCAAGAATCATGGAATAAGCCGGCTTGAGGGTCTTGGTGTTAGTGTTGCCGGCATTGTGGACTCTGAAAAGCTTACAGTTAATTTTGCTCCAAACCTTGGATGGGAAGATTTTAATATAGGTGCGCTGCTTAAGGAAAAACTTCCTCAAGTTAAAAATATTTCTGTGGGCAATGATGCTAAATCATCTGCGCTTGCGGAACTGTGGTTCGGCAGCCATGAACTAGATCTTTCCAATTTTGTTTTTCTTTCGATTGGTCAGGGTATTGGTTCCGGCATTGTCGTAGAAAACAAGCTTCTGAACGGAGAATTTCAAGCCTCCGGAGAATTTGGGCACATGATTATTTATGAGGGCGGGGAATTATGTACATGCGGAAACAATGGCTGCTGGGAAGCTTATGCGTCAGACCGCGCCATTGTTAAAAGATACATTGAAAAAAAACCAGGCAAGATAGATCATTCTGTTGATTTCATTGCTCAAGACATTATTGACCTTGCTAAAAAAAATGATGCAGTTGCAATTGAGATTCTGAAACAAACCGGCTATTATCTTGGTCTTGGAATTGCTAATATTATAAAAGCCATTGATCCTCATGCTATAATTATTGGAGGAAAAATTACTCAAGTCTGGGATATTATTTACCCAGAGATAATGACTATCGTAAAGCAGCGCGCTTACTTCGGTAAGAAAAAAAACATCAAAATTTTACCTACTACTCTTACTACTCTTCCTCGCTTGATGGGTGCTGCTACTCTCGCTATTGAAGAAATTTTTGACGGATACAAAATAACTGCTTAATTATAGAAAAGATGAAAAATTGCTAATGAATAGTCTTTGTGTTAAAATAATTAGTTTGTCGAAACAACCAACAATAAATTTTAGAAACTGTAGATGACTATTAAAAATACTGAAATACAAGAACTTTTAGTCGGAGTTGATATTGGCGGTACTAACACCGCAATTGGTATCATGGATGTTAATAATAAAATTCTTTTTGAGGATTCTTTTTTTACTTTGCCGGAAAATGGTGTGGACGACTTCTTCAATCGTTTGACTAATATAATTAAAAAAGAATATGAGAAGTTTAAGCCTAATTATTTATTGGGAGGGATTGGTTTAGCAGCGCCGAGTGCAAATTATCTAAGCGGCGCAATTGAATCCCCGGCAAATTTAAAATGGGGCAATGTGAACTTAATTGAAATAATGAAAAAGCATTTTGATGTACCGGTTGTAATTCTGAATGATGCAAACGCTGCTGCTTTAGGCGAGCATAATTTTGGTGCGGCAAAGTATATGAAAAATTTTATTGTCCTTACTCTCGGCACAGGGCTCGGAAGCGGCATCTTTGTCGACGGGCATCTTCTTCACGGAGAGAACGGCTTAGCCGGCGAACTTGGTCATACCATAATTGATCCCGACGGAAGACAGTGTACATGCGGACGTAAAGGCTGTCTTGAAACCTATGTGTCAGCTATCGGCATTAAAAGAAGCGTCTTTCATTTTCTATGTAATTCCGATGACAAAGGCGAGCTGAGAAATATCAGCTACAATGATTTGACAAGTAAAAAAATCAGCGAGCTTGCACGCGCTCATGATCCGTTAGCGATTAAGGCATTCAACTATACCGGTGAGATTTTTGGTAAAGCTTTGGCTAATGTTGTTACGTATTATAATCCAGAGGCAATAATATTATTCGGCGGATTAGCGGACTCAGATGATCTGCTGATCGACCCGACAAGTTTCTTCTTTGACAAATACCTGTTGAACATTTATAAAGGTAAAGTAAGAATACTAAAATCAGAATTGCAGAACGGAAAAGCAGCAGTATTAGGTGCATGCTCTTTTGCCCGTGAAATAATTACTAAGAGTATAATTAGCGTTTAATATAATAAAATGATTAAAAAGAAATTCATTGTTACTAACTATCTAAGGAGAAGAATATGCGCAGACTTTTTACTGCCCTAAGTATTTCAATTTTTCTTATAACCTTTATTAGCAAAGCCGCCTTTGCGACTGGAACTATTAGCGGAACAGTAAAAGATGCTAGCTCGGGTTCACCGCTTTTTGGTGTTAATATTATCATCTCCGGTACCAGCTTAGGTGCTTCTACCGATATGAATGGTAAATACAGCATCTCGAATATACCGGCGGGTTCCCATACTCTCGTAGTATCTTATCTTGGTTATAAAGAACAAAAAATTACAGTCGATGTAAAAGAAGGTGAAAATCTTGCAGAAGATTTTAAATTAGTTTCAACTAAACCAGGAGGATTCTATGTCTTTGCAGAAGGCGCAAAGGTAAGCGGCGTTATAAAAGATGCTACCACAGGTGATCCTTTATTTGGAGCAAATGTTATCCTTGTCGGGACAAGCTTAGGTGCCGCAACAGATTTTGACGGTAAATATACTATCTCAAATATACCTCCGGGTTCTTATGTACTTCGTGCATCTTATATAGGTTATGTTGAACAGAAAAGAAATATTAACCTTAAACAAGGAGAAAAATTAGCTGTAGACTTAAAGCTTGAAGCTGTAGGTGTAAAAGGAGAAACAATTGTTGTTACTGCACAAGCTTCCGGGCAGACATCTGCAATTAACCAGCAGCTCACATCTAATCAAATAGTAACAGTAGTATCAGCTGCGAAAATACAAGAACTGCCAGATGCGAACGCTGCTGAATCTTTAGGAAGACTTCCAGGCATTTCTGTAATTAGATCAGGCGGTGAAGCGGACGAAGTAGTTATTCGCGGGCTATCACCTAAATACAACCAAATAATGGTTAACGGTGTTCAGCTGACATCTTCTGATCCTGCTAATCAAAGCGTTGACATGAGTATGATCTCATCAAGTATGCTCGAAGGAATGGAAGTGAAAAAAACCGTAACACCAGATATGGACGCAAGTGTTATTGGAGGTGTTGTTAATCTTGAATTACGTGAAGCTCAGGTAAAAACGCCTGGCGTTCCGGTATTCGGATTAAATCTGCAAGGCGGGTATACCGGTCTATCGGATGCTTATAACAAACTTAATAATTACAAATATGTAGCTAGTTTTGATGATAGGCTTTTTGATAGCAAGTTTGGAATTTTTGCGCAGGCTGACATAGAACGTAAAAACCTTACATCAAATCAAATGGGCGCTGCCTACGATCATGCTGGCAGTAGCTTTACTGATTACTTAACAAACGGTTTAAATCTATATAATATTCCAAGAGACAGACAGCGTTATGATGCAGCCGTAGTATTTGACTACAAAATGCCTGAGGGTTCAATAAAACTTTCTAACTTTCTAAGTACCGGAACTACAGATTCTCGAAGTAGGGGTGAATACTTTGGTATTCAGGGCAGCGGAGGAAGTAATCTTTTAAATACGACATTAGCTTTTTCAAGAAGTACGCTAAGCGTAATAACTAACGCCATTCATTTTCAATACCAGTTGCCGATTTTTCATGTCAACGCAATGCTTTCGCATTCATATACTGAAACTAAAGATCCTAATGACTGGACTGCTACTTTTGTCCAGGGTTCAGCTGGATTGGGAAACCTCAGTGGTGAGAATAATATTGATCCTACAATTATTCCGACAACAGCTACTCCTGATCCAAGTAAATCATTCCTAAGCAATGTAGCTAATACCAGCAGCTTTTCCGGAGCAAGGGCGTTAGCGGCTAATTTAGACTTGAAGACCGAAATAAATTTTTCTGATTTAATTACCACTGAACTTAAGTTCGGAGGAATGTACCGATATCAAAACAGAACTTATGCGTATAATACAACTGGTACACAAGGATTTGCTATACAAAGCGCACAATATGTAGATACTTTAATCGGATTGCATTCGTTAGGGACTACAAAATATGGCACACAAATTCCAATGTCCGTCTTTTTAGACCCAAATTATAATTATGGAAAATTTTTTGGCGGGAGCTATAGTATGGTAAATCCTTTGAATTTTGCCATGCTGAACGATCTTGCTAATTATTTAGAACAAAGCAGAAGCCTCATTGCGAAATTTGCCCCTCTCTCTTATTTCAATGATCAAGCTAACTCTACAATGAATAACTACACCGGTCATGAAGATCAGAGCGCTGGTTATATTATGGCTGCAATTAATATAGGCCCAATGCTTACCGTAATTCCAGGCGTACGTTATCAAAATTTACAAACAACATATACGGCTCCACGAGGCGCGCAAAATACTACTTCTGATCTTGGCGGAGCATATACTCACTATGATACAACTGTAATTCAAAACCATGGTTTCTGGCTGCCTGATGTTTCTCTTAAGTATAAGCCTCTTAGCTGGCTGGACATACGCCTTTCATATACTAACACTCTCGCTTATCCCGACTTTATTGCTATTATCCCTACGATAAATATGAGCACAACGGAACAAAACATCATGTGGAATAATTTTCAGCTTGTACCTTCTCGTTCAACAAACTATGATGCTTATCTTTCGATGTACAGCAATGAAATCGGTCTGTTTACTGTGGGTGGATTTCTTAAACAAATTGATAATTTGATTTACCCGACTCAATTCTTTGTTACCGGCGCTGATGCAAAACAATATTTCCCGCCGCAATATTCAAATTCTCCGACGCCAAGCGGCAATCCCGTTATATCCACTTATATTAATGATCCAAACAGAGGTATCGTGTACGGGCTTGAGCTTGATTGGCAGACGCATTTTTGGTATTTGCCTCATCCTTTGGATGGATTAGTACTCGACGTTAATTACACTCATGTTTATTCAAAGGAGACTTATTCTTATTCTTCTACAAAAAAAGCAGGTCGTTCAGTTGTTCTTTATGATACTTCTTATACAGATAGACTATTAGACCAGCCGGACAATATTGCGAATTTTTCATTGGGCTATGATTATGAAGGATTTTCAATTAGAGTATCTATGATCTATCAGGCGAATATCTTCTCCGGCACAAATTTCTGGCCGCAGATAAGAACGAACACTTCAGCTTATACGCGCTGGGATGTTTCTGCTAAGCAAGATCTTCCATGGTATGGTATACAAATCTACGGAGACATTAATAATATTAATAGCGTAAATGATATTCACGTTATTCAGGCGCCGACTGGCGTTCCGCAGTCCGAAGAAGAATATGGAATGACAGGAGACTTAGGGCTGCGTTTGAAGCTGTGACTTTATATGTAATAAATAACTTTAGATAAATTAAAAAAAAATTAAATAATAAGTATAATTTGTTAAATACTCATTAACAGCAAGGAATCAAGGAGGTGTAATCAAAATATTTGCTGTGCTTCTGGTAGTAACGGTAGAATTTATTAGAAAGCAGTTCTATCAAAAAAAATATATAATCAACTAATTAATAATTCAATTGAAAGGAGTTCTTTCATGAAAGCTTTATTCACCACAACATTTTTGTTTGCGATGATGGTGTTCTTATTATCACCAAAGCAATCATTTGCACAGTCAGGAACGCTTACTGTTTATGCAAATGGACCGACACTTGACAAGGTAATTAGCGGCGATGCAACGAATGGCGTACAAAATCACGCTGTGTACCAGTTAGTCTCCCGTGATACTACTTATTTGCTTGATGCTACTATCACTTTGAAGTCAGGCGTATCAATTGTTGGTGTTGCTGACCCAACAACCGGCAAACTGCCTTGTATTGAAGCCGATGTTCTTCCTGATCTATCAATTCCTGGTATCTTTTTTACCCTTACCGGACAGGGAACCAGAGTCACTTTAAAGAACCTTTACCTTCTTGGTATTGCTCCAAATAACGCTAACAATACAGGTTCAGGCCAGGGAGTACAAGTATCTGCTGACAATATTACTCTTACTGTGGATAATTGTGTATTTGACGAGATTTCTCAATATGAAATCGGCTATAGTTCAAATGGAAATAATTTTTATATTACTAATTCCAAGTTCAGAAATGGAATAGACGTTGCTTCTGCATACTACGTACCGGAACTTCTTCGTAGTGAAAACGGCCTAGGTAACTGGAGCACCGATACTATTTCAATTAAATACAATACATTGCTCGGCGTTGCTATGGGTCCTGTTATTACTACTGGTATTACAAACTATTTTGACTTTTCACATAATGATGTAGTATTAACATCAAAAGGTCCACTATGGTCGGAAAAAGTTGTTAATGCAAAATTTGACAACAATATTTTCTACAATGTTTATGCAGTTGGAGAAACTCACGCAGAATATGCCGGCGGCTGGGATGAAATTGCTCCTCCGAGAGTTCCCGCAATTTTCAGCTTTGCTCAGTTAGATTCAACTTCTGCTTCTATACTTCTTGGTCATGCATCTACCGGTGCTGGCGATCCTGCTGCTGAAAAGTTAAGAAAAGTCGAAGTAAAAAATAACGCTTATTTCTGGTCTTCAGGGCTTACTTCATTTTGGACTTCATGGAATGATACAGCTACAAGTGCATACGATACTCTTTATACTCCGGTATTTATGAATAGTGAAACTGCCGCAATGTTCAGCAATAGTACAACGTGGCCTGGATTTGTTGAAAGCGGTAACCAGAGCATCGATCCTTCATTCGGTCCAACTATTGATAAAGTATTAAGCCCAGGTAGTGATACTTCTTACGGCGTTGGACTTTTAGCATGGGTTACAGCAGTAAGAAATGGAAAAGGCACAACAGAAAGCTTCTCTTATCAGAAGACGGCTGTTGGTACAGCATTAAATTGGACTCCAACATGGCCTCTTCCTGAAAGTGCTGATTTGAAATATTCTAGTTCAACAGTTAAAACCATGAGCACTGACGGCTTGCCGGAAGGCGATCCTTACTGGTTCAATGGTGTTACTGCTGTTCCAAAAGCTCCAACACAGGTTCCGAATCAGTTTGCTCTTTATCAGGCTTACCCGAATCCGTTCAACCCGTCTACTAACATTAAGTTCTCTCTTGCTAAAGCAGGCAATGTTAGCTTAAAGGTTTACAACGTTATGGGTCAGCTGGTTAAGACTATCGTTGATAACGTTTATAAAAACAAAGGTGACTATAACTATAACGTCACCATGGATAATTTGTCAAGCGGCGTTTATTTCTATACTCTAATCCAAGGAAATCAAATGCTCACAAAGAAAATGGTCCTCTTAAAGTAGTTAGTTAGTTAGGCTCCATAATCCAAACCGGAACTGTTCTGAGTAACATCAGGGCGGTTCCGGAAATTTTATCTAATATTTTCATAGGCAATATTTATTATTAAGAAGGTTAGTTTATCAATGCTAAAGATTTTTTTACATAGATTAAACCTTCTTTCAATTGTAATTATTATTGCCGCTTTAAACTCATTTTCTTTTCCTCAAAAAAAAATTGTAGGCTATTACCCAAACTGGGTATATATTCCTCTGCGGCAAATCGAGTTCGGAAATCTAACTCATATTATCCAGGCGTTTGCTTCGGTTAACTCAAACGGTTCTATTAGTGTACCAAGCGGAATTCCTAATTCCGTGCTTATCCAGTCTGCTCATTCCGTTAATAAAAAAGTTTTAATTTGTGTCGGCGGCGCCGGCAATACGAGCGGCTTCAGTACAATAGTTACAGACTCTGCGCTTACGGCGAACTTTATAAATAATATTACTAATTTCATAACGCAGAATAAATATGACGGAGTTGATATAGACTGGGAGTTCCCGACGATCAGGCAGGGAGCTCAACTGGTTACCTTGATTAAAAACCTCAGACAAAAGTTTAATTCAATAGATTCTTCTTTGATAATATCAATGGCAATCCCTGCTTCCCCTTCAACAGGGCAGGGCTTTCAATATTCGGCGATGATAAATTATATCGACTGGTATGCAATAATGAATTACGATTTTTACGGCTCGTGGTCGAGCGTGGCGGGATTTAATGCGCCTTTATATCAGTCTATTGCCGATCCTTTGAATGCCGGCGCGGGTGCGTCGTCTGTTCAATATATGATCTCGAAGAATATTCCTAAAGACAAATTGCTCTTTGGTATTCCTTTTTATGGAAAAGAATTTAACGCTGCCGGTTTGTACCTTCCTCAAAAAGGCGAAACAGATTTGCTGTATTCGGATGTGGCGGATTCTCTATCAAATAATAACTGGATTTACTACTGGGATAATACTAGCGAAGTTCCATATTTAATTAATAATAGTTCTACCGGATTTATTACATACGACGACACGGCTTCGATTAGAATTAAAACTCAGTATGCCGTTGATCAGGGATTGGGCGGCGTTATGATATGGGCGCTCGGGCAGGATATGCTTCCCGACGGTAAGCAGCCTTTACTTGAAACAATCGGAAGCGTTATTAACGGAACTACTGGTATGCTTGCAGCCGATAATAATATTCCAAATGATTTTTCTTTATCCAATAACTATCCGAATCCTTTTAATCCGTCTACTATAATTGAGTTCACGATTCCGCATGATGGATTTGTATCGTTGAAAGTTTTTAATACGCTGGGGGAAGCAGTTGCAACTCTTAAAGAAAGTGAACTGACCGCCGGGCTGCACAAAGTTAGTTTTAACGGCTCCGGTTTCAGCTCCGGCATTTACTTTTATGTTCTTAGTTATAATGGACTAAATATCACAAAGAAAATGATGCTGCTTAAGTAGCAATAATTACACTTTGTTTTTGTATTTAGTAATTCACCTTAGGCAAAACCTTGAATGTTGCTTTTTAAAACTTTCAAGGTTACTTGAGTTAGGCATCCTTCAAGGTCTAAAACAGTGACCTTGAAGGATCGTGCTTTCGCTTTGTTTTTGTATTTAGTAATTGAAGTCATGCTGACTAATGCAGAAATAATGATTTTTCTGGCATGCAAGGTCATGTAGTACAACAAATATTGCTATTTGCTGGCATGCAAGGTCTTGTAATACGACAAATACTGATATTTGCTGGCATGCAGGGTTTTGTAGTACAACAAAGATTAATATTTGCTGGCTTGCAAGGTTTTGTAGTGCAACAAAGATTGATATTTGCTGGCATGCAAGGTTTTGTAATACGACAAATATTGTTTTTTGTAGATGTGCAAGGTTTTGTAGTACAATAAATATTAATATTTACTGGTATGCAAGGTCGTGTTGCACAATAAAAATGAGTTTTTGCGGCTGTTCTTCAAGTGGAGTTATAGCTGAAATCAATTTTTGTGGTATCCGTTAAAGAGAAGGTATAACTGAAACCTGTTTTGATAAAGATAATAAAAAATACTAAGTACTTGTTGTGTAAATTAGATTATAAACCGTTCCGCCGAAGGACGGACAGGTGAAACGGTTAGAAACTCTGACTTTTTTTGTTATTAACCCACGGACCTGCCTTGCCGACAGGCAGGTTAATCCGTGGGTTAATAGAAACTAAAACGCACATTGGAAACTGTTTTAACAGTTTATACTAAGCAATTTCTAATTCACACAATCGGCACTAAATATAATTAATAATAATTATCCTGTTTAGGAATAATATAAATGGCAGAAAAAAAAATACATCCTGCATTTTGGGTACCGACACTTTACACGGCGGAAGGATTGCCCTTTGTTGTAGTAAATGTAGTCTCCGTATTAATGTACAAAAGCCTTGGTTTATCCGACGCTAAGATCGCATTTTTCACAAGCATAGTTACAATTCCCTGGGCGCTAAAGCCGCTGTGGGGACCAATTATGGAAATGTTCAGAACAAAAAAAGATTTTGTGCTTGCAACTCAATTCTTAGGAGGAATTAGTTTTGGTCTGCTTGTCCTAACGCTGCAGCTTCCGTCATATTTTGAATGGACTATCATCTTCTTTGGCATTATCGCCCTGAACTCTGCGATTCACGATACAGCCGCGGACGGTGTTTATATTAATGTCCTTGATTCCGTTGAACAGGCAAAATACGTTGGCTGGCAGGGAGCGTTTTATAATGTCGGCAAAATATTATCTCAAGGCGGATTTGTTTTGCTGGCTGGCATCTTAGAAAAAAGTATGGGAGTAAAGCCTGCATGGTCAATTGTAATGGGCTCGTTCGGAGCGATATTAATTTTGATGAGTATTTATCATCTTAAGTGTTTGCCTTGAGGCGGCAAAGCGCAAAAAGTTACTAGCGTAAAAGAAGCATCCGCAAAGTTTGTTGATGTTGTAAAAACTTTCTTTCAGAAGAAATATATTCTTTGGGCAATCGCTTTCTTAATCTTGTATAGATTTGCCGAAGGTCAGGCGGTAAAGATTGTTCCTTTATTTATGAGAGCCGGACGAGATCACGGCGGGCTTGGATTATCGACCGAGGACATTGGAATTTTATACGGCGTATTCCCGCCGCTTGCATTCGTTGTCGGTTCAATACTTGCCGGTTATTTTACCGCTAACAAAGGCTTAAGAAAATCTTTGATCGTGCTGTGCGCTTTCTTCAACATCCCGTTTGCGGTTTATACGTTCCTCGCAATTTTCCAGCCGACAAGTTTTTTAGTTATCAGCGTTGCAGTTGTCTTTGAATATTTCGGCTACGGATTCGGATTCATCGGCTTAACGTTATACATGATGCAGCAAATTGCGCCGGGCAAATACAAGATGGCTCATTATGCGTTTGCTACTTCTTTGATGCAATTTGGATTTCTTATCCCGTCAATGATCAGCGGGTTTATCAGCGACGCTCTCGGCTATGAGCATTTCTTTATCTGGGTTATGATCGCAACTATTCCGTCATTCCTAATTACATGGCTCGTGCCGTTTAGAGAAGTTGAAGAGGAAGAAACTGTTGCGGCTTAATATTTTTATGAACAAAATTCTTTGGAGTTAATTAATGCGTTACGGCTACTTTGATGATGAAAATAGAGAATATGTAATTGACCGCCCTGATGTCCCGGTCTCATGGACAAACTATCTCGGCGTTAAAGATCTTTGCACTGTCATTTCACACAATGCAGGCGGATATTCATTTTATAAATCTACCGAGCATCATCGTGTTACAAGATTTAGACAGAACGGAATTCCTCTGGATCGTCCCGGTCATTATGTTTATATACGCGACGACGAAACCGGTGAGTACTGGTCGATTTCATGGCAGCCTGTTGGAAAAGATTTTAATAAAGCAAAATATATATGCCGGCATGGATTGTCATATTCAAAATTTCAGTGCGATTATCAAGGCATTGAAGCGGAGCAGTTGCTGTTCATTCCTTTGGAAGATGACGTTGAACTGTGGGATGTGAAAATCAAAAATAACAGCGGCAAGCCGCGCAAGCTGAGTGTCTTTACTTATCTGGAATTCTCTTATCATCATGTGGAAATTGATAATCAAAATTTGCAGATGAGCTTGTACGCAAGCGGATCAAATTACTCTGATGATATTATTGAATATGATTTTTTCTATGAGCCGTGGACTTTTCATTTCTTTGCCTCAAGCTTTAAACCGGACAGCTATGACTGCGTTAGAGATTCATTCATCGGGAATTACAGAACAGAAACAAATCCTTATGCAGTAGAGCGCGGCAGATGCACCGACAGCACAGAATTAGGCGGAAACCACTGCGGGGCGCTTCATAAAAAAATTAAGCTTGAAGCAGGCGAAGGAATACGTTTGATCTACATGCTTGGCGTCGGCTCGCGTGAAGAAAAAGGAAAAGAGATTAAAAAGAAATATTCAATACTGAAGAATGTTGATTCCGCATTTGATGATTTAAAAAAATATTGGGAAAAGAAAACTTCTGTCTTGCAATGCAAAACTCCCCATGCCGGATTGAATACAATGATCAACACATGGACACTTTATCAAGCGGAGACTTGCGTTGTGTGGTCGCGCTTCGGTTCTTTTGTCGAAGTCGGCGGAAGAGTCGGGCTTGGTTACCGCGATACCTCTCAGGATGTTATGGGCGTAGTCCATTCTAATCCGGAAAAAACTAAGTACAGAATAATCCAGCTTCTTAAAGGACATACAAGCATGGGATACGGCTTGCACTTGTTTGATCCCGCCGTGTTCGAGCCTGTTGAAAATAAATTGCCGGGAGTAAAGCTTCCTACAGTTGTACCAACGCCAAGCGCTGCTGATATTGTCCATGGAATGGAAGACGTCTGTTCTGACGATGCGTTGTGGCTCGTGGCTTCAATATGCGAATGGGTCGTAGAGAACGGCGAACCGGAATTCTTCGATCAAATTATTCCATACGCCGACGGCGGCGAAGGAACTGTTTACGAACATCTAACTAAGATTCTCGACTTCTCTGCAAAGTACATCGGCAAGAATGGGATTTGCCAGGGCTTGCGCGCGGATTGGAATGACTGTCTAAATCTCGGCGGCGGTGAAAGCGCGATGGTTTCTTTCATGCATCATTGGGCGCTGAAAATATTTATCGAATCTGCAAAGCAGCTTGGAAGAGAAGATGATGTAAAGAAATATTCGGAGATGGCTGAAAAAGTTAAGCAGGCTTGCGAGAAAGAATTGTGGGACGGCGAATGGTATCTCCGAGGCTTTACTAAAAAAGGAATTAAGATTGGAACAGACGAAAGCGAAGAAGGCAAAGTATTTTTAAATGCTCAAACATGGGCTGTATATTCGGAAGTAGCGTCTCCTGAACGCGCGAAAAAATGTATGGACGCGGTTGATAAGCATTTATATTCTAAATACGGTCTGCATCTTGTGCTTCCTGCATATTCAAAGCCAGACGATGATATTGGCTATATAACACGCGTGTACAAAGGCATAAAAGAGAATGCCGCAATATTCAGTCATCCGAATCCCTGGGCGGTTATTGCCGAGTGCAAGCTCGGACATGGTAATCGCGCAATGAAATATTATGATGCAATACTGCCGTACAATCAAAATGACATAATTGAAATCCGTCAGTCGGAGCCTTATTCGTACTGCCAGTTTATCATGGGCAAGGATCATACTGCGCACGGTAGAGCGAGGCATCCATGGCTTACGGGAACTGCCGCGTGGTTTTATACTGCCGTAACAAAATATATTCTCGGCATTCGTCCTGCCTACAACGGATTAGAAATCGATCCGTGCATTCCATCCGACTGGAAAGAATTTGAAGTAGCAAGGAAATGGCGCGGCGCTGTTTATAATATAAAAGTAAAAAATCCTTCCGGAGTTGAAAAAGGAGTTCAATCTATTACTTTGAACGGAAATAAAGTTGATAAGATTGTTCCTATCCAAAAGAAAGGCAGCGTTAATGAAATTGAAGTTATAATGGGGCAATGATAAAATTATGAATATATTTAAATGAGGATTTATGATAAATAGAATTTTGCAAATCGTTTTGTTGATTTTTGTTTCGTCTCAAGTATTTATGCTTGCGCAGAAGAAAGAGATAGTTGCATATTATCCCGGCGGAGGCTTTGGAAGCCATCGTTATCTTGTAAAGGATATAAAGACTTCAGGCTCGGCAGATAAAATAACGGTGTTGATATATGCGTTCGGGACTCCGGCGCCGGATTCTTCAGGCAATATTGTCGCAAAGATAAATCCTTATTCTGATTATGTTCAGCCTTTTACTTCCGACATGAGTATTGATGGAATTGCAGATGACTCGACGCAGACATTGCGAGGGCAGTTTAATCAGCTAAGAAAACTCAAAGAAGAATATCCGGGCATAAAAATACTTATATCATTCGGCGGATGGGGAGGCGGCACTTATTTTTCAGATGCAGTTCTGAATTCATGTTCGAGAGAAACATTTGTTGACGATTGTATTGATAAATTTATTTATGGAAATCTTCCGATAGTAAACGGTGCGGGAGGGAAAGGTTCAGCAGCCGGAATCTTTGACGGATTTGATATTGATTGGGAGTTCCCAATAAGCGGCGGTCCGGAAGGAACGCATAATAATAAATGCGACAGAGAAAATTTAACGAAGCTGTTCGCTCTTTTTAGAAAAAAATTGGACGCAATTAATCCTAAACTAATTCTAACTGCCGCTGTTTCGGCAGACAAGCCGAACGTAAATAATTATGATATAAAAACCGATGCGCGGTATTTAAATTGGTTCAACCTGATGACGTATGATTTCCACGGAAGCTGGAATAACGCAGCCGCTCATCATACAAATCTTCTCTCGTCGCCGCAGGATACTACAGACAACGGCGCGGAGCATTCGTTTAATAAATCGATAAAATATTTTATTGATTCGTTAGGAGTAAGCAGCCGTAAAATAATTCCCGGCGCGGCATTTTACGGCAAATGCTGGTTTGATGTTGATTCGGTTAATAACGGTCTTTATCAACCGGGTAAAGATTCTTCCGGCGTGTTCAACGGCGGCTTCGGAAATTATTGGAATCTTAAAAATGCTGAATCATTGGGTTATAAATATTATTGGGATACTCTTGCAATGGCGCCATATTTATACAGCTCACAAAAGAAAATATTCTGGACATTCGATGACACAAAGTCTATCGCGCTTAAATCGCGGTATGTTGACGCATACAATCTCGGCGGATTAATGTTCTGGGAGTTGAGCGGAGACGACTCAAACGGCACTCTTGTAAAAACAATTTATAATAGAGATATGCCGGATATTAATATCAATAAAAATAATGCTGCCGAAAGTTATCCTTCAATAAAAATAATTGAGCCTCAAAAATCTGACATAGTTAAAGCAGGCTCCAACTTAATTATCAGCACAAATACTTCCGACAGGGGAAGTAAAATCATGAAGGCAGAATTTTTTGTTGATAATGTTTCGATAGGGTACGATACTATCGCGCCATTTGACTGGGTTTGGTTCAACGTTCCAAAAGGCGAACATAAAATAAAAGCAATTGCAACTGATGAAAACGGCAATAAAGTAGTTTCTAAAGAAATAGTAATTAATGTTAAGGAATAAAAGAATGAAGACAGCATTGGTGGGCGGTAAGATAATAACTCCATTTAGAATTTTGAATGACGGCGTTTTAATTATTGACGACGGGAAAATATCGGAGTTAGGAAAATCATCCGACACGAAAATACCTAAGAATTGTAATGTCTATAATATTGAAGGGAAAATGGTTTGTCCGGGTTTTGTAGATTTGCTTACGCACGGCGGGGCAGGCTTTGGATTTGCAGATGATTCGGATGAAAGCATTGAAAAAATCAGCCGGTATTTATTGGCTCACGGTTCGACGACAGTTCTTGCATCCTTATTTGCTAAACCGGAAAAACTTTTGCTTAAAGATTTAAGACGATTAGCAGATTACATTGACGATCATCCTAAAACCAATATTCGCGGGATCCACATGGAAGGTCCATATTTGAATAAGCAGCTTAAGGGAGCAATGAACGAAAGCTATTTGTGGAAACCTTCCGTTGAGTCATGGAACAAGATTTGGGAAGCATCAAAAGGGAAAATAAGAATAATGACAATCGCGCCAGAGCTTCCCGGTGCAGTAGGCGTTATGCAGGCTGCCGCAAAAGTCGGAGTAGTTCTTTCAATTGGTCACTCAATGGCAACTTATGATGAAGTTGAAAATGCGATTGATAACGGCGCGGCGCATGTCACTCACATCTTCAATGCAATGGAGCCGTTCCATCACAGGCACCCGGGAATTATTCTCGGCTCTTTGCTTCATACCGAATTAAAGATTGAATTAATAGCAGATACTCTTCACGTACATCCGGCTGTTATGGAATTGCTTATAAAATTGAAAGGCGCAAGCGGAATTATTTTAGTCTCCGATTCAATCCGCGCCGGCGGGATGCATGAGGGAGAATATGAATTTGCAGATCAGAAAATTTATATGAAAGGGAAGAAAGCTTTTCTTGCCGATGGCACGCTTGCCGGAAGTACTTTAACTCTGAATGCAGCAGTGAAAAATATGGTCGAGACAGCAGGCGCAAGAGTTACTGAAGCAGTCCGCATGGCTTCTCTTAACGGCGTGAAAGTTCTCGACCTGGATCATAAAAAAGGAATACTGGCTGTTGGTAAAGATGCTGATATTGTTATAATGAATGATAAATATGAAGTTGACATGACTATCCTTGGCGGCAAGGTCGCCTATGATAGAAATGCTAAAGATATTAATTAAAGCTTCAAAATAAATTTATCGTAAATATTTTGAAAAATTATAAGAGGTAATAAATGAGATTAATAATACAACCAACTTACGACGTTGTTTCGCAGTGGGCAGCCAATTATGTCGTTTCAAGGATAAAAGAATTTAAGCCGACCGCAAAAAAGCGCTTTGTCCTTGGTCTGCCTACCGGCTCTTCACCGATTGGGATGTATAAAGAATTGGTGAGGCTCAATAAAAAAGGAGTTGTTTCATTTAAATATGTTACAACATTTAATATGGATGAGTATGTTGCGCTGCCGGAAGATCACCCGGAAAGCTATCATTCTTTTATGTGGAGTCATTTTTTCAGCCACATAGATATCGACAAAAAGCAGGTGAACATACTTAACGGCAACGCAAAAAACCTTGAGAAAGAATGCGAAGATTATGAAAAGAAAATTCATCAGGCTGGCGGAATAGATTTATTTGTCGGCGGGATTGGTCCCGATGGTCATATAGCATTTAACGAGCCTGCATCATCTCTCGGCTCATTAACCCGCGTTAAAACTTTAACTATGGATACAATTATTGCCAACTCAAGATTTTTCGATAACGATATTAATAAAGTGCCTAAAACTGCTTTGACCGTTGGCGTTAAAACAGTTCTCGACGCTGAAGAAGTTTTAATTATAATCAGCGGCTTGAGCAAAGCAAGAGCGTTGTCTAAAGTTGTTGAAGAAGGCGTGAATCATATGTGGACAGTAAGCGCGTTGCAGCTTCATCCCAAAGGCATTATTGTTTGCGACGAACAATCCACATACGAATTAAAAGTAGCAACAGTTAAGTACTTTAAAGATATTGAAGCAGCTCATCTTGATCCTGCTTCGTTGTTAAAATAAATTTATTCACAGCAAAAAGAATTATTCCTTAATCTTTTCAAGTTTGCCGTCTTTAACGATAAAGTCGTAAGCTTGATTGTGGAATTTAAAATTTTTCAGGATCAGTTCGTTCACTCCTTCAGGTAACATTGGCTTAAAGCTTTCAACCAGACCTTTATCGGTAAGCCTTAGTCCAGTATAGCCGAAAATAACCTGCTGTAAAAATCCGCCCGCTCCGGTAAGGAAATTATAATTTACATTATTCGGAGTTTCAGTAATTGCATTAAACGGCGGTCTCAGATTATGTTCATAACTTAAGGGAACTAATTTGTTAAAGAGAGAATTATCATTAAGCTCGGCGGCAATGATCGGCAGAAAGGTAGTTCCCATCATTACCCCGTTTCCACGCCGTTCAATATCCTGCACAGCATAGCTTAGATTATTTTTAATGACGTCATCATCCTGCTTTATTTCTAACGGATATTGAAGAAGACACGCAACAGAGCCTTGTTTATCGATCGGCGCATTTTCATATGTCGGATTATATTTTTTCTCAGCATCGAATGGGATATAAAAATTCTTTTCTATTTCGCTCCAATTTTTATCGGGTTTTATATTTAATACTTTTGCAGCAGCTATAGCTGCTTGCAATGTTTTCCTTGCAACTGCATTTGTGTATACATCGTTGTTTATTCCAATCAAACCTTCATCGACAGAGACAACATTTTTTACTTCGTATTTTTTCTTATCTTTATTGTAGTCAACTCTGCTGACCCAAAACTCCGCGCACTTTTCAATTACTTTCCATCCGTAATTTCTTAACCAATTCACATCTCCTGTGGCAAGATAATACTGCCATTGAGCATACGCGACGTCGCCGGTAACATGAATTTCGTTGGTGGCATTTTGTATTGCGAACATTGGAATAGATTCCTTGCCTGCGTCGTCGCCTTCCCATGGGAACATGGCGCCTTTAAATCCATTCTTAATTGCGTTCTTTAAAGCTGTATTCAAAGTATTATATCTATATTGAACGATATTCTTAGCGAACTCAGGATGCATAAGTAGAAGCGCAGGCATCATCCATGTATCGCCGTCCCAGAAAAGATGTCCGTAGTAACCTGCTGTCGCAAGTCCCATCGGCGGGATGCTGATATCAGCGTCCTTGTTGCAGCTGCTTAACAAATAATATTCAAACGCGTGAATATTTTTTTGAAAAGAAAAATTTCCCTTTACAATTATATCGGTACTCCACAACTTCGCCCAGGCTTTTTTACTTGAACTTAAAAGCTTATTGTATGATGCGCTGGAAAACCGGTAAAGACTTTTTAATTCTGATTTACTCTTGCTAAGTCTGTTTCCTTTTTCAGCGAAAATAAATTTGTAAAATGTATAAGCCTGATTTGCGTCTGCTTTAAATGATAAGATGTACTCTTTACCTCCCGCCAGTTTATCTGAACTTGTTTTAAGTTTGTGCAGATTGCCGTTCCAATCTACTTTAGCCGCTAAAAATATTTTTATATTCTTACCGACAGTTTTCCCTTCTAAGCTTAGAGTTTTACTTTTCATGTCTGATCTAGCCGAAGTTACTTTGATAAAGCCCGGATACCAAACGTAAGGCCATTTATCATTCGTATATCCTTTGATGGTTTTCAAAATTGCGAGGTCAAATCTTTCGGGCGGATTTCTTTCTTTAAGTGGAAAGGTCAATGCAACTTCGCCGCTGAAACGCGGTTTAATTTCAAATTTTATAGCTGCAATATTATCTTTATCGCGGCTTATGAACGACTCAATATTCACTTCGGCTTCTTTGCCTTGATTTGAAATCGTATAAGAAGTCGTCAGTACGCCGGAGTACATATCAATTGACTGTGTATAATTTTCTATTGAAAAATCTTTAGGCGAATCGTCCAGCCATTTATCGCCGATTTTTATATTTATCTCATTCCATTCGGGAAGAGCGGCAATTCTTGATATATCATCTTTAGCTTCGTCGTAAACTCCTGCTAAATAAGATTCGGCGGCATCACACCCAAGCGGGGTGGAGGCAAGGCTAAGATAGCCGTTGCCAATATATGTTGGAAAATAATTTTCTTGAGAATGCGTTGTAAAGATAAATGATGAATCCTGTGCAGAAAGTTTGCACGAAATGAAAAATAAAAGTCCGAACAGCGCCATCTGAAATTTTATTTTATTCATGATACAATCCAGTTAAGTTTCAATATAATATAAGACACAATTAATAAGAAGTTCAAGTTGAAATAAAATTTTATATTTAATAAAAACAAATCGACGCTGGTTAAGGAGAACGGAAGCCAAACCAGCGCCGATGAAAAGAACTTATTTAAGCGTATAGCTTAAAAAGCGTATGTTGCAGTCAACGTCATCCTTCTCGGCAGAATAGGTCGTGCAAGGAAATAATTGCCGACTGAATTTGCTCTCGGATTACCTTCCTCAAGTCCCTGATCCTGATACAAGTTCGTCAGGCCAAGAGCTATAGTAATCGCTTGCGAAGGAATATAGTAGGAGAGGCTCATATTCATATAGTTATAAGCAGGCAGCGCTGTGCCGGCAATGAAGGTTGGCACGTTATCAGGAGTATAACCCTGGAAACTTTTTCCACCAACACGGTTGCCGACATAATGCCAATCAGCCTCAAGAGTCCAATTATCAAGAGTATAAGTTGCTAAAAGGTCGCCGACGGAATTTGGAATACCATTAATTAGTGAACCTATATCTGGTCCTGCGCCGTTGGCGTACTCTGATCTAAGCAACGTCCAGTTTCCTCGAAGGAATAATCCGTCTACTGGTGTATATGTAATGTCTGCTTCAATACCATAAGCCTTTTGTTCGGGAGAATAGTTGGTTATCCACACAACTCCACCACTAGGAGTGTTTATTGCGCCCTGGCTGTTTATATTTCTCAGGTCAGCCCAGAAGACATCGGCATTGAAAGAAAGCAGGTCGCTGTAATATTTGAAGCCGCCTTCATATTGAAGTGTTCTTTCGTCCTGGAACTGAGCAACTGCTGAAGGCTGGCTTTGCAAAAGATTATCGAGCGAAGGCATTTCATATGCACGGCTGAAGTTTGCATAAAATGCCAGGATATTCGGAATGATGTCATAGTTAAGTCCAGCCGAAAAAGCCCAGTCATGCAGTGTTGTACTCATATGACGGTAACTTCCGTTCCCGTATGTCTCAATTGCGTATGGTCCCACTCCACTATTTATAATCGAGGCAGAATCAGGCAGCGGAGTGCCGTTTGGGCTGAAGTTAGAATTGTTCTCAGTTGTCTGAACAAAGCTGTCGCTTTCCCAGCGTCCGGCGATGTTAAGTCGCAACCTGTCCGTGACCATAGTTTGATCGCTCAACACTCCGTCTAAAATGTAAGATTGTCCCGATCCATTTACGAAGTAGGACATGTAATTCGTGAATCCGTTTTTCGTAACATTGAGTGTCTTTGTTGTTAACGTTGTTGGATCAGTATAAGTGACTGCAGCATCGATGAAGTGAGTAATATCCTGAACATCAGTCAGTACTGTAGGAAAATACCAGTTATTTCCCATAGAATAATTTGCGAAATAAAGTATCAAGCTGAGGTCATGATGATATAATACATTTCCGCCAAGATCTAAAGACTTGTTGATCTGAAGCTGCTCTTGGAATGCGGACATCGGTTTAGCGACGTGCCATTCGTTTCCCGGCGCTATGAGATTATTATCCGGAGAATAACCGGAGTTAGGAAATGCAACATGGTTTCCAAGCGCATCAAGGATGTTCGTGTAAGTAAGATTCCACTGGATATTTGTTGCGTTAACTGGAATATAACCTCGACTCTGCAGATTGGCAAGTTGGGAACTCTCAAACGCGCTAATTGGTTCCGCGTTGCCTGGGATTATTGCATTCCATTGCTGTTGATTGCTCATCACCTGCATTTGATTCTTTACGCTCCAGCCGTCAGGGAAAGTAAGATATAACTCTCCAGTTAACCAGCCGGCGTTAGTAGAAAGTCCATTGCCAAGCGGGAGAGACAGTGAACCATCCGGTGTTGGTACAGAAATATCAAGTCCTTCAGGCGAATTGAAAGAACCGTAGGTTCCGAAGCCCGGTACAAATTGCGTTGGGTTGTTTGGATCGTTATGCGGCAGATCGAGGATGAACTGGCTCTGGTCATTTATGTATTTACCATATACTCTGATGTAGCCGTTGCCGAGAAGCCTGGTGACATTAGCTTGAAGCTCTCCACCGTGATTGCCGGGGAAGCCCGGGTTTCTAACGCCGTGGTCATATAGATAAAAACCTCCGAGATTAAATCTCCAGTCGGGACTTAGCGGTCCGTTGACATTAAAATCTACCTTAGCTAGACCTTGGGTTCCAACCTGCATCGAGGTTTCACCGCCGATTGTAGGTCCACCGGTTTTTGAGATTAAGTTAATGACGGCAGCTGGAGTATTCGAGCCGAAAAGACCTGCACTTCCGCCGCGAACTACCTCAACACGCTGTACATTATTGTCAATTCTAAAAAGATTATCTGTGTTCATGAAGAAAATATTTTGAGTCGGGAAATCGGGTAGTCCGTCTTCCATGAACATTATATAGATTGTGGAGTATATTCCGCGCACAGTGTAATTTTCATTAACATATCCGCCTGAACTCTCAACTCTAGTGAAACCAGGTATATATTTCATAAATTCAGTAGTGCTTTGCGGCTGAGCAAGTTCCAACTCTCTTGGGTTTAGAGTGCTGATGGAATTTGTGGCATTCAACTTTTGTATAGGAAGCGCACTTCCGGTGACTACCACTTCATGCATCCCGAGTAAGTCCTGCGCAAGAGTAAAATTCTTTATAGCAGTCTCTTTTTCAGTTATCTTTATATTAGTCGTAACAGCACGGTAGCCGACAGCACTTACTCTTATGTTTTGTGAACCAACAGGAACATTTTTTATTAAATAGTTTCCTTCTATGTCAGTAGCAGCGCCGAGGTTAGTATTAACAATTACAATGTTAACAAAAGGGACAGCTTTACCGTCCTGATCAGTTACCTTGCCTTTTACAGTTCCCTGTGCAAAAACTTCCAACGATATTAGCAGTATCATAGAAAACAGCAGCAGAAATTTTTTAATTAATTGCTTGTAAATAAAATGTGTCATATAGCTCCTCCGTAATAAATTAAAATTATTTATCTGAAAACCCAGCAGGCGGATTTTATAATTAGGCAATTTCAAAAATTAGACCAGATATGATTGAATAAAAACTTATCTCTTTTTGAATAAATGAAATAGTTCTTGAGGAAAGCATTATAAAAGTTATAATATTCGTTATCCTTGTGATAATTAAAAATGTTCTGAATGATCGCTAATTGCAGGTATTTATCAGCATGTTTTTTGCAATAATAACTTTTTAATTTATATTTAATCAAAATATAGTTAATACATTTATTCTCACAACTCAAAAGTTTTTTATTTTGTTAATAGGAAATAAAAATATACACAGGCTTAAATCTTTTTTTATCTTTTTATATTCGCCTTTCGGAACATTTCTTTTAGCTTTAATAGCACTGACGGTATATCTTTTTATAATGCTTCGTTCGACTTTTCCTGAAACGAACAAGGTTGTTGAAATATATTATGCCGGTGACATTTCTTATGCACATCAATTAATGATCGATGAATTTAATAAAGAGAATAAGGGCAAAATAAAGGTTGTTCCTATTGACTTATCTTTTAAGGAATTTACTACGAACGACAGGAAAGAATTAATTGCAAGAGCGTTAAGAAGCAAGAGTGATAAGTTCGATCTGTTTTCAGTTGATCAAATTTGGGTGAAGCGTTTTGCAAAGTGGGGAGAGCCTCTTAATAATTTTATTAATCAGAATGAAATAAAAAACATTTTGCCGGAGCCTTTGGAGTCGTGTTATTCCAATGATACGCTTGTAGCAGTGCCTATTAATATCGATGCGGCTATAATGTATTATCGCCAGGATCTTCTTGAGAAACTGAAAAACTATAAGCGGCTTATTTCTAAACTTGATGATACTATAACATGGGACGATTTTATAAAATTAGGCAGGCAATTAAATACAAAAGAAAATCCGTTTTATATTTTCCCGGCTGCAGATTACGAAGGTCTTATTTGCAGCTATATGGAACTTGTCCTCGCGAAGTCGCCGAAAATTTTTGAACGTCAAAGAAAAATTAACTTGCTTACACCGGCGTCTGAAAATGCTCTGCAGCTTCTTGTAGATTTAGTCCAGCGTTATCACGTTTCTCCTCCCAACGTTCTTGAGTTCGACGAGACAGCAAGCTTCGAATATTTTATTACTAACAACGGTTACTTTCTTCGGGGATGGCCCAGCTACGAAAAAGATAAAAAAAATCTTTATAACTATACCGACCAAAAAAAAATTATTAATTATGCGCCGCTGCCGAGGCTTGCAGGAGCGCCTCCGGGAGCCATACTAGGCGGATGGAATTTAATGCTTTCAAAATCATCCCGTAATAAAGAGGCGGCGATAAAATTTTTAAAATTCATTATAAGCAAAAAGGCTCAAGAAATATTATTCAATAAAGGAGGTTATTTACCTATACTGAATAGCTTTTATGACGATCCGAAATATCCGAAACTGACGTTCTTCAAAAAAATAATCGACCGTGGAATTCATCGCCCGTTCAGAGAAGATTATACGAGCATTTCGGATATACTTGCTTATTATATACATAAAGCGATAAGCGGCGAGATGACGGTTTATCAGGCGCTTGCTCAGGCAAATAATATGATCAACTCCGGCAAGATAATTATAAAGTAGTGAGATGACTATATGAAAAAGTTAGACGAAGTTTTGGTGAAATTAAAAAGCTACCAATTTGAATTTAGACACTTGACTGTTTTGCTTGTAGGATTATTAGTTTTTCAGATTATACTTTCGGCATTACAAAAATCTTCTTTAACGGGATTCCTAAGCGAAGCGCAGCAATGGTACCAAAAGGATTCTGCGGAAAAGCTTGCTAACCTTACCGCAACATCTTTTGAGCTTGTCATTGAGAATACTAACATTACAACAAGCATAACCGACATTCAGAAGAAAAGGATTATCCAGGCTTTCAATATTATTTTTAGCCAGCAGCTTCTGCAGCAGAACGTTCAGGAAATCTGCCTGCTTCTTCCGGTTGGAGATAAGATAGCTGCAATCGATAACGGAAGGGAGTTGTTTGATTATTTGTATTCAAAAAATATAGCTGACTTTACTCAATCATCTAAATATGCTCAAGCCATTAAATTATATTCAAAAGAAAAAAATATTATTGTTTCTTCCGAGCAGACGCATTCTTTTAACGGCGCAAATCAGTCGTTTGAAACGATGGTTCCTTTTGTGCCTCGTGGAGAATATCTTGGAGTGCTGTATACAAAAAACAAACCGGACTTTTCATTCTTTACCAGGGAAATTTCTTCAAGCTATACGCAGGCTTCAATTACGTATACCTCGCTTATTTTTCTCGGTCTTCTTTCGATGTATTATATTTCTTCATACACTGTTCGTGAAAGAGACAAAGCGCGCAGACTTTTTTTGCTTGAGCATGAGCGCTTGCTGAAGGAGCAGATCAATCATGAGAAAGAATCGCTGTTCACAAAAAGAATTTATCATACCCACCATAAAGCGGAAAAAATTATGGGATTTATAAAAGAAGATTTACGCGCCCGCGCATCCGGGAACGTGGAAGAAATTAATATGCGGCTTATTAAGTATGCCAATTTTATATCGCGCGTAATTTATGATATGAAATGGTATGACCCGCCGAGCAATACGATACGCAGTATAATGTTCGTTACGGATATAAATGATGTAATAAATTTTTTAGTCAAAAATATTTTCTTCAGAATATCGAGTAAAGTTGACAACATTGAATTTAACTTAAATCTCGCTTCTTATCTTCCTAAAATTAATATTAATGAATATGTCGTGTGGGAAATACTTGAGCCGCTGATCCAGAACGGTATTGATCATGCCGGGGTAGAAAAGATATTGATCTCGATTTGCACATCATATAATGCTGAGGATAAAATGATAACGCTTTCTATTTCCGATAACGGCGGAGGAATTCCATCAGACCTTCTCGGGAAAAATGATAATGGAGTACAAAAAATATTTGCAGAACATTCTACTACCGACCCCAACCCGGAAAGCAACAGGGGTTACGGCTGCTATATCGCATACGAATTAGCAAGGAACAAATGCGGCTGGGACATTGAAGCGAAAAATCTTCCCGGCGAAGGCTGCGTCTTTGATTTAAGGATCAAAACTTCCTGAAAGGACTTTATATGAACAACAGCGTAATAAATATTTTAATAATAGAAGATGAAGATTACGACGTAAAACGCATTCAAAATACTTTGCAGTATTTCAGCAATAAAATTGTAGTGAATGCAGTAGTCTCCAACGGGAATAAAGCAATAGAAATTATTTCCGCCAACGCTTCCTGCTGCGATGTAGTTATAATGGATTATCAAATTGCGGGAAGCATTAAAGGAGAGGTTTTAATCAGCAAGATAAAAGAAATAGATAAATCGATTCAAATAATTGTTATAACAAAGATGACGATTAATATTTCTGATTATGAATTCGCAAACAGGCTTATAAATGCGGGCGCTTTTTGGTTCTGCACTAAATACCCCGGCGATGTTGAAGATTTTATTTATCAGCCGACGGACTTTATCATAAGTATTTTGAACGCCTATGAGAAAAGAAAGCTTGAAAGACAAAGCTATAAATCAAATAAAAAATTAAGCAAAAACATTGAAGATCTTTTAGCGACAAGGCAGATTATAGGCGAATCGGAATCGGTTCAAGCGCTGCGCAAACAAATAGAAAAATATGCGCCGTCTGACGCTAATGTATTAATTAACGGCGATACGGGAACCGGAAAAGAACTGGTTGCATACAACATCCATTACAACAGCAAAAGGAAATTTGAAAACTTTATTGGTGTAAACTGCGGAAGCCTTCCGCAGGAATTAATCGAAAGCGAATTGTTCGGGTTTGAAAAAGGATCGTTCACCGGCGCGGGCGCAAGCAAGCAAGGACTTTTTGAAATTGCCGATAACGGCACAATCTTCTTAGATGAGGTTGCGGACCTGCCGATAAATGCGCAGGTGAAATTGCTGCGTGTAATTCAGGACGGAGAGATTGAAAAAATAGGTCGCGTAAACAGCCTTAAAGTAAAAGTAAGAGTAATCGCGGCAACAAATAAAAATCTTGAAGATGAAGTAAGAGAAAAAAGATTCCGCGAGGACCTTTTTTACAGGTTAAATGTAATTCCTATTTATGTTGCTCCGTTAAAAGAAAGGAAAGATGACGTCAGCCATCTTGTAAAATATTTTGTAGACTTTTTTGCAAAGGAACTGGAAATACGCAAGCCGGAAATTACAAAAGAAGCTATTGCCGCGCTGGAAAGCTATAGCTGGCCCGGCAATGTCCGCGAGTTGAAAAATGTTGTGCAGCGTCTTCTGCTTGAAGGGCTCGATAGTATTACCGGCGACGATGTCCGTTTCGCGCTGTTCAACAAGCCGCGCAGAGCCTATGATAATAAGGATTCGCTCAGCTTCATGAATAACGGGCAAATGCTTCCGTTAAAAGACATGGAAAAAATGTTTAAAGAAAGATATGTAGCGTTCGTTAGAGATAATTCCAGGTCAGATGCCGACGCTTCAAAGAAACTGGGGCTGGCTCCTCCAAACTATCACCGCTTGTGCAAAGAACTCGGATTAAAATAATAAAGTTATGATACAAAATTATTCCGGTCTTTGCTGCCCGGTTTTATAATCCGGTTATCAAATTGATAACACAAATTATAATGCTTATAATTTTCCGTGGTCAGCGGCTTAAAATTTTATTGCTAAACCAAATTTTACAAAAGAATTTGCTGGCTTAATTTTTGGATTCTCCATTTGGATTCATTCATAATAATTATTTAATACAAACATGAACATTTTAAAAATTATTTTATGAATCGGCAGTTGAATAACAACTGATAAGCAAGAATATTTAGAAAAATTGATTATTCCGGAAACGAAAATGGCTAAACTAAAAATTAAGCTGGCTTTGTTTATAAATTTTTTTGTAATGGGGATTCTCCTTAACAGCGTTGGGATTGTTATTCTACAGGTTATCGAACATTACAATGTTACTAAATCTTCCGCGAGCATTTTAGAGGCGTTTAAGGATTTAACAATAGCGGCAAGCTCTTTTCTGTTGGCTTCATACATTCCGAAGTTCTCATATAAAAAGTCAATGCTTGCTGCAATGATAGTAGTCGGTACGGCATGTATAGGCATGCGTTTCTGGGGAAGCTTTTTGATGGCAAAAATTTTATTTGCCTGCACAGGGTTTAGTTTTGCACTTATCAAAGTATCGGTTTATTCAACGGTAGGATTAATTACGGCAGATTCAAACGACCACGCAAGCCTGATGAGTTTATTAGAAGGAATATTTATGCTCGGAGTTCTTTCCGGTTATTGGATTTTCGGATTTTTTATCCAGGCGTCATCAAACTCTTCCTTAACATGGCTTGATACATACTGGGTGCTTGCAGCGCTTTGCCTAATTGCATTTCTCATTTTGCTGACAACCGAGTTAGATGAAAGCGGCGCTAAGACAGAGAACTTTAATATGGTCCATGAATTTTATGAAATGATTGCTATGATCAGACTGCCGCTTGTTTTAATTTTTGTTGTAAGCGCATTCTTTTATGTCCTAATCGAACAGAGTATTCAAACATGGCTTCCGACTTTTAACCGCAGTGTATTGCAAATTCCTTCGTCAATCAGCGTACAGATAGTCAGTATTCTTGCAGCGGCGATTGCCTTCGGAAGAATAGCAGGAGGATATTTTATAAAAAAATTTAATTGGATCGCCGTGCTGACATTTTCACTTGCGGGCGCAATGCTTTTGGTCATCCTTGTCATTCCAATTACTCGTGGAATTGTTGTAGGCTCTGTAAAAGGCTGGTATGATCTTCCGCTTGCGGCTTACCTGCTTCCGCTTGTTGGAATTTTTTTGGGTCCAATTTATCCGGCGCTAAATTCATCCATCTTAAGCGTGCTGCCTAAAAACAGGCAGAGTGCGATGAGCGGATTGATCGTTATATTTTCTGCGCTCGGCGGAACCACCGGCTCGTTAATTACGGGATACATCTTCGGTCATTTTGAAGGACAGACCGCTTTTTATTTCTCGCTCCTTCCTATGACGCTCCTTTTAATAATTCTTTTTATCTACAATAGAATTAGAAACAGATTCCACTTCAAGGAGGCTTAATGTTTTTCGATAAGAAAAATTATATCCAGGTTTCCGGCGACCTTTTTACCGAAGTCCAATCAAAAAGAATCTTTAATGATTCAAAAACTTTTGTAGACTCAATCCCAAAAGAAAATCCGTCCGGCGTCATGTCAAAATATTTGGCTGAGAGATCAAAGACGGGTTTTAATCTTAAAAAATTTGTCGCTGAAAATTTTTTCCTTCCTGAAGACGATGTTATAAAATTAGATCTTCCTAAAAAAAGGACTATGGAAGAGCACATAATTTTATTGTGGAATTATCTTGTAAGAAAGCCGCAGCCTAATCAAAACTACTCCTCTTTAATTCCGCTTGTCGACGAATATATTGTCCCGGGCGGAAGGTTCAGAGAAATTTATTATTGGGACAGCTACTTTACGATGCTTGGTCTCTATGCTTCTAAAAGATTTGATCTTATAAAGAAGATGATAAACAACTTTTCATATCTTATTGAGAATTTTGGATTCATTCCTAACGGCAACCGCGTTTACTATCTATCGAGATCGCAGCCGCCTTTTTTTTCGCTTATGGTAAGCCTGCTCATAAGAAATAATTCCGGCGCTAAAGACGGGCTTTCGTTCATTCCTCTTCTTGAAAAAGAATACAACTTCTGGATGAAAGCCGATGAAGACGAACTGGAAAAATATAAAGAGCATCTTCATGCGGTTAAAATTGAAAACGGAATCGCGCTTAATAGAAATTATGATACTGAAAAAATCCCGCGTGAAGAATCTTTTTACGAAGACACTGAAATATTTTCTTCGGCGCAAGGTAAATACAAACGTGATTTTTATTTAAGCATAAGAGCCGCGGGAGAATCCGGCTGGGACTTTTCAAGCCGCTGGTTCGATGATGAAAGAAATTTATCTTCTATAATTGCTGCGGAAATACTTCCAATCGATCTTAACTGTTTGCTGGCTTATCATGAAAAACTTCTTGCAGATTTATACAGAGCAGCCGGCAATAAATTTAAAACAGAATTGTTCAAAGAACGCTTTGAAGTCCGTCTGAATTTTATCCGTACATTATTCTGGAACGAAGCCGAAGGTTTCTTCTTCGATTACAATTATAAAAACAAAAAGTTATCTAAAACACTTTCTTTAGCCGGAATCTTTCCGCTCTTTTTCGGTTTTGCTGAAAAACATCAAGCGGAGAGGTCGGCAAAAAAAATCGAAAATCTCTTTCTTAAAGACGGCGGCTTGCTGACGACTTTAACCAATACCGGGCAGCAGTGGGATGCTCCTAACGGCTGGCCTCCTTTACAATGGATCGCTGTTGTAGGATTGAGAAATTACGGATTATATCAACTTGCCGATAGAATTAAAATGCGCTGGCTTCAATTGAACGAATCAGTTTTCAAGCAAACAGGAAGAATGTTTGAAAAATATAACGTTGAAAATATTAATCTTGCAGGTGGCGGAGGGGAATATCCGCTGCAGGACGGCTTCGGCTGGACAAACGGCGTAGCGCTTGCCCTTCTAAAAAACCTTGATTATGAATTTGTATCGGCTTTAACTTAAGCTTTTCTGCTTCTTTCAGATTTTTCTTTGACAATATTAATAACAACCCGCTGTTTCGCTATCCGCCGAGTCGATCAGTTGTGATTTGCTTTCAGATTTTTCTTTGACAATATTAATAACAACACATGACTTCGTCTCTTACTAAAGACGCTGGTTGTGATTTGCTTTCAGATTTTTCTTTGACAATATTAATAACAACTAATTTTTTTGATTTGAAAATAGTAAATGGGTTGTGATTTGCTTTCAGATTTTTCTTTGACAATATTAATAACAACAGCATATTTGAATGAAACCATTCTGCTGCCGTTGTGATTTGCTTTCAGATTTTTCTTTGACAATATTAATAACAACTCGGCGCACTCATACCTTCATCTCCTATGTGTTGTGATTTGCTTTCAGATTTTTCTTTGACAATATTAATAACAACGATGACCAATATCCGTGCATTTTCTGAACGGTTGTGATTTGCTTTCAGATTTTTCTTTGACAATATTAATAACAACGATGACCAATATCCGTGCATTTTCTGAACGGTTGTGATTTGCTTTCAGATTTTTCTTTGACAATATTAATAACAACCCGCTGAGAACGCTGCATTGCAAGCAAACAGTTGTGATTTGCTTTCAGATTTTTCTTTGACAATATTAATAACAACCCACGATCTGCAGTAACAACAACTACTGCAGTTGTGATTTGCTTTCAGATTTTTCTTTGACAATATTAATAACAACTGGATTGTCAGGCTTTAGTCCTAGCTGAATGTTGTGATTTGCTTTCAGATTTTTCTTTGACAATATTAATAACAACATGAGTTGACTGCTATTTGAGTTAAAGAATGTTGTGATTTGCTTTCAGATTTTTCTTTGACAATATTAATAACAACCATTTGCTTCAATATCACTTGATGCTATTTGTTGTGATTTGCTTTCAGATTTTTCTTTGACAATATTAATAACAACATACCCTTTAATATGCCATTGAAAACAAAGAACTTAGGTTCATAAATAGGATTGAAAAAATATTGCCGGAGAAATTAAAACTAATCCTCTTTCTCCCTTCTCTTGGTAAGAGAAGGGGAAGGGGGTTGAGTTAAAATAATTCAAGCTGGTGCGGCTCAATAAAGCCGCTGTCCTCCTTCTTCTTGCCGTAAAATATTTCCATCATACCGAACTGCTTATCCGTTACGCTTAATATTCCTACGTGTCCCTTTTCGGGCAGAATGCCTTTAATACGTTTTACATGTACGTTTTTATTTTCGCGGCTTGAGCAGTGTCGAACATAAATTGAAAACTGGAACATAGAAAACCCGTCGCGCATCAATTCTTTTCTAAAATGCGCATAGGCTTTCTTTTCCTTTGCCGTTTCGGTCGGCAGATCGAAAAATACTAATATCCACATAATTCGATATTCGTTAAATCTCATAAGCGAAAGGAACTCATCCCCCAACCCCTTCCCTTGCAAGGGAAGGGGAGTTTGTCTTGTCCTGAAATAGGTTGACAGAAAGGATAAGAAAAAATGGAAGGACAAGAAGAGAAAAAAGTAGTAATATACAGTGAAGCATTTAGAAGGAAAGTAGTAGAAGAAGTAAGAAGCGGAGAAATAAGCCAAAGCGGAGCCCAGAAGAAATATGGTATCGGAGGCAATACAACGGTAAAGAAATGGCTACTAAGGAGTGATCGTATGGAAGAAGAGCAGAAGAAGAAGCGAGCGTCAATGGAAAAGGAAGTAGCAGAGCTGGAAAAGCTAAAGGAAGAGAAGCAGCAGTTAGAATCAGCTTTAGCGCAAGCACACTTAAAGATATTGTCATTGGAGACAATAATAGAACTGGCCGAGAAACATTACGGAGAGTCGATAAAAAAAAATTTAGAAACGGAGCAATTAAAAGACTCAAAGAAGGACAAAAAGAAAAAGTAACGATAAGCGGCATGTGCAAGGTAATGAAGATAAGCCGGCAGAGTTATTATAAGTCAGAGAAAGAAGCAATGCAGAGAAGTCAAAAAGAAGAAGAGATAATCCGGAGGGTCATACAGCAAAGGCATCAAATGCCAATGTTAGGAGGTAGGAAGCTTCTTCATATACTAAATGCGGAAGGAGGAAGTAAGATAGGCCGAGACAAATTCTTCAAGCTATTATCAGACAGAGGATTATTGATAAAGAAGCGCAAGAGTTATGTCCGTACAACAAACTCGATGCATCCATTTAGAAAGTATAGTAATTTGATAAAGGGAGAAGAAATAAACAGACCGGACCAAGTATATGTATCTGACATAACATATATAAACAGCAAAGAAGGATACAGTTATTTAAGCTTGGTAACAGATTTATACAGCCGCAAGATATTAGGCTATACGTTGAGTAACAGTTTAGAGACAGAAGGCAGCAGCCGGGCCCTTCAGATGGCAACCAGAGGTAAAGAAAATACGGAAGGAATAATACATCATTCTGACAGAGGGATACAGTATTGCAGCCATGAATATACGGAGATGTTGAAGACAAAAGGTATCCGAATAAGTATGAGTGAAAAAGGCAATCCGTATGAGAATGCAGTAGCCGAAAGGATAAACGGGATATTGAAGAATGAATTTATGTTGGGAGGAATATTTAAGACAAGAAGCGAAGTAGAGTTGGCAGTAAAAGAAGCGATAAGAAATTATAATCAAAAAAGACCACATATGAGTCTAGGATATAAGACACCGGAGTTAGTATATAACCTCAGTCGGGCTACGCCCTCCTGAGGTTATATGAAAGTAAATTATTAAGTAATAAAAGTTGTCAACTTTTTTCAGGACGATACACGGGGGTTGAGTTCTATGCAATTAAAATAATTTTCACACAGCCTCTTAATCCGAAGGTTATATGGGAAAAATATGCGCTATTATAACCGTTTCACCTGTCCGTCCTTCGGCGGAACGGCTTACAATCTAGTCACAACTGGTTTGTATAAACATTTTTATAAACCCAATATCAATTTTGCGTTACTTCAGTAAATATTAAAATTATGAGTTTAGCAGTTATTAGTAGCTCAATTCATTAATGCAACCGGCAGAGTGAAATAAAAAGTACTGCCTTTATCCGCTTCGCTTTCAACCCAAATTCTTCCGCCATGCTTCTCTACGAATTCTTTACACAGAAGCAGACCTAAACCGGTGCTTTTTTCACCTTCTGTTCCTTCACGTCCGACCTTTTCATTTATACTAAATATCCTGGATGATAACTCTTCGGTCATTCCTATACCGGTATCAGCCACAGAGATTTCCATCATATTATTCTCTTGCCTCTTCGCATCGACAACTATTTTACCGCCTCTCTTTGTAAACTTAAGTGCATTTGATAATAGATTTCGCAAAATTGTGTTAAGCATTTCTTCATCGGCTGTCAGCTTTTTATCAGGTGTTACCTGCGAAATAATATTAACTTCTTTTTGTTCGCCGCGCTTTTCTATCAGTCTTATATTTTGCCATACTATATCTGATAAATTAATTTCCACGGGGCTAAAGCCGACGCTTCCCTGCTGCATCCGCGCCCATAGCAGTAAATTCTCAAGAAGCTTGAATAAGTTTGTGGCGTTGTCGTGCATGTCTTTAGTTAATTCAGACAGCTCCGCAATATTAAAATTATTAAAGTCTTCAGATATTAATTCTGTTAAACCGATAAATCCCTGGAACGGACTTTTCAAGTCATGCGCAATTATCGAGAAGAATTTATCCTTTTCAGAATTTATCTTTTCGAGTTTATCCTTAATCAAAGTTAGATCGTTGACCAAAAGATTCTTCTGATCGAGAGCTTCTTCAGCTTTAATTCTTGAAGACTGAAGTTCAATATTTAACTTCATCAGGATTTCTTCATTCTTCTTCTGGATTGTTACGTCTCTGCCCAAAATTACAAGTCCCTGTCTTTCGCCGTTTGCCTCGAAGACAGGCGCTTCAATCATATCAAAAACTTTATTGGTGCCGTTGGTACCGGGGACTGTCATTTCGGTCTTATAAATTGTTTTCGATTCCCACGCCATCCTGTCAGCTTCAATACATTTTTGAAATACGTTTTTCAACAGCGGGTCCGTATGCCCGGCAAGCTCTTCATCTTTCTTGCCGAAGTAATCATAGTTTTCAATTTTTAAGAGCTGGAGGTAAGATTCATTTGCAATGAGCCATCGACCGTCTTTATCTTTAAAACAGATTATGTCAGGCGTAGAATTAATTAAAGTTCTTAGTCTTTCTTCGCTTTCCTTTAAGGCGATTTCTGCTTTCATCCTTTCAGTAAGGTTTTCCGAAATTGACAATAATACTTTTTTGCCGTCTATCTCTATAATATTAGCCGAGTATGATACGGTAATTTTAGTTCCATTTTTAGAATGAAGTTCCAGTTGTAAATCTTTAACCATTCCTTCATTTTTAAGAATTGTTTGAATTCTTTTTCTATCGTCGCGAGAGATCCAGCCCATCTCAATAGAAGTTTTCCCAATGACTTCATTTCTACTAAATCCTGATAAGCTGCATGCTGTTTCATTTACTTCTATAAATTTGCCCGTATCTATTTCTGACAAGCTTAAAATTAATGGAGAATTATTGAATGCTTTATAAAATTTTTCTTCGCTTTGTCTCAGCGCGTCTTCAGTTTGTTTACGCTCAGTTATATCGCGCGCGGCGGCGTACAGCAGGTTCCCGGAAGCCTTTGAACGCCATTCTATAATCTTGTATGATCCTCCTTTAGTCATATAACGATTGATAAAATTAAAAATAGCCTTGCCGTTAGACTGATCTTTGATTGCCTGCCTTGTAGGTTCATGATCATCGGGATGGACATAATCAAAAATGTCTTTGCCGATCAGCTCTGAAATATTATAGCCGAGTACATTTTCCCATTCCTTATTAAGCTTAACGAATTTACCGTCAAGGCTTGCTATACAGAATAGATCAAGCGCGCTGGTAAAGTAGTTATCAAGCTCCTCCATTATTTGTTTTACATGATAATATTCTTTTGCGCTGTAAATAGCTCCGGCAACCTGTCCGGCGAAAATTGTCAAGACGCGTAAATCATCTTCAGTAAATCTCGCGGCTTCTTTACCGTACTCTTCAATCACCAAAACGCCAAGCAATTCATCACGGTAAATAATAGGGACTTCTATTACAGTTGTTAAATCCGAGCCGTCGTATAGCGGAAGCCTGAACTCCCATTTACTGTAGTCGTCGATGATCAAAGGCTTTCTCGATTCAGCAACTCTGCCAGCCATACCTTCACCAAATTTCACGCGCGAGCCAAGAGACTTCATAGTATTGGTTGTAGCAGCCACGAAAAGATCGCCTTTTTCATTGTCGAACAAATAAAGTCCGCCGTCTTTTCTATTAAGAAGCAATATTGCTTTTTTAACAATTGAATTTAGAAGCTTGTCCATGCTTTCCGGCAGTCCGGCGAGATCGATGGATGATTCATAAAGATTATTAATTTCTTCGGCATGCTGGATCAAACCTCTTTCAGCAATTTTTCTTTCAGTTATATCGGACATTAAAGTATAAACTTTTTCTACTTCTCCCTTGTCATTTGCAAGCGGGACAAGATAGCTTGAAAGGAATAATTCTCTTCCCCATTTTGTCCTGTAAAATATTTCGATAAATATTACTCTATTTTCCTTCACGCATTTTCTAAAATTATCGGCGTACCCGTTTTCAACCAGAGGAGGAAAAGTTAAAACATTTATTTGCTTAGTTGCCTCAAGCGACGGCGAGCCTAATATTTTTATTAGTGCGCTGTTGCCGTCGATAATAGTTCCATCGGGCGCCGCCATATATATTCCCAGCGGCGAGCTTTCAAATAACAGTCTGAAGTTCTTTTCATTTTGTATTGCCTCTTCTTCGCTTTTCTTACGCTCGGTAATATCGACCATAAAGTTATAAATTTTTACCACCGCGCCTTCGTCATTCGTAAACGGGACCAGGTAGCTTGCAAAATAAAGGTCATTCCCCCATTTTGAAGTGTAAGGAAATTCAAAGAAGACGATCGTATTATCTTCCACGCATTTTTTAAAGTTGTTTGAATAACCGCTTTTTACTAAAGGCGGAAACTTTATAATGTTTATTTTTTTTGTATCTTCAAGCGAAGGCGAGCCAAGCATAGTCAGCAAAGAGTTGTTTGAATCTAATATAGTGCCGTCCGTGGATGCGGATAAAATCCCTATGGGTGAATTATCAAAAAGCAGACGGAAGTTTTTTATTTGCTCCTCGATTCTTTTTTCCGCGGCTTTCTGTTCAGTTATATCGCGTAATGTTACTACGACGTGAGTTTTACCGCTTGCCTGGAATGATGAAAGCCTTACATCCATATCGAATTCCGTCCCATCTTGTTTTAAGCCCCGCGTAACGTATTCGTGGGGCGCTTCTTTTCCTTCCTTCCTAAGCCGTACAAAATTTTTTATTCTTTCATGTTCATCTTTAGCAATTACATTCAGCAGCAGCGTTCCAACTGCCTCATCCTCAGATCTGAAGCCAAAGAGTCTTACCGCAGCCGGATTGCACATCTCCCATACGCCATCCACATGAACGCCGATTGCGTCGCGCGAGTTATTCAGAACCGCTTTTAACTGCGACTCGCTTATGCTTAATATTTCCTCCGCTTGTTTTCTTTCTGAAATGTCGCGGATTATCATACCGGTTTTTTTCTGTCCTTTGCTGTCTTCAAATAAAGTTGATGATACCTCTGCCGGAAATCTTGTTCCGTCCTTCCTGAACATGTAAAGCTCGCCCTTTGCCTTACCGGCGCGTCTTCTTTCTTCTACAAATATTTTAAAGTTCGGATCATTAAAGTCTATTAATTCTTCTCTGGTAGAATTGCATATCTCTTCTTCGGTTCTTTGAAGCATTCTGCAGGCTGCAGGATTAGCTGAAAATATTGGTCCGTGAGATACAGACAATATTATCCCGTCCAAACTATTTTCCATCACCAGGCGGTTGCGTTCTTCACTTTCTTTTACGGCATTTTCAGATTCTTTTCTTTCGCTGATATCCTGCAATATCCAGATGTATCCTTCTTCCGGGTGTTCTTTATTAATTATATGCCCGGTCATGCCGCACCAGATTTTTGTGCCGTTCTTTTTCTTTAGTTCAGTTTCCGTATAATATTTTTTGCCGCCTTTCAGAAGCGGGTAACCTTCCTTTCCTAGTTTCTGATACTGGGCTTTATCGGCAAAAAATACTTCAGTATTAATTCCTTTTGTCTCTCCGGCTTTGTAGCCGAACATTTTATCATGAGCTTCGTTGGACCAAATAATTTTTCTATCTATAACGTGGCTGATTCCTACCGAGACAGTACTAAGTATCGTTCGCTGTTCATTCAAAATTATTTTTATCCATTCTTCCGAAACTTTTCGCTCAGTAATATCATCAACTATCCCGATGCCGCTGTCAATTTGTTTTCCTTTATTTTTTATGGGAGATAAACTCAGCTTTATTTGAGTTGTCTTGTGTCCTGTTTCCGACTCATAAATGCCTTCATAATAGCCGGGCTTTCCTTTAAGTGTTTTTTTAATTTCAGATACAACTTTTTTATTTGAGAGCTTAAGCGTATTCAGTCCGATTAGTGCTTTTCTGGATGAGCCGATAATTTTAACGAAGTTGTCGTTGCATGAAGTAATTATCCCGTTCTTATCAAAATGGAAAATACCTGAAGGCGCATTGTCAAATATCAAACGGTATAATTCTTCACTCTGCTTTTTTGAAGACTTGACAGGCTTGCCGGCAATTTTTCCTTTGGAATCTTTCTTTGTGCCCATAATATTTCCTAAAGCTATACTTTTTCCCATGTAGTCATTTTAAACTCAGTGAGAATTTATATCTAAATATTATAAGTTTCAATTTTTTCGGTTAATTATTAATAAATTATTTTCAGCTTAATTGCGATCGGTATAGAGAGTAATAATGAAAGGTTGAGGAATGATAAGCGGCTTAAATAGCAAAGCCTTTTTAAAATCGTAATTAGGATTTGTTCTTTTGTTGATCTCCCTTTTTTTTGTTTGTTATTTCCCTTACTAAAGGATTCTGGCAGAACTTTTCATCTCCTACCTGGAAATAATCATGACATGCAGGCTTGTTAGACAAGCATATCAAAAGCTGCCCAGAGCGCAATTCTCTCACGCTGCAGCTTTCAAAATCTTCCATGCTGTTATCGTTATCCGGAAAGAAATTATTAATAATTATTCCTAAAATTTTATATTAGTAAAAAATAATCTTCAGACTAAAATACTGATTTATAATCGGAAATAATTATTAATAGTTTATAGCAAGGATCTACAATATAAAAAAGGCTGCAATTATGCAGCCTCGTCATTTATATTAAAAGACTTTTACATAGCAGGCCAAAGCCAGCCGAATATTCCAGCGGTTATAACTGCATATAGTAATCCATCGATTGTTATTTTGCACGTAAGGCTCCAGGGTCTGTTATACCATATCGACATTTGCCACAATGCCACCGAGTATGATAGAAATGCCGTTACTCCCGCGAACCTGAATACATGCAGGTATTCTCCTCCAGCAAGTACAGCGCGGCTTGTAACATATGCTGCAAAAATTCCTACAACAAGAGCATAGACAAACCACTGAACTAAATTTTTTGTCATTGACATTGGTCGCTTCGGAAAAACATTTACGATCATAACAGGACCTTTTTCATATTTTTCCTTAAACTCCTGCGAGCGCATCTCTTTGGTCCCGGATGCCATTGGCACCATATAATCTCCGGCAGGCGTGGCAAAAGGACGAAGCGTGTCCATTATTTTATCTTCATCCGGAATTTTAGAAAAGTCATTCTTATGCCACGGTGTTACCATGTGAAGAAGAGAACTTACGATAAAAACTGCGACTGCGGACAAAAGGATAGGAAGCCATAAAGAAAACAAACCAACCATCTTATTCTCCTTATATTATTAATGAATTAAATTAAGGTGAACATAAAATACAATCCCTCGGCTAATTTCCAAAACAAAATTTTCATAAGCTATTGTTTATGTTTTGAACTTATTTCATCCACCATATTTTAAGGCAGCGTGAACCGCCGTAGTATTTATATTATTTCAGCAGAAGTAATTTCTTTACAGCAGAAAATTTCCCGGCTGATAATTTATAATAATATATTCCGCTTGATAGTTGTCTGCTGCTAATTGTCCGCTGTGCATTTAATTGAACTCTATAATTGCCGGCATTCTGTTCATCATCAACTAATGTGGTTATCTCTCTGCCAAGTTCATCATAGACTTTTAGCACCACGTGTTCCGGTTTTGACAATGAATATTCTATCGTGGTTGTCGGGTTGAAGGGATTCGGATAATTCTGATAAAGCTTAAATGCCATAGGAAGATTATTTGCGTCATTCCTCACTGCGGTAATTTTTTGCCCGTATTCTTTGTCGTTCACCAGAGCATAAACTAAAGAAGAATTGCTGCAGCCCATCTCGCACGACGAAGACGAGACAATTCCCAATCCCTTAGCAAATGTATATTGTACGCCCGGCAAAAATGATTGGTCAAAATAAGTTTTGAATAGAGTCTGCATTCCGAAGATGCTATCGTCTTTTATGGAGATACATTTTGTAATATAATATCCGGATTGTGAAATTCTGTCTCTCGAACTGTAAATAGTATCGCCTTCACTCGCAAACAAACTGTCGCTCATGTATTCATGTCCTGCAGTTGAGTCATTTATATATCTGTACACGCATCCCGTTGACGAGTCAATTCTCTCGTAATAATAATGTGCATAATTGTTTGGAAAGATTTCCGTGTACTTAAGAATTTTATACGAATGTCCGTTATCAAGCAATGTATCGCCTGCTACTTGAATAGAATAAAAATTGGAGTCGGACGGCGGGAAAGGCATTTGCTCAAAATAATTTTTGTACTGCCAGTAATTTCCCTTTTGCAAAGGATAATAATTTAATAGTTCTTTTAACGAATCTGTCTGTGCCGACAGCATCGCTGGCAGCATACATAAAAGAAGAATATATTTTCCCATAATAACTTCCTTTTATAATTTCTTTACAAAATAATATATTTAATTTAATCACAAAAAGATTAAATCAAAACAAGTTAAAATTATAAATGTGAACCTTCCTGTTAGTGGGGATAAATTATCTCTTAATAATTAACAGTGTTTTTGTATAATTCATTTATACAACTTCCTGAAAGCTCTTACTTGTCTTTATATTTTTGCGGTAATCTATATTTTGCTTATCGATGTTAAACTTAGCAATTATTGACTGAAGCCTTACAGTAAGTTTGTTTAAATCTTCCGATGCTTTTGCTATTTGATGCAAGCCCGCTGCCGTTTCATTTGTAACAGTGTTTATTGATTCGATGTTCTTGCTTATTTGTTCTGAAGCAGCCGACTGTTCTTCGCTTGCTGCCGCAACTTGAGTTACAACGTCAACAACTTTTTCAGTAGCGCTTATAATTTCTTTTAATGATTTCCCGGATTTATCGGCTAAGAGTTTGCCTTTTTCTACTTCATCAGTTCCCATTTGCATTGACAAAACTGCTCCTTCAGTATCCTTTTGTATCTGCCTTATCATGTTTGCAATTTCTTTTGTCGCCTTGGTAGTTCGTTCAGCCAGTTTTCTTACTTCATCGGCAACAACAGCAAAGCCGCGTCCTTGTTCACCGGCTCTTGCCGCTTCAATTGCTGCGTTTAACGCGAGCAAATTGGTTTGGTCTGCTATATCGTCAATTACCTGGATGATTTCTCCAATTTGATCGCTGCTGCTTCCTAATTTATGCACCGTCTCTGAGGAATCTTTTACAACTTGAGCAATTCTGTTCATGCCTTCAATTGTTTCTTTGACAGCTTCATCTCCAGCCCTTGCAATCGAGCCGGCATGTTTCGCCGTATTAGCCGCTATCGATGAATTTTTTGAAGTATCTAAAATAGTTTTCGTCATCTCTTCGACTGATGCAGCTACCTCTCCCGCCTGCGAACTTTGCTCGTGAGCGCCGGCTGCCATTTCTTCCGTGCTTGAAGATATCTGATTGCTTGCGCTTGCGGTCGCATCTACTGCCTCAATTACTTTTGATATTGTATCTCCTAAACTTTTTACTGCTTTATTAAAGCCTTGATAAAGCTTACTAATGACATCTCCTTTATCTGCTATCTCTATTGCAGATGTTAAATCACCAGATGAAAATTTATCCATCTGTATCAAAAGTTTTTTAACGCTTTGGTCTAAATATCTTTCCTGTTCTTTGACTTTTGTATTATCGACAACTACTTCCATTACACCGTTAATATTTCCTGCTTCATCATACGTAGGTTTTCCAGTATAAAGTATCGGTATCTCTTTACTTTGAGGTCTTGCAATTGTTTCAGCGGAACATACGGAGTTCGTTTGCATAGCCTGAAAGCACGCGCAATTCGCAGTGCGGCAGTCGTTTGTCTTAAAAAAATCATAACACTTCAACCCGATTAATTCTTTTTGTTCTTTACCGAGTAGATTTGCCGCCATTTTATTTACATACTTAATATTAAATTCTTTATCCATGCCGACAACAACGCCTGGAAGCCCGTCAATATCCTCTAAATGTTTATCAACTTTTTTCGACATAATATTAAATGAATCCGAAAGTCTGCCAATGTCGTCTTTTGAATTTATTTCCACTTTTACATTTTGTTCACCTTGACTTATTCTTTGCGCAGCTTCATTAAGCATATTTATAGGAGTCGATATTTTTTTAGCATAGTAATAGCTAAAACCAATTGCCGCTATTACAATACTAAAAAGTCCTAAAAGAATTTTTATTTCAAGAGTTTTTATTTCGCTGTCAATGCCGTCTGTATATTCTCCGGAACCAATAACCCATCCCCACGGTTTAAATAATTTTACATAGGAAATTTTTGTAACTGCTTCGTCAGAGCCGGGCTTAGGCCATCTGTATCTTACTGGACCTCCGCCGGGCTGCTGAGCTGCCTTTATGAATTCAAGAAAAATATGCTTTCCATCCGGATCTTTGAAATCAGATAAATCTTTGCCGTCCAGATCTTTTTGGTAAGGATGCATAATCATTTTTGCGTCAAGATCATTAATCCAGCAGTAATCGGTTTGGTTGTATCTGAGCGCACTTATCCTTAAGGCTGCTCTTTTCTTCGCTTCGGTCAAATCAAATTCTCCGTTTTCGGATCGAGATTGATAATCTTGAACAAGTGAGTATGCAACCTCAACTATGCTTTTCGATTCTTTCTCTTTGTCGCTATATACCTGATCTTTGATTGCAGGAAATATGAATAAAAAAATAAAAGCAGCTCCTAATAAAAGTATCAATATTGCTATGCTATTAATTTTGTAAAATAAGCTCCAGTCCTTAAAATTTTTAATCTTCATGCTTAACCTGCCGTAAATGTGTTGATATTTTTGTAACCTTTATTTAGATAATTTTTAATGTCATTTGATTTTTAAAAAGTAAGATTTGCTCGTGGTAAAAAATAGTAATTGAAAAGCTGATAGGGCTGGCTCTGTTCCAGAAATTTATTTAATAATAATCTCATATTTCTTTATTGATGAAGTTGCTATTATTACAATTTCATTGTCTATAAAATCAAAATTATGTACGTACGATTTTTATTCTTATACAATTTGTGTTCTATAAGTATAAATTTACTAATGTATTATCGACAGCATAAAATATTTGTTTAGCATAAATTAGATTAAACTGCTCCGTCAGTTTAAAGCGGATTAGAGTTAAGGAAGTTAAATCAATTTTCTTTGATGGAATTATATGAGCGCAATGAATTTCAGTAATAACAGGAGTTGCAAAGAAAAGTTTTTAATGATTACCTGCATGCTGAACAAAGATGATTCTTTAAAAGCGGGATGAGATTAAATTAGCTCATTCCAAATCTGCCGCATGTCTCAACTTTAATTTGGGGGAATTATTGTCGTTGTAAAAAATAAAGAATATTCCTATTAGAATTTCAAACGCAGTCGTGATATAGAAATACAATACGCCAAACCTTATGTCTATCACCCAGGCAATGAATTTTATAGCTAAAGTAAAAAGATATAAATCCATGACTACATGAAAAATATTTATCTCCTTGCGCTTATCAATGTATAGAAGAGTTATTTTCAAGAACAAATAAAGTGTAACAATATTTTCAATTACTATTACCCAGGGGATTTCTGTCATTGTTAAATTATCTGCAAGATAGATTGTAATTGCCAACAACGCTATTATATAATATTTAAATTGAA
>JAKAKL010000138.1 GCA_021824565.1 Bacteroidota bacterium | reverse complement strand
AAGATACAATTCCGGATTGGACATACAGTCAGCTTTCTGATTTAGCTTTTCAAAACAGACCGGAACTGAAAGCAATGCAGTTTAATGTTGATATGAACAAGTCGGAATTAAAAGCATCGAAGCTTGAGTACTATCCGGACTTCATGGTTCAGCTAATGTATAAGAATATGGCAAACACATCGAATGATTTTTGGTCGGCGATGGTTGGAGTAAATATTCCGCTTGCGTTCTGGTCAAAGGATAAATTTACCGGCAAGGTTCAGGAGAATGAAATTAACATCAGCACAGCTCAGGAACAATTAAGCGCAATGAAAAACATGGTTGCCAGCGATGTCCAGAATGCGCTGATAAAAATTCAAACAAATAAAAATTTAATCGATCTTTATAAGAACACAGTAATCCCGCAGGCAGAACAAACGCTTCAATCAACACTTGCAGCATATCAAACCGGCAAAACCGAATTCTTAATGTTTATCGATGCATACAAAACAGTATTGATGGCTAAGCAAGATTATTACATGTCCCAGATGAATTACATGCAAAGCCAGGCGCTGCTTGAGCAGGCTGTCGGTTTAAGTATAAATCAGATTAAAGAAAGTATTAAGCAATGATTTTAGATACTGGATGCTCGATTCTGGATACTGGATGAACTTAGAGAATCGAGAATCAAGTATCAAGTTTTAAGAATTAGGAAAGGTAGTAATGAAAAAATATATCGCAGTAGGAATAGCTTCAATTTTAATCGGTCTCGGCGCCGGTTGGCTTTTATTCGGAAGTCATAATTCAACTTCATCTTCCGGCAATTCGGGAGGAAGAAAAATTCTGTACTACCGCTCCCCGATGAATCCGACTGTAACTTCAAAGGTGCCAATGAAAGACCAGATGGGAATGGATTACGTTCCGGTTTATGCAGATGACGGCGGAAGCGGCGGCGAAAGAAAAATTGCATACTATCGCTCGCCGATGAATCCGCAGGAAACCTCACCCGTTCCAAAAAAGGATAATATGGGAATGGACTACGTTCCCGTTTATACCAACCAGGTTGGCTCGAATCAAATTCACATCGACCCGGCAACGCAGCAGAACATCGGCGTAACAACCGAGACTGCTGAGAAACGAAAACTATCCCGCAACATAAGAACTACTGCTAATATTACTTACGACGAGACTAAGCTTTACACTGTCTCAACAAAAATTATGGGCTACATCGAAAAGCTTTATGTCGATTATACCGGTCAGTACGTCCGTAAAGGTCAGCCGCTTCTTAGTATTTACAGTCCGGATTTGGTAAGCACGCAGGAAGAATATCTTCAAGCTCTAAAATATGAAAAAGAAATTTCGGGGAAAGGCTCTGCCATAAGCAAGCAAGGCGCTGAACAGCTTGTACAAAGCGCAAAGCGCAGGCTTCTCTACTGGGACATTTCCGAAAAAGAAATTAAAGCCCTTGAACAAAGAGAAACACCGGAAAAGACTATGACGATTTATTCTCCGGCTAATGGAATTGTTACCGACAAAATGGTTATCAACGGGCAGAACATTATGCCCGGCATGGCTCTATACAAAATTGCCGACCTCTCAACAGTTTGGGGTCTTGCTCAAATTTACCAGTATGAGCTTCCGTGGATAAGGCTTGGCGATAAAGTCGACTTGCAGCTTTCATACATTCCCGGAAAAACTTTTCAAGGACGGATTACCTACATCTATCCTTATCTCGATACCGACGCGAAAACAGTTCAGGTAAGAATTGAAATTCATAACTCAAGCAATTATGAATTTAAGCCCGGCATGTTTGCAGATGCCGATATAAAATCACCGGTTACCCTTGAAACAGTTGCAGTTCCTAATCAAGCTATAATTCACACCGGCACGAGAGACATAGCGATAATAGCATTAGGCAACGGCTACTTTGAGCCGAGAACAGTAGTACTTGGAGTGCGGGGCAACGACGGTTATGTGCAGGTTTTGAAAGGCATAAATCCGGGAGATGAAGTTGTTACCTCTTCGCAATTTCTTATTGATTCCGAAAGCAACTTAAACGCTGCATTAAATACTATGACGCTGCAGGATACTTCCGCGAATACAAATCCTCCGGTGCAAAATAATTCCGGTGAAAAACCATCTTCCAATAAAGATGATATGAAAGGAATGCCTGTCCCTTCGGGAAATATGGGCGAAAATAAAAAGGCGCCTAAAGATAAAATAGCAAATCATTCCTCGCCGGTTGAGTACAAAGGTATCATTGATGTTAAGTCGATTGACGATAACAAAGACGGCAAAGTTTACCAATGCCCAATGGACTTCAACGTTCTTTCCGATAAGCCCGGCGTAGATCCGAAATGCGGAATGAATCTCCAAGAGGTTACTGTTAAGCAAGCGGAAAAGAATTTGACTGAACATGGTTTCAAGGTTAAATAGATTAAAGATTCTCTCTGTGTAACTCTGTGATAACTTAGTGAAACTCTGTGTCACCAAAGAGAAGCTACACAGAGTCGCACAGAGTACACACAAAGTTGCACAGAGAATAAAATGAAATTTTATTTCGGAGTTTTTGATGTTAGAAAGAATAATTGAGTACTCAGTCAAGAACAGATTTCTCGTAATACTTGCAGTCGTCTTCTTGATGGGTTGGGGGATTTACTCGCTGTACACAATCCCGGTCGACGCAATACCTGATTTAAGCGATGTGCAGGTTATTATCTACACTAAGTATGAAGGACAGTCTCCTCAAATTGTTGAAGACCAGGTAACCTACCCGCTTACAACTGCGCTGGTTTCTGTACCGGGTGCGAAGGTTGTTAGAGGGTATTCATTCTTCGGCTACTCACTCGTTTATGTAATTTTCCAGGACGGCACTGACCTTTACTGGGCGCGCAGCCGTGTGCTTGAATATCTTAACTACGCAGCTAAGAGATTGCCCACCGGCGTTGTTCCAACTTTAGGACCCGATGCAACAGGCGTAGGCTGGGTATTTGAATATGCACTCTCATCAAACAAGCGCTCGCTGGCAGACCTTCGCACAATTCAAGACTGGTATTTAAAATATCAGCTTAGCACAGTGCCCGGCGTTGCGGAAGTTGCAAGCGTCGGCGGATTTGTTAAGCAATATCAAGTAACCGTTGACCCGGCAAAGCTTCTTGCATACAACATTCCTCTAAGCGATGTTGAAATGGCTCTAAAGAAATCCAACAATGATGTCGGCGGCGAGACTATTGAAATGGGTGAATCCGAATTTATGATAAGAGGCTTGGGGTATATTAAGTCAATTCAGGATGTTGAGAACATTCCCGTAATGGTTGATAAAAAAACTAACACGCCGGTTTATATAAAAGACATTGCCAACGTTGCTTATGGTCCGGAGATGCGCCGCGGCTTAGCAGAACTTGACGGCAAAGGTGAAACTGTCGGCGGAATAATAGTAATGCGTTATGGAGAAAATGCGCTTGAAACTATTCAAGGCGTTAAAAAGAAACTAGCCGAGCTGAAGCAAGGGTTGCCGCCAGATGTAAAGATTACCACTGTGTACGATCGGTCAGGACTAATTGAAAGAGCCATCGATACATTAAAGGACAAGCTGATAGAAGAAATTTTAATTGTAGCGCTGGTTTGTATTTTATTTCTTCTTCACTTCCGCAGCGCCTTTGTTGCAATCTTTACACTGCCAACAGCAATCTTGATGTCGTTCATTGTTATGAAGATGCAGGGAATAAATGCAAATATCATGTCGCTCGGCGGAATTGCAATTGCCATCGGCGCTATGGTGGACGCCGCAATAATAATGATTGAAAACGCACACAAGCACATCGAGCATGATATGCTAAAGCCGCCGGAACAAAGGCGTGAGCGCTGGCAGCTAATAATTGAAGCTGCAAAGGAAGTCGGTCCTTCGCTGTTCTATTCGCTTCTTGTAATTACGGTTTCTTTCATCCCGATATTTACAATGGAAGCGCAGGAAGGAAGATTATTCAAGCCGCTTGCGTTTACAAAAACATATTCGATGGCTGGCGCCGCAATATTATCAATCACTCTTGTACCGGTGTTAATGGGCTATTGGATTCGCGGAAATATTAAGCCGGAAGAAAAAAATCCCATCAATAAATTCTTAATAAAAATTTATCACCCAGTAGTGAATTTTGTAATCGGTCATTGGAAGTATGTTATCGCAGCAACTCTTGTTCTGCTGGCAGTTACATTCATTCCTTTTTCAAGAATAGGCAGCGAGTTTATGCCGCCGCTTTATGAAGGCGATTTGCTTTACATGCCGACCACCCTTCCGGGAATTTCCATTACAAAGGCAAGAGAAATACTTCAACAGGCAGATAAGATTATTGCATCTTTCCCTGAAGTTCATCATGTCTTTGGCAAGATTGGCAGAGCTGAAACAGCTACAGATCCTGCCGGGCTTGATATGACTGAAACAACAATCATGCTTAAGCCGGAAAGCGAGTGGCCCAAAGGAATGACTGTAAAGAAGTTAATCGACCAGATGAATGAAGCAGTTAATTTCCCCGGAGTTACAAACGCATGGACGATGCCAATTAAAACAAGAACAGACATGCTTTCAACAGGAATTAAAACACCAGTAGGAATTAAAATCTCCGGACCTAATCTTGATACGCTGCAAGCCATCGGAGAAAAGGTTGAAGCAATCATGCGAACTGTCCCCGGCACTCTAAGCGCCTATGCCGAAAGAACCGTCGGCGGCAATTATGTTGATATAAAAATTAATCGTGAAGAAGCTGCAAGGTACGGCCTAACTATTCAAGACGTAGAAGATGTTATTCAATCTGCTATGGGCGGAATGAATGTAACAACGACTGTCGAAGGACTGGAAAGATTCCCGGTCAACTTACGGTACGGACGCGAGCAGAGAGATAACATCGAAGACCTAAAAAGAGTTCTAGTTCCTACTCCAATCGGTGCGCAGGTTCCGATGGGTCAGCTTGCAGATTTCACTATACACAAAGGTCCGATGATGATTAAGACTGAAGGCACCAGACCAAACGCCTGGGTTTACATCGACCTTAAGACTTCCGATATTGGTTCTTATGTAAAAGATGCTCAAAGAATCGTCGCTAAGAACATTAGGATTCCAGCGGGCTACAGTCTTGTATGGAGCGGCGAGTTTGAGTATATGCAGCACGCTAACCGGCGGCTGATGATTGTAATCCCGTTGACGTTGTTCATTATATTTTTAATCATCTACTTAAACACAAAGTCATTAAAGAAAGTTGCAATTATCTTTTTGGCAGTTCCGTTCTCGCTCGTTGGAACTTTCTGGCTACTTTATATACTTGGTTATAATTTAAGTATCGCAGTTTGGGTTGGTATTATTGCGCTGGCTGGACTCGACGCCGAAACCGGCGTGGTTATGCTTCTTTATCTTGATGTTGCGTATAAAGAATGGCAGGACAAAGGAATGATGAGAGGCATCAAAGATCTAATTGATTCAATTCATCACGGCGCAGTAAAAAGAGTAAGACCAAAAATAATGACGGCTTCTGTTATCGTTGCTGGCTTAGTTCCAATTATGTGGAGTAACGGCGCAGGCGCTGATGTAATGAAGAGAATAGCAGCGCCTATGCTCGGCGGCGTTGTTACCTCAGTGCTGATGGAGCTTGCTGTCTATCCGGTGATTTACTATTTGTGGAAATCTTATGAGCTTAAAAAAGAAGCTAAGAAAAACGGCTTAGCATTGGAAAATTAAGAGAGAAGTTCATGCTATATAAACTCATTGCGTCTTGGCGTCTTTGCGGTAATGTAAAAAAGGAAAAATATCACCGCTAAGCCGCTAAAGCGCAAAGAAAAAATTTTTGGTTTTGAGAACTCTAAGTGAGAATTTAAGAATCATAAACCAGAGACAAAAATGAAATACATAGTTCTAATAATCGTTGTGGCATTATTCGTCTTTATTCTTTGGAGGAAGTTTAAGAAAGCCTCAGAGGGTAAAGACTGCTGCAAATAGTTTTTTAAAATAACAAAGCAAAATATAAGGAGTAGATAAAATGCAAAGCATAATAAAAATTTCATTTCTTTCTGCCGTCATCTTTTTTTCTGCGGCTGCTTTAGCTAACGCACAGGATTCATCCAAAAGCTCAAACAATAAACATGAATCCAATATGAATCTGCCTGCCGCCAGGCAAGGGATGGATATGAAGGGAATGAAGATGGATATGCAATCAACCAAAACAAAAATTGATTCTTCCATTGTCCGCAAAGGCGTAATCGATTTAAAGGCAATCGATAAAAACAAGGATGGCAAAGTATATCAAGATGTAATGGACTACAATGTTATTTCTGATAAGCCCGGCAAGTGTCCAATTTGCGGAATGACTCTGAAGAAAGTTTCGCTGGAAAGAGCTAAAGAAAATTTGGTAAAAGCAGGATTTAAAGTAAAATAACTCTCTGTGTCTTTGTGCCTCTGTGGTTCCCGAAAGCTTTAGGGATTTACCATAGAGACACGGAGGCACTGAAAAAAAATTGAGGTGGGTTAATGAAAAAATATTTAATCGGCGCCGGTGCGGTAATAGCGCTTCTAATTATTGGCGGACTCATTTACATGTATTCAGGAATATTTGATATCAGTGCAAGGATTCCTCACGACCCGGTAACATTGTGGGCGATGAATACCGTACGTGATAATTCTATTAAACATAATGCTGACAATAATATTAAAACTCCAAATCTTAATGATTCGGATCTTGTTAAGATGGGTTTTGTTCATTTCCGCGAGATGTGTGTAGGCTGCCACGGCGGTCCCGGAATTGAGCGCAGTGAAATCGGGCAAGGACTTTACCCAAAGGCTCCTTCGCTTGCAAGGGCTGCTAACGACTGGACTCCGCAGCAGCTTTTTTGGATTACCAAGAACGGCTTAAAGATGACCGGCATGCCGGCGTTTGGTCCAACGCATTCCGATGAAATGATTTGGGCTATTGTTGCATTTACTAAAAAGTTGCCGACAATAACCAAAGAACAATATCAAAAATTTGATGAAGAAACTAAAGGCGAAAGTGATGAATAAAAATATCTCTTGAACTCGGCTCCTCTGATCAATTAACTTTAAACTAAAAAACAAATTGGAGAATTAAATATGAAAACACAGAACACATCCAACGGTCTTTTAAGAAATTGTTATACTATAATTTTAGGACTATTTCTTTTATTCATCTTCAGCAGCTCATCATTATTTGCTCAAGGTATGAGCGGCGGCATGAATCAGCACATGCAGAACATGAACAGTCAGATGACAAACATGCAAAGCATGATGACTCAAATGAATAAGATGATGGACAAAAGCAACGTAAGGATGAATTCGATGAACTCTCCCATGAAGGGCATGGATATGAAAAACATGAATAACGGCATGATGGGCATGACGCAGAATATGAATGACATGGGTAAATCTATGGAGACCATGCTAAAGCAAATGCAAAGTCTTATGAAGAATGATGAGATGATGAAAAACAGCGAGATGAAATATCACATGGAGGGTATGATGAAAGATATGAAATCTATGATGAAAAATTACGGCGATATGCTTAATAGCGCCGAACAAATGCAAAAAGGTAAAAAATAAATTTAGTTTTTAGGAATCGGGTACTCGGTGCCTTCCTAGCTGCTCTAAAAAGTTAAGCCGCTAATTAACACGAATTTCACAAATTGTTTATGTGAATATGTTCGTGAAAATTAGTGTTAATTCGTGGCTAAATTACCTTTAGAAATTTTAATACTATAATCAACTTAGAAAAATGAACCTTAAAAATATTTTTAGCTATTCAAGGAAGTTGGCTTTTATCAGTTTCCTCATTTTTCTTCTTCTATCTCTAAATTTATTTGCACAAGAAGAACTATCTTCCGACCAATCTAACTGGTACATAAATACAAATCTCCAATTAGCCGGAGGCAATTTCATCTACAATTCTTTCGACAATGTTATTTCGCTTTACGTCGGTATCGGTTATCAAAGCGGTAATTTCGGAATTTCACTTTCAATCCCGGTTGTCGGCAACAAAAATAATTTTATAAGCCAATCCGGGGGAATGATGCTTCCTATCGGCAATTCAAAAAACGGCTATGGAACGATGTCCGGTGCGGGTTCAAGCGGCAACGGTATGATGGGTGGCGGCAGTTCTATGATGGGCTCGTCTTCAAGTTCAATTGGAAACATGAACTGGGGCTTGGGCGATTTATATCTTTATTCAAACTACCAGTTAGTTT
>JAKAKL010000050.1 GCA_021824565.1 Bacteroidota bacterium | reverse complement strand
AATCAGAATCCCTTTAGGGATGATATATTTCTAGCAAATATCCACACCATGAAATTCCAATCCCGATAGGGATGAAATAATTATAGCAAAGATCAAGACCACAAAATTAGAATCCCTTTAGGGATGATATATTTCTAGCAAATACCCAGACCATGAAATTCCAATCCCGTTAGGGATGAAATATTTATAGCAAAGATCAAGACCACAAAAATCAGAATCCCTTTAGGGATGATATATGACTTTTGTTTGTGAAAAAGTAACGTAATGATTACAAGGAAACACGCACTAAAGTTTATACGACGCAATTTTAGAGAATTTTCCGGAGTGCTCTTTTTCAAAACAAACTTGCTTTGTCAATTTTGGCACATACCTTTTCAATTCTGTCTTAGTTTATTTTTAAAAATGGCTGTTCTATACTCAAAGTCGCCAGGTCTATTTTAAAAAATGGCAAGTCTAAGCCTAAAGTCGTCAAGTCTAATTTTAAAAATGGCAAGTCTAAGTTCAAATTCGCCTAGTCTACTTTTAAAAATGGCAAGTCTAAATTCAAAGCCGCCTAGTCTACTTTTAAAAATGGCAAGTCTAAGTTCAAAGCCGCCTAGTCTACTTTTGAAAATGGCAAGTCCGGGCTTAAAGATGCCAAGTCTACTTTTAAGAATGCCAGGTCCGCATTTGAATTAGGCTAGTACTAAATATTTCTTGCCAGGTACTAAATTATTTTCCCATGGTACTAAGTAATTCTTGTCAGGTACCAAAATATTTTCGCTTAGTACTAAATAATTCTTGTCAAGTACTTCCCAATTATCACAAGGGACTAAATAATTCATGGCTGGTACTAATGAATTCTCTCTTAGTCCTGTTTAATTATCACATAGTACTAAATTATTTTCGCCTGGCACTATCAAAAACTAACCAGGTACATTGCAAATCTATGCTGTCAGTTTTTAAATTTGACCCGTTACAATATAGAACAGGCTCTAATTAATAAAGAATTAGCAATTTTTCACCGGCTAAGAACATAAATTAAATCAGCATGCCGGATTATCAAGGCGGACTAAGCTCTTATTTAAGTAGAACCATCTTTTTAATAGAAGAATTGCCGCCGGATATTAGCTGATAGAAGTAAACGCCGCTTGAAAGTCTGGATGCGTCAAAGCTAACGGTGTATTTGCCTTGGGATTTGTATTCATTAACAAGAGTTTTTACCTCTTTGCCGAGCATGTCATAGACTTTTAATGTTACAAATGAGGAATGGCTAATGTCAAACGCTATGGTCGTAGCGGGATTAAAAGGATTGGGGTAATTTTGATATAATTCAAAAGCAGAAGGCGCAGTATTTTTATTTGCCGCAGAAATATTTGTAATGGACGACGGCTCGAAAGTAACGGCAAATTCGCCACCTGTTCCGGACGGCAGCGTTAATGTTCTTGAAGCGGAAATAAAATTGTTATACGGCTGCCCGTTATAACTTACATTCTTTATTGCCAATTGATTATCCGGCACAGCGAGCGGGGTTAAAACAATATTCCTTGATGAGTCAGACGTTGTAAAATTATAATGAAGCGTTACGGGCTGGTTATTCAAAAAAAGACTTCCGTACAAATAAATAAAGTACCCGGTTTCAATTGAATGATAACCTCCTTTGCTGTTATCGCCTTTATTATCGCCCCAAGCCTGCGCGCCGTAACGCGTCCGGTTTTCGTATACCTCTCCGTACTGATGGTCTACAAAATATTTCATAAAAAAGTTAATTGTTTCGTCCGACATTTGAAGATACACAGAGTCTCCGGTAATGTGGAACCATTCAAGACCAGAAACAATTGCTTGTTCCATCTGCCACCAGGCTTTTGCGGTGTCGGGAATTCCCCACATGAGCATTTGTCCGTTGGTTCTGTTAAAGTCTTTATACGGACCGCCGAGCTGGTGATCATATCCTTTCTGCCAAACGCAATTAATCAGCTTTTTAGCCGCGCTTATATAAGAAGTATCCGGGTTAAGCTGATAAGCTCTGCCGAGACACCATGCGCTTTTAAGAACATGCCCCATTATTGTCATAGTCTGTGTGTTGTCAAAATTCCAATTGGAATCATATTCTTCAACAAAACCTATTGCCTGGCTGTCCATGCTGGGTACAAGTCTGTTTAGGATGTTATCAACTATCTGGAACATTCTTGTTTTATAAGTTTGATCGCCTGTAATTAAATACAGATATAAAAGATGGGTAGTAATAGCGTCTACAGTAGCGTTAAAGCTTTTTCCGGTTTTGCCTGACCAGTCTTGATTTGAATTATCGTAATATCCAAAGTAGCCCGGTCTTGAATCCCATAAATTATTATTAGTACTTTGATAGCCTTTTAATATCCAGCTTAAGATCGAAGTATCGTGAGTAGCCTCGTAATATGCTGTTAAGCCGACGAGCGCATAATGCTGATCGTATGCTGTTTTTAAAAAGGCAGTTGGATTGCCGTTAACATCAAGACTTGAAAACCAGCCGCCGTATGTTTTATCCCACGCATGCTGGCACATAAATTCAAGTGCATTATGAGCCATTGTCAAATAGTTTTCATTCCCGGTAAGCATGAACGCTCTTACAAAGCCGTAAGCATCTCTCGACTGGATCTGCATATCCTTATTAGTTCCCCATGAACTTATTAAATGACCGGTGCGGTCTATGTTTGTATAAAAACCTCCCTTCACAGGATCATAAGCATTAAGCCAGAACGATGCGCAGCTATCCACATAACCGATAGCTTTAGAAGGTTCAGTTAAATATGGAGATGTAATTTTATATTGCGCCGTAATTTGAGCGGCATACAGCAGAACTAAGAATAAGAATTTACGCATTAATAACCCGGATTTTTTAATGACAAATAAACCGGATATTAGACTAAAAGTAAAGCTGTTAGAAAAATTATACTTGCCGGCACAGCTATCCATTATTACTTTCACTTATTTAGCTGCGTGAGTTCTAATTCTAAAATTGTTATATTGAATTATAGTTTAATAAGAAATTTTTTAAATAGCCAGGAAACTTAAAAGTTAATTTCGCAGATGGCAGAAGAGCAGTCCAAATTAAGAACGAGTTTACGCGTTAAGATTACAATAGCATTAGCGACGGTAATATTAATCGCACTTATGTTCCCGAAGGGCGAATCAATTGAATCGGAAGTAGCAGTCGGCACTATCTGGATTCACGATGATTTAATTGCGCCGTTCAGTTTTCCTGTATTAAAAGATCCGGAAGTATATAAAGCTCAATTAAAGGCTGCCGAAGAAGGCGTTTATCCAGTTTATTCGTTTGCAGCAGATGCAGAAAAGAGAGCTATAGACTCGGCAAGATCATACGGTAAATTGTTGACGTCAAGTCTTCAAAATAATGCAGCGCCCGGTGCAAATAAAGAATTAAATCCTACGTTCCTTTCCGAAGCTTCGTTTAACACTTTAAGAAGTCTTATCAAATCTCAAAGGAATTTGAGAGCGGACGAAGTGATAAGAAGAAATATATTGGCGCATACGGAAGACGTTTTGCATTTTATATACGCGATTGGTGTAACTGATACATCAAATGTTCCTTCGCATAACGATACCATCTCTATAAGGATCGGCAACGTAGATAAGATTGAGAAATTAAGCCGCGTATTTAATATCGGATCAGCAAAAATTCAAGTGGACGACAGAGTGCAGAAACTTGAAATAAGCAATGAGCTGAAAAATGTGCTGGCTGAATTTATAAATCATTTTGTGCGGGCTAACGTTATCTACAGCCCTCGCTTGACTAAAGAAGAAACGGAGCAGGCAATAGGAAATGTTTCGAGGTACAGCGGCATTGTAAATGAGAATGAAAGGATCATCGCCAAGCACGACCGCGTTACAAAAGAAGCCAAGCTGAAGATAGATTCGTACAAAGCCGCAAAAGGCGACCAGGTTGGAAGCGAGGAAACAATACTTCAATTCTTAGGCAAGCTGCTTCATATCGCTTCGCTGCTTAGCCTGCTTGCTATTTATATATTCCTTTTTAGAAAAAAAATATTTAACGACAATATTAAAATCCTTCTGCTTGCCAGCAACATTGTGTTCATATCATTCATTACTTTTTTGATCAACCAGGTAAGCGTAAATCTGCCGCTGCAGTTTTTAATTTTTGTGCCGGTCTCTTCGATGCTGCTTACAATAATATTTGATTCAAGAGTAGGATTTTACAGCACGGTAATTACAGTGCTGATCCTGGGCGCGTTACGAAGCAACGATTATACATTTGCCGCGATGAATTTATTTGCCGGGGCGCTTTCGGTTTTTTCCGTGCGCGATATGAAGAACCGTTCGCAAATTTTCCGCTCGTTTTTATTAATTCTTACTGGTTATATAGTCGCCATACTTGCGTACGGGCTTGAAAGATTCGCGCCCGCCGATATGCTGTTCAGCGAGATCGCATTTGCAGGCACTAACGCTTTAATAAGTCCGGTTCTTACATACGGTCTTTTGATATTCTTCGAAAAGATTTTTAAGATAACAACAGATCTAACACTGGTTGAGCTTTCAAATTTTGACAGACCTCTGCTGAAAGACCTGGCGAGAAGAGCGCCGGGGACATTCAATCATTCGATGACGATGGGAACGCTTGCGGAAGCGGCTGCGGAAAGCATTAAAGCGAATCCGCTTCTTGCAAGAGTAGGCGCATATTATCACGATATAGGCAAAACGATTATGCCCCAGAATTTTGTTGAGAACCAGTTGAACAACATAAATATCCATGAGAATCTTTCGCCGGAGGAAAGCGTTAATTTAATTGTAAGGCATGTTAAGGAAGGAATTTCGCTCGCTGAAGAATATAATCTTCCGAAAGAAATTATTGACTTCATACCGATGCATCATGGAACTGCGGTGATGTCTTATTTTTATGAGAAGGCAAAAAAATTGTACGGCGAGGAAAAAGTAAATATTAATGATTACCGTTATCCGGGACCGAAGCCGAATACAAAAGAGACGTCGATTGTAATGCTTGCCGACGGCTGCGAATCTGCGGTCAGATCGATTGAAGATCCTGATCCTGTTAAGGTGGAGAATGTAATAAATAATATAATCCAGGAGAGAATAGATCAGGAACAGCTTGATGAAGCCCCGATAACTTTGCGCGATCTTACAAAAATTAAGGAATCGTTCACGAGCATTCTGCTGGGTCAGCGCCACCGCAGAATAAGATATCCTAAGCAGGAAGAGCTGGAAAATAAATCGGACGACAAACAGGATTGATGGAAGTTTTTTTAAAAGAATATTTATCGATCATAAGGCTTGAGAAAAATCTTTCCGAAAATACTGCGGCGTCATACAAGAATGATTTAACCGCGCTCATCCGCTATCTGGAAGACTTCGGAATTAAAGACCCTTCGGAAATTACTTACAAACATTTATCATCTTTCTTTAAAGCAATAAACAATATCGGATTGACGAGCAGTTCGGCGGCGAGGTATTATTCTTCTATCAAAGGATTTTTTTTGTATTTAGTAAAGAGTAATTACATAACGAATAACCCGGTAGAAAAACTTTCGTCGCCCAAGCTGAAAAAAAGCTTGCCTGCGGTGCTTTCGGTAAGCGAAGTCGATTCGATATTGGCTAAGCCGGAGACGGAAGATAAATTAGGCTTGAGAGACAAAGCTGTACTTGAGCTTTTATACGCCTGCGGAACAAGAGTTTCGGAGTTAACTGATTTAAAAATATCCGATTTATTTTTCAGCGAAGAAGTTATACGGGTATTCGGGAAAGGCTCTAAGGAAAGACTAATTCCTATTGGAAGCAGCGCAATAAACTGGATAACAAAGTATTTGGCTGAAAGCAGAACTCTTCTTCAAAAAGATTTAAAAAGCGAGAATTATGTTTTCTTAAACAACCGAGGCAAAAAGCTGTCGAGGATGGGAGTTTGGAAAATAGTAAGCAGGTATTCAAAAGAAGCGGGGATTAAAAAAGAAGTTCATCCGCACACATTCAGGCATTCTTTCGCAACGCATTTGTTAGAAGGCGGCGCGGACTTGCGAGCAGTTCAGGAAATGCTCGGGCACGTTGATATTTCAACTACGCAGATTTACACGCACATTGACAGAGAATATATTAAACAAGTTCACAGAGATTTTCATCCGAGAGGTTAAATTGACAGGAATACACGTAACGGACAAATTAATTTCATTCATAACTTTTCTGCCGGTATTTTTTATATCGCTTGCGGTGCATGAATTTGCTCATGCAATGCTTGCAAATATTTTCGGAGACGACACAGCAAAGAACCAGGGAAGGCTTACTTTAAATCCATTTAAGCATGCAGATTTAATCGGGACATATATAATGCCTCTCGCTTCGTTTGCATCCGGTTTCGCATTGATAGGATGGGCCAAGCCTGTGCCGGTAAACCGTTCGCGTTTTAAGAATCCGTATAAAGATGATGCGGTGGTTTCGGCGGCGGGACCAGCTTCTAATTTTATTCTTGCGGTGATCTTTCTAATTATTTTTACCGTGGTTTTGAGGACGGGGATAAGCGACTCAAAATATTTATTAAATTTTCTTTGGTACGGCGTCTTCTTAAATATTTTTTTATGTGCGTTCAATTTAATTCCCATTCCGCCGCTTGACGGCTCGTTTATTCTGTTTGATCTTTTTCCCAATCAGTACACAGCGCGGATTTTAAGACTCGGTATTTACGGATCAATAATTTTAATGCTGTTTATTTACAGCCCGCTCTGGCATTATTTTATGAATTTCATCAACTTAATATTAAGTTTGCTGTTGAAATTAGCAGGCTTTAGTTGATGTTGAGAAATAGATTTGCATTCATAATTTCATCTTTAATTTTTGTTTTAATATTATGCGGATGTTCGGGTAAGAGCGGCGACAAAGAAAAAACCAACGGCGGAAAGAAGGCTGCAAGGAATAGCGATTATTTTTTCTTTGTCGGAAAAATTGGCAAGAATCCGGGCTTGTTTAAATATGTCTTTGATAAAAAAGAACCCGTAAAATTCTGGTCGAATGAAAAGGAAAAAGTAATTGAGCTTTCTTATTCACCGGACAGGAAATATGCTTTTTTCTTAACGGCTGAGGGTATAGGAAAACTTGGAATTTTTTCTTACATAAATAATGTTAAGCTTTATTTGTTAAATGCCGGCGCCGGTGAGATCTCGTTTATTAAAACAATAGGAAGCGGTTTGCAGGTTTTTACGTCGTGGGAGTCGAAAAGTACATTCAAAATAATTTTGAACTATCCGGATAAAAGCGTCGTCGCTTATGTTAATCAGAAAACGGAATACTATAATATTTTCGGCAAGGAATTAGAAAGCGAAACGAAAGCTTACGACATAACCAAAGAAGGCTATCCAAAGCCGGCGGAAAGCGTTGAGAAAGAATTTAATTATGATAATAAATTAAAAATATATTATTCGGACTCGGCTAAAACAATCGCGTTAAAAGAAATTTCGTCGGACAAAGATTTATTTTCTATTAGTTCAAATCAAAGCTTGAAAAATGCAGTGTGGACGAAGGACGGCGCCTTTATAGTTTTTTCCACATTGGATATTTCACAAGGTAATTCAACGCTGAACAGCAGCAGCGCTGAGACTTCAAGGATATTTATTTACTCGGTAAGAAATAATAAAATTGTCAAAGAATGGACGGGCAGCGGGATAAAGAATTTTTTTATTATTAATAATTATTTGATTTTTGATGACGGCTTTCAGAAAAAATCTACCGTTAATATTGTTAACATGAAATCGTTAAAAGAATTTGATACAATAAAAATTAAAGGCGGCTGCGGTCTGAGAAGCATACCGCAGTTACCGGATTACAGCAGACAGTGAATACATATAAACGAATATTAAAATTTGTTAAGCCATACTGGAAGCATCTGGCAATCTCAATTGTCTGCACCATCCTTTTTGCAATACTTAACGGACTTTCTGTTTACCTTACAATTCCGCTGCTCGATACTTTGTTCCAGCAGCAGGGAAAACAGACACAGACAACCTCAATTACGCAAGCGCCTGGAGCACTTCCGCATTGGATCATAAAATTAGAAGAAGATATTACCACTGCATTTAATAAATTTGTTTTCAGCGGCAGCAAGATTGATGCTTTGTTCAAAATAGTTCTTCTTGTGCTGATAACATTCTTTCTTAAAAATGTATTCGGATATCTTCAAGCATATTTTTTAGCTTATGTAGAACAGGGAACTATGAAGGACATCCGGGACAAAGCATATTTCCATCTTCATAAACTTCCTATGAGCTTCTTCAAGCAGGAGCGAGTGGGAAATTTGATCTCAAGAATTACTAATGATGTAACTGTTGTTCAGAACAGCATCTCGGCAACGTTTTTGAATATGATAAGAGAGCCGCTTTCAATCCTGGTGTTTATCGGAATTGCTTTAAGCATAAGCTGGAGGTTGACATTGCTGGCATTTGTAATTCTTCCTTTTTCAATGCTGATCATTGCATGGATCGGTTTGAAGCTTAGAAAGTACAGCTCTATCGTGCAGGCTAAAATGGCTGACATTACAAGCATACTTCAAGAAATTATTTCTGGAGTAAAAATTGTTAAAGCATTCGGAATGGAAGACTACGAGAATAAAAAATTTACTAAAGAGACAAAAAGCTTTTTCAAGACGATGCTTCGCATATACAGAATTCGAAATGCATCTTCTCCAATAACAGAATTCCTCAGCGTTTCTGTCGGAGCCGTAATTATATATTACGGCGGCGTTCTCGTTTTATCCCACGACTCTTTAAAGGCAAGCGAGTTTATAACTTTTCTCTTCGCTATATTTCAATTGATGCCGCCAATTAAAGAGCTAAGCAGCGTCAATAACAGAATTCAGGAAGCTAGCGCGGCAGCGGATAGAATTTTTGAAATACTCGATACAGAGCCTTCAATTAAGGATAAAGAAGGCGCTATAGATTTAAGGGTTTTCAAAGAGACGATAAAATTTGATCACATTTCTTTTCATTATGATGATTCGCAGGAACTTGTTCTTAACGACATCAGCTTTTCAGTAAAGCGCGGCGAGATCATTGCGCTTGTTGGACCGAGCGGCGGCGGCAAATCCACATTTGTAGATTTGATCCCGCGTTTTTATGACCCTACCTCGGGAAGAATTTTTCTTGACGGTATCGATATAAAAGACGTTAAAGTCAAGAGCCTCCGCGGGCTTCTTGGAATTGTAACGCAGGAAACTTTTTTGTTCAATGAAACAATAAGAAGCAACATTGCTTATGGTCTAGGGGATTATCCGATGGAAAAAATTATAGAGGCGGCGCGAACCGCCAACGCGCATAATTTTATTATGGAAATGCCGGATGGCTATGAAACAATAATAGGTGAAAGAGGCTTAAAGCTTTCAGGCGGGCAGCGCCAGAGAATTTCTATTGCAAGAGCCTTGTTAAAAAATCCTGAGATTATGATTTTTGATGAAGCCACTTCTGCTCTTGATAATGAATCCGAGCTTTTGGTTCAGGAAGCTATCGAAAGATTAATGATTAACCGAACGACATTTGTAATTGCACACCGTCTCAGTACTATTAGAAATGCCACGAGAATATTTGTGCTTGACAAAGGATGTATAATTCAAACCGGCACGCACGAAGAATTAATTAATGATGAAAAAGGACTGTACAAGAAATTTTATGAAATGCAATTTAGAGATTAGAAACAATTATGACTCGTTCAAAGTTTAATCTAAGCATTATTTATTTTTTATTTGCAGCAGCGGCTTTCAGCATGCTTGTTTCGTTATTCTTGATACAATTGTTTGTCGGACTGTTATCGTTATTCTGGCTTTTTGAATCAGGAAGAAATAAAAAAAATGCCCTTGATATTTTTTCGTTGCTTATAATAATCTTCGGCTTAGTTAGAATACTATCCGTCTTCTTTTCCCAATATCCATCCATAAGCTATCAGGCTTTTTATAAAGACGCTTTATTTTATCTGGGATTTTTCTCTATGAGTTTTTATGCCAAGGTTTTGGACAAAGAAAAAATTATAAAAATAGTTTATGCTTTTATTGCAGGAGCAATTTTAGTGGCGGTAATAGGATTAATTCAATTCAATTTAAAACTTGTTGATCGCGCCGAAGCATTTTCATCCGGCTATGCTACTTATTCTTCCTTCCTATTAGCTGCTTTAGGTTTATACATCGTTACCCCGTTTCCTAAAACAAAAAAGTTTGATTGGCTTGCGTGGGCAGCAGGCATTTCACTTTTTCTCGCAGGAATAATTACATCTCAGGGAAGAACGAACATTGCCGTTGCAGTTCTGGTTATTGCGGCAGGACTTGTAACAAAAAAGATTGGATTTAAACCTGCTGTCTTCATTTTAATATTTACAATTATTATTTCGCTACTTTCATTTTCAAACAATAAGAAAGAGATAACGCAGCGTGTCGAAAATCCGACGACTCTTTCGGATAGAAATATTATTTTAAAAGGAGCTGAAGATTTAGCTTTTGTACATCCGCTGCTTGGCTATGGTCCTAGAACTTTCCACCAAGTTTTTCCTTATAGAAATCAACTTGCTGACCAGGGAATTGGAAGCTGGCACAATGATTTTATCCAGGTTTATTTTGAAAGCGGTTTGCTTGGACTAATTTCTTTTATTGTTATTTTAACTACTGCGCTCTGGTATGGGATAAAATTTTATTTCAAGGAAAATAACATTGAAGATAAAAATCTTTCATTTGGAATTTCTCTTGCACTTATTGCACTTGTATTGTCGTCTCTGACTGCGGGATTCATCGATTCGCCTGTACTATCAATTGAATTTGCCTTTTTGATTTCGCTATTGCCGCGAGTAATTTCACTTCCTAAATTACTGCGGGAAAATAAAATAATTAATAATCATAAGCCGGGAAATATTTATGGATAACAACGTAAAAGAAATATACAGCTTAGCTGAGAATTTGTCTTCGCCGATAAATAATAAAGTCCGCGAGATAGGAATTATACTGGCGGCGGGACACGGCAAAAGAATTAAGTCGCACAGATCGAAAATGTTGCACAAGATTTGGGGAGTTCCAACGGTCGAGCGCGTGTTCAATGCATGCAGGAACGGGATTAAAGATATCAACCTGATTGTAGTAGTTGGCATAAAAGCTGAAGATGTAATTCAAGTTGTAGGCAGGAGAGAAGCGACCGTTTTTGCATACCAGGAAAAACAAAACGGAACCGGTCATGCAGTGCAAGTTGCATTAGAAAAAATTAATCCTAAGAATTTTGAAGGAATTGTTTACGTCCTTCCCGGCGATATGGGATTGATCAATGCAGAGACAATGCAGTCCTTTCGGGAAGAATTTATTAAAAGCGATTCCGATATGATGGTTCTTACGGGGATCTTTGAAGGAAATCCAAAAGAAAATTCTTACGGAAGGATTATCCGCGTTAAAGAATTAGATAATGAGGGCAAACCTTCGGGCAAAGACCACGGTAAGGTTATTGAAATTATGGAACATAAAGATATTCTTTCTCTTTCGGACAGCGAGCCATACAACGTTAAGTTTAATAAGAAGATTTATTCTTACTCAAAAAAAGAATTGATCGAAAACAACGAATTTAACTCAGGCGTTTACGCGTTTAAATATAAAAAGCTGATTGAGCTGATAAATTCTATTACAAGCAACAATGTACAAAATGAAATTTATATAACGGACTTAATTTCTTTGTTCAACAAGAAAGAATATACAGTTCAAGCAGTAAGCCCGCGGGAGCAGTACGTAGTTATGGGCTTTAACAACAAGTCCGTTCTAAAGGAGATGGAAGATGTTGCCCGGCATAAAGTTTACGAAAAGCTAAAAGACATTATTGAGATTAATGACCCGGAAGATTTTTTTATTGATGAAACAGTTGTCGAACAGATTCTTGAAATGGATGGAAATAATATTCCTCTTGACATCAACATTGGTAAGGGAGTTTATATTGGCAAAGGCACAAAGCTGAATTATAATGTGGACTTAAGAAAAAATGTCTTTGTAGACGGCAATGTTCAATTTGGAAAAAACGTGGTTGTAAGACAGAACGTCCATTTATCTTGCTTCGAAGGACAGACATTTAAGATTGGAGACAGCGTGGAAATATTTTCAGGAAATATTATTAAAGGAAATATTTCAATCGGCGAAGGAGCGAGAATTGAATCAAGCGTTAATATGACGGGCAGCGATGAGTTCCCGCTAAAGATAGGCAGAAATGTTTTGATTAAAGGGACCAGCTATATTTTCGGCTCAGTGATTGAGGACGAAGTTCATATTGAGCATAGCGTGATCATAAAGAAGAATGTTACGAGGCTTATCAAAAGAGACGGCACTATTCAACCGATAAGATTTTATCTTCCCATGCCCGAAGGAATTGATGCGATTGAAGACTTGTAGAAAATAAAAAAGCTCTTCAAGTTGAAGAGCTAAAATCAAGGTATATAAACTATAAGATTATTTTGCTGCCTTCAGCCCGTTCAAATGCTTTGTTAAGACGGATTTTTTTCTTGAAGCATTGTTGGAATGAATTAAACCTTTTGTAGCGCTTCTATCGAGAATTGCTACTGCTTCTTTGTATAATTTTTCAGCTTGTTCTTTTTCGTTAGTTAAAAGTGCTTTTTTTACAACAGTTTTAATTTTTGACTCGGCAATTTTATTAACTTTTCTTTTTCTTGCAGTTGTACGAATTCTTTTCTTAGCTGATTTATGACTCGCCATATAAAAATAACCTTTACCTTGATATTTATTAAAAAATTGCGCCCAAATATAGACAAACCCCAGTTTGATGTCAAATTCTACTTCTTTAAATTTACGCCGGAAATTCATTAATTATTCAACTTTTACAAGCGTTTATGTTAAAAGTCAACGAAATATATTTTTCAATTCAAGGAGAAAGTACTAAAGCCGGGCTTCCTTGTGTGTTTGTCCGCTTAACGTACTGCAATCTGCGCTGCAAATACTGTGATACAGAATATGCGTTTTATGAGGGAAATGATCTTTCAATTGGCGAGATTATTTCGGAAGTAAAAAAATATAACTGCAAACTTGTGGAGATTACAGGCGGCGAACCTCTCGTGCAAAAAGAAGCGGTTGATTTGATGAAAGAGCTTTGTGAGAACGGTTTTGAAGTTCTGCTTGAAACAGGCGGAAGCCTGCCGATAAATGAAATTGATCAGAGGGTAAAAATTATTATGGACCTTAAATGTCCTTCAAGCGGAATGCTGAAAAAAAATTATTATGAAAATATCTTATTCATTAAATCTACCGACGAAATTAAATTTGTTATAGGAACCAGGGATGATTATGAATGGACGAAAGAAATTCTGCACAAATTTAATCTTACAGAAAAATGTGCTGTGCTCTTCTCAGTTGTCTTCGGAGAGCTTGAGCCGGTAAAATTAGTCGAATGGATTTTAGAAGATAAGCTTGACGTAAGATTCCAGCTTCAAATGCACAAATTTATTTGGGAACCAAAAGCGAAAGGTGTTTGATGAAAATTGCAAAAGAGTTTAATTGGGAAATGGGGCATCGGCTGCCGGAACATTTCGGCAAATGCAAAAACATTCACGGGCATTCATATAAAATGCTTGTTGAAATCGAAGGCGACGTAATGGAAAACGGAATGGTGATGGATTATTACCATTTGAAAGATGCTGTAGAACCGCTCGTTGAAAAATTAGACCACGCATTCCTTGTCTATGAAGAAGATAAAGATGTAATAGACTTCCTGATTAAAATGAAATCAAAAAAAATGATTGTCAATTTCCAATCGACCGTAGAAAATATTACAGGATTCTTTCTGGAAGAAATTAAAAAAGCAAAACTGCCTGCCAACATTCACAAAGTAAAAGTGCGCGTTTGTGAAACTCCCGACGATTACGCTGAAGAGGAAATTTTTCTAAAATAAATTTTTTATGATTAAGAAATCAGATAATGAAAAAGAATCTATCGTACCGGTTGAAAAAATAACTGGTACAATTTTTTGATACGGAAAGAAAAAGTTATGCTCGATCTCGATTTAGCCAAATTATATGGAATAGAGACGATGGTTCTCAAGCAAGCTGTAAGAAGAAATATAGATAGATTCCCTGCAGATTTTATGTTCGAACTGACTATAGAAGAATATCGTTCTTTAAGATCACAATTTGTGACCTTAAAAAGGGGACAGCATTCAGAGTATTCTTTGTCTTCTAATTTTACAACCAATTTTTATCTTTACGAAATGAAATGTCCCGATTCAAAGCTTACATAGAGTATGAAGGCACACGCTACAGCGGCTGGCAGAAGCAAAATAATGCTAAGACTGTCCAAGGCACGATAATCTATGCGCTGACAGAAATTTTCGGAAAAGAAAAATTTGACTTCCAGGGCTCCGGCAGAACCGATAGCGGCGTCCATGCTCTTTGCCAGGTTGCTCACCTCGATGTTAAAACAATGCTTGCTCCGGAAATATTAAAGCTCAAGATTAATGATCTGCTGCCGCATGATATAAATATCCTCGAGATCGAAAAAGCAAAGCCTAATTTTCATGCGCGCCACGACGCAGTTTCCAGAAGCTACATTTACCAGATCTCAAGAAGACGAACTGCATTCGGCAAAAACTATGTCTGGTGGATAAAAGACAAATTGAATTTTAATGCAATGGAACAAGCTGCAGTGTTATTTAAAGGTATGCACGATTTTTCTTCTTTCGCTGAAGAAGACAAAGAAGAAAAATCAAAAAAAGTCTTGATTGAGAATATTTCACTCAAAGAGAACGAGGACATTATTCTTCTGAGAATACAAGGTTCTCATTTTATCTGGAAAATGGTTAGAAGAATTACCGGCGTTCTCGTTGAAGTTGGACGAAATAAAAAATCCGTTAGAGATGTGGAATTTTACCTTAATAATTTTTCCGCTGAACCTGCTAAATATACCGCGCCGCCATCAGGCTTGTTTTTAGAAAAAGTATTTTATGCAGGCGAGAAGCATGAAAACTTATTTGAACCTACGATAAGAATTCCTAAATTCTCAAGGTGATTATAAACAATATTTTATTTAAGCGTTAAAATTATTTTTACTAAAATTTAAACAATAACGGAGCAGAAAAATGATGAAAAATCTAAAGTGTCTTTTTATTGTACTATTTCTTTCCAGCCAAATTATTTCAGCGCAAGAAAATTCAAACCATGAAATACAAATCTATCAGCATGCCCCGGATAAAGAATTTCATATGGTAAACTTAGACTTGAACCTGCATTTCAATCTAAATAAAAAAGAAGTATTAGGAGTAGCTACCGAAAAGATTGTCCCTCTTCGAGAAAATTATAACACTGTTCATCTCGAAGCAGGAGACATGAAGATAGAAAAAGTAGAATTTAATAAAGCCAGCGTTCCGTTTAAGTATGACGGGAAAATTCTATCAATTGAACTTGGCAAAAGCTACGGATTAAACGACACTCTAGTTTATTCTGTAACATATTCAACTGTTCCGAGCAAAGGAATATTTTTTGTTCTGCCGGACAGCGCCTATCCGAACCGCACACCGCAATTATGGAGTCAAAGCGAATCTGAAGACGCGCATTTCTGGTACCCGTGTCATGATTATCCAGATGACTTCGGCACGAGTTCTTTAACTGCTACTGTTCCTGAAAATTGGGTTGTAGTTTCAAACGGTCTCTTGAAAAAAGAAACTACCGATAAAAAAGATAAGACAAAAACTTTTACATGGGTTGAAGACAAACCGCATGTTGTTTACTTAAATTCAATTGTTGCCGGCGCTTTTAAAATTGTTGATGATAAATGGGATAACGTTCCTATTTATTATTACGTGCTTCCTAAATATGCAAAAGATGCGAAAGAAAATTTTTCTCACACTCCGGACATTCTAAAATATTTTTCTGAAGTTACCGGTCATCATTACGAATGGGGAAAGCTTTCTTTATCAACAGTAACTAATTTTACCGAAGGCGGAATGGAAAATGTTTCAGCGATTACTTTGACTGATAATACTCTTCACACTCTTGACGCTGAACCGCAGGTTAGAAGCACGGATTTAGTCTCGCATGAAACGGCGCACGAATGGTTCGGCGATTTGCTTACATGCCGCTCTTGGGCTAATGCGTGGCTCAACGAAGGCTTCGCCACTTTCTTCGAAGCATTGTACGGCAGGCACGCTTTCGGCGAAGACCATTTTAATTTTGAAATGACCAAAGATCATAACCAGGTAATAAACGCAGATAAAATGGAACGCCGCCCGACTGTCTGGCACGGATATAAATCTGCCGAAGATGTTTTTGGCGTTTACATTTATCCACGCGGCGCATCAATATTAAATATGCTCAGAGAGATGCTCGGCGATAACCTGTTCTTCAAAGCAATAAAATATTATGTGAAGAAATTTGAATTCCATAACGTTGACACGCACGATTTCACCGATGCCGTGCGCGAAGCAACCGGCGAAAATCTTGATTGGTTCTATGACGAATGGCTTTACCAGGGCGGTCATCCGGTTTACGACGTAAGCTATTCTTACGATGAAGCAAACCATAAATTGAATTTGAATGTAGAGCAAACACAAAAAGTTGACAGCTTAACTCCGGTATACAAAATGCCTGTTAATATTTATATCGAAACTGCCGGACAGAAAATTACTAAAAGAATCTGGGTCGACTCTTTAAAGAATTCTTATTCGTTTGACGTAAGCGAAAAGCCCTTAATGGTGAATTTCGACGAGGGACATACAATTCTTGCAGAGATAAATTTCAAAAAGACCGCTGAAGAATTATCTTACCAATTAAAGAACGATAACGATGTATCCGGAAGAGTCTGGGCGGCGGAACAATTAGCAAAAGAAAATGAAAAAGATGCAGTTCCGGCTTTGATCGAATCAGCAAAGAACGATAAGTTCTGGGGCGTTAGACAGGCTTGTGTAAATGCTCTCGGCAAATTCCATACAGACGAAGTTAAGACTGAGCTTATCGCCGCAGCTAATGATAAAGATAAAAGAGTTGTAGTTGACGCAATCAATCAGCTTGCGGAATTTAAAGGCGACAACACAGTTTCCAGTCTCTTGAAAAAGAAATTTGACGACGAGAAAAATTATTTCGTACGCGCCGCCGCAATTACATCGCTCGCATCAGTTGATTCCGCAGACGCGCTTCCTTTTATCGATAAAGCTTTTAAAATGGACTCTCACGAAGAAGCAATTCGTTCCGCCGCGCTTCAGGCTTTAATGAAAGTTGATCCTGAAAAAGGATTTATTGAAGCGGAAAAGTATTTCAAGCTTGGACAGCCGGAGCAGCTTAGAATAAGAGCATTAGTCTCCATGGCAATGTCAAAGGATAATAAGGAAAAAGTGCTGCAAATAATTAGAACAAGTCTTACCGATTCTTACTGGATCATAAGACTGATTGCAGCAAACGAGCTTGGCAGGTTTGGCGACAAGTCCGATATTGCCGCGCTCAACAATGTAATTAAAAATGCAAACAATAATTTTATTCTTAGAGCCGCGCAGAAGTCCGTTAAGATGATCGAAGCGAGAGAAGACCAAAATAATAAAATGTAAATCTGCTGCTCAGAAATTAATCCCTTATAAAGACGACCCGGCGGGTCGTCTTTATTTTTTTTACGCCAGCAGCAACAATCATATTTGAATTTTAATTTCTATTCATTAAGTTTCAACGACTTTTTTTGCTGCCCATCTTTGCACATGCGGATTGCAGCCGTTATAGTGAAAGCCATTTCTTATTAACGGTGTTTTCATACTTGTTTAATTTATCTAAATAATTTATTGGGAGTTACTATGAAAATTTTTTTCCGCATTGGTGCTGTAATCTTTCTTCTTTTTTTATCAAGCTGCTCATACTACTATTCTGAAAAAAGTTTTTCTACAAAAGAAAAATACTACAAGGACTTTAACGACTTTGCGAAGAATAAAAACGTCGAAGTTACTTTGACGAACGACAGCTCTTTTACTACGTTGAACGGCTCAAGCATATCAAACGATACTCTTACTTTTAATTATAAAAACAATAAACTCCTAAGCGGATATATTCCCGTTAAGAATATTAAAGAAATTTATTACAAGAAAAATTGGCCTGGAATTATACCGGGCGTAATTTTCGGCGCACTTGCAAGTGTTGCTATTACCGGAATTGGAATGAATGCGTCAAGGTCAAGCAACTCGGGGTTCTTTGGCGGCGGGTACGCATGGTTCTACGGAATACCAGTCGGAACCATAATAGGCGGCGTTATAGGCTGGTTTATTGGCGCTAATTATACTTATCAATTCAATATATAACGGGAAAATATTTTATGAAATACATTTGCTTAACGATTCCTTTATTTATTTTTTTAATCACAGGCTGCTCATCGACATATACAACTAAAGATTTCCCTTCTAAAGAAAAATTCATTTCAAGCTTTAACGAAATGGCGCGCAATGAAGATTTAACAGTTAAATTCATTGACGGCAGTTCCATGCCTATTAACGACGGATATATAATTGGAGATACTCTTTATTCAACCTGCATTATAGATAATATTTTCAGCCAGACTCCAATGCATGATATTAAAAAAACAAATTATAATGGATGGGATCATAAATTCGGGACTATATTATTGAATAACGGCAAAGAAATAGATGCAAAGGATATTTATGTTATAAATGACACAATGTACTACACAGTAATCAAAAAGGATTATATGCAAAATCCTGTCGGCGCATTAGAACGGATTAAAACCGTTAGCTACAGAAATCCCTGGCTTGGAATACCTCCGGCGTTTTTAATTAGTACAGCAGCTACAGTGGTTGCCGGCTTAATAATAAAAAGTGTTAATAATGATAATATTCAAAATAGAAGAACTGACGTAGGAAATTCATTTCCCGCTTATCTTTTATTAGGTCCTATCATAGGCTTAGGTGCGGGAGTTATTAATGGATATACTTACATCTATCAATTCAATCCATAAAGGGAATATATTTATGAAATACATTTATTTAATGGTTTATCTATTTGTTTTTTTATTCACCGGCTGCTCATCGACTTATACAATTAAAGACTTTTCTTCCAAAGAAAAATTCTATAATGATTTTAATAATTCTGTTAAAAATAAAAGTGTGGAAATAACTTTTATAAACGATTCTTCGTTTACTTTGAACAGCAGAGTTGCAGTAGAAGGAGATTCTCTTTATTCCTTAAATCCATTTGTAAGCAGAACCGGCGCGAGAATATCTTTATCGGAATTAAAAGAAATAAAATATACCGGCTTTGACAACTCATCCGCTGCGCTTACGCTGAAAGACGGAGAAGTATTGTAAGCGGAAAATATCAAAGCGGCAAACGACTCGCTTGCCTTTACAAAAGTAAGCACATTATATGCTGGCAAACCTTTAGCGCCGATAGATAAAGTAAAAAGTGTAAGCTATAAAAATCATTGGTGGGGATTGCCCGAGGGCTTTTTAATCGGAATTCCTTCCGGGTTTGTATTAGGCATAATGATAGGGAATAGTGATAAACCGGGAAAAGGCGGTGCAAACAGTTATGGCTCTAATTTCATAGTCTTTGGACCTTACATGGGCGCAGTAGTTGGATCGGCTGCCGGATGGCTGATAGGAAGAAATTATATATATAAATTTAATCCGTAAGAATATAATGCGATTGTAATAAATTTTTCATGCTCAAAGCAGGAGTATAAAATGAAATGCTTTTACTTGTTTATAACATTAATACTTTTAGTCTTCACCGGCTGCTCTTCGATCTATTCGGTAAAGGACTTTCCTTCAAAGGAAGAATTATATAATAGCTTTAATAATTTTGCTAAGGATAAAAAGCTTGATATTAAATTTAAAGGAGATAGTACCATAACAGTGAACGACGGAGCCGTTATAATGAACGATACTCTTTTCGCATTAGGCTATTCGCTTGATAAAAAATATGGGCGGGCGGCTTTATCGGGAATAGAAAAGATTAATTATACAAGCAGCGATTATAAATCAGCGGTTCTAACTTTGAATAACGGGAAAGTAATAAAAGCCGATGAAATTACCGTAGCAAATGATACGATGGAATATTCTGTAACGCGTAAAATACCTGCGCAAACTAAAGTCGGAGTTATCAGCGCGCTAAAAGAAGCGAGTTATAAAAATCACTGGCTCGGCATCCCGCCAAGATTTTTTATGGGCACTGCAACCGGATTTGTAGTTGGTCTATCAATTGCGAGCGCTTATAATGATAATACTCAAAGCGGACAAAACAAGGCGGATGAATATATTATCAGCTTTCCATTTTTAGGCGCTGTAATCGGAATTGTCTGGGGCTGGATCGACGGCTATACGTACGTTTATAAATTCAATCAATAAAAAAAATAATTACAAGCGTTGTAAATTTTTTTGCGGCGCTTGGCTGATACGGCGACCTTCAAGGTTACTAATGAAGAATATTTGCCTATAAAGATCGTCATTCTATTTTTGCAACCTTGAAGGTCACCTTGCTCTCAAATGCCCGGGAAATAGTATAAGAACCAGTTGTGTGAATTTAATTTTAAGTCGTTCCGTCTAAAAGCCGGGCATGTGAAATGGTTATAATACGGATGCTTTTCTTATTAGCCTACGGATTAAGAGGTTGTATGAAAATAGCAAAGCTGCAGAAGGAACTCACCCCCGCCTCGGACTAGTCGGACGGGCTAAATCCCTCTCTTAAAAAGAGAGGGACTTTTAGAACTGAGCTTAAAAACTCCCCTTCTCTTAATAAGAGAAGGGGCAGGAGGATGAGTTCAAAAGTATTGTTTGGTTTTTAAAAACGTATTTTAATCGAAGTGTTAATTAAATGCCAATTTCATAATTCAACCATTTTACCTTTCCGGCTTTGGCGGAACAGTTTCCATATAAATTTTTTTTAATTATCACAACGGGTTTTAAAAATATTCTCTTAACACCCCTTTTTCAGTCCATAGTTATTCCAAATACTGTTATAACCTTTGTCTATTTGTTAATTATTCCGCGGTCTGCCCGCCTTGCTCCGCTTAGAGAAGCTATACTGTCTGCGGAAAACCAATTTTTAATTTTGCAAACTTCTATTATCCGTTTATTTGCGGCAGTTCTATATTGTTTTTAATCAAATTTGAAATGAAATAAGACAAAGCTATGATCAACCGGACGGTTTCTTGCGCTTATCTGGTTAGTTTAAACTACTATTTGGTCAGTGTAATTAACAACTTGGTCAATGTAATTAACAATATGATCAGTGCAATTAACAATGTCATGAGTATAATTAACAATGAAGTCAGTGCAATTAACAATGAAGTTATTGCAATTAACAATGAAATCAGTGTAATTAACAATGTGATCAGTGTAATTAACAATGAAGTTAGTGCAATTAACAATGTGGTCAGTGTAATTAACAATTAAGCCATTGTAAATTACAACTTAGTAAGTGCAATTTACAATTAGCCTATTGCAATTAACTACTTAATATGTGTAAATTACTATTAAGCAATTGTAAAATACAATTGAGGCATTGCAAACTACAATTGAGCTATTGTAAACTACTATTGGGCAATTGCAAAAGTATTGTAAGACTAAATTTAACTGGTATTTGCCAAAAATGGCAAAAGATACGGAATAAATAAATAAAACTATCTATAAAGACTTAAAGGCAGGAGGTTTTTATGGCATCTCAGCGTACATTTCAGTCCCGTATCGGAAAGTTTTCCGATGGTATCACATCCCTTAAAGCTCAAACGGACTATAATCCGGGAAAGCCGGCGCTTCAAATTTCTTCGCTTGAAATTTTACAGACCAGCGTAACTGATAAAAATGCTCAGATTGTGACGCTGGAAAATGATCTAAAGTCATTAAGAAATGAGCGGAAATCAATTTCATTTGCGGTAAGAGGAAGCGATAAAAATTGTATTGAAAAAAGGATGCGTGCGATAGCAAATTACATCAAGTCTGAAAACACCGCCGAACATCCGGCATATTTAAAGATGGTTTCTATTATTTCAAAATTAAGCCCGCCGCATTATAAAAAAAGATCTCAGGTTGAAGGGGAAACGCCAAAGAGTTCGATTTCCAGGAGCGAAAAAACCTTTCAGTCACTTTTAGGTTTTGGCAATGATGTTTGCACGATGATAGCAAATCTGGGCGCATCATATCAGCCTACTAATACAAATATTACCGGCGCAAACTTTACGGCAGTAATAGAAAGGCTTGCTCAATTGAACGCAAGCATTATAACAGCGGAAGGCAATTATTCAACCGCGGTAGAAGAGCGCTTTGAATTATATAACGGAGAAAACGGAATTAGTCAGACTATAAAATCGATCAAGAATTATCTTGCAAGCTTTGAAGGCGGCAAGAAGAGCGCGGCATACACAGCGTTTAATAACGCTGTGAAGTAAACGCCGACAAAAACAAATTTATTTAAACAGAGCGTAGATATTTTTTTACCGGTTCTTTAATAATTAACTGAAGCTGCATTTAATTATTTCACTCTTTCAGAGTTATATATTAATTGTGATGACTTATAAGCCGGGACTTTGTCCCGCCCTAATTTATATGACGCTTTCAGCGTTTGATATAGCAAGAGTCCCGGTAAGAAGCTGGTATTTCAACCTGGGGCAGCGCCCTCTATTAAGTATAAAAAGATGTATAAACTCTGAAAGGGTTAAATAATAACTTCGATAGAAGTGAAATGATTGTAGAAAAAATATCTCTCATGATGATAGGAACTCCGCCAGGAGTGAAATGGATAAGTGAATATTTATTCGTTGATAATTAATTTTCCCCCGGCGTTTTTCTGAGAGATAGTGGGATCTAATTTACCATCTTCTTGAGGCGTGTAATTTCATCTCGTAGGGAAGCAGCCTTTTCAAACTCAAGATCTTTTGCAGCCTGGTGCATTTCAAAAGTGAGCTGCTCTATTAAATCTTTCTTCTGGTCGTTGTCCATATATTTTAATACCGGCTCGGATACTTTTGTAAACGAGAAGTTTTCCTTTTCATCTTTTCTGCGCACGTCTGCGATAGAAGTGGATGACATTATTTCTTCCATGCTTTTATATATTGTCTGCGGATTTATGTTATGCTCAATGTTGTACTGTGTCTGCAGTTTTCTTCTTCGTTCTGTTTCATCAATAGTTTTTCTCATCGAGTCCGTCATTACATCGGCGTACATAATAACTCTGCCGTTAGCGTTTCGGGCGGTTCTGCCGGCGGTTTGCATCAGCGATCTTGCGCTTCTTAAAAATCCTTCCTTATCCGCGTCAATAATTGCGACGAGTGAAACTTCGGGAAGATCAAGTCCTTCTCTTAATAGATTAACACCGACGAGAACGTCAAAGTCGCCGAGGCGCAAGTCCCTAAGAATTTCTACTCGCTCAAGAGAATCAATGTCGCTGTGAATATACCTAACTCTTATTCCGATTTTATCAAGATAGTCGGAAAGGTCTTCAGCCATTTTTTTAGTAAGAGTAGTTACGAGCACTCTTTCTTTAAGCGCTGCTCTTTTTCTTATCTCGCCGATGAGGTCGTCTATCTGTCCTTTGATAGGTCTTACTTCAATTTCAGGATCGAGCAAGCCTGTGGGGCGTATAATCTGTTCGACAATAACGCCGCCGCTTTTTTCAAGCTCGTAATCCGAAGGAGTTGCGCTTACAAAAATTACCTGGTTCAGCATGTTTTCATATTCTTCAAACTTCATCGGTCGGTTATCGAGGGCGGAAGGAAGTCGGAATCCGTATTCGACTAAATTTACTTTGCGCGCTCTATCGCCGTTGTACATTGCGCGAAGCTGTGGAACGGTAACGTGGGATTCATCAATGACAAGAAGAAAGTCTTTCGGGAAATAATCGAAAAGGTTGTAAGGTCTTGAGCCCGGTTCGCGTCCATCCATGTGGCGTGAATAGTTTTCAATGCCGGCGCAGTAGCCGATTTCTTTTATCATTTCTATGTCGAATTTGGTTCTCTGCTCAATTCGCTGTGCTTCTAAATATTTTTCTTCTTTCCTGTAGAACTTCAGGCGGTCTTCAAGCTCAAGCTCGATACCGTATATTGCTTTTTGAACTTGATCGCGGTTAGATACAAAATATTTCGCGGGATAAACCGGAACGGAATCGGTTTCTCTTAAAACGTCGCCGGTGATGGAATCGATAATGGAAATTTTTTCGATGTCGTCGTCCCAGAACTCGACGCGGATAGCTTCTTCATATTGATAAGCGGGGATGATTTCCACGACGTCGCCGCGCGCTCTAAAAGTGCCGCGTGTAAATTCCATATCGTTGCGTACGAAGTGAATGTCGATCAAGTCGCGCAGAAGTTTTTTGCGCGGAACTTTTTCTCCTTTTCGTAAGAATATAATCTGGTTGGCGTATTCCTGCGGCGCGCCAATTCCGTATATGCAGCTGACGCTTGCGACTACAATTACATCGCGCCTGCCTTCGACTAAAGCAGTGGTTGCTTTTAATCTGAGCCTGTCAATTTCTTCGTTGACGGAGAAATCTTTTTCGATAAACAGATCGCTTGAAACTACGTAAGCTTCCGGCTGATAATAGTCGTAATAGCTTATGAAGAACTCGACGGCGTTATTCGGGAAGAAGCTTTTGAATTCAGAGTAAAGCTGTGCGGCTAAGGTTTTGTTGTGCGAAATAATTAATGTAGGCTTATTGACCTGCTGTATAACATTAGAAATAGTAAATGTTTTTCCGCTTCCGGTAACTCCAAGCAGCGTCTGGAATTTTTCGCCGCGGTTTATGCCGTCTGTAAGTTCTTTAATTGCGTTCGGCTGGTCGCCGGATGGTTTGTAGTTTGAAAATAATTCAAATTGCTTCATTTAATCTTTGTCAAAAAATCTTCGAGTTAAATTTACTAATTTCAAGTTGGTGATTAAATGTATTTATTTACTTTCAAAATTCCTAAGAGGTAAAGATGAAAAGCACAAAAGTATGGATTATAATTGCGGGTATTGCAGGTTTTACGGGAGTAGCAATTGGAGCGTTCGGCGCGCATGGATTAAGAAATATTTTGTCGCCGGAGTCAGCAAAGATTTATGAGACGGGAGTAATTTATCATTTAATCCATGCGGCGGCTATTCTGGCTATTGCGCTCAGCGGAAGCATGAAATTTTTTAAGAGCGCATTATTCTTTTTGATCGGGATTATACTATTTCCTTTTTCGCTTTATTTCTATGCCGTTACACAAATAACCGGCTTTGCAATTATTACTCCGTTCGGTGGATTAAGCTTTTTAGCGGGCTGGCTTTTTCTAATAATTGACGGATTAAAGAGCAGCGAGAAAGATTAACGGGTTATTGTTTCTTATTTTCTTTTACTACCCTAAGCTTGAAATAAACTTCTTCAGGCGAGAATATTCCGGCAAAAAATCTTTCATAGATTACAGGCTCAATATTTAAAATATGATCCATCCATTTAAACGGGACGAAATGGGAGGTAATAAATTTCTTTTCCAATACTTCAAATTGCGCTTTGCCTTCATAATTGGTACGATGGTTAAGCTTCCATTTTTCATAGAACTTAAGTTTTCTATTTTCTATAAACTCATAGTTATCAAAAGAACGAATGGAAAAGGGAATTTTATGGTCGGGTTCGCCGAAATATTTTGTATTTAAGAAGAATGGTACATAAACAATGAGCAATCCGTTAGGCTTTATGATTCTGTATAACTCGGTAACAGTTTTATGAAAGCTGTCCAGATGTTCAAGGACATGCGATGCGTAAACTTCATCGAAAGTATTATCATCAAAAGGATAGGGGAATTTATTAATATCATGAATTTTATTGCCTCCATAATCAACAATATCAAGATTAACATAGCCTTCTTTAATATCTTTTCCGCAGCCGAGGTTTAGTTTCATATTATTATGGGTTAATGTTTGGTTTAATTACTTTAGAATTTTCGTTCCTAATTTAAGTAATTCCGGTGAGATTGTAACATGCCGGATAACAAAAAAGCCCGACTAACGCCGGGCTTTTTTCAGTTTGATAGTAAAAATTAATTAAGATTGATGACAGGGAAATTAACTCCCTTAAGGCTAAGCTGAGCAACTTTTACACGGACAACTCCTCTTTTAGCCATGCCCAGGGATAATGCCGCTGCTTTAGATAAATCAAGCTGCCTGCCTGGAATATAAGGACCTCTATCATTGACTCTTACGATGACAGATCTGTCATTCTTTGGGTTGGTAACCTTCAAAAGGGTACCAAACCGGAGACTTTTGCTTGCCGCCGTAAATGCCATTTGATTAAATATTTCTCCATTAGCTGTTTGTTTGCCATGGAAATGCGGTCCATACCATGATGCCAGCATTGTACCTTTATCAATATAATTTACTATCGAGGAATTTGCAGTACTTTTGTCGCTGTTAACCGTAATGTTCTCGGTTTTATTAACCGGCAGTGGCGGTTTAGTCGATTCATTCGTTATGATCGTAAACCCTACCAGAGTAATCATTCCCGAAATGATTAACACTTTTGATAATGACTTCAAAAGCTACCTCTTATTTTGTTTAACAATTTATTAACAAGCCAAAGTTAGACTTCAACCTTAGCAATATCAATATACAAACAGACTTGAAAGACATTAATAAGAGTTTGCCAAATATTCGACTAATTTGGTGTTTCAGTTGGTTTTAGTTTATTTCCTTCATCTTACTTTAAATAATGATTGAACCACTTCACCGATTTATGAATAACGTCAAGATAATGGTTAGGCTCATTACGAAGTCCATGACCTTCACGCGGATAGATTACAAACTTAACCGGAACGCCTCGTGTGTGCAGAGCCTGATACATTTCGCGGGAGTTGGATACGTCAGTATATACATCAATCGCTCCGTGAAGTATAAGTGTTGGCGTTACAATATTTTGTGAATAAAAAGCGGGCGAGCGGCTAATATAAAGATTATTCATATTGATTGGCTTGTCCCAGTAATAATATCCAAGCCACATTTTCTCAAAGCTTGGCTGCCACGAGTTGCTGAAGTCGGTTATTAAGCTGTATAAACCATACATAGAAACAGCAGCTTTAAATCGGTGCGTTTGCGAAATAATCCAGTTGGTAAGATATCCGCCGTAACTGCCGCCGGTTACTCCCATTCTTGTTGTATCAACATAGCCTTTGGCAATAATATAATTTACGCCGTCGATTACGTCTCGATAATCTCCGCCGCCAAGATCATAGCGAGCTGCCTGCCCGAACTCATCCGAATATCCGCTGCTTCCTCTTGGATTTGGCGCGAAGACCAAGTAACCGTTAGAGTTAAAATCCCGTATTCCATAAATCTGATCGAAAGTATTTGTAAATCTTCCGTATGGTCCGCCGTGAACAGTAAGAATTAAAGGATACTTTTTAGCGGGATCAAAATTAGCGGGCTTGAATAGTATGCCGTCAATATCAAATTTACCGTCGCGGCTTTTATAAGTTACGACTTCCTGAGTACCGTAGCTGTAATCTTCAAGCTGTTTTGAAAAATCAGTTAAGTCCTTTCCATCAAAGTAAATTTCCGGAAGTGTTACTGCGTTTTGAAAAAGATAAGCGTAATCCTTTCCGTTATGAGCGAACGATAAGTCCGAGATTATAGTATTTCCGTTGGTTAATTCTTTAATTTTCTTTGTTTGAATATTTATTTCGTAAAGTTGAGTTTTTGTTCTTTCATTTACCGTAAAAAGGATAGTAGAATTATTTTCCCAGGCAAAACTATCTACGCTTAATCCAAAGTGAAGCGTTAAATTTTCTTTGTTTGATCCGTCCGCATTCATTAGGCTCAAATCAGTCTCGGCAAATTCAACATCCGGAACTGTTTGAGTTATATAGGCAATTTTAGTCCCATCATCAGAATAAACAGGAGAAGTTTCCGGTCCGGCTTCAGAAGTAAGCCGGGTTTTATTTCCTTTCAAGTCTATAGAATAGATATCATACTTTTGGGCATCGTCATAGTCACCGGTATAATTTGTTTGATAAATTATTTTATCTCCAGCATTATTAAAGCTGATGTCTTCAGCACCGGCATCAAGAATAAAAGACTGTGCAATCTTTCCGGTTTCGACATTTAAGATTTCTAATACTTTATTGGGATTTTTACGAGGAAAGACTTCGCCGTCAATTTTCTCTTTATCCAGCTCATCTTTAATTGAATCAGCTTTTGCGTTAAACTCATCGGAAAGGATCGCAATCATTTTTGAGTCTTTTGACCATGCATATTCTTCAATGCCTGCCGGCAGCAATGTCCAGTTCAATCCTTCACCGCCGCTCAGTGGAGCAGCCCAAAGCTGCGCATGATCATTTTCAATTATACCAGTTTGCATATCTAAATATGGCTGCTTTGAAATATATGTTACCCATTTACCATCGGGAGAAAATTGCGGATCAGTGCAGCTAACTCCGCTCTTAGTAAATTGGCTGTATGATTTTGTTTTTACATCAAGCAGATAAATTTGGGTTATCCATTTGCTTGAATGCAAATCGGCTTTTCTTTCTGTAAAAAGAATTCTACTTGCATCAGGTGAAATTACGGGAGAAGAAGGAATGTCAAATTCCAGCTGGTCGCGCATAGTTAAGGATTTTTTATCCTGAGCATAAGCCGATAAGCAAAAAGCAAAATAAATTATAGCAATGATTTTGAAAGTAATATTAATTTTCATTTTGCACCTCTTATTTTTTCGACAACGCGGCTTGTTGAGCCGGACGTCATTTCTAATTAGATAAATTTTGGTTACAAATTCTGTTATATTTCCAACAAAAAAGTTACTGAATCTTTAGTTGTAAATCTATTTTTTCTAAAATTATTCACAAAGATTTTTATGCGCTCAAAGTTATTTTTTTTCGTTCTATTTATTTCACTATTAATTTTTTCTTCATTAAAAATTCTTGCTCAAACAGCGGATCCAAACTTTAATGATAGATTCAACCTTACTAATTATACGGTTTATTCACCGGGTGCTGATGTAAGCGTAAACATTTCGTCCAACTCTAAAACAGACAACAAATTTCAATTTAAGCTTTTAAAGATTGATAATCCCATAAAGTTTTTTTCGGAGATAGATAAAAATTCTCTTCGTATTAATTTTGACGTTTGGGGAATTGACAGGCAAATTCTTTTAAAATATACCAGACTTGTTAAACAATGGGATGAAGAAATAAATACCTTCACTATTGCCGGATCAAATAACAACCTTAATATTGGAAAGATCAATGAGGCGGGTAACTACATTCTCCAGGCTATCAAAGGCGATTACGTGGCATACTGCGGAATCTCAGTTACCGACAATGCAATCGTATATAAAAACAGCGGTCGCCAGGTTCTTGCTTATGTCGCAGATTCAAAAACAGGGAACGTAATTAAAGATGTAGACTTTAGCTTGTACAACGACAATAAGCTTCTTGATAAAAAAAGAGCAGATGCCTCAGGACTTGTTTTATTTTCAATTGGGGACAGCATAGACTTCAGCGATGAAAATGCTTTGCTTGTCGCACAAACAAAAGAAGAAACAATATTAAGCGATCCATATTTTTATTTCCGGCTGGATGCCAAGCCTCTTGTGGCATACATCTACACGAATCAGCCGGTATATCGTCCCGGGCAGACAGTATTTTATAAAGCGATCATTCGCCGGCGTGAAGGAGATAATTTGCTGAATACTTCAGGAGAAAAATTCAAAATAATTATAAGAACTCAAAAGAGGAAAAAAATTTTTTCGCAGGAGCTTACTGCGAATGAATTCGGCGCTGTATCAGGAAGTTATAAGCTTGGCGACGACGCTGAACTTGGCAACTATTCTGTCATAGTAGTAAAAAACGATCGACCTTACTTTGGCTCTTTTAGCGTTGAAGAATATAAGAAGCCAGAATACGAGGTTTCTGTCTCAACAGAAAAAAATCATTACGCTGTCAACGATACGGTCAACATAAATGTTTCAACAAAATATTATTTTGGATCGCCGGTTGCAGAAGGTAAAGTGAATATAAAAATTCTTAGAACGCGTTACTGGAGACCCTGGTGGCTGGGCTCATATTATACATGGTTTTATCAAGCATTTAATTCCGGCAACATTCTCGATCATAGTGCTAATGAATTAATCATGCAGCATGAAGGGACACTGGATAAAAATGGTAACTATAATTTTCAATATAAAATTGATTCAACTTTAAGCGATGATTATTCATATTTAATTGAAGCAGAAGTTACAGACAATTCCGAGCACGCAGTTACAGGCTCTAAAGATATTTATGTTACCCGCGGAAGTTTTAATATTTCAACTTCGCCGGAAAAATATTTTGTAGAAATTGGCAAGCCGATAGATCTCGATATTACCGCCGCAAATTTTTCAAACGATCCAGTTAAAACTTCCTTCCGGATAATTGTAAATTACCCGGAACAAAATTTAAATGGCAAAAGTAATTTCATACCGCCAAGCGATACGCTGGAAAGTTCAACGGATTCAGCCGGTAAAGCTGTCGTCAGCTTTTTGCCGCGGCAATTATATACCGGGAATTACAATTATATAGTTACGGCAAATGACGAAAGAGGAAGAAAAATTTCTTCTTCTGGCTATTTTACAGTTGGTTCTTTTTCGCTTAATACATTTGAAGGAAATAAATACGGCGTAAGCATCGCGACCGATAAAGATGCATACGTAATTGGAGATACTCTAACGGCATTTATAAAACTGTCGCAGCCTAACAGTCAGATCCTCGTCAGCTATGAAGCTGCAAATTTTTTAGGATATAAAATCTATGATGTTAAGGGAACTCTTCTTACTTTAAAAATAAAATTAAACTCTGAATATTCACCAAGTTTTAATATATCTGCTGCTTTTATGAAGGATAAGCAGCTCTATTCAGGCTCAAAGCTTGTTGGCATACTTGATAAGAACAAGATATTAAGAATTTCTCTTTTACCGTCTAAGAAAATATTTAAGCCGGGAGAACAAGCTCGTTATAAAATTTTAGTTACAGATCAAAAAGGCAAGCCTGTGAAAAATGCCGATTTATCTTTTGGTATAATAGATGAGAGTATTTATGCGATCAAAAAAGATGACACACCGGACATTCAAAACTTTTTTTATGCACCAAAATATTCATACATGCCGCTTTACAGCTCGCTTCAGAATAATAATTACAGCGGCTCAAGCAGGAGGCTGCTGCTGACGGATATACATTTATATAGCGGCGGCAAACTAAGTGCAAAAGGGAACTCTGATCTTTCCGGCAGGCTGATTTCAAAACCGGGCTTTGTCAATTTTAAAAATATTTACGTCCTTCTCAACAACGATAAAAATTTTTATATAGTTAAAACCGACACTCTCGGTAATTTTACATTTGAAAACATAGCGTCTGGAAATTACGAAGCATTTGTTGTTCTTGACAACGCTGAACTGCTTTATGAAAATAAAATTGATATTGCCGGGAAACTATCAAAAGATTTTGATCTTGGAAATTTTGAAAACAATCCTCCCGTTCCACCTTCGCCCGGATTTTTTGGCGGGCGCGATTTCATCAGAATGAATCAGACCATCGCCACCCAGCAATCAATTATGCTAAAGAATGCGAATGAAACTCAATTTGTACAGCCGCAGGTAAGATCAAATTTTGTTGACGCTTTAATTTGGAAAGCAGATGCCGTTACTGATGAAAATGGTATAGCTGAGATTGATTTCAAAATGCCGGATAATCTGACGACATGGCGCGCGACCGTTAAAGCTGTTACGGCAAATTCCGAAGTCGGGCAGCAGGAAGATAAAATTATTTCGAGAAAAAATTTATTAATAAGGATAGAAGCTCCCAGGTTCTTTAGACAAGGCGACGAAGTAACAGTCTCAACAATTGTTCACAATTATCTTAGTGAAAATAAAAATATTAAAATAACTTTTGCGCCGAAAAACGTAAAACTTGCTGAATCTAAAATTGACGGTGTAAATAATGAACTTGAAAAATGGGAAAGTAAAAAATCTTACTTAGTTAATGTGAAAAATAATTCTGAAGTTAAAATTGATTGGAAAGTAAAAGTCACGGAACCAGAGGACAGCGCGAAGCTTTTCGCAGAAGCGTTGACAAATGAAGAATCCGATGCTTTAGAAATCAAAGTTCCTATTTATCCGGCAGGCATTAAAGAAATTGATCCGATTGTTGCGGAAGTTTCAGGCAAAGAATCGGATCATAATATTGATTTTAAAATTCCTCAAAATACGGATATAAGAACAGTCAAGTTGTCTTTTTCAATTTCACCTTCGCTTGCCGGGACAATGTTAAAAGCGCTTGACGATCTTGTTGGCTATCCTTACGGCTGCGTTGAACAAACCATGAGCAGATTCTTGCCTTCGATAATAGTGGCAAATACTTTCAAAGAAATTAATGCACCGCTGGAAGCTAAAACTTTAAAAGAACTTCCGCTTGTTGTTGAAGCGGGACTAAAAAGATTATATGGATTTCAGCATCCAGACGGCGGCTGGGGCTGGTGGACAAATGATCATACAAATCCATACATGACCGCCTACGTTGTGTATGGGATGAGTCTCGCAAAAAAAGCAGGCTACTCAATTGATTCCACCTCTTTCAACTATGGCGTTGAAAGCCTTACCAGCCAGTTAAAGAATTACAGCAAACTTGATCCGACAACTACTGCATTTATGCTTTATGCCTATATAAAAGCGATGAAAGGAAAAAATTTCGACAGCTTCGTTTATATTAATATTATCAACGATCTCATCCAGAACGAATTAAATCCTTATTCGCTCTCGCTGCTTGCGGTTACTTTAAAAGACATGGACTCAAAAACCCTTTTGGACTCTGTTTTAAATAAATTAAAAAATTCCGTCAGCCAGGATAAATTCTTTGCGCACTGGAGCGGCAAGCAGTGGCATTATTCGTGGCAGGAAGATAAGGTGCAGACCACAGCGTTTGCGGTTAAAGCGTTGATCGAAAATAATTCCGATCAAACTCTGATTACCAAAGCTATTCGCTGGCTGTTGAATCAGAAGCAGGGATTCTCATGGCAATCGACGCAGCAGACAGCGAGCGTTATTTTTGCGCTTGCCGATTATCTTAAATCTACTAATGAGCTTAATCCTTATTTTAATGCCGAAATTCTTTTAAATGGCAAAAATATTTTAGAAAGAAAATTTAATAAAGAAAATGTTTTCGACGACGAACCGACCATTAAAATTGATGGACTAAAAAATAAGTTGTTAAGAAAGGGGATTAATAAAATTGAGATTAAAAAATTCGGCAGCGGCAAATTATATTTCAGCGGAACGAATGAATACTATTCTACTGAAAAAAAATTTGATGAAAAGAAAAATCAAATTGAAGTCAAAAGAGAATACTATGTTTTAAAACCTGAGCAAACAGATAATAGAATAATTTATACTAAAGAAAAATTAAGCGGGGCAATTTCAACTGGCGAATTAATCCTTGTTAAAACTCATGTAAAACTAAACGAAAAAAATCTTCAGTATTTAATTCTTGAAGATATGCTTCCTTCCGGCTTTGAAGCAGTTAAAGACGAAAACAATTATCAGATCGAAGGAGAAAATCATCAATACGGCTACCGGCGAGGGTTTGAATTTTTACCCGTGCTATGGACTTACGCAGATAAAGAATACTACGACAATAAAGTTTCCTTCTTTGTAACCTATCCGTCGGACTCAATGGATTTTTCTTATATAATACGCGCAGAAATTCCCGGTGATTTTTATGCGGCTCCTGCAAGATGTTATTTAATGTATTATCCTTACGTAATCGGACGAAGTTCTACCGAGAAAATAGATGTGAAAGAATAATAAATTATGGAAAAATTTTTTAAGAACGTTCAAGATAGTTATAATTCGGTCGCGGAAGATTATGCGAAAAAATTTATAGATGAACTTGATGAAAAGCCTTTTGACAGAAAAATGCTAGAACTGCTTTGCGATAAGACTGAAGGATTAGGAATGCTTTGCGATTTAGGCTGCGGACCCGGGAACGTTGCGCGCTATTTGCATAAGCTTGGAAGACAAGTCTGCGGATTAGATTTATCAAATGACCTGGTCGAGCTGGCAAAAAAATTAAATCCTGAAATAAAATTTTATAAAGCCAACATGCTGGATATGAATATAATTGCGGACAGTTATTTCGGCGGAGCTGCTGCATTTTATTCTTTAATTCATATCCCAAAAAATTTAATTGCTGCCGCCTTAAAAGAAATTTACAGAACGATAAAAGATAACGGGGCATTACTGATTGCTTTTCATACCGGCAATGAAATACGACACTTTGATGAATGGTGGGGAAAGAAAGTAAATCTTGATTTCATATTCTATCAAACTGATGAAATGAAAAAATATATAGTGGAAGCGGGTTTTATGATTGACTATGTTATTGAGCGTGAACCGGTAAAAGAAGTTGAAGTAGAAACAAAACGCTCCTATATTTTAGCAAGAAAAAATAAAGCGTAATAAATCTAAAATTTATAATGTATAATTTAGGATATTCTTAGCAGTGTACATCAGCTCTTTTTATGATTTCATCCCATTCTTCTTTAGCTACCGGCATTACGGATAAGCGGTTTCCTTTCTGAACAAGCCTCATATTTTTAAGCTTGGGATTTTTCTTAATGTCTTCCAGAGTAATTGGTGTTTTAAATTCTTTAACGAATTTAATATCGACCATGAACCATGAAGGATTCTTTGTATCACTGCCGGGGAAATAATGCTTGTGGTCGGGATCGAACTGGGTATGATCTGGATAAGCTTCTTTCACAACTTCGCAAACACCAACAACCGCATTTGGATCTGTATTGCTGTAATAAAATAAAACGCCGTCGCCTTTTTTCATTTCATCACGTATAAAATTTCTTGCTTGATAATTGCGAACGCCGTCCCAGCATGTAGTTTGGTTCTTACTTCTCTTCAAGTCATCAATTGAAAAACTTGCAGGCTCGGATTTGACCAGCCAATATTTTTTTGCCATGACACTCCTTAAGCTAATTTCTTTATATAATACAAGTATAACATGCAGTTTGAAAAATATTTGTTAGCAGATTCACAATGAATTGATTAATAGGTGCCGGTATTAAAAAATAATACTCTTGCAATTCTTAAACATGCTTGCTTTGTAAATTGAAATTATAGTCTGTTGAGGATATATTGAAGCCGCAAAAATTCGAAAATTATGAAAATAAAGTTTCTAATATTCTTTTTAATCATTTTACCTTCGTCATATTTGTTTTCTCAGAATGAAGGCGCTTTTCAAATTGCCCGCTTACAATATGACGGCGGCGGCGATTGGTACAACGGTCAAACCGAAGAACCGAATCTATTAGATTATGTTAAAGCGCATACCGACATTAAGGTGAAAGACGATTTCATTTCGGTTAACATTAACAGTGATGCAATCTTTTCTTTCCCGTTCCTTTTCATGACCGGACATGGAAATATTTCTTTCACCACGGACGAAGCAGATCGTCTTAGAAAATATTTGGAAAACGGAGGCTTTCTTTATGCGGATGATGATTATGGAATGGATGCTTCTTTCAGAAGAGAAATGAAAAAAGTTTTTCCAGATAAAGATCTGATCGAGCTTCCTTTCAGCTATGGATTGTATCATGACTTTTACGACTTCCCGAACGGTGTTCCTAAAATTGAAGAGCATAATGGCAAGCCGGCACAAGGCTTCGGGATTTTTGTTAATGGCAGATTAGCTGTTTACTATACTTACGAATCAAACCCGAGCGACGGCTGGGACGACGCTGACGTACACGGCTTTAAAGAAGATAAAAGAATTGAAGCTCTTAAATTTGGAACCAATCTTGTAATCTGGGCGCTTAGTAATTAGAAATTATGATTGAAATGAATACCCAGTCGAAATTTTATAAAGAGATTATTTATAAGCTGGAGCAGCTTGTAAAAAGAGAATATCTATCTCATCTTCTTGAAGGCATTCAAGTTGCTTTGCTAATCGGGATCGCGCTCTTTACTTTCTTTTCTTTTTCAGAATTAGCAGGTCACTTCACTTCTTTAGTAAGAACAATTTTATTTTTTATTCTTCTTGTTATTTTTACCGGGTCTTTTATTTATTTATTTGTTCTGCCTCTTCTTAAATATTTTAATTTTCTGCGAAAGACGGATTACTATAAAGCTGCCCAGAAAGTCGGAGATCATTTTCAATCAATAAAAGATGACCTCGTAAATGCGATGCAGATTATTTCCAATCCGGATAACGGTAAGAATTATTCTGAGTCATTAATCAGCGCTGCATTTCAGAATATCTTTAACAAAACTAAGGACGTAAGCTTTGCAAGCATCGTAAGTTTTGAAAGAGTCAAAAAAATATTTTTTTATTTTTTAGGCGTAATTATTTTTATTCCAATTTTGTTTTTCTTTATTCCCTCGTTAAATACTGCTTCATTCAGGCTTATAAATTTTAACCGCGAGTTTATTCCTCCTCCGAAATTTGTTCTTCAAGTTTTTCCAGGTAATGCCAAGATTACAAAAGGAGAAAATGTTTCAATAACTGTTAGAGCTACTGGCGCCGTGCCTAAACAAGTATACCTAGATATAAAGGAAAACGATCAAACAAATTATCAATCCCAGCAGCTATACGCCGACTCATCAGGCGTTTATCATTTTATTATGCCGGCAGTAAGAAATTCGTTTAAATATTTTGCTAAGGCAGAAAACATAAAGAGCGATGAGTATTTAATTGAGGTTGAAGATCGCCCGATTGTAAAAACACTTGATATTGCAATTACTTCTCCATCATATTCACGTATCGCAGAAGTCAATCAAAAAGATAATGGAAATGTTACTGCGCTTCTTGGAAGTTATGTCGGATTAAAAATAAATTCTACAAAAGAACTTAAGCAGGCTTATCTTGAATTCGGAGATACTACTAAAATTAATCTTAGCTCAAACGGAAATGAAGCGGAAGGAAAATTTAGAGTTTCCAAGGATAACGATTATAAAATAATTCTTACCGACCGCGATAATAATACTAATCTTTCGCCGATTGATTACAGCGTTAAAGTTTTGTACGACGCTTATCCGAGCATTGAAATCATTGCCCCGGATAGGGATGTGACTTTATCGAATGATAATCGCGTGGGTATCGACGCAAAAATTTCCGATGACTTTGGTTTTTCAAAGCTGCTGCTGCAATATTCAATCTCAAGCAGTAAAAACGGTCAACAAGGAAAAGCAATGAAACCAGTTGAGATCCCAATTAATAAAAATCAAACCGATCAAGAAATTAATTATATCTGGAATCTTACTGACTTAAATTTATCCGCTGATGATATTGTTTCATGTTACCTCGAAGTTTTCGACAACGATAATATAAGCGGACCAAAATCTACAAAGTCTACTTCATTTACAATACGTGTCCCTTCATTGAACGAGCTTTTAACGAAAGCCGACAATACGCAAAATCAAAGCGAACAGGATCTTCAAAAAACATTGCAGGAATCAAAAGACTTAAAACAAAAATTGGAGGATATAAGCCAGGAGCTGAAGCAGGATAAAAAAGATCTTAGCTGGCAGGAAAAGCAAAAGATCGAGCAGGCTGTAAATGATTTTAAAAAGCTTCAGGAGAAGGCTGAAAATATTGGCAAAAAGCTCAATCAAATGCAGCAGAACCTCCAGCAGAATAATCTAATATCAAAAGAGACTCTTGAAAAATATATGCAGCTTCAGAAATTGTTTGATCAAATTTCAAATGATGAATTGAAAAAAGCGATGGAGAAGCTTCAGGATATTTTGCAAAATATGAATAGGAAAGAAACTCAAGATGCGATGGAAAATATGAAGTTCAACGAAGAACAATTCAAGAACAGCATCGAGAGAACGATGAATCTACTTAAGCGCATTCAAATTGAACAGAAGATGGATGATCTGCAAAAGAGGACGGAACAGATTACAAAGAACCAGGACGAATTAAAGAACGACACAAGGAACAGCAGCGGACAGAATCAAAATCAAAAAAATGAATTAAGCAAAAAGCAGGATGATATTTCAAAAGATTTAAATCAGTACTCAAAACAGCTTGATGATCTCTCAAAGTTAATGAATTCTTTAAAGGACATGCCGCAGGAACAAGCTGAAAAATTAAAAGATACTTTTAACAACCAGCAGAATCAGAACGCTTCACAGCAGGCTTCACAGGATATTCAGAAGGGGAATATGCAGCAGGCTGAGCAGAATCAATCGCAGATTTCCCAGAATATGCAGCAGATGAAACAGCAGCTAGCTCAGATGCAGCAATCCGTAAGCCAGCAGAGTCAAATGCAGGCTTTTAAAGAAATGATGAAGATAACGGATAATTTATTGACGCTCTCGAAACAGCAGGAGCAGTTGAAAAACCAAAGTAAAGATCTTAATCAGAATTCTTCCTCATTTGATGAGAACTCTCGGCAGCAGAATGAAATCCAAAGAAACCTTGATAAGATTATGCAGCAGATGTCCTCTCTTTCCCAAAAGACTTTTGCAATTACTCCGCAAATGGGGAAGTCACTGGGAGACGCGCAAAATGAGATGCGAAACTCAATGCAGGGTTTACAGAATAGAAACGGGATGCAGGCGTCAAACAGCCAGGGAAAAGCGATGGCTTCGCTGAATGAAACTGCCCAGATGATGAAAAACAGTATGGAGTCAATGATGAAAGGCAACGGTCAGGGAAGCGGCATGATGTCCTTGATGCAGCAGCTTCAGCAGATGACAGGACAGCAGATGAGTTTGAATAATCTGACACAGATGCTTCAGAAAGAAATGAACGGTAACTTATCAATGCGGCAGCAAGCCGAATTAAAACGTCTTGCAGAACAGCAGGATGTAATCAGGAAATCGGTAGAGCAGTTGAATAAAGAAGCAATGCAATCGGGCGAGGCAAGTAAAATCCCGGCGAATCTTGAAGATATCGCAAAGAGAATGCAGGAAATAGTTAAGGATTTTGATACTAATGATCTCAATGATAAAACAGTTCAGCAGCAGGAACATATTTTATCGCGGCTGCTGGATGCTCAGCATTCTATTAACCAAAGAGATTTTGAGAATAAGAGAGAGTCGACTGCAGGAAAAGACATTGTGCGTCAGTCGCCCGCGGAATTAAATTTGTCTTCGCAGCAAGGCAAAAATAAAATAAAGGATGAGCTTGAAAAAGCTGCTAACGAAGGCTATAATAAAGATTACGAAGACTTGATAAAAAAATACTATGAAGCTCTTGAAAAGTTAAATGTCAATAATTAAACCGGGTCGATGTGAACGAATACTTTATTTATTTCCGCCAGGTTTGAAATAGCCTTCTGCACGTTCAATCCGATTCTGTGCGACATTTCTGTGGAAATGTTCTTGTCTACGTCAATATGAATTTCGATATGAAATTTATTTCCGACGTAATGAGATTTCAATTCATTTAATCCTTTTACTCCTTCAATCTTTAAAGCCGTATTTGCAATTTCCAGAATTAAATTTTTGTCGGCAGCTTTGCCCATCAAGTAGTCAATATTTTCTTTAGATATTTGGTAGCCCGATCTTAAAATAAAAGTAGCTATTAAAATTCCCGCGATGCCGTCCACGTAACGCAGCCCAAGTTGTACGCCGAAGATTCCTATGATTGACAGCGAAGAAGCTAAGACATCATTTAAGCTGTCGATTGCGCCTGCTTTTAGTGCAGGGCTCCGGTATGTTTTGCTGATTCTTCTTTGATATTTTGTAAGTACAAGTTTGATTAAAATTGTCGCCGCCAGTATTAGATATACTGTTGCATTGATATGGGTTTTATACGGAGTTAAAATTCTTAATACAGATTCTTCAATTAAATTTATTCCGACGACTGCTGTAAAAAGAGCGACCAAGAATACAGCTATCGGCTGCGCGGCATTATGACCAAACTGGTGATCTTCATCCGGCTTCTTTAAAGAAACTTTTACGCTGTAAAGAATAGCGCCGGACGAAATAATATCAGTGAGTGAATTAATTGCATCTGAAATTACGGCTATCGAGTTGGAAATAATTCCGGCGAATGCTTTAATCAAAAATAAAAAAATATTTGCCGCTAATGTAAGATTAGCTGCTCGCTTTAAGGATTTTGCCATTCAACTGTTTAAATGAATTAAAAAATGCTGTTGCAACAAGTACAAGATTAGTAAACAAATTCAGCTTAATAGATGAAAAATAGTAAATTTTATTAATGTGTCCTACAATCTTAGATTGACTATAAATTGATAAAAATATAATTTTATTGCAAAAATAATTCTTCGTTTATAATTAAAGAGAGATTTAATTGAGCGAGAATATTTTAAATTATGGGTTTAATATGAAAAAATTATATATTCTTCTTCTATTACTACCGGCTTTTACTGCACTAGCGCAGGATCATACTCTTTTAGGTAATAAATTAGAAAGCGGCGGCTATGGAGCGCCAATAGTTAAATTAACTGTATTAGACGGGCAAATGGCTGTTTTAGTAGGCGGCTATGGCGGCTGGCTGATTAATCATTGTTTTCTTATCGGCGGCGGCGGATACGGTTTGGCTAACAGTATTGAAGTGCCGCAGGCTCAACTAGATATTTATCCTAGTTACAGTTTACCCATTCAAAAAATAAAATTCTCATACGGCGGTTTATTTTTAGAGTACATTGGCAATTCTTCAAGACTTGTCCATTATTCTTTGTCAACTTTAATAGGATCGGGCAATATCGGTTATAGATATTATAATTATTATCAATTTGATCCTTTTACTAATTCGGAAGGAAATTTCTTTATTATTGAACCTGCAATAAATATTGAATTAAATATTACTGTTTTTTTTAGAATTAATTGCGGCGTAGGGTATCGGTTTGTTTCAGACATTACTCCTGATAGTTATAAAAGCATACAGGATTTAAACTCATCTTCCATAAGTATTAGTTTTAAATTTGGATCGTTTTGATTATGGTTTTATCAAAATGTTTTGAATTTATTGTACCACTATCCCTATTTTGATAGCTGCATTTTCTTATTGCGATCCAAACCTGAATTTTATAGCTTCGCTACTATTAAAAAAACTTATGTAAAATATTTTGAGAGATAAATGGACTGGTTCATTTTATTTATTGCTGGATTGTTTGAGACTGCTTGGGCGATCAGCATGAAGTATGCAGACGGATTCACAAAAGTGTATCCGACTATTTTAACCTTTGCTGCTATGGCGCTGAGTGTTTTCCTTTTGTCGGTCTCAATAAAAACCTTACCCGTTGGAACTGCTTACGCTGTGTGGACCGGAATAGGTGCTGTAGGCACAGCAATTCTTGGCATAATACTGTTCGGTGAGTCAAAAGATTTTATCAGATTATTTTTTATTTTTTTAATAATTGTGGGCATCGTCGGATTAAAATTATTTTCAAAAGATTAATTTTAAAAGTGTTTTTATAAATTTTATAATATCTATCAGGAGTGTTTATGGCAAGACCTAATAAAAATGATTATACACCTTATTACGAAACGTACATCAGTAAAGTTGAAGGACAAAACGGAATCTTTACGCTGGAGTCTCAAATGAATTCGGCTTTAAAGTTAATGCATGACATTCCGGTTGGTAAAGGAAATTACGCTTACGCGCCCGGAAAGTGGAGCATAAAAGAATTACTCGGTCATATTATAGACGGCGAAAGAGTTTTTGCTTACAGAGCTTTATGTTTTGCAAGAGGAGAAACAAAGCCTTTGCCAGGGTTTGAGCAGGATGATTATGTTAAAGCCGGAAATTTTAACAGCAGAAATTTAAGCGATCTTATTAAAGAGTTTGAGGTGGTGAGAACAGCTAGCATTACATTGTTCAAAAGTTTTGACGAAGCAGCTTTCAACAGAAGGGGACTTGCAAATGGAAAAGAGCTGAGCGTGCTGGCAATATTATTTATTATTTGCGGTCACGCTAGTCATCATTTTGATATTTTAAAAGAAAGATATCTTAGCAAATCATAGAGTATTAAGCTCTTGCTAAATTACTCTATTAATTTCCTCAAGAATTTTTTCGGTTGCTCCAAGGTTTTCTTTAACATATTCAAAGCTGATTTTTCCCTTGGCTTTTCGCAGAATCTCTTCCGAGAACATAGTGCGAAGCTGTCTGTATGCCTCGATTTTATTCCTGATTAAAATCCCGCCTCCGCGTCTTAGAAGCTGCTGGCTTTCCTGTGAATTATCTATCCTCGGTCCAAACATTACCGGAATTCCGTAAACAGCAGCTTCAAGCACATTATGAATATTTTGCTTAAAGCTTCCGCCCACAAAGGCAAGATCGGCATAAGTATATAGCGTCAGTAATATACCGATAGAATCGACAATTATTACTCGTTCATTTTTATAATTATTCAAAAATGAAAAGCGAATTGTATCGAGAGTTCCTGCAAATTCATTTTCGATCCGGTCCAGATGGACTAAAGTTGGTTCATGCGGCGCAATGATCATTATAACATCTTTGTCATACTCTGCTAATTTTGCAAAGGCAGGAAGTATTACATCTTCATCTAATTCCCATGTACTTCCGGCTACAAAAACTTTTTTATTTTTTAAGATGTCATCTTTAATAAGATTTTTTTCTTTTGCAGTAATGCTTCTTTGGTAAACACGGTCGAAGCGTGTATCGCCGACCGCTTTCAAGTGCTCATCGGAAATTCCAAATTGCTTAAATCCCTTGACGTCATTTTCCGAAACGGTTAAAATTTTTGCGATGTCTTCAAAAAGATATTTGTGAAAACTTTTAGCAAGCGGAAGTTTCCTCGGCGAGTTATCTTTCATTGTTGCATCGACAATAAAAGACGGAATAAAAAATTTTTTCATTGCCCAAACGTGATTCGGCCAAATGTCGTAACGCATCATAACGGCTAAATCCGGTCTTGCAATCGATATGAACCTTTCTGCATTCGATTTTGTATCCAGCGGGATATAAGAAACAAGATCGGCGTACGGGTATTTTTTTGAATTCTCGTAACCCGATGGTGAAAAGAATGTTATAAGGATGTTTAAATTTTTTCCTTTTTTTAATTCTTTAATTATCGGTTTCGCCTGTTCAAATTCACCGAGAGAAGACGAGTGGAACCAGATTAATTTTTTTGATTTATCCAGCGAGGCAGCGTTTAAAATTAGTTCTTCAAATATTCTTGCCCTGCCTTCAATTCCGCTTTTAACTTTTTTGTTGAATAATCCCGCCGCCCTTATAATTATATAAAGGCAGGGTATTACGAGGCAATTATAAAATAAATACCAAACGGTTTTCATCAGCTTAATAATTCTTTCAGTTTTATGTAAGCAACATCAGGCGTTAATTCAGTCATGCAGTTAAAATGCTTTTTCGGGCAGCTGTCGCGACCTATATGGGTGCATGGTCTGCATGATAATAATTTATTTTCTAAGATTAAATTTCTGCCGCCGTACGGCGTAAATCCAAATTCTTTAACTGTAGAGCCAAATACTGCAAGCACCGGCACGCCTGCAGCCGATGCAGCATGCATTAATCCAGAGTCATTGCAAATTATCGCCGAACATTTTTTCATATTAACAGTCGTGGCAATTATATCATCTTCGCTGCACAAATTGATCGAGCCGGTTATTTGCTCTGCCAGCTCTTTGCAGAGATCGCGGTCGCTTGTGCCGCCGAACAAAACAATTTTATAACCGTCGTAAGAAAGTATTTTGCAAAGATCAATATAATATTCTTTAAGCCACATTTTTGTGTAGTGTCTGCTTCCGGGCGCAATGCCTATATATTTCTCATTCATGTTTAGAACGGAATTAATATTCGCCGGGAGATATAAATCCAATCCTTTTTCATCAAGCTTTAAGCCCGGCAGCGATCCAGCGTATCTTACCGGTATTTGCGGCGCATCGGACAATCTATTAATCTTAAATTTTACAAGCAAAAATTTATCAAACGTTCTTTTATAAAATCTTACCGATTTTACTTTTAGCTTTCGCCGTATTTCTGCAGATCTAAAATTATTCTGAAGGTCGATCACGAGATCATAATTTCTCTTCTGCAGGTCGCTAAATAAAATTATTTTTTTGTCTGCGTCATTTGAATAAATAAAAAGCCTGTCAATGTTAGGATTGAACTTTAATAGATCGGAATATTGTTCGCGCAAAACAAAGTCTATATTGATCGAATCGTTCTGTTCTTTAAGCGATCTTATCAACGGAGTGGTTAGTAGAATATCTCCGAGAGAACTTAATCTTATTATTAGAACGTTTTTAATTTCGCTGAGATTCAAAAAATCTTCCAAAATTCTTTTTTAATTGCGCAAATTTAATTAAATAGTAATATTACTTCCACTTTGTTGTTGAAGTTTTAGCTCTTCTGTTATATTTTTACTAAAAAAAATTTTTAGGATTATTGATGACATCTTTACCTCCGCCGCAAACAAAGAATTTTCCAGACGATTCTTTAGAAAAAAGAGTTTATAAAATTGTCGAGGACTTAAGCGAGTTTCTGCCTATAATGAACGATAGAAACAGGCTGGGCTTTTCACTTTATAAATATATGCAAGGTGAAGGCGACAGTCCTGAGATTTTGGTTAAAACTTCTAAAGTAAAGGTTGTGGGAATTTCACTCGAAGAGCTCGCTGTAAAAATCTCTAAAGAAATCCAGAACATTAAAGCTAAAAGTTAACGGCAGCCTTTCGCTTAAAATTCAATTTAAGGAATAATATTTTTTATCCCTTCCCCGGTCATTCCGCTTTTCACATTATTTTTATAAATTGAAACGCCAATTTGTGAAATTCATCCTGAGTTTATGAGGAATTATTTGATGATGGAATTATTAACCGGAAATAAATATTATTCAAACACCCAAACTTCCTCTCTTCCCGGCAGAGAAGAGATTGAAGATAAATATAAATGGGACTTATCGCATATCTACGAGAAAGAAGATCTTTGGGAAGAAGATTTCAGCTTTGTCGAAAATAATATTGTAGAATATAAAAACTTTGAAGGCACGCTTTCACGCAGCGCGCGAGACTTATACGAATGCTTAAAGTTTGACGACAGCATCGGCGTCAAGCTTGAACGTTTACATCTCTACGCCTTCCTTGCTAAAGACTCCGATCTAAGAGCAACAAAATATCAGGCAATGAATGATAGAATAATGAGCTTGTTTGTTAAAGTTTCGTCCGCTAATTCTTTTATAAGACCGGAAATATTATCTATTCCTGAAGATATTCTTTTTGAGATGATAAATGGACATGCCGAACTAAAAATATACCGGCATCTTATTGATGACCTTATCAGGTCTAAAACACACACGCTTGAAAAAGAAAAGGAAGAATTGCTTGCATTAACGGGCGAGCTTTCGCTAACGCCGTATAATACTTATTCAATGCTGACGAATGCTGATATAAAGTTTCCAAATGTTGTTGATGACACCGGGAACGAGATTGAGCTTTCTCATGCGCGCTATACTGCCGCTATGTTCTCAGTCGACAGGGAATTTAGAAAGAACGCGTTTAAAACATATTTGGGTTCTTATAAAAATTTTTCAAACACTCTCACAGTTTTGTTTAACGGAAATTTAAAGGCGAATATTTTTAATGCTAAGGCAAGAAAGTATATTTCGTCGCGCCATGCCGCTCTCGATAAAAATAATATTCCTATTTCGGTTTATGATAATCTTATCGAATCTGCAAATAATAATTTGAACCCTCTGCAAAGATGGGCTTCGCTTAAAAAGAAATTGCTTAAGCTTGATGAGCTTCATCCTTACGATGTTTATGTAACAATCTTTGCGCAGAAAAATCAAAAAAAATATTCTTACGAAGAAGCGAAGACGATTGTCCTTAAAGCTCTAAATATAATGGGCAAAGATTATTTAGATAATTTGCAAACGGCGTTTGATAACCGCTGGATCGATGTTTATGAGACTCAAGCAAAGAGAAGCGGAGCTTACTCGTCAGGAACAACTTTCGGCGTTCATCCTTACGTGCTGTTGAATTGGTCCGGCTTGCTCAACGATGTTTTTACCCTCGCGCATGAAATGGGACATAACATGCATTCGTTTTACACCGGTAAGACACAGCCGTTTCCGTACGCCAACTACTCAATCTTTCTTGCCGAAGTAGCATCGACTTTTAATGAGTCGCTGCTGCTGGATTATCTTATCGAAAATGCTTCTTCAAAAGAAGAAAAGCTGAGCCTGCTTGAAAAATATTTAAATAATATAACTGGAACTTTTTACAGGCAGACTATGTTTGCCGAATTAGAAATGATCTGCTATGAAAAAACTGAAAACGGCGAAGCGCTGACTTCAGAATCAATGTGCAAAATATACAGGGACGTTTATCAAAAATATTGGGGACCAGAAATGATTGTTGACGAAGAAGAAAGATATACCTGGACGCGCATTCCGCACTTCTATTATAATTTTTATGTCTATCAATATGCTACCGGCTTTGCGGCTTCGGAAATACTTGCGAAGAAAGTTAAGAGAGAAGGAAATGAAGCTGTTGCTAAGTATCTAAATTTTCTTAAATCCGGAAGCAGCGATTATCCGATAAATATTTTGCAAGCCGCCGGCGTTGATATGAACAGCCCGGAACCAATCAAAGCTACTTCAGAAAAAATGGATAAAATTTTAAATGAAATCGAATCTCTTGTCTGATAAGATTGATCTTACAGCGAATTTTTTTAAGGGGATAAAAATAATTTCAAAAACAATCAACACAAATAATATAAAGAAGGGAATATCTTTATGAAGATTTATTCAAAAAAAGAATTGAACGATTTTCACCAGTCTTTAACTTATGACGACATAAGTTTGATTCCAACCCGGATATCGCGCGTTAAGTCTCGAACGGAATCAGTTACAAGCTGTGAATTTCTAGGAATGAACCTTGCGCTTCCGATTATATCAAGCCCAATGGATACCGTAACCGGTCTTGAGATGGCAAAGGAATTAACCCGTCTCGGCTGTCTGGGAATATTGAATCGCTTTGATAGCTCTGTCGAGGAAATATTAAAAGATGAAAACAACGGAAGCCAGGTTAAAGCTGTTTCCGTAGCGTTAAACACGCCGCTGGAAATAATCAAAGACCTCGCGGTGCATCAAAAGATTATTTGCATTGATACGGCGAATGCAAATAATAATGAAGTCCTGCGCAAGACTGAAGAAATCAAGAAGACGTCTGACGCTTACATTATAGTTGGAAATATTGCGCACGGAGCAACTTTGCATCAGCTTGAAAATGCCGGTGCGGATGCGATTCGAGTCGGCATTGGAAGCGGCAGCGTTTGCACTACTTCAATTCAAACGGGAATTGGTATCGGACAGGTTTCCTCTCTTTTAAGCGTCTTATTTTCACGCGAAGAAAAAAAATTAAAAATAAAAGTTATAGCCGACGGCGGAATAAAAAGCCCCGGCGACGCAGCAAAAGCAATCGCACTTGGCGCTGATTGCGTTATGCTTGGCAGAATGCTTTCCGGAACGCGCGAAACTCCCGGCGAAGTGATAAAATATAATGGGCAGCTCTGGAAAAAATACCGCGGCTCTGCTTCGTTCGGTGTGAAGATGCGAAACGAATTTATCGAAGGCGAAGAAACTATGGTCGCCTACAAAGGAGTTGTCAAAAATGTTATCGACAGCATCTCCGATGGTCTTAGAAGTTCCATGAGCTATATGAACTGTTTGAACCTTGATGAATTAAGACAGACCGAAACTTTTGCAGTTCTTTCAAACAGCTCCTACCTTGAAAGGCTTCCGAAAATTTAATGAACTAAAATATATTTGATTAAAAATAATAAGTGAGTACAATTATGAAAAAATTTTGTTTTGAATTATTCTCTTTGTCTCTTTTGCTGACAGCAATAATCTTTCCGCAGAAGAAAGCGTTTACGATTGCCGATTTTTATAAAGTTCGCTTTGTCGGCGCGCCGGCAGTTTCAAATGACGGAAAAGAAGTTGCATTTACAGTAACGGATTATAAAATGAAAGAAGGGAAATCTACTACAAAAATATTTGTTATGAATGAAGACGGAACAGATTTAAAAAGCATTCCGGACACCGGCAGAACAAACTATGAACCGGTCTGGACTAAAGACGGCAGCATCGATTTTGTCGCTATTAAAGAAGGCACGCCGCAGTTGTTCAATTACTCTTTTTCTGAAAATAAAATTACTCAGCTTACCGATTTATCTACCGGTGTTGATGCCCCGGTCGTTTCTCCAGACGGCAAGCTCGTTGCTTTTTCAACAGACGTCTATCCGGAATGCGGCACTAACGATGCTTGCAATAAAGAAATTGATTCGGCTTCAGAACACGGACCAATTCAAGCTTACCTTGCCGACCATCTGCTCTTCAGGCATTGGACTCAATATTCGGCGGGAAAATATACTCACATATTTATTTATAACATTGAAACAAAAACTTATACCGATGTTACTCCCGGAAAATATGTCTCGCCGACTTTTATGCTTGGCGGAGGAATCGGATATAATTTTTCACCCGATAGTAAAGAGCTTTGCTTCGTCTCGAATCATGATAAGCATCCCGAGGCTTCAACAAATGCCGATCTCTGGATTGTGCCCGTTACCGGCGGCGAAGCGGTCGATATTACAAAAGAAAATAAAGCGTGGGACGGATGGCCGATCTATTCTCCCGACGGAAAATATATTGCTTACCGCACTCAGCTTATTCCTAATTATGAATCTGACAGATTTAGAATTGCAATCTATAACCGACAGACAAAAAAATCGAAGATCATTACTGACAGCTTTGATAATTGGATTGATGATTTCAGATGGAGCCCCGATTCTAAAACGATTTATTTTACCGGCGAAGTGGAAGGCTATTCGCCTATTTACAAAGTAGATTTAGCCGATGATAAAATTTCTAAAGTAAGCGGAAGCGAATCGATATTCGGATTTGAAATTTCACCGGATGCAAAATCAATATTCTACGTTGCAAGCAGCGTGGCTAAGCCGAGAGAAATCTATAAAATTAATTTAAACGATAATAAAGAAGAACAGGTTACCGACTTCAATAAAAAATTATTGGAAGAAGTGGATGTTCGTCCGGCAGAAAAAATGTGGGTTAAAGGAGTTGACGGGCATAAAGTTGAAGTGTTCATTGTAAAGCCGCATGATTTTGATCCGCACAAAAAATATCCGTTAATATTAAATGCGCACGGCGGTCCGCAAAGCCAGTGGATGGATTCATTCAGAGGAGACTGGCAAGTTTATCCCGGCGCAGGATATGTTGTTGCATTTCCGAATCCGCATGGTTCAACCGGCTATGGTCAGGCTTACACCGCTGAAATATCCGGCGACTGGGGCGGGAAGCCTTTTGAAGATTTAATGAAAGTAACCGATGCTTTGGAAAAACTTCCATACGTAGATAAGAATAGGATGGGAGCGATGGGATGGTCTTACGGCGGTTATATGATGGATTGGTTCCAGGCAAAGACTAAACGATTTAAATGTATCGCTTCGATGATGGGCGTTTATGATCTTACTTCAATGTGGGGAAGTACGGAAGAACTCTGGTTCGTTAATCATGATCTAAGCGGTCAGCCGTGGAATTCAAAAGATTATGAGAAATTTTCTCCGTCCGCTTATGCAAAGAATTTTTCTACGCCGACATTAATTCTAACCGGTCAAAAAGATTTCCGGGTTCCATACACACAGAGCATTGAATATTTTACTACGCTGCAAACGCTTGGTATTCCTTCGAGGCTGATTATTTTTAAGAATGACGGTCACTGGCCCGATAATGTAAAATCAATGCCGCTTTATTATGATGCGCACCTGGATTGGTTTCACAAATATCTTGGCGGCGCGCCTGCGCCTTATGATGTTAAGAAGATGGTTGAGAATTTAGGCTTTAAGGATTAGCAATAGAAAATTCCGAAACTTTAGAGTTATCTTAAATGATAGCTCTAAAGTTTTATTTTATGCATCGGTTCAAAACTGCTGTTGGAATACCGGTTGAAAATGTTAAACTGTTCGCCGCCGTTGTTTTCATTTCTGCCCGCGAACCTGGAAAGCGGAACATTATAATTTGGATTTGCCCTAAACGAATTCTCGCTTACTTCATTCATTACTACATATCTGTTGTATGAAGGTTTTCTATCTTCTACAAAGTTCTCCGCCGGTTCTATTTTTATTTCCGGCTCTTTTACTACAGTTGGAACCATATAAGGCTTCACTTTTGCACCGGATTTAATCTTATAAATAAAATAAGAAAAGCCGACAACTATAATTGAAATAGCAGAAAATATTTTTAATGAAAAAATAATTATGTCGAGCAAATTCATTTTAGACCTTTCAGTTTTAAAGCGGAGAATTTCAATAATTATACCACGCGTATTAGTCTAAAAAGACGCTTTTCGAGCGAAGATAATTTATTTAAATGAGATTTCATTTCATTTTGCTACATCCAGAATGCTGTGTAAAATTATAAATTTAAGGCAAAGATATAACTTCTTTGGGCAGAATAGTTTCATTTGATTTTCCTTCGATTGTTTGATAAATTTGAAACCTTGAATTTTATAAATATTTGATAGGAAAAGCGCCATGACAAAGGCTGATATTGTTGATAAAGTTGCTGCCGGAACAGGCTTAACTAAATTAGAAACTGAAGCAATCATTGAAGGATTCCTTAGTACTGTGATTGATTATTTGAAAGAAGGAAAAGGAATTGAAATAAGAGGGTTCGGCAGTTACAAAGTAAAAAAGAAAAATGCACGCCAGGCACGCAATCCCAAGAGCGGCGAATCTGTGTTTGTGCCTGAACATTATGTTCCCACTTTTAAATTCTCCAAGGATTTTAAAGATCTCGTCGATCAAGGAATGAAAGAGAAAAAGTAAGAATGCACAAGTTTTGTCCAAACTGCGGCGTAAAGCTGGATGGCGAATTTAAGTTTTGTCCTGAATGCGGTTATGCTTTGACCAGGTCCGCAGAAACTTCTGAAGAAAAACCGCGTGAAGATGTTGAGGAGAAAAAAAGTCCCGAAGTAAAAGGCAGCATATTCGTATGCGAAATATGCGGGGAAGAAAACAGTTCCGAAAATTCCGTCTGTGCGGGCTGCGGCGCTAAGCTTAACAATCCAAATGCGAAAGTTAGCCAGCCTGTAAAAAAGAATAAGCCGTCGATTAATAAGAACGCGCCTAAAAATAAGGGCGGCAATTTGCAGCAGCAAAAAATGCAGCAGCAAAATAAAAAAACGCCGGTTTCTGCTTTTGACAAAAAATCTCTTAACAAAGCTAAAATTATTTCAGTTGTAGCAATCGGATTTGGAATTGCTCTGCTGATATTAATTTTCTCCGGTGCGCTCGATTCAATTATTTCTCCTTCGCCGAAACAAGTTCAAAACCAGGTCCAGAACCAAGACTCAAGCGTTAACCTTGCAAGCATTCAGAAAATTAATGAGCTTGAAGAAACGGTAAAGAATAATCCCAAAGACACAAGCGCCATTTTGGATTTAGCTCACGCTAAGAATGACGCCGGCATGTTTGAACAGGCTATCGAGAACTATAAACAATATTTAAAACTTGTTCCCAAAGATCCCGATGCGAGAATTGACATGGGAATTTGTTATTATAATCTTAAAGACTTTGATACCGCCATAAGCGAAATGCAGGAAGCGGTAAAGATAGACCCGCAGCATCAGATCGGCTTTCTTGATCTTGGAATTGTAAGTCTTGCAAAAGGCGACATGCAGCAGTCGAGAGAGTTTCTGCAGAAAGCGGTGCAATTGGATCCCGGCTCTGACTACGGAAAGAAAGCTGAAGAATTATTAAAATCACATAACACAAATAACGGAGGTAACTAATGCCTTGCGGCAGAAAACGTAAGCGGCATAAAATGTCCACTCATAAAAGGAAAAAACGATTACGAAAGAATCGTCATAAGAAAAAGTTAAGATAAATAAAAAATAAATCCTTCTAACCTTTTTCTCAAAAGCCATCTTAGCTCAGCTGGTAGAGCAGCTCATTCGTAATGAGCAGGTCGTCGGTTCAAGTCCGACAGATGGCTCTTAAGCACTACAATATTTTTTCACACATATTTTATCGCTCCCAACTAATTTTCCCCGCGCAATTTTAAGTTGTTCCTCAAAATCTTTACAGCTTACCGCTAACATATCCGGCGATTAAAACAGCGTTGCCGCTTTTGTTTAATAAAATAATTCTTAGAAACTTTATATATTTACCTGGATTTGACGTGCTTATGCTTAACGCACTTATATTGAAGCAATTATTATTTCAATTTTTACCACTAATCTGCGTTTATATCAATTGATTATAGTCCGTACAATCAATTATTTGCTCGATTATCGATTAAATTCGCATATTATTATTTAAAATATCCATATTTATAATTTTTATTTATAAATAGATAATATTTCTTTGTACATAAATAATATCTTTGTAAATATTATTATTATCTTTTCTCAAATAAATAATATCTATTTCTAAATAGTTATTAGATATTCGCAAATTACTATTATCTATTTACATATATATAATATCTTTAAGCAAATTACTATTATCATTATGCAAATTTATATTAGATTTTTGTCTATTTTAATTAACTATACGCAAACTATTATTATTTATATCCGAATTAATATTATAATTTTGCAAAAAGATATTATCTATTCGGAAATCAATAATATCTTTTCTTGAATTTATATTATCTATTCCGGTATTCTTATTACTTATCTTAACATTTAAAGTTTTTATAAACGAATCGGAATCATTCTTATAAGCAGAGATTGTTCATATTGCGGCTTTCAAAACATATTTATTAAAGTACATGGAAAAATATTACTTGCGGCAAATCGGGGCATTATTAATTTTAGATGAAGCGTACAACTGAATTTTTTTAATGCGGATCTCAATAATTTATTGTTCAGCGTGTAAAGATACGAACCGGAAATTTGACGCAAAAAGTCGGCAGAACATTGGATTTTCGGCAAACAAAAAAGCCCGCACCGTTAAATCGGAACGAGCTTTTCTTGAGCTGGCGGACGGATTTGAACCGCCGACCGGCTGATTACAAAGGAACACCCCCTCAAATAGTAAAATTTTTCATATCTATAACTACTTATAATTAAAAATCTTATGGCTTCACTTTTTTAAATAAATTTAGTGAAGTAGAAACTGAAGTAGTTTCAGTTCCTTCTTTAGAAGTTTATTCACAAAGCCGGAGTAATATACCCCGGCCTTGCTTTCGTACAAACACAATGTTTTGTAAAAGAGAAGTTAATTGTTGAAATAATTTGAAGCTAAGTTTACTGTATCAAGTATAGTACTTGAATACTTAATTGCTTTCATAAAACGATTATCTTTTAATATACATTGATATTCTAAAAGAAATAAATCATTATTAAAATAAGCTTTGTTAAGTATAAGGTCAAACACATCTTTTTGTCTTTTTGACAACATTTCTTTCCGTGAAATAAAATAATCATTCACGGATTCCATGTTATTCCATTCGGCACACTTGCTGGTTTCAACTATTGTCAACATAAATGATTCTTCATCCAGTCTTTCAACAGATGATCTTATATTGATCAAAAGAGTTGAAGTATCACAAAAAATAAATTTGTGATCTAAAGGAAGATCTTTTATGTTTAGAGATTCCAGCTCGTACGTTCGAATTGTAAAAACATACAGATTGTCTGATTCAAGCTTGAATTTTCGTATACCTAGATCATATATTTCAACATTACTTTCTCCTAATCGTTTTCGATTAAGTTTACTAGTCATTTTTATTTATACGAAGGAGCGGCATAAAATTGCCGCCCCTAGATTCTACTTCTACTTTAGGGAAATATATTCCTTTACCTCATTTGTGACTTTTCCTTTAAGTCTATCGTTTCTTTCCAAGTCTCGTTGATGAGACTTAGGAAGCTCAGAGAAAAAGTTTTGCAGAGAATCAACTGGACTAGGTATTCTACTTCCATCTTTTCCTGTTGCATTTGAAATAATTTTCTTCATGCACTTAAAAATTTGAGCGAACTTACGCTCAAATTTCATCTTGTTCAATTGATCTGTACGGACTCGAATGTTTTTTCTCAAGAGATGACTTGCATCTTCTCTCAAATCCCGAGCATCGTTCTGTGTCTCAAAAATCTCAATATCAAGATTCTTTATTTTTTCTTTTATTGAGATTCTATCTACTGAAGTAAGTTTTTTCTGAGTTTTACTTCCTTCAGATAAAAAGAGGATAAAATACCCTCTGTCGAGAGTTCTTTTAAGATCTTCCTTCTCGTCTAAAAGACGCGAAAGTTTTTTCTGTTTCATGGATAATGCATGAACAGAAGAAGATATTCTACGAGCATCTACATTATGTAGAATTGCTTTTTTAGTACCATTACTTTCTGAAGTTTCAGGTACTACTTTTGAAGAGCTAATCAGCTCTTCATTACTTGTATTTTCAACCATTTGAATGGTTCCTTATATTAATGAATAATTTGAAGAAACTTAATGTTTCACTTCAACATTAATGCACGATGAATTGGCGTCGAATTTCGATGCGTTTTTTAATAAGGATAAAAGAATTATTTAGAGATCCAGTTCTTTTCTTTTTCTGGTTTATAAATTAGGCTGGTACCGCCGGATGGTTTTATTGAATTTTGTAAATGTATCGCGAGTGTTTCGCTTTCTATTTTAATATTTTTAATGGCTGTCTTTATTGCTTTAGTCACTGCATCATATGCTAAATCATCGTCTGTTTTTGTTGTTCTTAATTTACCAGATTTACCAGTTACTGACCTTCTATAATCTTCTAGAGCCTTTAATGTTTTCTTCAATGTTTCCGCTTCAGATTGCAACCCATCATTTAAAAAATAGCTATCATCTAATTTAATCTCTTCTAATCTATCTCTTAAATCAGCAATTTCTTTATCAATATCTTTTAAAGTTTTTTTATCAGAAAGTTTAATTGGGGCATTTAATGTTCTAGTTATTTCAACATGATCGTCATCGTGCTCATAATCATCTTTGCAAGCATCTGACTTTTTAGGAATCATTTTTATTGTCGAAACAGAAGAACCAACATTTTCTAATAAGGCATTAATATATAGTAATCCTTTCAAATTATTATTATGAATTCTGACTTTCTCTCCCTCAAAAACAATTTCCCATTTTTCTTTAATAAACCTAAAAATATTTTTAGGTTCTTCGGGTAAAATTTGTTCTCTGTTATTAATTTTATATTTGGTTTCAACATTTTTTAATTCTTGGCGATTAAAAAGCTCATTAAGCATAAATACTCGTGATTTTATGTTATTACACTGTTCATACATTTTGTTAAATAATTTAGTATCGTTTATCAATTCAAGTTTTAACGTAATAATATCGGAATCAGTGGTATTGTCAAATTCAAATATCAAAGAATCATCCCCTGAGTAATAAAATTCTATATTTATATTGTCCGGCTGTATAAATCCCTTTATTGTATAGAATTTTCTTAATCTTAAAAAGTATATACCGTTAGATCCAACATCTTTCACAATTCTGCCAAAACCTGCCGGATTAAATAATGGGAGATTATCATTATCGCTTATAAGCTTAAATTTATCCGGGTGGAAAAGTTGTCCAAAATGTCCCACCCTGTATTCTAACTCAACTTCACCAATTGGGAGAAATGTCATTTCATTCGAGCCACCAGGATAGTCTTGGTCAACTATTATTTTTGAAGGTTTCATATCTCTAACAATTTATATATATAATAAATCAAATTTAATAAACGAAGTTTGTACACCAAACGAAAAAATTAAAAGTCAATTTAGTTAAAATATTTTATAGATTATTTTTTAAATAATTATATTTTAACATGTACAACAAGTATTGTTAGTGTGTTTATGAAAACAAATTATTTTGCTTATGTTGTAAATAACCAGAGATTATTTAATATCTAATTTTCTATGTTTATCAAATATTATATAATCATAAAATATTTTTTTTAGAACAAAAAGTAAAAGTAATAAAGATTATGAATTCCAAAGTCGATATATCAACTTACTTGTGAAGGTTTGACTCTATCCCTTTGAAATTATTTTGATGCAAAATTAATTAGGATAAAATTAATAACGCTTTTTAAATATTATGATGTTTTAGTGCAAATTATTTCCACCTTTCCTAAAATTTTCTTAATATAAGTCCATGAAAAACGATTACTTTACAAATATTTGATTTTATAAGGGGATTCAATCTTCCATGAATGAAATAGCCTTTCGTTTTATTCTTATTGCTCAAATAGCATTTCATACTTCTTTGAATACATCATTCAAAAAAAATTTATCCACCGGATTCATCAATAATCTTTAATTATGATAGATAACAATCACCAAAACCTAGTCTCTTTTATCTTCAACATCGCAAACAAGCTCCGTGGTCCGTACAGGCCGCCTCAATACAGAAAAGTAATGCTGCCAATGACGGTGCTTCGCCGCCTTGATTTGGTTACTGCCGAAAATAAAGACGAAGTTCTCAAACAATATGAAAAGCTAAAAGCACGCGGATTAAAAGATAATGCTCTTCATTCAGCGCTTGCTAAATTCGCTACTAAAAATAGAAAGCAGCCGCTTTACAACATAAGCAAGTATAATCTATCGAAGCTGTTGGATGATCCCGACCATATAGCAAAAAATCTATTAAATTTTATAAATGGATTTTCTCCGAAAGCTAAAGAAATATTTGATTACTTCAAGTTCGAAACTGAAATTGAAAAGTTAAATAATGCCAACCGGCTTTATCTAATCATTAAAGAATTTTGCGATCCGGAAGTTGATCTTCATCCTTCAAAAGTTTCAAATATCCAGATGGGCTTAATCTTTGAAGAGCTTGTCCGTAAATTTAATGAGCAAGCCAATGAAGAAGCCGGAGACCACTTTACTCCGCGCGAAGTAATTAGATTGATGACTCATATCCTTTACACTAATGAAGATGTAATTTATAAGAAAGGTATAATTAGAACAATCTACGATCCGGCGTGTGGAACCGGCGGCATGTTATCTGTTTCCGAACAATATATCCGCGAGAACAATCCTAATGCAACACTTGTATTATTCGGACAAGAATACAATGATGAATCCTATGCAATATGCACTTCTGATCTTTTAATTAAAGATGAAGAAGTAGATAACATTGCTTTCGGTGATACCCTTGGCGATGGCAAAACTAAAGACGGGCACGAAGATAAAACATTCCACTACATGCTTGCCAATCCTCCTTTCGGTGTTGAATGGAAACCCGAAGAGGATGAAGTTGAAAAGGAACATGAAAAGCTTGGCTTCAATGGTCGGTTTGGTCCCGGGCTGCCGCGCATAAATGACGGCTCGCTTCTTTTTCTTCTTCACATGATTTCTAAAATGAAGCGCGGCGAAGAAGGTTCCAAGATTGCAATTGTATTTAACGGCTCGCCATTGTTTACTGGCGACGCCGGTTCCGGTGAAAGCAATATCCGCAGATGGATTATTGAAAATGATTTGCTCGTTGCTATTGTTGCTTTGCCCGACCAGCTTTTTTATAATACCGGCATCTTTACATACATCTGGTTCCTGTCCAATCGTAAGCCCAAAGAACGCAAAGGCAAAGTGCAGCTAATTGATGCGACAAAGCATTTTCAAAAGATGAAGAAAAGTCTCGGCAATAAAAGAAATGAACTAAGCAATGATCATATTGATGAGATAACCCGTCTTTACGCAGATTATAAACCTAATGATGTTTCCCAAGTCGGTCTTAACGGAACAAAAGAATCCGCAGTTTGCTCTAAGATTTTCAACAATCAAGAATTCGGTTATATAAAAGTAACTGTTGAACGCCCTCTCCGATTAAACTTTCAAGCTTCCGATGACCGTATTAAAAAGCTCTGGGAGGAGCCGGCATTTCAAAGTTTAGCTTCAAGTAAGAAAAAGGATAAAATGCAAAGAATTGAGGAAGAAGAAAAAGGCTTAGCTTCTCAAAAAGAAATAATTGAAGCCATTCATACAATCGATGCAAACAGACTGATTAAGAACAGAGATGAATTCATAAAAGAATTAAATGATGCTCTTCAACAACACTCTATAAAAATTGAAAGCCCGGTCAAGAAAGCAATCCTCTCCGCCTTATCTGAAAAGGATGAAACAGCAGACATCTGCATCGACTCCAAAGGCAATCCCGAACCCGATCCGGATTTGCGGGACTACGAAAATATACCGCTTCCAATCTCTTTACCTTTACCTCTGCCTTTAGACTACGACAAAAAATCCAAACCGGATAAGCTTATCCCGCTTATTAAAGATTACTGCGAAGAATACATGAAAAAAGAGGTTCTGCCGCATGTGCCGGACGCCTGGATTGATTATTCCAAAACAAAAATAGGATACGAAATCCCAATCAACCGCCATTTTTATATTTACAAGCCACCGCGTGAATTAGAAGAAATTGAAAAAGATATTAAAGGGATTGAAGCTGATATTTTGGATATGTTAAAGGAAATAGTTTGATGAGTTACTCAAATTATATTTCATATAAAAATAGCGAAGTAGACTGGCTAAATATTGTGCCACAGCATTGGGTAATTGATAGATTAAAATGGTCAGTGAAATTCTGTAAAAATGGTATTTGGGGATCAGATCCTGAAGGCATTAATGATATAGCCTGTATTCGTGTTGCTGATTTTAACAGAACTAACCTAAGAATTAATTCTGACAGCTTAACTTATCGGTCAATTGAAGATAATGATAAAAAAGATAGAATATTATCAGAAGGCGATTTGTTATTAGAAAAATCTGGTGGTGGTGAAAAACAATTAGTAGGTACCGTTATTCAATTTACTCTTCCGATAGTTGCAGTCTCATCAAATTTTATTTCGCGTATGCCAATATCTAACGGATTTGATAGCCGATTCTTAACATATCTTAATTATCATTTATACTGCTCTCATGTAAATTACAGATCAATAAAACAAACAACTGGAATTCAAAACCTTGATTCACAGCAATATTTAAATGAATTGGTTGCCTTCCCTCCAATTGAAGAGCAGCAATCCATCGCAAAATTTCTCGATTACAAAACTTCACAAATAGCCGCGCTTATAGAAAAGAAAGAAAAACTCTTAAAGCTTCTCGAAGAAAAGCGCATCGCACTTATTACCAGCGCCGTAACCGGTCGCCTGCAACTTTCCCCTCCTGGGAGGGGATTAAGGGGTGGGTTAACACATGGCAGCAAAGACAATGTAACCTTTAAACCCTCTGGTATTTTCTGGCTCGGCAATATCCCAGAACATTGGAAAGTGAAAAGATTAAGATTTTCAGTCCTTTTAAATAATGATAAAATTGAAACTGACGAAAATGAATTACCATATATTGGTTTAGAAAACATTGAATCTTGGACTGGAAAGAAAATTGAAACAGAATATTCTCCAGAGGGTATCGCAAGTATATTCAAAAAAGATGATGTACTTTTTGGCAAATTAAGACCATATTTAGCTAAGGTACTTCTTGCCCAAGAAAAAGGATGCTGTACAACAGAAGCACTTGTATTAAGAAGCAAAACGAATGTGCTACCGAAATATCTGAGTTATTACTTATTGTCTAATATGTTTATTGATGTGGTAAATTCCTCTACCTTCGGTTCAAAAATGCCGCGGGCAAGTTGGGAATTTATTGGTTCATTACCATTTCTTTTACCGCCAATTGAAGAACAAAAATGTATTTCAGAATTTCTTGATAAAGAACTAGGAAACATTATTCAACTTTCAGAACAAGTGAACAAAGCAATCGACAAACTAAAAGAATACCGCACCTCCTTAATTACATCTGCGGTAACCGGTAAGATAGATTTAAGAAATTGGCAGCCCCCATCCAATGGTTCGGCAAATGTTAGTTAATTTTTGCAATCTGGAGATGAACAATTAAAACCATAGTTTTATCATTCTTAATATGCATTGGAATCTAAAGTTTAATTCAATAAGTGTGAGGCATTTATGGTACAAAAAGGTAGTGAATTTGAACAAATTTGCAAAAAAATTTTAGAATTAAATCATTTTACAATTCAAGAATTTAATGGCCCAGCCGACATTGGATTTGATTTTATTTTAAGCACTGAGGATCCAAGAAGAAAAATTGCAGTAGAAGTAAAATTTTATAGGTCAGATTTTATTTCTCCCAAAATATTAGAAACTGCAGTAGTAAGTTTTATTAACTCAGTTAAAAAACATAAAATATATGAAGCCATCCTTATTATTTCATCTAAATTGCCTTATGAGTTAAGAGGATGGATAGAATCAGAGTTTAATTTATCAATCTTTGATAGGTCAGATTTGTTTTCCTTAGCTGCTAGCAATACAAATATATTATCTAGGTTAAAAGAAATTATTGAATCCGACTATCCAGAAGTTCTTAAAGGGGAAGAGGAAATTATTAATAAAATCAAGAATAAACAAAATACACTCACGGGTGACATACAATTAAAACATGAAAACTATTGTAAAGAATTAAAATTGATAAAACCTGGGATTGCCTTTAAAAAATATGAATTATTAATCGAAAAAATATTAAAATACTTATTCAGCGAAAGTTTAAATGGATGGCATAGACAAAATAGAACTGATGATGGGATTAATATCCAAGATTTAATCTGTCGGGTTACTCCTGGTAAATACTTGTGGGATTTTTTAGCTCAAGAGTTGGGTTCAAGGTATATATTATTTGAATTTAAAAATTATACAGAAGAAATAACTCAAGCTCAAATTTTTACCACTGAGAGATACCTATTAGAAAAGGCCAAAAGAACTGTAGGCTTTATAATAACAAGGAAAGGAATTACTAAGCATGGTATTGTAGCTACTAAGGGTGCAATAAGAGAAAATGGTAAATTATTGATTGTGTTAAATGATAATGATATATGTGAAATGGTAAAACTTCGAAATAATGGTTTTGATCCCTCAGACTATCTTTTTGAAAAAATAGATAATTTTTTCCTTTCACTTTCAAGATAAAAAAGTAATATGAAAAAACATACCGAAATCCGCTTCGAAGAAGCGATAGAATATTCCCTTATCGAAGAAGGCGGTTACCTCAAAGGTAATCCCAATGACTTCGATAAAGACCTGGCTCTCTTTTCAAAAGACGTAATAGAATTTCTTAAATCTTCTCAACCAACATATTGGAAATCGGTACACGAATATTACGGCGCAAAAGCGGAAGACTCGCTTCTCTCAGCACTATCAAAAGAACTCGATGTAAAGGGTTCGCTCTTCGTACTTCGCCATGGCTTCAAGTTCTTCGGTAAAAACTTTAAGCTTATGTACTCAAAGCCAAATACGAACCTTAATCCCGATTCATGGAATGATTACAATAAAAACATTGTTAAAATAATCCGTCAAGTTCACTACAGCAATAATCATCCTAACCGTTCGCTTGATGTGGTATTATCAATAAACGGCATACCCCTTGTTACGCTTGAGCTTAAAAATCCGCTGTCCGGTCAAACGGTAAAAAACGCGCAGCATCAATACAAAAAGGACCGCGACCCACGTGAACTTATTTTTCAATTTAAGAAGCGCACTCTCGTTCACTTTGCTGTTGATACGGAAGAAGTCTACATGACAACAAAGCTTTCCGGCGATTCAACTCACTTCCTTCCTTTTAATAAAGGATTTAATCTCGGCGCCGGCAATCCGCCCGCAGCAGACATGGATTATAGAACCGGCTACCTTTGGGAAAATGTTCTTACCAAGGATAGCCTTCTCGATTTGATTGCCCGTTACCTTCATCTGGAAATAGCTGAGAAAAAAATTTATACCGAAAAGGGTGTATTTAAGGAAAAGAAAGAGTTACTTATTTTCCCTCGGTATCATCAGCTTGATTGTGTTCGTAAGTTAATCTCTAATTCCAAAGTTAACGGCTCCGGACATAATTATTTGATTCAACATTCTGCCGGTAGCGGAAAGTCTAATTCCATTGCCTGGCTTTCCTATCGCCTTGCCAGCCTTCATAATGATAAAGATGAAAAGATATTTAATTCCGTAATTGTAATTACAGATAGAAAAGTTCTTGATACTCAGCTTCAAGATACTATCTATCAGTTTGAGCATAAACAAGGAGTGGTTCAGAAAATTGATGAAGATACCGAGCAGCTTGTAAAAGCTCTTTCCTCCGGCGTTCCAATTATTGTATCCACATTGCAGAAATTTCCTTTTATTACTGAAACCATAGAGAAGATTTCAAAAAAAGACGGTAAGGATTTAAGCTTCTCAACGGAAGGGAAAAAATTTGCTGTTATAGTAGATGAAGCTCATAGCTCCCAATCCGGTGAAGCTGCAACCGAACTCAAAAGGATATTGAACAAAGAAGGTATTGAATCTGTTGTAGCTGAACAAATTCTTGAGATGGAGGAAGGAAATTTATCTGAAGATGCCAAGGCTAAAATTATAAAAGAAATGGCATCGAAACGGAAACAGCCCAACATCAGTTTTTATGCTTTTACTGCAACACCAAAGTTTAAGACAAAAGCCGTTTTCGATGAACCCGGTGAAAATGGAGAATCTCCGTTTCATCTTTACAGTATGCGTCAAGCAATTGAAGAAGGTTTTATCTTAAACGTTCTGGAAAATTACACCACGTATAAAACTTATTACAGATTAATTAAATCAATTGAAAAAGACCCTAATGTTCCAAGACGCAAAACCGCAAAAGCTCTAGCTCGTTTTGTCAGCTTCCATCCTTATAACCTAAGACAAAAAGTTGAAGTAATGGTAGAGCACTTCCGGAAGTCTACAATGAGCAAAATAGGCGGAAGGGCAAAAGCAATGATTGTTACTTCGTCCCGTCTTCATGCTGTTCGTTATAAGCAAGCTGTTGATGCTTATATTAAGGAAAAAGGTTATACCGGCATAAAAGCGCTTGTTGCTTTTTCCGGTACAGTAGAAGATGATAAGATTCCAAATGTTTCCTATACCGAAGTAGGGATGAACAATGGTATAAAAGAAAAGGAGCTTCCGGACAAATTTGAATCTTATGAATATCAAGTTTTAATCGTTGCCGAAAAATATCAAACCGGCTTCGACCAGCCATTGCTGCATACAATGTATGTTGATAAGCGTTTATCCGGTGTACAAGCAGTTCAAACACTCTCCCGCCTTAACAGATTTGCCCCGGGCAAAACAGATACTTTTGTTTTAGACTTCGTAAACGAGCGTGAAGAAATTTTTAACTCCTTTAAGCCCTACTATGAAGAAACAAAATTTGACGAGTTGACAGATTCGCAGCTTCTATATCAGCTTGAGTATACTATTATGGAATGGAAAATATTCTTTCAAAATGAAGTTGATGAGTTTTGTAATATATGGTTAAGCAGCAAACAAGATTTGAAACATGTCGAGCACAAAAAGCTTAATGCAATCCTCGATCCCGCTGTTGAGCGGTTCAAAGAAAAGACAGAGGAAGAAAAGCAGACAATAAAGAAGCAGCTTGTTGAATTCCGTAATTTATATTCCTTCCTCTCCCAAATAATCCCCTATAACGATTCACAATTGGAAAAATTAAATATCTATTTAAGGAATCTATTGCGCAAGCTTCCGCGCCGTGAGCAAGAAGGATACGAGCTTGGAGAAGACGTCGCATTAAAATATTACCGTCTGCAAAAAATAGCTGAAGGTAAAATAGATTTGAAATCCGGCGAGCCGCAAGTAATATATGGTCCTCAAGAGGTCGGCACCGGTACGCCGGATGAAAACGTTCTGCTTTCCTCACTGATTGATATATTAAACGACAGATTTGGCACAAGCTTTACCATTGCAGACCAATTATTCTTTGATCAAGTAAAAGAAACAGCAATTTCAAACGAAGAACTTCAAGAAGCAGCACAAGCAAACTCATTAGACAACTTCAAATACGTATTTGACAAACTATTAGTCAGCCTCTTCGTAGAGCGTATGGACGGCAACGAAGAAATCTTCACCAAACTAATGAACGACGACGAATTCAAAGACATCGCCTCCAAACATTTGGTTAAGGAAGTGTATGAAGGAATACTGGATAAAATAAATTTTAGGAAACCTATCGCATAAGTGGAGTATCTTATATGCAAGCTATTATTTTTACAGAAGGTCAAACTGATTGGAAACACATAAAAAAAGCACAGGCAAAACTTGGTATTATTTTAGACATAGAATATTGGGAGCAAGATTCGGATAGAGGCGATGATAAACTATATGACTTATGCCATGCCCGTGCAACTGTTCCTAATGATAAAGTTAATATATTTATTTTCGACCGAGATAATAAAAGTATCATTTCAAAAGTTAATTCAGAAGATGGCTCTTTTAAAGAATGGGGTAATAATGTTTTTTCATTTAGTATACCCATACCAGAAAATCGCAAATTAAAAGAATGCAGCCTAAGCATTGAGTTTTATTATAGCGACAAGGTATTATATTCAGAGGATATAAATCATAAAAGGTTATTTTGTTCTTCTGAATTTGATGAAAAAAGTGGTAGACATAAGACTCTAAAAAACATTAGCTATGGGAATCATAATAAATTAAAAGGCTTTACTTTACCGACTGCATCCAAAATTTTAGATAGTGATGTTTTCAATGAAAAATCCGAAAACGTAGCTATGTCAAAAAATCAATTTGCAGAATATATTCAAAACGATGTTCCGCCATTTGTGGATATTGATTTTTTAAATTTTAATTTGATATTTGATTTAATTAAGAAGATTATTGTTTCTTCTACTCAAATTTCACAAAGTATAATGCCTTTTAATTTAGTAAACAAAAATAGACTTGACCATCCACCCAATATTGATTTCTTTGTTGGACGTTCAGAATTAATTTCAAAATTGCGTAATCCAACAATTCGGGTGGCAGCCATTACTGGTTTTGGTGGTGAAGGTAAGTCTTCATTAGCTGCAAAAATATATAAATTATTTTCAAGTAATGAATCAAATTTCAGAAATTTTCAAAGGATTTCATGGGCTGATTGCAAAGATGAAGAAACTCCATTTCATGAAAAATTGTTGGGAATATTAGAATATATTACAGACGGCGCGCATAAAAAAACAATGTATGCTGAAGAAAATATAAAGGACACAATTAACCGGTTTCTAGACATATTAAATAACATCAATTGCTTTGTTGTTTTTGATAATGTTGATGCATTTGTAGATAAAGACAAACCTATATTTACTGGGCATCTTAAATTTTTATTCGATTCTATAACTAGTAAGCTTACTAATAGTTATGTCCTTTTTACATGTAGATCCAGTATCATCGATCATCATTTTTCATTTATTGAAATACCTATACAAGGTTTATCATTTGAAGAGTCTATGGAATTAGCAAAAAAATTTAATTTGAACATAAATAACGGGTATGATGATATTATAAAAAATATTCATTATAAAACAAACGGACATGCACTATGGCTTAATCTAATATTTGGACAGCTAAGAAATAATCGACTTTCAACGGAACAAATAAATACATTAATATCAAAACAAACTTCAGCATTAAAAGTTCATCTATTAAATTCCATCTGGGAAAATCTAAATAAGAATGAGAAAGAAATCCTAAACATAGTTGGTACATTTACACGTCCTCCAACTTTACGAAAGATTGAAAAAGTTTCTTCCCTAACATATCAAAAATGTTCAAAAGTAATTAATACTCTCCTGAAATTAAGATTAATAATAGAATTAGATAAGGAGGGTGAAACACACTATGATTTGCATCCTATAGTTAGATTAAAAATAAAAGAAACGTTACCGCATACGAAAACGAATACTTATGCCGCAAAAATATTAAAGTCCTTAGTGGATTGGAATCAACTTATTGTAATAATGAATTTATATGATGAATCAACTCCTAAAATTGATGATTTTATAGAATGCACTGAGATAGCAATAGAAAACAAATCGTATAATGAAGCTCTAAAATATCTTTATAAATTGTCAGATCCCCTCTTAAAATATGGTGAGGATGTCAAATTTATTGAATTATGTGAGAATGTTTTCAAAGGTCTAAATTTCGATGATTTAGAAATAAAAAATAATAGAGAATTCCCAGCTATATATTCATCATATATTACTATACTTCTAAATCAAGATGAATTTGCAAAAGTAAATCTGCTATTAGAATCTTTTTCTAAGACCTTATCAACCATAAAAGATTTCATTTTCTACTCTGAAATCATGACCTATAGTCTATGGTTTCAAAATAGATTTTCAGATGCTATTAACTTCTCTCATGATGTAATAAAAAAAATTACCGAAAAGGGTGAATCGGTTTCTAATGAAATTTATTATAATCAAGCTCTTTCTAATCGTGATTATGGAAATGTTGATGAAGCACTAGAGTTCTTCTTACAAAAAACCTCATTGGATAAAATTGATATATGGGATCCCTTGAGTAATGATTCAGATGATATATCTGCCGATGTTGGTAATATTAGTAGATGCTATTATTTAAAAAATGAATATAACAATAGCTTAAAATATTGTTCAAAATCTAATAAGTATTTAGAAAAAGGTAAAAATAGACATGACAAGGTAAATTATGGTTATAGTCTACTTTGGTTAGCCGACACATATTATAAATTAGGTGACTTTGAAAAGACAAAATTGAATATTGAGGAAGCTTATAATATTTGGGTTAAGTTCTGTCCAAGTAGATTGAAGAAAATCAAAAAACACTTAGCAAACTATTCGCCTCAATTTACTAATGCATTATCATTTATGTCTAAGCTATAACCATTGTTTTTTTAATACTCGAATTCAGAGATGCTTATTTTTAATATAGAAGGGCCTTTCTTTTTTTTAAATAAAGCCTTAATTAACGACTTCTTCTCAATTATTTTCCCTTCCTCTCTTCTACAGTGCTTCTAAAACATCATTCTAACTTTTTTGCATTCAAAAAAGTTTACCATGCAAACATCAAAAAATATTTTATCCCCTGTAGCACAGAACTTTAGTCTGTGCCTTCTTTCAATAATTCAAATCATTCACAAAATCTTCTACTACATCAAACTGTGTCTTTCCGATAACAAAGGAAACCTTAGCTCGACAAGAATCTCAATGCTAATCATAGTCCTCTGGTTCCTCGCCGACTGGCTAATGGAATTCCACTCCAAAGGCATCTACACACTCACTTGGGAAAAGCTCACGCTCCTTACATCTGCCTTCGGCTTAAAAGCCGCCCAAAACTTTTCAGAAAACAAATCCGTAAATGACCAATTGTAATGCTTCAAGGGAAAAGATACTTTTAGTAAAAAAATTGTGGATAAAATAATACATAAATTATGCTGCTTGATTTTTTTCTTTTCAGTAAATTAGTCTTTCTTGTTCTGCTTTTTCAAGCTTAGCTTCTCTAAGTTTTAGTTTATCAATTTTTCTGCCTACCAGATAATCTTCCGGCGTTAAGTAATTAAGTGAAGCATGAAGCCTTTTGGTATTATAAAAGTTGATATAATCTTCAACATAAATTTTGTATTCATCTAAGGTAACCGGAGAGATAATTCTTAAGCATTCCTGGTTAATAGTGCTGTGGAACTTTTCAATCTTACCATTGCTCTGAGGGTAACAGACAGCTGATGTGGTTCTACTGGTTGCTCAAAGCCATAACCTTTAGATTTAGATTTTACTTTATTCCAACGACGGATTAGATTTATTTGAACTTGGTATTTCTCTGCAAGTTCACTAAGAGAAACATTATTCTCAAGCAGTTCTCTAAGGATGATAGCTTTTTGTTCTCCAGTCAAATGTTTTCTCTGACTCATGGAATTTTTCCTTGTAATTGTATCTTAATTTATTATTATGAAATTCCATTTCCAACTGAAGCTTTACATGATATAAATCTTGCAGAGCAAAGTAAAACATTTTATCCCTTATAGAGCCTGCAATATTAAGCCAATATAACTTTGACTCCTTGGTTTTGTAAGTTTATCAATTCTTCCTGAGGAATATTTTTATCTGTTATCACCGTATTTATTTTTGACACGGGTGCAATAAGCGCAAAACTTCTGCGTAGAAATTTACTTGAATCTACTAATATTATTACTTCTTTTGAAATCTCGATCATTAACTTGTTTAAATGTGCTTCTTCAGCGTTTGGCGTTGTAATTCCATAATGAGAGTCAATGCCATCTACACCTATGAACAACTTATCACAAAAAAAATCTTTCACATTATTTTCAGCGATGGGGCCAATTAATGATAATGAATTATGCCTTAACATACCTCCAAGCATAATTACCTTTATCAATTCGTAATCGACTAACTGACTAGCTATATTTAAAGCATTTGTTATAACGATTAATTCTTTTATGTCAGAAAGATTTTTCGCTAACTCCAAAGTTGTAGTTCCAGAATCAATAATTATTGTATCACCGTCTTTTATTAATTCAGCAGCTTTCTTACCAATTGCTTGTTTTTCAACAGAGTGCTTCTTAGCTTTTTCGGTCAGCTTATAATCAATACCAGTTCGCTGCGTTTTAATTCCCCCTCCTCTTGTTCTAATTAAAAAACCTTTATTTTCTAATTGTGCTAAATCATTCCTTATAGTAACATCGCTTACTTCGAACAGTTTTGATAAGTCACTTACCTTTACCATCCCTGAAGTTTCCAATAATTCCATAATTTTGGTTCTGCGCTGAAGGGTGTTGCCGGAATCTTCAATATTAAAATTAGTCATACGATAGTAACTTTCTAATAAATTCAGAAGATAAAATAAGTAATTATATATAAAAACACAAAGATTTAAAAGATAATGTACGTCTTAGGCATACAATTTTTAATGAATGTAAGGAAATGAAAGCAAAATATTTTATTTTTCCCTATTGACAAGGTAAAATAAAATCAATATATTGCTAACGAAAGTATTTATAAATTATATTTAAATATAAATAATGAAAAATAATTTGTTACTAAAGGAAATAAAACCAGGGCTAGATGGAGGAGAATATACTTCCCTAGAAATATTATCTCAACCGGATATATGGATTAAGGTTTGGGAATTAATAAAGTCAAGAAAATCGGATTTTGAAAGTGCGCTAGGAAAAGCCAAGATAAATAAAAACTTGCATGTTATACTTACTGGTGCCGGAACCTCTGCTTTTATAGGTGATGTATTGGAAGGTCCTTTTCAGATCGCTACAGGCTTAGTTACAAAAGCTGTAGCTACTACCGATTTAATCACTCATCCGGAGTTATATTTTCAAAGCGACAAAGATATTCTATTAGTTTCATTTGCTCGTTCTGGCAATAGTCCAGAAAGTTCAAAAGCAGTACAACTAGCGGATAAACTTTCGCACAAGGTAACTCATATTGTTATTACTTGCAGCAAGAGAAGTAAACTCGTTGAAACAGTAAAAGATAAAGACCATTTAATTTTCTTCCTGCCGCCAGAAGCCGACGATAAAAGTCTTGCTATGACCAGCAGCTTTACATCGATGTTATTATCAGGTCTTTTAATTTCAGATATAGATTCAATTGATAAAAATAAATCGGAGGTTTCCCTATTAAGTGGATATGCAAGAAAAATATTTAATGAGTATTTGGGAGACTTAAAAAAAATATCTGGATTGGAATTTGAAAGAGCAGTTTTCTTAGGCTCAGGCTTAATGAAAGGAATAGCAAGGGAGTCACAATTAAAATTGCAGGAATTAACGGACGGAAAAGTTATTTGCAAATACGATACCTTCCTTGGATTCAGGCATGGTCCAAAAGCAGTAATAAATGAAAAATCTCTAATAACCTTTCTATTCTCAAACGATAAGTATGTAAACAAATATGAAATCGATTTAGTGCAAGCAATTTCCGAAGGGAGAAAACCGGTTTATTCAATTGGGGTAATGGAGCATTATATACCTGATGCAAACGTTGAATTAAAAATTATACTAGGGGATGGAAAAGATAAATTAAATGAGAAATTTCTTACAGTTGTGTCTGTACTGCCTGCTCAAATATTAGGCTTTTATAAATCAATGTATTTTGGCTTAAAGCCAGATAGTCCCTCTGAAAGTGGTATGATCCACAGAGTCGTTCAAGGTGTAAACATTTATCCTTACAATAAAGAAAATAAATGATAGCTGGCGAAAACAAAATATTGTCATTAATCAAGGAGCATAAATCAGGAAATCCAATTGGTCTTACTTCCATTTGTTCTGCAAATGAATTCGTAATAAAAGCTGCGATGTTAAATGCCAAAAAACATGACAATTTGTTATTGATAGAATCAACATCGAATCAAGTTGACCAGTTTGGCGGATATACAGGAATGACACCGCAAATTTTCAAGGAATTAGCTTTTCGGTTGGCTGATCAAACAAATTTCTCAATTACGAATCTTTATTTAGGAGGTGATCATTTAGGTCCTAATGTATGGCATGATGAACCGGCGAATTCTGCGCTCGAAAAAGCAAAAGAGCAAGTTAAAGCCTATTTAAATGCCGGATATAAGAAAATACATCTTGATGTTACAATGAAATGCGCTGACGATGATCAGACCGATAGTCCGCTTGACTCGAGTATTATTGCCGAAAGAACTGCATTACTTTGTAAAGCAGCAGAAGAAGTAGTAAATAGCAGAAGCAATCAATTTCAACTACCGGTTTACATAATTGGAAGTGATGTTCCTACTCCAGGAGGTGCCAAGGAACAGAACAATTCAATGAGAGTGACTACTCCTGAAGAAGTTAATGAAACTCTTTCTCAAACGAAAAAAGCATTTGCTGATTATGGTATCGCAGAAACTTGGAGCAGAGTAATAGCAATTGTCGTCCAGCCAGGGGTTGAATTCGGAGACGATAATATTTTTAGCTATGATAGACGAAATACTGTTGAACTCAAAAATCAAATTGAAGCTCATGAAAATTTTGTATATGAGGCACATTCTACAGACTTTCAACTTAAAGAGTCCTTGCGTGAAATGGTTGAAGACCATTTTACAATATTAAAAGTAGGTCCTTGGTTAACGTATGAATTTAGAGAGGCACTATTTGCATTGGAAATGATAGAGAAAGAACTTTTTGAAATTTCGGATAGAATTGAACTTTCTAATTTGTCAGGTGTGCTGGATTCAAAGATGAGAGAGAATCCGAAATATTGGAATAAATATTATCATGGAAAAGATGACAGCTTAATAAAGTTTAAGAGAAAATACAGCTTAAGTGATAGAATAAGATATTATTGGAATGATAGAAACGTAAAAAGTTCAGTAATAAAATTATTACAAAATCTTTCTTTAGAAGAAATTCCCTTGACATTAATAAGTCAGTTTTTACCTGAATCATTTGAAGCTGTAAAAAGTGGCGAAATTAAAAACTTGCCAGAAGAATTAATAGCTAATAGAATTTCAACAGTTCTGGACAAGTATAACTATGCTACAAGCGGGGTGAATTCATGAAAAGTAAACCTTGGTTGATTTATGCAATTATTACAACGGTCTTTTGGGGAGTTTGGGGAGCGTTAATAGAAATAACCGAAAAGGCTGGGTTTCCAGCTACTCTAGGCTACGTTGTTTGGGCATTAACTATGATACCGCCTGCGTTGGTGGCTCTAAAAATTATCGGATGGAAATTAGAACATGATATTAAATCAATCTTGTTAGGATGTGCAATTGGTTTTACCGGGGCGGGAGGACAGTTGATATTATTTGAAGCATTAAGATCAGGACCGGCTTATTTAGTCTTCCCATTTATTTCATTATCTCCCGTCATAACAATAGTATTATCATATATATTATTAAAAGAAAGGACATCAAAGCACGGGTGGACAGGAATTATATTTGCATTAATTGCTATACCGTTGCTTTCTTATCAGTCTCCTACTAATTCAATCACTCACGGATATCTTTGGATAATACTCTCCTTATTAGTTTTCGTTGCTTGGGGGCTTCAAGCGTTTATAATGAAATCTGCAAATCAGACTATGAAGGCCGAAAGTATATTTTTCTATATGACTTTAACGGGTCTTTTACTTATACCTGTTGCGCTGATGATGACAAACTTCTCGGAAAAAATAAATTATGGATTTTCTGGACCTTATTTAACGGCAATAATTCAGATGTTAAATGCTATTGGCGCACTGACAATTGTTTATGCATTTCGTTATGGTAAGGCGCTTATAGTTAGTCCGCTAACAAATGCAGTGGCACCGGTAATAACGATTATTTTATCCTTAACTATCTATAAAATATTCCCTGGGTTAATTGTTCTAATTGGAATGATCATCGCTATTATTTCAATTTTATTTTTAACGTACGGCGATCAGGAAGAACTAACTAACTCACCCCAGACTATTTCAGAGGAAATAATAAATGAACAATAAAAAATTTGATGTGGTTGTAGTAGGCGAACTTAATGTTGATCTAATTTTGAATAATATAGAATCATTTCTGGAAATTGGTAAGGAGAAGCTAGCTCAAAACATGGTACTTACTTTGGGAAGTTCATCTGCAATCTTTGCAAGCAATCTAAGTTCACTCGGAGCCAAAGTTGCATTTCTAGGAAGGATCGGCAATGACTATTTCGGCGACTTAGTGATTGATAAGCTTACTGAAAAAGGAGTTGATGTAAGTCTAATAGTCAAAGATTCAATTGCGAATACCGGGGCGACTATTGTCTTGAATTTTGCTGAGGATAGAGCAATGGTTACTTATCCCGGCGCAATGAATAAACTTACTATCAAAGATATAACAAGAAAAACTCTTGAGAAGGCAAGGCACTTGCACTTTTCTTCATACTATTTGCAGCCAGGAATTAGAAATGATGTTGATAAAATGTATAAAATGGCAAAGGAATTAAGCATGACTACTTCGTTTGATATGCAATGGGACCCTGAGGAAAAATGGCAATTAGACTATAAAAAAGTTTTACCTTATGTGGATATTTTTCTTCCTAACGAACAGGAGATTCTCCATCTAACAAAAGAAAATTCGATTTCAAATGCACTAAAAAGACTCTCTTCTGTTTCAAATATGATTGCGGTTAAGATGGGCGGTAAAGGCTCGCTGCTTTATGAGAAAGGAAAGTCAACAATGAAAGAACCTTTCTTGAATAAAAATGTAGTAGATGCTATAGGTGCGGGTGATAGTTTCAACGCGGGTTTCATTTTTAAATTTATTAATGGCGCTGAACCGGAAAGTTGCCAGGAGTTTGGAAATTTAATTGGTGCTGTAAATACAACGGCGGCTGGCGGAACCACTGCATTCACAAATTATCAGAGTATCATGAAGACAGCTAAAGAGAAATTTGGATATAAATCAAAATGAAACTTCAAGAACAATTCCAAATCTTTCGGCAGAAGAAAAAAGCTTTGCTTGCAGCTAACTATTATAACCTAGAGACATGCAAAGGTATTATTCTGGCTGCTAATGAATTGAAGCAGCCGGTAATTCTTCAATTAACTAAAAGTTCAATTGATTACATTGGGCTTAATACCGCTGTTTGTATCGGTAAAACAATATCCGAAGAATTTGGAGTTAATGTATGGCTTCATTTAGATCACTGCGATGAAATTGGATTGGTAAAAAAATGTCTTGACGCTGGATTTGATTCAGTCATGATTGATGCAAGTGATAAACCATTCGATGAAAATATTAAAATAACTAAAGAAGTAGTTGAGTTAGCAAAAAAATACGGAGCTAATGTCGAAGCTGAGTTGGGAAGCGTTCCAAAATTAGGCAAGGAACTGGAAAGCGATAAGTTCACAAAGCCTGAGGAAGCTAAGGCGTTTGTTGATGAAACAGGAGTTGATGCTCTTGCCATTGCAATAGGTTCGAAACATGGTTTTTATAAAGGCGAGCCGAAACTCGATCTGGACCGCTTGAAAGATATAAGGCAATTGACGGATGTTAATCTAGTTCTGCATGGAGGCTCCGGCATTCCTGCATCAACTTTGAAACATGCAATAGAGCTGGGAATAGTAAAAGTAAATATTGCTACGGAGATTAAAGATACATTTACAAAATCTTTGAAAAATATATTAACGGAAACCGAAGAAATTGATTTGCGAAAAACTTTTCCTGAAGCGATAGCTTTAGTTAAGAAACTAGTTATCGAAAAGTTAAAAATAATATCTATTTAAATCAAAATTTAATGATGATAAGACATGAATAAATTACTACCAATAAAGTTATCTATGATATTCTTATTCGCGTCGCTTTCTTTGTCTGTTGTTTATGGTTCACAAAACAGTGATAATCAAAATGCAAAAAATACCTCCGGCATCGATTCACTCAATTTAAAGGTTATGGTACCTGCTTATTTTTATCCCTCTGGAAACGACTACTGGGCACGTTTAGATTCTGAGGCTCTTAAGATGCCTGGACGTCTTTGGGCAATTGCCAATCCTGAAAGCGGACCAGGCTCTCAATTTGATCCTGTCTATCAAACAGCTATAACCAAACTACAGGCAGATAGCGGTTACATAATTGGATATGTGCATACTTCATACGGCACTAGACCAATTGCCAATGTAGAAGCTGATATAAATTCATACTATTCGTTTTATCCGACTATCAATGGAATTTTTATAGATGAACAGGCGAACGTTACTGGATATGAATCATATTATGCACAACTTTATAATTATATAAAACAAAAAGACTCGACAGCTTTAGTAGTTACAAATCCTGGTGCTGATCAAATATCAAGCTATCTATTTTATAACGGCAAAAGGATTGCAGATGTAATATGTACTTTTGAAAATAGTAATGGATTTAATTCATGGGTTCCTCCTGCCTGGTATAAGAACTACAGTAGGGATAATTTTTATATTATAACTTACAATGCTAACGCCAATGAATATGTCAATTATGCGAATAAGGCTGCATTGTCAAATGTTGGCTGGATTTATTGCACTAATGATATACTTCCCAATCCCTACGACACGTTACCTTTTTATTTTGAAGATTTTTGTAATTATCTAATAACAGGAATAGATTCGTTATCCAGTGGAGGACAAAGCTTAATTAACATAGATGGAAATTTTGACGATTGGTCCAATGTTCCATTCTTAAATATATATCCAAACCCATCTGCCAGCGTAGGTGACTCGCCTAACCCGGATGCAGACTATGTCGACTTTTGGGCGACAAATGATACATCAAATCTGTATTTGAGTTACCAAGTCGCCGGTGTTCTTTCTTCAAATTATTTCTATCATATATTCATAGATACTGACAATGACAGCAGCACAGGATATAGATATAATGATAGCACATCAATTGGTGCCGAATTTATGATAGAAAACAATAGTCTTTATAAATATTCTGGGACAGGCGGAGCTAACTGGTCATGGCAACCAATCTCCGGATTTAATTTCGCAGAAGATAGTAATAGAACTGAAATGAGCATGCCTTTATCAGAATTATTTACTGTTGTAAATACTAATACTATGAGACTAATCTTTCAGGTAAACAGTGCTGTATCTCCATATACTTTGATGGAAATAGATCCTTCGGACTATAAGAACGAGTTCTATAAGTACACGTTACACAATTCTACTACTGGCGTAACAAGAAGTAATATAAATAAATTAGATTTTCAACTGAATCAGAATTATCCAAACCCGTTTAATCCAAGTACTAATATAAGCTATGAAATTCCACAGAGTGGATATGTTACTTTAAAAATTTTTAATGTTCTCGGTCAGGAGGTTGAGACAATTGTTGATAAAGAGCAGTCCGCCGGCAAATACAGTATTGTATTTAATTCATCAGGTACCGGTTCTGAGATAGCAAGCGGAATATACTTTTACCAAATAAGGGTCGGTAATTATGTTGAAACAAGGAAGATGGTTCTAATAAAGTAGGCTAAGATAGATTATAGGAAAAAATATTGTTAATCCATTTAGCGGTTTTGTTTTAGCTTTTGGAATAATAATAGTGACCAATCAATATGAACATAACTTAGGTCATTATTACAAATGAACAAATATGAATTTATAACATAAAATTATAAGGAAGATGAAATGCCTAGAATTTTGACTATTCTAAGTACATTGATTTTAGCTATAACATTATTTTGTGAGACTTCGTTTGCAACAGGAACTCGTATTAGTGGGACTGCAAAAGATGCATCAACAGGTGAACCACTTTTTGGGGCGACAATTCTTTTAGTCGGTACAAGCCTGGGTGCAGCGACAGATATGAATGGTAAATACGTAATTGAAAATGTACCTGAAGGATCTTACACTGTTCGAGCTTCATACATAGGGTATGGTCAAGTGAAAAAGAATATCATTATAAGAGAAGGAAACAATGTGATATTAAATTTTTCTCTTGACCCGGTTGGTGTTAAAGGCAAAACTATTGTTGTAACAGCACAAGCTAGCGGTCAGACTCAAGCTATAAACCAACAATTATCGTCTGATCAAATAGTCAACGTAGTGTCTGCTGCTAAAATTCAAGAATTACCTGATGCAAACGCGGCTGAATCGGTTGGGAGATTACCGGGAATTTCTGTATTGAGAAACGGCGGAGAAGGGACTGAGGTTGTAATTCGTGGTTTAGCCCCAAAGTTTAATAACATTACTCTTGATGGAATACAGATGGCTTCGTCTAATCCTAATGATAGAAGTACAGACTTAAGCGGGATATCTTCTAGCATGTTAGATGGTATAAAAGTATACAAAACTGTGTCGCCTGATATGGATGCCAACGTTATTGGAGGTACAGTAGATTTTGATATTCGTGAAGCAAAATTAGGTCAACCTAATGTTCCGCAATTAAGCTTAGTACTTCAGGGCGGCTATAACAGTTTGTCAGATGCATATAATAAGTTAAATAACTATAAATATGTTGCAAGTTATGGTGAAAGATTTTTAGATGATAAATTTGGAGTATTTGCTCAATTAGATATAGAAAGAGAAAATCTAACATCCAACGAATTGGGAGCAAACTATGGTCCCGCGGCAAACAATTTTGTAGATTATATAACCAACAGCCTAACGCTTTCGGACATACCACGTGATATAATAAGAAGGAATAGTGCACTTGTATTGGATTATAGATTACCAGAAGGGAAAATAAAGTTAACAAACTTTCTAAATTCAGGATTATCTACAGACATTAGTAGACAAATGATTTATGGAATTGGAGGTAGTAGTAATAACATAACTTATTCTCTCGGAAAATATGCCGGAACTGGAAATAGTGTAACAAATGGTTTAGAATTTCAGAATTCATTTCCGTTATTCTCAGTTGATGCTAAATTATCAAACGCATATTCGGATACAAAAGATCCGCATGATTGGTCGATTCAATTTTTACAGGCTGCTGGCACAGGACTCAACCAATTCAGTAATAAACACAATATAAACCCAATAGCTATACCTAAAGCCGCCACTTATGATTATTCAAATACAATATTGTATTTACTCTCTTCTAATAGTTACTTCTCTAAATCTGATGTAATTACGGGATCATTGGATTTTAAAACAAACATTACCTTTTCAGAATTAGTTAATGCGGAGATAAAATTTGGTGGGAAGTATCAATATCAGTCAAGATATTATCAACAGGATGTCTTTGACGGAGGAGGGCTTCAGTATGGCGGTTCAGGAGTAGTTAATGATCTAATAATTAATTGGTTTAATCTACCTGCCACTGTAAAATATAAAATTCCAATAACATACTTTACTGATCAAAGTTTTAGCTACGGGAAATTTCTTGGCGGTGATTATCAAATGGTTGAACCACTAAACTATGGTATGCTGGATCGAATGGCAACACTGCTGCAAGATAGTGCACAATATATTGCAAATAATCATGGTACGCAGTCTTACGGGCACGACGCTTTAGCATCTACGACGTATAATTATTTTGGTCATGAAAACCAGTCGGCATTTTATCTAATGTCCGTTATAAATATCGGCCCGGAAATAATTCTTATTCCCGGCTTAAGATACCAGAATCTTCAGACCTCATACAACGGAGCAAGAGGTATAGAAACACGTAGTGCGGTAAGTTCTTATAATTTTTATGACACAACTGTCGTCCAGAATCATGGCTATTATTTGCCGGATATTTCTATTAGGTATAAACCTTCCTTATGGTTCGATGTAAGATTAGCTTACAGCAACACATTGGCATATCCTGACTATAATGCAATTATTCCGAGAATAGATGTAGGAACCGGGGCAATTTCTTGGAATAATTCTAAACTAGTACCAACTCATTCTACTAATTACGATTTATATTTATCGTTTTATGATAATAGCATAGGGTTATTCACGGTTGGAGGATTTTGGAAAAATATTAGTGATTTAATTTATCCATGGACATTTTATGTTTCAGGCAAAGATGCTATTCAGTATTATCCTTATAGTCTTTTAGGTTCAACAACTCCTTCAGGAACTTATCAGATTAACACCACTGTTAATGATTCAGCAGTAATTAACGATTACGGAATAGAAGTCGATTGGGAAACACACTTTTGGTATTTGCCTGGAATACTTTCAGGGCTTGTATTGGGTGCTAACTATTCTCATATTTTTTCCAAAGCAGAATATCCATATCTAAAAATAAGTTCCAATGGTCGAACAGTAAATTATGTTGATACAACATTCTCCGATAGATTGTTATACCAGCCAGATAACATCGTTAATATATCAGTTGGTTTAGACTACAAAGAATTCTCAATAAGAGTGTCATGGCTGTATCAGGATAACATATTTACAGGACCGAATTTTTGGCCTCAGATAAGAAGTTATACTGCCGCATATTCTCGCTGGGATGTTTCATTCAAGCAGGGATTACCATGGCGAGGCGTTGGATTATTTGGCGATATATACAATATGAATAGCGCAAATGACGTAAGCATTATCGAGGGAGGCGGAGTGCCTGAATCTGAACAAAGTTATGGAATGACGGCTCATCTTGGATTGAGTTGGAATTTTTAAAAGCAATTAGATAAAATCTTATTTAACGAAGAGAATTCAATTAAAAAATGTTCAATTAATCAATAACTTTAAAATAATATGAAAGGAACTAATTTATGAGAACAATCTCCACAATCATAACCGCAATAGTAGTGCTAGTGTTATTCATAATACCTAGTAAAATTATTGCTGCGGGGAATGACACGCTTGTTGTTTATGCAAACGGTCCCAGCATTGACCAAGTGATTACCAGCGACACAACTACATCTGGATTACAGCAACATTCTGTATATAAACTTGTTTCGTTAGACACTACTTACCTTTGGCTTGGTCCAGCTACTGTTAGATCTAATTTCGAAGTTATAGGTGTATTAGGCACTAATGGTAGACCTCCATGTATTCAATCTGGAGTATTACAAGACGGGTCTTTACCGTATTATCTATTCATTATTAATGGAGCAGGTACAGTTGCAGTATTTAAGAATCTTTATATCACGGGATTAGCGACGAATAATACAATTAATGCACTTAATGTGAATGGTATTGGGTCAATGATTCAAGTCTCGGCTGATTCAGTTAAACTATATGTGGATAATGTCGTTTTTTCAGATTTTACTGATGAAGTTATCGGCTATACCGGTAATTGGGATAGTTTTTTTATAACCAATTGCAAGTTTAGAAATCTTATCTCTGCTACACAATGGTTTTCCGGTGAAGCCTTGCGAAATTCAAGCAACACAGCCATAACTGATTCAATTGTAATGCGTAATAATACATTTCTCGCAATGAATTGTTATGACGCATGCCCTGTAACAGCAAGCTTTGTTAGATATTTCGACTTTGAACATAACAGTGATATCATGACTTTTCAAAACCCTTTCTGGATTTTCAATGTAACAACAGCTAAAATTGATAACAATATGTTTTATGGAACATGGTTGGGTGGAATTACCCAGATCGAATATGTTCAGTATTGGGATGAATTGCGATCATTAGATATTCCTTCTGTTTTAGATTTGGACACTCTTGGCGGTGATATACCAAAAATGTTTGATCCGCAGGATTCGAGTAATGCAAATTTTAAATGGCTTGCAGAATCTAAAAGACAAATTGAAGTAATGAATAATAATTTTTACGAACCTCAAGAAGTAACTTCTTTCTGGCAAACATATGATGATACTGCACATGGGGATGACTCTTTGTATTTTTCAAGGTGGATGAATAATCGTACTACAAATATGTTTAACGATAAAACACATTGGCCTGGTTTAACACAATCTGGGAACACGAGTATTGACCCAAGTTTTGGCCCTTCAATTTTAAATATGTTATATAGTGGTAAAGGTAATGGTGTCGGAGAATTTCAATACTTCATGGATATCAGAGGTAACACAGCTTCAACAGACATATACGGGTATCAATTATCTAGTGTCTCCGGTTCAAATTGGATTCCCCAATGGCCGCTTCCTGAATTACAGGATATGCAATATACAAACTCTGCTTTAAAGACAGGCGGAACGGATGGAAAAGCTGTTGGAGATGAAGGCTGGTTTACAGGGGGTTATACCGGCATTGCGAAAACTCCAAATCAATTACCTGAAAAGTTTGATCTTTATAATGCGTATCCGAATCCATTTAATCCATCAACAAACATTAAGTTCAGTTTGGCAAAAGCTGGTAATGTTAGCTTGAAGATTTACAATGTTATGGGTCAGTTAGTCAAAACTATTGTAAACAATGTTTATAAGAATAAAGGTGACTACACTTATAATATTAGCATGGATAATATATCAAGTGGAGTTTATTTCTATACGCTTATTCAAGGAAATCAAGTTGTTACCAAAAAAATGGTTCTGCTAAAATAGCAACAACAGGGATAATGTGCTAGAATATTCGTGGTCATTAATATTCAATCTTACGCTAATCGAAGCGAGGCGTAAGATTGGATAATATTTTATTACGCTTCAAGAACACAAGATTATTACGCAAAGGAATTTTAATCATGAAAAGCCAAATAATTTATGATATTTCAATCTTTTTTGTTCTCGTCCTTATGCTGTCAGGAAAGAACTTCGCACAGTCAGGAATTGATACACTTAATATCAAGATTATGGTCCCGGCATATTTTGATCCATCATCCTCGACTTATTGGGATTCATTAAAAGTGCAATCTTCAAAATTCCCAGATCGCATTTACGCCATAGCTAACCCAAGTAGTGGTCCTGGTAAGAGCTTTAATTCTGCTTATGCTGCTGTAATTGATAGTATGCATGGTAATAGTGGTCATGTGATTGGTTATGTTTGGACAAATTATGGCCGTACTACAATAAATAAAGTTGAGTCATTAATTGATACGTGGTACTCCTTCTATCCAACTATTGATGGTATTTTTTTTGACGGTATGGCTTCTTCATCCGGCAAGGAATCTTTCTATCAAACACTGTACAATTATGTAAAACAAAAAAACTCTGCTGCATTAGTAGTTGGAAATCCCGGTACAAATACTCTTGAAACTTACTTATACTATAATGGAAGTAGGGTAGCCGATGTGCTTTGTATTTTTGAGACTACAGGTTTTAACACTTGGGTACCATCTTCTTGGTGCAGTAACTATAGCAGAACTAATTTTTATGCTATTCCTTATGATATTCCAGACACAGAATGGGTAAGTACAGTTGATAGAGCGTCATCGTTAAATATAGGGTGGATTTATGTTACGGATGCTAACACACCGAATCCATACAACACGCTACCTTCATATTTTGATGAGGAATGTAGCTACGTTGCAACTGGTATCATATCTAAGAAGGCTATCTTCATTAAAAATGATAATGTTGTTCCTATAGTTTTTTCACTCTCATCAAATTACCCGAATCCATTCAACCCATCAACTAACATTAAATTCAGCTTGGCAGAAGCAGGTAATGTAAGTTTGAAGGTTTACAATGTTATGGGTGAGTTAGTTAAAACTATTGTAGACAATGTCCACAAAGATAAAGGTGACTATACATATAACATTAATATGGACAATTTATCAAGCGGAATATACGTCTATACCTTGACTCAGAACAATCAAGTTATTACGAAAAAGATGGTTCTTTTGAAGTAATATAGAAAATCACGTTAAGCGGACTGGAGTATTCATTATGCTATTAGCTTATGAACTCCAGTCCGACATATGAGAATAATGCTAGGGAAATATATCAGATAAATAAAGTTGACTTTATAGATATAAAAAATTGTATATCTGACCATAGTAAAATCAACTATGATAAATTTTTATGTTAATATTTATTTAAAGTAATTTGCAGAATATGAAAATAATCTCATTTGGGATTTTCGTACTAATTTTTACGATTCTAAGTACAAATGGCATTCTCTACAGTCAAACTAATCCGGACGATTTATTATTAAAGAATTATCGCCCGAAAAGTATTTACCATGTTCCAGTTACAAATGCTAAGAAAGCCCAATATCCTGTAATCGATATGCATTCGCATCCGTATGTAAAATCAGAAAAAGATTTGGATGAGTGGGTAAAGGATATGGATGCGTGCGGAATAAAAAAAGTTATTATACTTACAATGGCATACGGCAGGCAGTTTGATTCTTTAGTAACATTCTATTCAAGATATCCGGGCAGATTTATTATGTATTGCGGGTTTGATTATTCGGGATATAACAAACCGGGATTTGGTCCTGCTGCTGTTAAAGAATTAGAAAGATGTTATAAGGAAGGTGCAAGAGGAGTCGGTGAGCTCGGCGATAAAGGAAAGGGATTGTATTATTGCAATCCGCCTGCATGGGGAATGCATATAGATGATCCCCGTATGGATCCTCTGCTTGACGAATGCGCAAAGCTGCATATGCCAGTAAGTATACATGTCGGCGAGCCGGAATGGTTTTATGAACCGATGGATTCAACAAACGACGGATTAATGAATGCATATAATTGGAGATTGGATAATCAGAAAGGAATTTTAAATTTAGATCAGGAATTAGAACATTTTGCAAATGCGGTAGAAAGTCATCCTAAAACAATTTTCATTGCATGTCATCTTGCAAACCAGGTTACCGACCTTGCTATATTAGGAAAACTGTTCGTTAAGTATCCCAATCTTTATGCCGATTTAGGAGCGAGATATGGAGAAATTGCACCGGTGCCGAGATACGCGAAAGCTTTTATCGAAAAATATAACAACAGAATTTTTTATGGCACAGATAATTATCCCAGCAAACAAATGTACAGAGATACATTTAGAATACTTCAAACACGCGATGAGCACTTTTATATTTTTGATTACGGTTATCATTGGGCGCTGTACGGCTTAGACTTAAGCAATAAAACTTTGAAAAAAATCTATTGGGATAACGCTATAAAGCTTATGTTAGGTAAGAAATGAAAATGCAAAGACAGGAAATTTTCTGTCACGAATGTTGTAGAGACAAGAGATGAAAAGAACAATTTATTCAGTTTTAATACTATTGTTTTGCTTTGCTGTAAGCGGTTCAGCAGCGGCTTATTCCGGTACAGAACCGGAGTTAACGAATTCAAATTTTAAGCTGGTGCTTGCTAAAAATTTTGACGCCAGACTTTATGCGTTTCAAAAGGGCGGATGGCATCTTTTAACGGAAGCTAAACCGTTTGCTTATCTTCTAAACTCTGATGGGAACAAATTAACAAATTTCAAATTTGAAAAAAGTACAGAAGGAAAATTTCATTCCGGAATTTATGGAGAATGCAAATTCCTAAGTGTAACATACTCTACTGACGGGTCAAAGCTGAAACTAGATTACAAATTTTTTATTCCGGAGAAATTTCCTAATACTATAATCTGCAATGCATCAATTGAAAATCTAACCGATGATGTCTTGACATTGAACAGCTATGGTGCTATGAATTTTAATCTTGATGCGAAGAATTTTCAAGCCGACAGTTCTTATAAGTTCTGGAGCTTCCAGGGCGGCAGTTATATAGAAAGATACGACTGGATATTCCCCCTAACTAAAAATTACTTCAGAGAGAATTATCAAGGTATGAACGAGCCTGATTATGGAGGCGGCATTCCTGTTGTAGACTTATGGACTAAAGAACAGGGAATTGCGTTCGCTTCCTTAGCAAAGGAATCCCAGTTAATTTCGCTACCGGTAAAAGTTGAAGAAGGCGGCATCGTTTCATTCTCTTTAAAAGATTCTAATCGAATTGTAATCGGAGCTCTTCAAAAATTTAGTCAAGTACCTTGTGCGATTATCCTACATCATGGAGATTATTTTAATGGACTAAGAACTTATTCTGAATTAATGCAGCGTGAAGGTTTCTCATTTCCTAAAGCGCCTGCGGATGCCTACCAGCCGGAGTGGTGTGCCTGGGGCTATGAAAGACATTTCAACAAAGAACAGATTTTAAAGACTTTGCCCGAAGTTAAAAAGCTTGGCTTCAAATGGGTGACTTTAGACGACGGCTGGCAGAATGCTGACGGCGATTGGGAGCCTAATCTGAAAAAATTTCCCGGCGGCGAAAAAGATTTTTTAAATTTTATTAATAAGATTCATTCTTTTGGATTAAAAGTACGAATTTGGTGGGTTCCATTTACAGCACAAGACTCTTCTTACAGCGTAAAGCATTACCCGGACAGACTAAATGAATACGGGATGAAAATTCAAAGTGAAATTGCTCTTGAACATCCTGATTGGTTTATTTTAGATAAGAATGGAAACAGGATTCAGGTTTCATGGTGGAATTCATATTTGCTTTGTCCGGCACTACCGCAAGTTAGACAATACTATCTGGCGTTTCTTAAGAAGGCAATTTTAAAATGGAAAATCGATGGCTTCAAAATGGACGGTCAGAATTTAAATGAAGTGCCGCGATGTTATAATCCATTGCATCATCATGAAAATCCACTTGCATCTACTCAAGGAGTCGCCGGATACTTCAAAGCTATATATGATGAAGCGATGAAGTTAAATCCGAACTTTGTTTTGCAGGCATGCCCCTGCGGAACAAATTTTTCAATTTATAATCTTCCATATGTTAATCAAACTGTTGCTTCAGATCCGTTAAATTCATGGCAGGTAAGATTAAAAGGAAAAACTTTCAGAGCCTTGTATGGTGATAAAGAAGCTTACAGCGGTGATCATGTTGAACTGACTAATCATATCTGGAATGATGAGCTTCAAAAATTTATTCCAAACGGCAAGGCTGATTTTGCGTCTACGCTGGCAGTCGGAGGAATTCCGGCATCGAAGTTTACGATTAGTGGAATTCCTCAGGCTGATTCGACAATGATTCTTAATTCCACACAGCAAGAGTATTATGCTAAATGGATGCAAATCTACAATGACGAAAAGATGAGCGAAGGTAAATATTTAAATCTTTATGACATCGCTTTTAATAAACCGGAGACTCATCTGATAAAGAAAGGCAATAATTATTATTATACTTTCTTTTCGAATGACCCATTTGACGGAACAGTTGAGCTGCGTGGGCTTGCAAAGGGCAAGTACAAAGTGATTGATTTATACACCGGAAAGCTTCTTACCGATGTTAGTTCGCAAGGCTATGCCGTAAGTAAAAACAATTTAAACAAACTTGACGATGAGAGTTTTATTGCAGATCTGAATTCTCAAAGTCCCCGAATAAAAATTAATTTTAAACATTATTTACTAATAAAAGTGGAAAAGTTATAACTATGCTGAAAAAATTATTTCCTGTCTTGTTATTTAGCATTATCTCTGTATTTGCGCAGAATAAGGCTTTCATAAAAAAGGAAGCAAACCAGATCGCAATCGGGAATAAATACGTTGAAAGAGTAATTAGTTTATTACCAAATGACGTTGGAACTATTCAAATTAAAAACAGAATTTCCGGGAAAGTTTACAACGTTAAGTCTGATGAATTTGCACTGCGGATAGTCTTTTCCGGAGTAGGACCTGCGCCTAAAATGGAACAGAACGGAGAAAATCCTGTTCTTCTAACTAACAAAGATTTTCAATATACCGGTTATAAAGAAAGTGATATTGACGATGGAGGCAAAAAATTATCACTGGACTTTAAGTTTGATTGGGATTATACAGCTTTCAGGTTAACTGTCAATTACGAAGTCTTTCCAAAAGAATTCTCATTAAGAAAATGGATTGAAGTTGCCGATTCTTCCGCTGGAATTCAATTCCTCGATAAGGTTTATGTTGAGTCAATGACGTTCGAGGATAAAGATTTTTCGCACGGGCAGTTTGGACAGCCGGTTTTTAATAAGGACATCTTTTTAGGAGTTGAATATCCGACTGTAGAAAATACAATAACCGACAGCAAGGTAATGATTGGCTATGTAGTTGGTAAAGAAATCAAAAAGAAACCGTTTGTAAGTCATACTTCTATTATCGGCGCTTCACCATCTAAAGTGAAACTTGAGCAGACATTCATGGATTATGTTGATGGAATAAAAGTGAATGGCACTCATCCATATTTACTGTATAACTCATGGTATGATTTCAGGAACCCGGAGATTGTAGACGATTCTGCGAGCGTGATGAATGAAAAAAATGTTTTGAACAGAATTGTAACATTCAAAAAATATATGTTCGATAAATATGATATCGCTCTAAATGCTTTCGTGCTTGATGACGGCTGGGATAATTATAGAAGTATGTGGGCAATTGATTCAACACGATTTCCAAACGGATTTGCACCACTGGTCAATGCTTTAAAACCTATGCATACCGAGCTTGGAATTTGGGCATCGCCATTTTGCGGATATTCAAATAGAGATACACGAGTTAACTGGGGTGCGGCACACGGTTATGAAAAGGTCGGAGATTTTCTTTGTTTCGCCGGAACAAAATATAAAGCCGCATTCAAGAAAAGGATGGTGGATTACACAAAAGACTATGACCTCGGCTACTTTAAGTGGGATGGATTTTTACTTTCATGCAATGAACCCGATCATGGTCATCTGCCTGGAATCTATTCGAGAGAAGCTAACGTTTCAACATACATTGATATAATAAAAGCGGTAAGGAAGGTCAATCCGAAAATCTATTTAAATATAACAACCGGAACCTGGCTTTCGCCCTGGTGGCTGAAGTACGCCGACTGCATCTGGATGCAAGGAGCCGATTATGCTTATGCTGAAGATGTTCCTTCAATAAATGATAGAGACAAAGCAATTACTTACCGGGATGCGGTTCTCTGGGATGATTTACAAAAGCAGCATCTGCTTTTTCCGATGTCGAGTTTAATGACGCATGGAATCATAAAAGGCAGATTGAATTTTCTTGGCGGCAAAAATGAATCGCTTGATTCGTTCAGCAACGAAGTAATGATGTATTTCGGACGCGGGGTAATGATGTGGGAACTTTATGTTTCACCCGATTTATTGTCAGATAATGAATGGAAGGCAATCGCGTCTTCGGTTAAGTGGGCAGAAGCAAACAAGAACGTTCTTGAAAAAACAAAAATGATTTTAGGTGATCCGCTGAAGCGCGAAACTTACGGCTATCTTCATTTGACAAAAGATAAAGGAATTCTTTTGCTAAGAAACCCGGACGTTGAATCACGCAATGTAAAAATCAAACTAACTCCTGATCTCGGCGATATAAATCCATCGGCTAAATATTATGTTAAAGTAATCTATCCATACAACATGATTCTTCCAAAGCCGGTAACGATGAACCAGGAATTATCAATCAATCTTCAAGGATACGAAGTCTTAACTGCTGAGATTATTCCATCGGATAAAATTGATAAAGGTCTGCCTGTTGGAATAAAGTATTCAGAAGATAAAAACGGTTTGGTAGTCTATGGCGAACCAGGTGAAAAAGAAAAAATTTTATCGGTTAGTGAAAAAAATCTTGGTGAAATAAATTTTAAAGGTTCAAGAAGGAAAGTCAAATTCATAGAAAACTTACCTCTAATCAACAGCGGCAGGGCGTTTGTCTCTAAAGTTAGTATTAAAGTCCCTGCTAATTTTAAAAATGCGAAATTTGCTTTCCTACTTGAACCTGATGTAAAGCTTCAGGATAAACTAAAACCGGAAATGGAAATAGAGGTGAACGGAAAGCAGCAAAAAGTAAAAGTTGAAGAAGAAACCGGGAAGTGGTTTTGGGTAATTGCAGACTTAGAGACGGGGAAAAATAATGTCTCATACAAAGTTAATTTTAAAAATAAAGTCAGCGGGAAAATAAGTTCCTGGATTTTTGCCGATGAAGAATTGCAAAGTAAAAAGTTAGAGGATGTTTCATCGTCTGACAACGAACTTATGCCCGCAAAACCTTACCCTGCAGACATTCAAAAAATAATTATACCTATTAAGAAAAATAAGTTATAACCGGAGGCACAATGTATTTTGACTGGAGAACATGGGGGATATGGCTAATCGGATTTATAATTCTGGTAACATGGATTATTGTTCCAGTTAGAGAATTTAAGAATCTTCTGAAGAAAAGGAAAAAAGATTTAACCAAATAAATACTGGAGAGAAATTGAATATTGTTGATTATCTAATCGTAATTGCTTTTTTAGGCACTATTTTTTTTATCGGTTCTATATTTTACAAGTGGGTCGGAACTTCCGATGATTTCTATTTAGCGGGACGAAATCTGACGCCATTTATTTTAGCAGCTGTTTTAGCTGCCACCAACATAAATCTCTATAGCTTTATCGGGCAATCCGGAATTGCATATAAATATGGAATTCCAATTATATGGCAGACGTGGACAGGCAACATGGCTATGGTTTTTTCAGGTCTGTTTGTTATACCGATTTTCAGGCGGCTTAGAATAAGAACGATACCTGAATTTTTAGAAGTCAGATACAGCAAAGGTGTAAGAACTTTGGTTGCAATTATCTGGGTTTTCAGATTAGCCTTCTGGCTTGGAGTAATTCTTTACACAGCTGTTACTGCTGCGCAAATAATTACCGGAGTCCATTCTTTCACTGTGCTGGTACTAATCTTATCTATTGTTGTTATTATTTATACGATGTTAGGCGGAATGTGGTCGGTTGCGCTTACAGATGTTATTCAATTTATTTTAATGCTTAGCGGCGCTTTAATACTTCTGCCGATAGCTATGAGTTTTGTTGGGTGGTGGCCTGGATTAGTTGCAAAACTACCGAGCAATTCTTTAACATTAGTTCAACAGACCGGAAAGTATAGTTGGAAGTTTGTACTGGCAATTTTCTTACTTGGAATTGAATGGGCTTGTGTTGACCAGGGTTTACTGCAAAGAGCTTTTGGTGCAGAAAATACAAAGACAGTTGCTAAAGGTCTTGTCTTGGCGGCTATTATTACAACTCCGTTTGCGCTGTTGTGGAATTTACCCGGCTTGGCTGCAAGAATAATCTTTCCGCACCTGGCAAACGCCGATCAAGCGGTACCACTATTGCTTTCCCATTTTATTCCGAACATAATTTTAGGAATTATTGTTGTAGGATTATTTTCTTCCCAGCTTTCTGCAACCTCAGGAAATTTAAATGGTATTGCTACGGTTTTCACAAGCGATATTTATGAGAATGTATTAAACCGCAAAGCAACCGACAAGGATGTTATTCTTGTTGCCAGAATAATAACTGTCTTAGCCGGTATAGTAATGATAGTGTTTGCATATGCAGTTCCGGTTTTAGGTGGTGCTGTTAATGCTTATTTAACAGTCATAGCAATTATGGATATGCCTCTATTCATTATTGCAGTTGTTTACGGGCTGCTCTGGAAGAGAGCTAACTGGAAAGGTGCTATTGTCGGTTACTTAAGCGGAGCTGTTGCCGGCGTAATTGGTCAATATTTTTATAAGCTGGATTTCAATCTTACAACATTTATTTCTGCCGGAGCTGCACTGATAATTACGCCAATAGTAAGCCTGATGACGAAGAATGAGCAAAGCGAAAAACTATCTACAATTTGGAAAGCTAAGCAAATCAGCGATGAAGAAAAAGCAAGTAATGTTGTTTATCATATTATACCAAAATCAGCAATGGGAAAATTCAGCTTGGTAATTTTCTTTTCCGGATTAGTAATTTTTCTTATAGGCATCGTTATGGGCAGCGAGGGATTGCAGCTTGCTTCTGTAATAAGCGTAGTAGGCATGCTAATGTACTTTGCAGGCGGGCTGATGAAAGCTTTTACTAACTAATTTTTAGTTGATTCCCAAAAACGAATATAGAATTAAATAAATAAATAAATTTACAGAGCGGAGATTTTTATGGCTGCTGATATACATGAAAAAAATAAATCTGATTTTTATACTTTGGAAGATTATGAAAAGGTAAGCAAAATAGATGCTCACCTTCATGTCAACACTGAAGGAAAACAATTACTTCATCAAGCTGAGAAAGACAATTTTAAACTGCTTACAATTAATGTTGACTATTCCGATTTCCCATCGATAGAAATACAGAATGAAGTCGCAAGTAATTTATCAAAAAAATATCCTAAACAGCTTGCCTATGTGGCTACATTCCATATGGATGGATGGGATGAGCCCGGATGGACGGAAAAGACGATTGAGTTTATTGATAAGAGAATAGACGAAGGCGCTGTTGCAATCAAAGTCTGGAAAAATATCGGTATGGATTTCCGGGATAAATCCGGTAAACTTGTAATGATAGACGACCCAAGATTAGATGCTGTCTTTAATCATATTAAAAAAAGAAATATTCCGGTAATAGGGCACCTAGGCGAGCCGCGAAACTGCTGGCTTCCGCTTGAAGAAATGACTGTTGATTACGACAGAGAATATTTTACGCATCATTCTCAATATCATATGTATCTTCATCCCGAGCTGCCGTCATATGAAGACCAAATGAATGCAAGAGACAATATGCTGGCAAAACACAAAGACATGATTTTTGTAGGAGCACATCTGGCAAGCCTTGAATGGAGCGTGAAGAAGATTTCGGAATTCTTAATAAGATTCCCGGGATCTTATGTCGATGCCGCCGCACGAATCGGGCAGCTTCAGTATCAATCATTAAAAGATAGAGAACTTGTCAGAAACTTTTTAATCAAATTTCAGGATAGAGTTTTATATGCAACTGACATAATGCAAATGAACAACGAGAATGCGGAAGTCTTTGCAAACGAATCCCATAAACTTTGGCTAAACGATTGGAGATACTTTTGCACGGATGATGAATTTAAAGTGCCGGATTTGAAAGAAACTATTAAAGGTCTTCAATTACCCAAGTCAGTTATCGACAAAATATACCGGAGAAATGCGGAAAAAGTATTTCCTAAATTCAAAAGCATGTAAAACTCATTACTAATTTCTTTGTGGCTATAGATGAAAACACTTGTATCTTTAATTCTAATTTTAAACTCAATTTCTTTTTCACAACTAACCCTGTGGAAAAAGATTATACCGAATACTAAAGTTGAAATTAAATATTACTCGCCGGTAAAGATAGACAGTTATATTTTACTTAAGCGCATTAATTCCTCCGGTAAGGGACTGGGCATGACAGAAACTTTTGGCGACGACAGTTTAAATGTCCTTTTATCTTTCAAATATTTTTCTAACTATGTGGAGCTAAATGGAAACATAAATAATCTTAGTAAGAGTAATATATGTTTTACCATCAAAATAATTTTTCCATTGCAGGAAGAGAAATCTATTTATTGGGATAATGATCCGGACAACAGCGTTTTAGTAAGACAGAAAAAAAGCTACAGCAATTACGTTGAAGCCGAAACAGTTATTCCGCCCGACGGTGCATTTGATTCAACGGAGAATAATAACGGCGGATACGGAGATAAAGTTGGAGAAGGTGAAATGTCTTTCTATCCGTTAGCTTCAATTTCTAATTATAATTTTGGATTGGGTTGGGGAATAGATTTAGGATTGCCTGAAGTTTATAGATTATCATTTAATCCTTCTGAAGGAATGATTGCAGAATTTGATCTTGCAGCAGTGAAAGAGACTTTTAAATTTCCTAACCGCGCATTTTTCAAGCTTCAGCTTTTTGAACATAAGCCGGATTGGCACTTCAGATCGGCGCTTGAACAATATTACAAGATCAATCCTGAATTTTTTAAGAAGAGAGCAAACAAGGAAGGAATCTGGCTGCCTTTTGTACCTTTATATACGATTAAAAATTTTAATGACTTCGGCTTTGCTTTCAACGAGACCGATTGGAACGCAAAGGACAGAGGATTAAATAATGAGCCGACTATTGAATCAGATAAACAAGGAGGTGTTTACAGCTTTCAATATACCGAACCGTGGGATATCCAAATACCAATTACGAATCGGAATATGAATTATAAAGATGTTGTAAGCGATAAGGTAATTCCGCAGCGGGATAGAGAGTTTCTGAAAAACAGCGTGGCTCTGGATAAAGACGCTCTCTGGCAGACGCGCAAACTTCAAACGCCATGGTTCAAAACCGGCTGGGCAGTAAGCATTACCACTAACGCTGATCCTTACATCCACGGATTCAACAAGTATGATGCTGTAAGAAAAAATGAAATTGATCCTGCAATTAAACTTGATGTTGACGGGATTTATTTCGATTCAATGGAGTGGAATTGGCATTATGATTTGAATTATAACCAAGATCAATTTGCTTCATCAAACTATCCGCTTACTTTTTCATCTTCTTTGAATCATCCGAGACCTGCTATATGGAATTATGCGTCAGAGTATGCAATGATGAAGAACATTTCCGATGAGATGCATTTGAAGGGAAAATTAACAATGGGTAATGGATTTGCATGGACTCCGTTTGCACCGGGCGTTTTAGATTTATTCGGGTCAGAATTTAATTGGTATGCAAAACAAGAATCAGGAAAGAAAAGATTTCAGTTTATTAGGTCTATCTCGGATCAGAAATCGATTGAGTTTTTATTGAACGAAGGACTTGACGACACAGCATTTACCAAACCACCATATTCCGGCTACGAGAAATATTTTGAGAAGCTGTTATCATACGGTTTCTTCCCGTCGTTCTTTAGCACTAATTCATCGAGTGATCCTTATTGGGCAGATTCTACAAGATATGATGAAGGAAGACCATTCTTCAAAAAATATATTCCTCTTATAAAATTAATTGCTGCCGCAGGCTGGCAGCCTGTTACCTATATGTCTACAAAATCAAAAGATGTTTACGTTGAGCGCTTTGGCAAAAATATAAAAGATGGAATATATTTTACGGTATACAATTCTTCAAACGAAAGTAAAAAAATAGATCTTAGTACAGATACAAGCGATTTGAAATTAAGTCATATATATAATTTTGAAGATTTAATTTCAGGTAAAATTTATGTTTCAATACGAAAACAAGACAAAAATATCTTAATGATTTCAGTTCCGAAAGATAGAGTTAAGTTGTTAAAAATTGTTAGTGATAAAGCTAATTGAAAATTTGGAATAATTAAATGATACTTATTATTTATTAGGGATTTTTCGCAAGAAAGGATGAGTAAAAGATAATTAACAAAATCAACAACTTCAACGAATAAATAGTAAATCAACTCTATTTTATAAAAAGAGAATTTTAAGTAAATGCTGGGGATATCTCTTTATCTTTAATTTTTTGAAAGAGATTTTTACTGAGCATAAAATTTCAATATTCTTTTGCATTCAAACAACAACTTTTCTTAGGAGTTATTAGAGTTGATAGAGTAAAATGAAAATACAATATGCTTAATAATTTTCAGTATTGTTATTGAATAATTATTTTTTTAGTTTAGACAACAACAAACCGCCCACTACAAACATTTTACCACCCGCCATTCTCCGCTGCTCCTGCTTCTTCGCTTCGCTAAGTCGAATCGCCTTAGCTCGCTCATTGCGCTTAAGCCCTCGCTTACCTGTCCGGCCCTAGACGGGTTCGCAATGCCCTAAGCTCGTTCTTAAGCCGTCGCAGCTTTCAGTTTTTTCTCATTACCTAATTGCTCTTCCTTTGCTCTCTCCCTATTTTTCTACTTCTCTTGACTTACAAAAATTATCTGCTTATTATAGTCCGGCATCTTATTCCCCCCTTTAAGGTGCTTTTGAAAAATTTATAATCCCATCTGGTCCTCAGATGGGATTTTTTTATAACACCCCTTCATTTTTTCCTTTTTCGTATTTAGCTATCATAACAATACCTAACTTATTCTTAACTGGCGAAGCTCGACGCAATGAGAGACATGCTAATTAATTTTTTACTTTTCCTAATCAGCTTGATATTCCATTTTGCGCTGAGCTAATACAACTCACGGGAAACCTATCTTAAAAAATCGCGGTGACTCTTCACTCCGCAAAAACTGTCCGCCAATTGGATAAAAGAAAAGAATGACTGAAAATCATATACTACTTTTTTCCTTAAAATATTTCCAAATGACATCACTTAATTGTTTCGAGTAGCACTAACTTCATGAACTTTTTTTGACGATAATATTATTTTTATAAAATTGAAGCTGCTTTGCGCTCATTATATTAAATCACATTTAATAATTCTACTAATTTTTTTTATTTTTTTCTTTTTTTGGATTAAACTTCAATTTAAAATCAAAAATGTAATTAACATTTTAATTAAATTTTTATTTATTTTTCTTTTTTTCAAATCCTAATAGGCTAATTCATGTATAATCAATAGGTTAAAGGGTACGACAATTTGTCAATGTTAGGTTATTGATTGTCTTATATATTGTCTATCATTTAGAACATTTCGGATTATCTTTAAGTAATAAATGGGTGTGTTTTCTATAATATTTCCATTCCTTTGAGCAACCTTTCCAATACTCTTCATAATTATTTCTGATTATCTGGTATAAGAATGATATACTAACAACAAATAGGAGTTATTATGTCATTCACAATAGGCTGCGATCCGGAGCTTATTTGTAAGCTAAACGGCAGATTTGTTTCTGCCGAAAATTACTTTGCCTCAAATAGTTCAATGGGTCTTGACGGCTGCGCTTGTACTGCTGAAATTCGCCCTGGCTATTCAGAATCGCCAGTAGACCTCACACATAAAATTTACCAGATACTAGACTATGGGCACGACAAAGCGCCTGAGCTCGAATTCTACGCAGGTCATTATGTCGAGTACCCGATAGGCGGGCATATTCATATATCGGTAGAACCAGGAGAAGAAATTATCAGTGCCCTTGATGTAGTGCTTGGGAGCTTATCAAACTGCATTGACAATAAAGAACAAAGACTAAAGCGTGAACACTCCGGTTATGGGAAGAAAGGCGCTTACAGAAAGAAAAGCTACGGCTTTGAATATCGGACGCCAGGCTCATTCTTGCTTTCTCCTAGTGTTACTCTTGTTACACTAACACTAGCGAAGCTTACTGTTCTTGGTGTCATTGAAGATCAACTGGATTTTGTTCAGCTTAAAAACAGACAGCATAGTTTAACGTTTCTTAAACAGCTTAAACAAAATCTGCACACAATTCCGGATGATTCAAAAGAAGGGCTTAAAGAACTTGATCTGCTTCTTTCGAAGAAGCTTAATTGGAATGAAGATATTCTTCCAAATTGGGGATTAAATAGGAGGGCAGCATAATATGAGATGTTCAAGCTGTGAAAATTTATTATTGGACGATGAGGTTCGCTATGCATGGGATGAACCGTACTGCGAAAGCTGCTTTGATGATCTCTTTAATCACTGCTGCCATTGCGATGAACTAATTACAAGTTCATCGACTCATTACCAGGACGGAGATCCATACTGCGAGGAATGCTGGTCAGAGACTTATGATGACAACGCTCCAGAAAATCCAGAGGTAACAGAAAGCGACCGAACTTACATTATTCATCTATCAAGAACGTGGCTTGAAGGCAAGACTGACTACAGAAGATTCATAAATATAAATGATAAGGATCTTCATCTTAAGTTGATAAGAGAGAAAGTCGGTTTGGTTGAAAGCTCTATTTATTTATTTGGGCTAAGGGATAGAGATGAATATCAAATTTCAGCGAGCAGTAATATAATAGAGGAAGTTCGAGAATATGCTTTGCTTAATCTATCAGGCGTAATAATTGTAGAAGGTATAGGCAGCAGCAGATTAGGTGTTAGTCTTTCATTAAGGGAGAACAACAGGCACGAAATAATCGAACTCATAAAACAAATCACCAAAGTTAAAGAACTCGTTCCAGCCTAATAAACAAACAAATAATTAAATCGTAGGAGAATAACAATGTGCGGAATAATGGGCTATTACTCATTCGGGAAAGAGCTGCCCGATAAAAACAAACTTTCAAAAATGTTTAGTTTACTTGAAACCAGAGGCCGTGATGCTTCTGGTTTTGCTTATATAAACGAAGACGGAAACCTTAATATTCATAAAGCACCGATAAAGGCGTCTGAGATGATAAAGACAGAGGAATGGAAAAAGCTTCTGCTTCCCAAGTCAATGATCATGCATTGTAGGATGAAAACACAAGGATCAGAGAAAAACAATATGAACAACCACCCTTTGTTTAACAAACTGGGAATCGCAATAGTTCATAACGGGATCATTCATAACGATGAGGAAATAATCGGCAAAAAGCAAAGGGATGGAGAAGTTGATTCGGAAGCGATCTTGCAGCTTCTGTCGCTTAAATATAAAGGAGATAAAATAAAAAGACTCTTTGATAAAATAGAAGGCTCTTTTGCGGTTGCCATATTAAACAGCTCTGAAAGAGATAAACTTATTCTGATTAAGAAAGATAACCCAATAGATCTTTATTTCGATTCGGAAAGTGAGATATTTTATTTCTGTAGCGAAAGGTACATTATGCAGGAGGCTTTAGGGATTAAAGGCATGACAAAGATGGGCTTTAATATCGGAGAAAGTAATTATCATTTTTATGAAATGAATAATAACCATTCACTGATAATAAATAAAGATGGAGTTGAAGCATATCAGAGATACGTTCCGAGAGGAAATTGGTACGACAGACGATTTTATAACTATGAATCGGAGCGGGATAAAGTTGAATGTCCCTGGTGTTTCTCTCAAACGAAATACGATTGTGAAAAACAATCCAACAGGTGTGAGGTCTGCGGAGTCGAGATAGATGAGGAGGATTTATATAATGTCATATAGCCCTAAGATAAATCCGAATTTAGTAAGAAGGCTTTACATATATAAGCATTCACATCCTAACAAGACTCCAATGACAAAATTAGTTAACGAAGCAGTAGAAGAATATTTAGATAAAAGGAGCAGTGATGAAACAAAGCATAGATTTAGTGAAGCTGGCGATCAAAATAACGAACGCAATTTTAAAAGTGCTGAAGAAGGAAATCCTGGGAGATGAGAAGAAAAAGGAGGAAGGTAAATAATGAACTGGTGGATAGTAGCCCTTGAAACATTAGCTGCTTTTGTTACGGCTCTGCTTAGCGAAAGCAGCAAAAAGAAGAAGAAAGGATAGACGATGAGTGATGAGAATTTTCTTGACGAACTTATAAATGAGGCGGAAGAAAAAGAGGAAGAGCAAACGGAGGCTTATTATGATTTGGTCCTTATGCAAATTAAAACTCTTTCATTTCAGATAGAGAATAATTTTTGTGAAGCTGAGAAGGAATGCAGCTTAATTAACAACTGGGCGCTTACTAAGAATGCTCAGATTAACGAGAAAATAAAATTCTTAGAACTTAAACTCAGAGCATTTATTCTTGAGCGAGGAGAAAAGACAATAGACCTCCCGAACGGCATTCTTAAAATGCATAAGAGACCAGATAAGGTCGAGGTAAGTGATCTTGAATTATTCCTTCAGAATGCAAAACCAGAACTTGTTACTGTTATTCCAGAGACTGTTAAGCCAGACCTTAACAAGATTAAGGCTTACATAAAAACGAGACCAGTGCCTAAAGGAATAACGGTAATACTAGGCAAAGAAGAATTTACTTATAAAATTAGAAAGGACGGAAACGATGCCAGAGAAGAAGAAGAAACTGGAGTTAGAGCTGAACAAGCTGACAGTATTAGAACTGCTGTATGATGAATGCATAAAGGGTACTTCAACCTACGGCGATTACTTTTTGTATAATGTTAAGAACGGAACAAACGAAGAGCTATCATTCTTTGCACCAGAGGATGTACATGAAAAAATAAAGGATCTTCACAAAGGAGATCGATTTGAGATCGTCAAGCTTGCTGAGCAAAAGGGGACAAAGGTAATTACTAAATATGACGTGAAACTATTGCCTGTGAAAGCAGAAGTATTAGATAAGAAAGAAACACTTATCAATGGTAAGGATACTTACTTTCAATCAATGCTTCACAGTTACGAGGACGCAATGAAGATACAAGAGAAGCTGAACGGTATGGTCGATGTCAACCGAATAGCTATTACTTTATTTATTGCCCGCAGTAAGATAAACGGCAACGGATATAACTGAAAGGAGTTGAATTTTTATGAATCACCAAATAGAAAGAAGAATGAACAAATTTTTGTTCCCAGTTGAGGAAAGAAAAGTATACTTCGAGAACCTCGAAGAAAATCCCAGAGCAGCTAAAGAATACAAAGCCATAGTTAGGAGTGATAAAAATAAACTTATCTCGATAATGCAGGATAGTTACAAACTCATTCCTAACCGCGATGTAATAATGCCGCTGCTTGAGCAGCTTCATCAGCTTGATACCAGATGGCACTTTGATAATTCGCATTCATTTGTAGATTCAAAACGAATGAGGCTCCAAATTACTTTTCCCGATCTTACGCTTAGCGACGGAAAAAGTGAAATTGCACTCTCACTCTTTCTTCATAACTCATACGATGGTTCTGAGGGTGTAAGAATCTTTTGGGGCGCGATAAGATTTCTTTGCGGCAATGGGATGGTATTTGGACAGGTGCTTGCACAGTTTTATTCTAAACACACTAGCGGAATTGATCTCGGTAATATCAAAGGACAGATTGAAAAAACTTATGATCAGGTTCCAGTAATTAAAGAACGCATTAACGTACTTCAGAATCTTAATGTAACAGAAGAGATAAGAGAGGAAATAAAAAATAGAATGGGAAAAACTCTGTCAAAATATATTGAAGGACAAATTCCACCACAGAATCAGTGGGTACTTTATAACATGCTTACGTTTTATATAAGCCATCTCATAAATCAGAGACAAAGGGCTTATTATGAAATGAGAGTGAGTCAGATATTTAAACTTTGAGGAGTTATGGATAATGAATTAGTAGTGCTTGTAATATTAAAAGGTATGATAACAGAAGTTTACTCTTCAAAAGCTAATCAGAAAATTGTAGTTGTAGATATGGACAGCAAGAATATCGGTGAAGATCCGATTATTGAATTTACTTATCCAGAAACTAAGTTTGATGAACAGAGAGTTCGGGAGCTACTGGGGTTACGATCAAATTAAAATAAATAAGGGTTCGGGCAGGAGCCTGATTAAATGCGGACTAGATGCTAATTACATCAGCTTGCTGCCACGCAGCCCTAAAAATTAATCATATAATTAAAACTAAGGAATCACAATGAAGAAACTATTATTACTACCATATATTATTTTCTCAATATTTTATTTCGGCTGCGCTAGCAAAGTAGGCACAGAAGGCAAGTGGTGTGAGTATAATTATTCCTCCGGTAAATATGATGTAAAAGTTATGGTCATAAATTCCTCATATCAAAAAGTCTCCGGCAGAATAAGGCTTTTGGTAAATTGGCAAATTATAAACAACGGTAAAAAAGAAATCTATTTCTTTGGCCCTGTTTATGCAGTTTCAGATAAAGAAGGAAGATTATATAAACCAATAGACGGAGCATCTTCAGACTTACAGCCGCTTGAGGAGTCATCCCCGCTCTGGGAAATGTATGATTTGCCTGAGTCAGTTGATGTAAAGAATCTAGTTTGGGGTGAAGATAATTTTCCGGACGAAACTGAATTATACTATAAGATCAAACTTAATCCGATAGAAAATAAGTAGAGTAATATACTAGAAGGGAGCGAAAGCTCCCTTATATTATAAAGTTGTGTTTAGAGAAAAAGGAGTATTTATGAGGCTGTGCGGATACATAATCAGTAGCCTGTTGTTAACTGTTTTGTTACAACTTAATTTTTATACGCGGGTCAGTTTTTTGAATTTAATTTTAGAATTTTCAATTAGTTTTATCGTAATCTTATTTCTAATAAAAATTTTAGTGTTAATAGATTCCCAAAGGGTAATATTGCCGCTAGCCGGGTTTAGCAGTTATAGATATTTTCACATCGTCTTACACTGGAATATCTGCTTAGCAATTTTGATAGGCATTGGAGTATATTTTTTATTATTTATGATCTTGGATAAAAATGCTATTAAGAGATTATAATAATAATATGGGAACTGAGAAATTGGGGACGAAAAAATTTAGGAAACGGTTTTTAGTATTTGAAATAACTTGAGGGCTTACCCCATCAGATGAAAACTTAAGTTCATTTGATGAATAGGTAGGCACTCTTTTACAGTTGGAATAGGGCAAAATTATATTGCAGGGGTTTTTTTTAATTATCAAAAACAAAAAAGATTCGCCAAGAATAATTAAGCTGTTCCTTGCAAATTACTATATTCTTTTCTAATATTATCCAGAATAAAAAAGGAAAATTGTTTAACTAAAAAAATATATATTATTAAATAATATTGCGTGGTCTTTACGCATCGTTTGATATCGAAAACTGGTAATTTTCACATGACAAAACGAGCGGTAGGATTGCGTCCCCCATGGGACGCAGCCTATTTTATAGTCTTGTCAAAGGTATACCAGTACCTCGATATCGGACGTAAAGTTGGGTTGCGTCCTTTTTTATTTAAAACTAACTCTTGAAATAAATATTTTGTTAGATACATAAGGAACAATTATTATGATTTTTCATCCAGATGATATGAATGCTTTAAGAGACGCAAAACAGCTTTTGGAAAACCCTGGTATTGCAGCTAAGATTACAGAAGTGTTTGGGAAGCCAATTGGAAAAGGATTTGATTTATTGCCTAACAATTGGAAAAAGGAAGTTAGTATAATAACTCAAACATCATTGATTAAAGCTGCAGATGTCGCAGTATTTTCAATGAATGAAATGCCTGGTAAAAAATCAATAAATTTGTGGCATACTATTTCAGTTGCAACAACGGGATTCATAGGTGGATTTTTCGGGTTACCTGCCTTAGCAGTAGAACTTCCAATTTCAACAACAATTATGTTGAGATCTATTTTAGATATTGCAAGAAGTGAAGGGGAAGATATAAGAAGCGTTGAATCTAAAATGGCCGCCATTGAAGTTTTTGCTTTAGGTGGTGAGAGCAATAGTGATGATGCTTCTAAATCTAAATATTTTGCCATTCGCACTGCACTTGCAAGGACAGTAACAAAAGCAGCTGAATATATTGCTGAAAAGGGATTGGTTGAAGAAGGAGCCCCTCCGCTTGTTCGACTAATAATACAAATAGCAGAACGTTTTAGTGTCCAAGTGTCTGAAAAATTAGCAGCGGAAGCACTGCCATTAATTGGAGCAGCTGGAGGAGCACTAATTAACACTTTATTTATAGATCATTTTCAAGATATGGCACTCGGCCATTTTACCATAAGACGTCTTGAAAGAAAATATGGTTTAGAAGAAGTGAAATTAACTTATGATAATATTAAATAAAATAAAGTTCATAAACTAAATAACAATATTTTTATCAACATTAATTAGGAGTGTAAAAATGACCGATCAGAATTTTGATGGAACAAAAAAAATTGAGTATAAAGATAAAACTTCTTTAAACGAAATTGCGAAAGCTATGAAGAATAAAGAAACTTTTATTATTTCAACCGATGATAAAAAATTTAACCCGCTTGGTTATGACAGATATTCTGCAGATAAATGGATAGGTGCAGCAGGTGGAGGTACTATGATGTTGATTGGAGCAGGGGCATTAGTATTAGCTTTTCTGGATCCAGAGCCCACTACAAAACTAGGTACTCTAGTTATTGGTGGAACTATTATGACATTAGCAGGTGGTGGTGTAATTATAACAATCTTGATAACAAGGGCTAAATACAAATCAATAATGACCTTTAACAAGGAAACAGGTAAGTACGAATGGATACTTGAACCACGATCACGAAAATAGATTGTCCAAGGGTTATGATAGAGTAATTGTTTACTAAAAAAAATTAAAGAGTATTATGTTTAATTCAATAAAAAGAAATTTGATAAATATCGCCGGGAGAAAATTCTCAAGTCTATTCGACTTTTTATGGCCGCCTATGAAAATATTGATACCAAAGGGAAAAAATAAATTAATAATAAATGTAAAAAAAGTAAAAGAAATGATAGAAGAAGCCAGCTTCAAAATAACTAAGGATAAACACTTAATGTTATCAGTATTATTAAAGGGAGAAACATCCGATATTAAAATCGACATTGCATTAAATAATTTATTATCGACAAATAGTGAAGTATTTTTTCTATTTGAAGATGTAAAAATTTCAAAGGAATGGATGTATATAGCATTTAAGAACTTCGTAAATGAATTTACAAAAATAGTCCTTAAAGTCGAAGATGATAAAATTTATATTAAAGAAGAGGTGATTATGTCGTTAAAAAAAATTTTATGAAATGAAATATTGAAATTACTAATAGGGAGAAAATAATGACTAAGGACTTTAAAGAACTATTAAGAAGTGAAGAAAATATTCCTGAAAGAATTGGCGAATATTATTTTGATTGGAAAAAAGATGAGAATGACTTTGTCAGCTCAGATATGCAAGTGAAGTATACGGTTACTTTACAATAACAGTATATAATGAAGGAAAGGAAGTTCCTGAAAATCTTGACTGCCGGTAGTGTCAAATTGAATTTGAAGAATGTATAAGTGCAATTTCTGAAATGGAAAATGAAAAAATTTATAAAGATGTAAAGCTTGTCCTTAAAGATCCTTTTGCTTTTGAGAATGAAAGTGAGCTAAGGTTTTAAATGGCAATTTTTAGATACAAAAAGTTATTATAAAATAATGAATACCTGAATGAAATTTCGATTCTTTTATTAAGAAGTGATGACGGAATCTTTAACAAGATAAGATTCTCATTACCCTCGGGTAACATTGATGAGGCATTTGAAAAAATGGAGGCTTTCATAAAGAATTGGTTAACACACTTATCGATAATACAAAGTATAATCAATTGAGATTTTATAGGAGTTTTATCTACATGGCACGAAAAGTAATTAGTTTTTTAATTTTTGTAACGTTATCAGTTCTCAATTTATTGACATACTCTAATTTTGTTGTAATAGTACTTTCTTGCTTTTTATTGAGCTTATTATTCTACGCTTTTTCGATTTGGATACATCGTGTGCATCTAACGGCTTTGGGAGCAGCAGCAATGGCATTTCGGTATTTACACATAATACATGGATGGAGTACTTTTCCTGTAGTGATAATTAGCGTAATAGTTGGGATACTAATGATCCTGTTAATTAGTTCATAAGAATGTTTAAGAGCAGCCCTTAAAAAATGGAATTGAAAATTTTTTTATTCCTTTTTCTAGATCTCGATTTTATTGAGGGCTATTCCCCCTTTGGAAAATCAAGTTTGTTTGGTGAGCCGGTAGGCACTCTTTTACAGTTGGGATAGGGCAAAATTATATTGCATGGGTTTTTTAAGAAAAATATTTTTGTGAAGAATGCATAAGATTATAAATAGATTAAAAGATATTTCAATGATTTTTTTTCTTGCACTATATTAAAATAATAAAGTAAATTAGTCTAAGTAATTATGAAGGCTTTTTCCTTTAGTGATTTTAACAAGTGGAGGCTCTATGTTAAAAAGGTTATTTTTTCTTTTCTTATTATTTCCAACAATTATAGTTTATGCACAGTGGGTACAGACTAACGGACCTTATGGCGGCAGTGTAAGAAGTTTTGCAACGAACGACTCTATATTATTTCTTGGAGCTTATTCCGGCTTATACTATTCCACCAATGATGGAGTTAATTGGGAAAATTCTAATCTTAAAAGTTCTAATGTCCAGTCCATTGTCATAAGCGATAGTGCAGTATTTGCGGGGACTTTCGATGGCATTTTCCGTTCTAAAGATAATGGGCACACTTGGACACTTACAAATAATGGAATACCCACGGGAACATCCATATCATCATTGTTATTAGATGGAAAGAATATTTTATCCGGTACATATAACTCAGGCATTTTTATTTCTACTGACGATGGTAAGAATTGGATCCAATCTAATAATGGATTGACTAACCTAACAGTTTGGTATATGACTTCAACGCCGAGCAAGATCTTTGTGGCGACCTCTGGAGGCATATTTTTTTCTACTGATGAAGGAGCTAATTGGAATGCTTGCAAAAGCAATCTTTTGAATGCCTGGACAATTGCTGTACAAGACACAAATATTATTGTGGGTACTGTAAGTGAAGGTGTATATCTTTCGAAAGATAACGGTGCAACATGGATAAATATCAGCAATGGGTTAACTACTTTAGGAATTGGATCTATTACAATTATAGGGACAGATATTTACGTGGGTACTCGAGGTGGCGGAATCTTTTTATCCTCAGATAACGGTTCCAATTGGGCAGCTAAGAATAATGGATTGACTAATCTTACAGTATGGTCAATACTACCTAAGGGAGGAAATCTTTATGCCGGAACTGACGGAGGAATATTCGTGTCAAAGGATAACGGAAGCAATTGGAGTCCAATTAACAATGGTTTCAATAGCGTTACAGTTTTTTCATTGGGGAAAACTGAGGATACTTTATTTGCTGCCACTAATGGAAGAGGAATCAGCATCTCAAATGACAACGGAAACACATGGGAAGAAATAAATAACGGATTAAGTAATTTTGAGACCTATGATATCAATGTAAGCAGTAATAGCCTTTACATTGGAACAGCAGATGGAATATTTCATTCAACAAATAAAGGAAATAACTGGATAGAAACTGACCAAGGAATTTTGAATAAAAATATCTTAACTCTTTTTAGTTCTGGAAATAATCTTTTTGCCGGGACCAACGGAGGCGGGTCTTATATAAATACTAATAATGATAGTAATTGGACTATTCTTGATAATAAATCAATGTATCCATATTTAGCTGTAACATCTTTTGCAGCAATTGGGAATTACCTTTTTGCCGGTACTCAAGGTGGAGTGTTTCAATCCTCTGATTCCGGTAAGAGTTGGAAAAGTGTAAATAATGGATTACCGATAATTGAAGGTTCTCAGTATCCGTTATTGGTAAATACGCTTGCTGTAATGGGGACAGATATATATGCGGGTACAATTAGCGGTGTATATCTTTCATCTGACTATGGTGCTGATTGGGTTTCAGTAAATAATGGTTTAAAATATGCTGTCGATTCAAATTTTACTACAACAAGAATTATTAGAAAATTATTAATCCATAACAATTATCTTTTTGCGTGTGCCGATGGAGGAATATTTTATTCAAATAATTTTGGAAATAATTGGATTGAAATGAATGAGGGTCTACCAAATATTGCTAACATTTCAGTGGAATCAATTAGTGTTACAGATTCATTAATCTTTGCTGGCGTTGAAGGTCTTGGCGTTTGGCGACGTCCGTTGTCGGAAATTATTTCAAGTGTAAGTAAGAAGCAAAATAATTTACCTAGCAATTATATACTTTTGCAAAACTATCCAAACCCTTTTAATCCGAATTGTACAATAGAATATTCTGTACCGGTAACCAGTTTTGTGGCTATCAATGTTTATAATATACTAGGGAGAAAAGTTGCGACTTTAGTGAACGAGAATAAAAGTCCGGGTAATTATACAGTTAATTTTAACGCAAGTAAATTAGCTAGCGGTGTATATTTGTACACAATGAAGTCCGGTAGTTTTGTTGAGACAAAGAAACTTATTCTGTTGAAATGAAATGTTAGTCTATTAAGTGACTGGATTTTTGCGAACAATTGAGTGATGCAGGTAAGCATTTACCCATTCGGCATTTTTGTGAAAAAATATTGATAATTCATGATGGTATTTTTAATATTAAGTATGATGATGTATCTAAGATATTATCTTGATAATAATAATATCAAGACTTAAACTAAAATTTAGAATAAGGCTGCCTCTTACAAAGACAGCCTTTCTTTATTCGGCAACTCTCTAATCCAACGAACAATACCTATGCTTCAACTCTTTTTCTAACTTCATGTCCGCCTCGCTAAATCTTCTATGCCACAAAAATCCATTTGGTTTAATGCAGAACATATTTGTAAAGGCTAAACCGTTATCGGAATATGCTATAGTTAAATTATTTATTTCAATAATATCGGTAAGTGTAATTGTTGTATACGAACTTTCTCGAACAGCTTTGTTAAGCTGTTGGATAATGAAACGTAATTCTTCCGGATCATAAATTCCAAGCTTCTCTATAAAGTATTCGTAAGATTCTTCCTCCCAGATCATAAATCTGAAGGGATACCAGATACCATAATTTTCTCCCATACATATAACTAAATAATCATCACTAAGAGTTGAATTTTTCAGACGGCTTAAGTCGTCAATTTTATATATTTTTATATTGATTTGTTGATTCATTTTTTTCCTTTTATAAATGTATTTTTTGATTTATTGTGTTAAAACAATAACTGTATTTTAACAACGGCCAGAAGCTCACGAGGCTTAGCCTAATACCCCCCCAGTGATAAAGTTTGGGGTAAAAGTGATAATTTTAGAAGGAGTTTTCACTCGATTTCTTTTGATTTTGATTCATTATAGAAGAAAAGTGACAAAGTGATAAATATCTTCTATATGCACTTACTATAGTGGGTATTATTGGCTGCCGCACTTTATATATTAAATTTTATTTTCTTCTCCAAATAGTAAAAACTTTATCACTTTATCACTTTTGTTTCTTTTTAAGCTAAATTCTAAAGAAATGCAGTGACAAACCTGGTTATAATTTGTCACTGCTTTTTCACTTTGTCACTTACTGAAAATAAAGTACTGTTTGCCGTTGCTTTTTTCTTCCCGGTATGACAGCCCTTCATACGAAGCATATGTCTTTAACCATTTCGTAAATGTATTCTTCGTAAGGCGGGTGAAATCATCGAACTCAGTAATAAACTTCATATAAAAGTCGTTCTTTGAAATTCTTTCATTAAGAATTTCGCTCTGCGTTTCAATGAAGCTTACGAAGCTGGAGTTTGTGTTGTCGATGAACTTTCTTTTATTAAGATTAACGTTAACTTCCTCAACCAATCCGTTCTGCAAAAAGTACAATACACATTCTACCATAAAGTTGTCAAACAAAAGCCAATCTTCTTCATTCCATTCATCAAAGAATATTTTGCCGAAATCATCTACTGGTTTATGTCTCTCGTTATAGTAGTCGGAAAACTCAAGGTCATACATCCTTGCCCGATAACTTGCACCTTCACCCTTCAGAGTGTAATTGGTGCTGATAAGTATCTTCGGAGATTCATCAAAAGACAGGCTAAAGGAAGGTAAGTTTTTTTTCTCAACTACAAGTTCGTCAGTAACTATGGAAAACAATTTTTCAAAGTCAAAGTTCTTATTAACGTCGTTGAAGTCAATAACTTTTGTATCCAGTTCTATCTGTTGAAAGCTGAACCGGTCGAACTTGAAGTTCTTTCCGTCAACTCTCGCACTTTTACGCATCTTCTGAACAGCCTTACCGATTATACTCTTGCCTGTACGTCCATTGGGGTTCTCTGAGATTTTCTCATCGCAAAGCACCACAGCTTTCCCTTCAGCCGGGTTCTTGTAGTCATGGATCAAGTAACCAATCGCTGACTTTATTGATTTAATTCTCTCATTATCTCCTCTCATTACATTCTGCAAGAATATTTCAAAGTCGGACTTTCTTTGCTCTCCTTCCAGCAGTTTAAAATCTCGTTGCAGAATCTGAGATTTCCAAACTATACGGTCTAGTGTGGTATAATCTTTAACGCTTACTCCGCCGTTTCTATCGATCTCAACATAACAATTCCTATAGTATAGAGAGGCTTTATCTTTACTATCTTTCTTAACAAGGGAATCATAAGTTTTTATGAACTCCACAGATGAATCGCTGAGTATTCTTCCGGTATGACAAATAAGTTGTTCAAGAATCATACTATTAATCTGCACGGAGTATTTTCTTTCTTCAACAATTCCCCTCAAGTAATCTTTTATCTGAGGCATCACGGCAGTATCCATAATGTTTTTATCAACTCTAACTAAATAGTCAGAATTGTTTCTATATATCTTTCCGAAACCGGCTTGCTCAATTACAGAGAAAAGCTTTATATAACTGATTTGTGCATATCTTTCTCCTTCTTTTGATTTTATCTCCCAAAATTCATCTTCTTTTTTATCACTTCCATACCGCTTATAGTAATAGGCAACTTCTTCTTTTATTTTTACTTTGTCTTCCGGCGGCAAGCATCTATCGTTATACATGAGTAAGATTTCCGTGGCATGGTCTTGCTTTACCTCTTTGTTAAGCAACATACCAATCAGCTTACCTCTTCGTGTAGTTCTATGACCTTCACCGACTCCATCCCACAGATTATCACTCTCGTCGTGCTGGATAACTTTGGATATTACAGGCATGTCCATATTTGTGAATCCAATATTAACGCCTAACGTCACGGCACTTTCATTAACATATAGTCCCGGGTCATAACTAAAGAAACATGCTCTTGAAGCGTCCGGAGTGGCATCAGCTTTTTGACCTAAACGCCCCGCCATTACAGATGAATAATGTTTATAAAGGGAAGAGAATAAACGGGGGTCATTTACCGGATGGTCAAATCTATATATTACTTTCATCCCGTCACCGCCCGGAGAGACAAATGCGGCATATACATTTTCTTCTTTCATTAGCCTTCCTTTGAATGAAGAAATATTTTCACTCACGTGGTCAAAATCTAATATCATAAACTCCGTGTTTATGAAATTCTCTATTGAACGTTTATTGTCTTTGAAGGTACCGATGATAAAGTAACCGAGAGAACTCTGCTTGAGACGTCTTTTCTCTTCTGCATCTGCAGCTTGTCTAATCTTTTCAATATTCTTCTTCCATACATCAGAAGTTATATTAGCAAATACCCAGCTAAGATCGGTGACTTTCATCTGGCTATAGTGCGCCTTGTCGGCATAAGATACCGAAACAGTTTTTGAGTAAGGATACTTATCGTTTATTCTAGATGAATTTTTATCATCTTTTACTTGGCTCATTATTGTAAATCCTTGTATTTGTATTCGTGCTGTGAATAATGCTCTTAAGTGTTTTAAGCGCATTACCGTAGCTCATTGGCTCAACGAGGGCGTTCAAAGAGTAGTAACGGGAGGATAGCTCTGCTATCTCCTTATTGTCTTCAAACATGAAAGTTGTTATTCCGCTTTCTCTGGTGTGAGATAAAAGTTTTTGGCCGTTGGCAATTAAGAAAGCCGAGAAATAAAAATCCCGGTTTGTAAATTTCTTCTTCATTTATTCTCCTATGAATTTTTAAAAACAAAAAAACCACAACAAATAATCTTGATGTGGTTTTCGCTGCTCCTATTTTGACAGGAGCAGAAATAACAGTACAACGTGTTTATGTTTTCATATCACTAACTCTCATTAACTTGAGCGTTAGTCTGCCGAGCGCAATAAGCAGCTCCTTGTTTTCATCTTTTAGATAGTTTTGTCTGTCTTTCCCCGGGTTAAGCTTCCTCATCCATTTCTGGACTGTCATCTTACCGCCGATATTGTAAAGCCTTCTTGCTTCCTCAATACTTTTTATTTCTCCGGTTGAAAGCTTATTCAGCAAATCAAGCTTAAAGCTTTCACTATATCTTTTATTAAATTCCTTCATATTTCTCCGAGTATAATTCTACGACTTGATTATATATTTCGCTGCCGAAATTCCCGGTAGCCGGATAAAGCAAAGATTTATATAGTTTGCAAAATTTATCGAAGTCAATATTTCTTTTTTTTATCTTTCTTGTTCTATTAAAGAATTTATATTCTTCATCTATAATTTCTAATATAACTTCAGCTTTAGCCCTTACTTCATTTACTTTTGAGTATTTCTCTAGAAGCTCACGTATTTTCTTAGCGATCTCAAATTCCGGGCTAAACAACTCGAATCTTAATGATGCCGGCATACTTCTTTTACTTCCGTATTGACTGATAGCCTCAAGAGCACGTCTTTCTTTTTCTGAAATTTCGGTTGATAGAGTTAGGTCTCCACCATTAAATTTGTACACTGCCCTAAGTGAATATCTTTGAAGAATTGTATATTCTTCCATTTATAAATCCTTTTTTATTATTTTTTTTCGTCTTAAGTGGGTGGTCCCTCTTGAAGAAACAACTACATTTTTCAATGTATAATAAATTATAGACATTAGAAATTTATTTGTCAATAGTTTTTTTTATTCCCCCCCCCCAAAAATCTCCATTAACAATTTGAAGTGCAGTAATAAATGTTAACCGCTCAAAGAATATCATTGCCGCTAGAAGAAAATATCCATCAAATATAGAAAACTTGTTCGGTTTAATTTCTTAAGAAATTATTAATAAAAGTCTCACTTCTGTATGACTTAAGATTTAATAAAGATATAATTTATTATCTCATCGTCTTTCTTTAACTCGGACAGAAGCGCCCCTCTTATGTTCTTCTCGACAAATTCGACTAAGCGAAACGTTAGCTCTTCTTTATTCTTTTCTTTCAGCGGGTTAAAGCGCAGATCATCCAAGAAAGCTTCTGTAACCGGCTGATCCCAAATCTTTATCTTTGATATCCAACTGTTTGAATAAAAAGCTTTACTTTCAATATTTATTATTTCAGCCTCAATTACACTTATCGGGACTTCTAGTATTTCGGATAGCTTTATTTTTAGATCTTCAGTGAACTTTCTGGTTCCGTTTTCAAGATGACTATAATGACCTTGTGAGATACCAAGATGATTTGAAATTTTAATTGAAGAGAATCCTTTTTCTTTTCTGAGTAGTGCTAATGACATATTTATCTCCAGATATTTATCACAATTATCGGCATAAATTAAATTATATGCAATAGAAAATTTATTGACATTTATATAATGACTAATAATATAAATAATATGCCAAATATGCTTGACAAATAATATGTAAAATGCTATTTTTACAAAAAGGAATTAACCTCACTTTCATTCCTACGTAAAACCGGATGATTTTTCTGGTATAAGAAAGTAGAGAAAATTTCTTAGGTATTAAATATTGACTAATTCAGATACTAACCCCAGCGGCATCCTTTCGGATGCTCTTGCCTCTCACGGCCAGCAAAACTTATTAAACCAAAGTACAGATAAACTTAGGCTGTACTCATTAAACCAAGCAAAAAATATACTTGGTATTGGGATTACCACGCTACATTATTTTATTGACATCGGAATGATCGGAACTATCCATCAAGGAAAAAGAAGAAAAATATCTTACATGGAACTTCATCGCTTTATCAATGAGAACACTGAAAGAAAAGTTTCTTCTTTTGTCCCGGATAAATTCACCGATCGTGATGTTGAATATTTTACACACGGAAAGGAGGATAAAAACAACAGCATATTATCAGTTGACAGCCAGCTGATATTCAATCAACTTTTGGAGGAAATTAACTAATGGCTAGTGTATTTAACAAAAAAGGAAAAATATATATATCATGGTATGACTGGGCCAAAAGCAAAACCCAGAACAAATCTACTAAGCTGGACTATACTCCGACTAATATGGACAAAGCCAAGAAACTCGCCGAGATGCTCCAATCGGAACTTGACAAAAAGAAGCAAGAGTATGAGAAACAATCTCTGGTCAAGAAGTCTACTATCAAAAGTGCATTTGAGCATTTCTTGCAGAACAATTCGACCAAACATAGTAAGACAATTAAGGATTACCGGAGATTCTATAATTTGTTCATTAAAACTTTCAGTGAAGATAGCCAATGTACTGTTATAGATAAGATCGGCATTGAGAGCTGGATAAACAGAATTAAAGTTCTGCCATATCAGCAGAATACTATTCACGGTTATTTCAAGCAGTGTAATCACTTCTTAAACTTCTTATTTGAGTACAACTATGTTCCAATGTTTAAGATAAATACTTCTGTCAAAACAAAACCGGAAGTAAAAGAAATAATTGTTTTCTCTGATGAAGATTTAAGAACTATTTTTAATAATCTTAAAGATAAGAACTCAAACTTTTATACGATGATTTACCTAGCTTATTATACTGGGCTTCGTTCTTCCGATATACTAACTATTACAGTTGATAGAGTTGACTTGGACGCAAAGACTTTAAGCTATTATTCACCAAAGACAAAAAGATACCTTATTATTCCCATTCATGAAAAGCTTGTCCCTATACTTAGGAAAAGAGTTGAGGAAGTAAAGCACGGTAATCTTTTGGTCTACCATGATTACGATAACATGAACAAAGCGTTTAACCGCTATCTAAAAGTACTCGGGCTGGACGGCAGAGGCTACAGTATGAGAATATTTAGGAAGACATTCATAACGAATGCAAGTCAAGTTATGGATCTTTCGACAGTATCTCAGCTGGTTGGACATAAACAAATAACAACAACAGCGAAGTACTATAACAAAGTAGATTTGCAACGAAAAAAGAAAGAACTTGATAAGTTCAAAGGAATAGAAGGCGCTGAATAAGCGCCTTTTTTTTATATCATCACTAAGATTTTTGCTTACCAAAATTCTAAACATTAACATTCACTGAAGTAGTTTCTGAAGTAGTTTTTAAAGAAAAGTGTATGAAAAATAGGTAAATCGTGTAATTGAAGTCACATTCTCAAAAACAAAAAAGCCCGATTCTTATTCAAAATCGAGCTTTTCTTGAGCTGGCGGACGGATTTGAACCGCCGACCGGCTGATTACAAATCAGCTGCTCTACCAGCTGAGCTACGCCAGCATGTATTTGTCTATTTGCTTCTAAATTTTACACTGATTTTCTGAAGCTGTACGATTTGTTATAAATTATCAGCAAAAATTTAGTGACCAAAATTAAAATATTTTATCTTCCTTTGCAAGAAATTTACGCAATCTCTTTGCGCTCGTTAATTAAAAAATTATTTTTGGGGAAGCTCGTTTTAAATATTATTAAAAAGTATGACTGCTAAGCAAATTAAAATCGCCGACAAAGATTCGCTCTATATAAAATGGAGCGATGACACGGAAAGTAAAATAAAATTAAAATATCTCCGCGAAGAATGTCCGTGCGCCGGCTGTAAAGGCGAAACGGTGCTTCTAAAAACCTACCGTCCGCCTAAACCGGTAATTACTTCGGAAAATATGTTCAAGATAAAAAGTATAACTCCTGTCGGCGGATATGCAATTCAAATAACCTGGCAGGACGGGCACGACACCGGAATTTATTCGTGGGAATATTTGAAAAAGCTCGAAGCCGGTCAAAGCGAAAACGGCAAACAAAATTATACGGACCTTATTCAATGATTTCTAAAAACGATCTAAAATATTATTCGTCGCTGCTTCAGAAGAAACACAGGCTTGATGAAAATAAATTTATTGTCGAAGGCAAAAAGGTTGTCGAAGAAGGTCTTGAAAATAATAGAAGCTGCGAGGTAGTTTTTCTTTCTAAAAATTTTGACGAGTCAAACCCGGAATTTATAAGCAGATTGAAAAGTCAAAACATTCCTTATGAAATTTTGAAAGAAAAAGAATTTCAAAAACTTTGCGACACGGTAAATCCGCAGGGAGTTGCGGCAGTTTTTTACGGCAGGAAAAAAGATATCGAACTGAAGTCCGGTTTGATCGTTGCGCTTGAAAACATTTCCGATCCCGGCAATGTAGGTACGATAATACGAAGCTGCGACTGGTTCGGCATTAAGGAAATTATTTTAAGCGAAGGCTGCGCCGAAGTTTATAATCCCAAGACAATCCGCGCAAGCATGGGCTCGATCTTTCATCTCAGTTTTTTTGAGAATACAAAACTGATTAACGAGCTTACCGGCTTAAAACGTGGGGGATATAAAATTTATTCTACGGATTTGAACGGGAAAAATTTATTTCAAACAAAAGTAAACGAAAAGTCGGTTATAGTTTTTTCGAATGAGTCCAATGGTGCGACTGAAGAGCTTATAAATATTTCGGATGAAATAATATCGATTCCAAAATACGGCAGGGCAGAATCGTTAAATGTGGCGAGCGCTTTGGCGGTAGTATTATCTCAAATCAGCGGGAAATAATTTCTGAAAATTTTCAGCGGATCAGCTTAAATACGAATGCCATCCATTCGTCCATTTGTTTTTTCTCTATCAACTCAAATCCCGCTTTATTATAAACGCTGTTAATCTCTTCTTCATCGCTAATAAGCAGACCGGACAAAATTATAATTCCTTTTTTCTTCAAATGCTGTTTCAGTTCAGGAGCAATCTGAATTAAAATATTTTTCTGGATGTTGGCGGTTATCAAATCAAAATTTGTTTCTTTAATATCTTCAATCTCACCAAGGACAACTTTAATTTTATCATCGACATTATTCAACAAACAATTTTCAGTACCGTTCTCATAACACCATCCATCATTATCAACAGCAACTGCGGAAGACGCGCCAAGTTTGATTGCCGCTATCGAAAGTATGCCTGTCCCTGAACCGACGTCAAGTATTTTATCATTATCGTTCAAATATTTTTCAAGAAATATTATTACAAGTTTTGTCGTCTGATGCTCGCCGGTGCCGAAAGACATTTTAGGAACAATGTTAATTACAATTTCACCCGGCTTTTGCTCGTATTCCCGGAATGTAGGCTTGATAACAATTTTGTCTGTTATATTAATTACTTTAAGACTTTTTTCCCATTCTTCATTCCAGTTTTTATCTTCTATTAAATTTTCTTCAACAATAAAATTTCGGATTAAATTTTCTTTGACGAGCTTGTTTAATTCCGCCGACAGCGCTTCTGAATTAAGCTTGCTGCCGCTGTCCGCAAAAACCTTAATACAATTTACTTCTTCGTTTACGCCGGTTATTTCGAGCTGCCAGAGAATGCTGCTCAGTATTTCCGGGATAAAAGGTTCCGCCGTTACGATAAATTCTTTATAATATTTCAATGAAAATTTCCTAATATTTTTTTTAGAAGTTCATGCCGCAAAGGATGTTGCATATTTCATCCTGAATGTCTCTTGCTTTTGAAGAGCTTTGAACAAAATTATTTATTATAATACTGAAAGCTACAAGATGATTGTTGGCGGAGTGCAGAAAGCCGCTTAGACTTGAAGCGCCGCTGAGCGAGCCGGTCTTTCCATGCACGTTATTTTCTGCCGGGGAATTTTTCATCCTGTTTCTTAAAGTCCCATCGACTCCTGCGACTGGGAAAGATGAATAAAGTATTTTAAATAGTTCCGGGTTGTTTGAATAAAAATATTTTAGAATCGCGGTAATAAGCTCCGTGGAAATTAAATTATAGTGCGATACGCCGGAGCCGTCGACAATTCTGTAATCTTTCGGATCAAGCCCGCATAAAGAAATTAAACTGTCGATCATACTAACTCCGTTCTGCCAGTGCGCAGGCTTTCCGTAAAATTTTTCTGCAAGCGAATAAAGGATCATCTCTGCGCCGAGATTGTAGCTGATTTTGTTTGTATAAATAATTACGGAATCCAAAGTTCTATTAATATTAAAAATATTTTTAGCATAATCCGGCGTAACGGCAATATAATTTTTCCCGGTCACTGTAATTCCGTCTTCTTCTAATTTTTCTTTCAGCAATGATAAGAAAAAATTTTCCGGTTTATAAATATTTATCCATGTGGTATCGATTAAAGAATCCGGTACGGATAATTTTACTCCGCCGCTGATAAGAATTTTATTTTTCCTGTTCAGCCAGTCTCTCGTTACAATCAAAGCAGATGGGCTGTCGGCAGGAACAGTTGTGGACTGATTAAAAACTTTTATGAAATTATTCCGCGGGATTAATTCGACACTCCCTTTATCTCCTAACTTTGATCCTTTTACAATAACACCAATTGCATTTGCATTAATGTCGAGCGGAGTCAGATAAGGCGCGTCGGTAGAAGGATCATCGTCCCACATCCATCCGTTGCCCCAGAACAATGAATCCATCATTGAAACATCGCCGTAAAGATTCCCTGTTATTTCTTTGATTCTAAGTTTTTTAATTACGGCGGAAATTTTTTCAAGATCAGAAGTTGAAAACTCCGGGTCGCCTCCGCCTTTTACAAATAGGCTTCCGTAAAGAGTACCGTTAATAATTTCGCCGGTATAATAAACAGAGGTTTGAAAGTTATAATCTGGATGCAGAAATAAAAGCCCAGCCGCCGTTGTAATTATTTTTAAATTTGACGCCGGCGTTAAAAGCATCTTTTCGTATTTTTGGAGTAAAGTTTTGCCCGAAGTAAGATCAATAACATCAACTCCCATGACAGAGCTTTTAAGAAAGTGATTACCATATACAGAATCAATTCTTGAAGCTAATTCACTTATGGAATTTTGCGCAAGCGCGGCTGTGCAAAAAAATAAAAAGATAAGCAGCTTTTTTTTCATCGATAATTTTGAAAAGATTTATGAAGAAATAAAATTGATTTAAAAGAAATGTCTAATTCTAAATTCGGCGCCGATTTTTTCTTCGGCGACTTTTCTTGCTCGTTCAACGTCAACATTATCAACGGAAACAATAGTCATTACCACGTGTCCAGCAAATTTTCTTGCGTTCTTAGCAAACATGATCATTTCATTAAAATGATTTGTATCGAGTCCCATCATTTCTGCATACTGGCGCGGATCGCCGCTGTTTAAGCTGATGGAAACAGTATCAATCAATCCTTTGAATTCCGGGGTTATATCTTTTTTATTAATTAAACTGCCGTGACCGTTTGTATTTAGCCGCGTCTTTCCGCCTGCTTCTTTAATATGTCTCGCAACTTCTTTTACTGTCTGCCAGCGGATTGTAGGCTCGCCGTAACCGCAGAAAATTATTTCATTATATTTTGCCGGGTCGCCGATTTCTTTAATATAATATTCTGCATCCGGCTCTTCATTTTTACTCATTTTCAAATTATAGCCGCTTACTTCCGCTTCGCCGTTCCTGTCGCAGAACGTACAATGAGCATTGCATCTGTTTGTTATATTTAAATAAAGGTTATCGCCGATTACGTAAGTAAAACTTGTCTCAGGTTTATTGCCGATCCCAAACATCCTGAATACATTGAACGAAGTTACCCGGGCAATGTCTTCGACTTTTAACCGGTGAACTTCTGCAATCTTTTCAGCAACATATTTTACGTAAGCCGGTTCATTTCGTTTGCCTCGGTGAGGTTCGGGAGTCATAAACGGAGAGTCAGTCTCAAGCATTATGTGTTCGACGCTAATATTGGAAGCTATGTTTCTTACGCTGTCCGCATTTTTAAAAGTAATATTGCCTGTGAATGAGATGAAATGATTCATCTTAACAATCTCTTTAGCATTGTCCAACGAGCCATTGAAGCAGTGAAACTGCGCCCTCAAATTCGTATCGGCATATGATCGAATAATTTTCATCATATCTTCATCCGATTCACGGTTATGAATTATTACCGGCTTGTTAATTTTTATTGCAAGCTCAATCTGCGCCTTAAAAGCTTCAATCTGTTTATCTTTCGGAGAAAAATCATAATGATAATCAAGACCGATTTCTCCGATGGCGACAATTTTATCATGATCAGCAAGCTGTTCTATCTTTTCAATTAATTCATTGGACCAATCTTTAGTGTCGTGGGGATGAACTCCTACGGCGCCGTAAATAAAATCATATTTTTTTACAAGCTCTAAAACTTTCTCCGATGTCGGAATATCCGTTGCGGGAACAATAATTTTATCAACGCCTGCTTCGACAGAATTTTTTATAACATCATCCAGATCATTTTCAAAATTAGGATAGAACAAATGTGCGTGTGTATCGATAAACATAATAAACTTATCCGGTGCGAATTTCTTTTATATAATTTTTAACAAATTTAACACTTGAAATTTTAAAAGGAAAATTCGAGGCTAAGAGAATAATTCCTAATTGGAGCGAGGTTGCCGATTAACTCGACATAATTATAATTTAAAACATTGTTGATATTCAGCGAAGCTTTAAATGGAATTTCTAAAAAAATAAATGCCGAGCCTGCGCGCAGATCAAGAACGTAAACAGCAACTCGATCTCTTCCATCTTTAAGTAAGCCAAGGTCGACAAGTTCAAAGTCCATCTGTTCAACACGGCTCCAGTATCTGAAATCGGCGCCGAAATCAAAATTGGAAAAATTATAATCCATACTTGCCGTAACTGAATTTCGCGGTCGGTATTTTAAGGCTTGATTAAGTTGAAGATCTCTTGCCCAGAGATAAATATAATTAAGTGAAAAGTGCAGCTTGTTTGAAAGAAAGCCGCCGTTCATATTCAGTTCAGCGCCTTGAATCCTTGCGCGTGTAACGTTGTTAAAAAATACTAATCCGTCTTTCGGATCAACTGCGGGCTCAATAAAATTATAAAATTCGTTCTGAAAAATTGCGGCATCAATATTTATAAAATCCGTTAGCTGGTAGTTTGTTCCGAATTCGACATTCAAACTTTTTTCCGGCTTTACATAAGGGTTGGGTTTAATTACAAGACCTCCGGCAGAAGTGGAAGTGTATGCTTCGGCTAAAGTCGGAGCGCGAAAGCCTGTGCCGATAGAAGCACGCAGAGACAGTTTTCCGGACAGTCTATAATTTAAGCCAAGCTTAGGAGAAACCGCATTTGTTTCCGCAAGGGTATCAAGCTTGCTTAAATCAAATCTGATTCCTGTTGATATTGAAAATGCTCCTTCAGGCTTGAAATCAAATTGAGAATAAACTCCAAACGTGTAGGCAGACGGGGTGCTGAAAATATTTGAATTCACTTTTGAAGTAGTTGCTTCGATCCCGGAGATTAATACAGCGCTTTTACTGACACTCGCCGTTATCTGTGCTTCGCCTCGAAACAAATTTGTCTTTGAAGAATTATAAGATGAAGTTTGATCGTGCCAGTATGTATTATAATAGCTTCCTCTAAAATTGAAAAAAACATTTTGAGAAATAATATTTTTATATTCCGCTCCGAACATATATCTATCTGAAAAAACGCTTTCTCCTTGATCAGCGTCCGGCGGGACAAGTGCGTTGCGCGAGTCTTTCCAGTATAAAAAATTTCCGTGATCTTGATTTAAGCTGTTAAAGAAGAAAGATAAAGCCGAGCTGGAAGAAAAATCATAATCGCCTTTTATAAATCCTACATAACGCGTATAAAATCCGCTTTGTTCGTAGCTCATATCTGATAATCTTGAAATAGAAAATGCGAGTCCAAGCTTTCCAATTTTTTCTGAATGAGAAAGAGTTAAGCCTGTGTACGTTCTTAATTCTTTAGACCAATCCCAAATTGAATAGGAAGGTTTGTCATAAAAACCAAAGTTAGTCTTAAGATAAGTTGTCGGCTGCCGGGGAATATTTTTCGTAATTACGTTTACAACTCCTCCAATTGCCGAAGATCCGTAAAGCGAACTTGCCGCTCCTTTAATTATTTCAACATGATCAATCGCATTAACGGGTATTGCTTCCCAAGATATGTCGCCGTTGTCTCCTGCGTAATAAGGAATGCCGTCAATTTCCAGCAGCACACGTGTTCCCACGCCTCTGCTGTAACCGCTTGAGCCGCGTATGCTTATTTGATCATCAATCATGCTGACGCCGGGTGCGTAACGCATAGCATCGGACAAATTTGTAATGTCTTTTTTAAAAAATTCATTCGATGAAATTATTTCGGCGCTTACTGGAAGATTCCCGATTTCTTGTTCATACTTGCTTGCTGTAACAACTACCTGCTCTGCTTGAATTGCTACCTGGTGTAAAATCAATATCAGAGAAACGGATTTATTTTTTAAAATAATATCCGGAACTTTTAAAGTTGAATAACCGATGCATGAAATATCAAGCGAGTATTTTCCAGGTTTTAAATTTTGAAAAGAAAATTTACCCGATAGATCTGAAACTCTTCCAATCTTTGTCCCGGATAATAATACATTTGCGCCGACAACCGGCTGTCCTGTTGAATCTTGAACTGAACCGCCTAAATTATAATTTTGCGCGAAGATCAGAACTGATAAAGAATAAAAATATATTACTGTAAAAAGAATCTTCATAAGCGGGTTTTTAATTCCCTCCAGGCGGCTGAGGCGGCAGATGATTAAAATCGCAAGTGATATTAATATTACTAACAACAGTATTTTCGGGAATAATTAATTTCCCGGGCTTTGTAGTATCTCCATTTGCGTAATAAACTCCGACAACGTACCAGTCTGCGCGGTTAAATGAAACCTGAGGCGTTTTAGATTGTGCGACTGCAATATAAGAATATTCTCCCGGTCCAATTGGAACATAGGAAGAATCAAGCGAGCTAAAATTAATACTCTTTGTTCCGGCAGGGATGGATAAACTAAGATAACTTAGATTCAAAATATTAAAGTCGCCGATAGAATTAAGCGGACTTTTGAAGACAACTAAATGCGTACGTTGAACGCTGTCGGGCCATGTTCCGACAAAAGTAATGGTCCCGCTAAAACCAGCTTTTTGTTGTTCCGATTCTGCAGATGCGGGCGAAATTCCTTTTCCGCACCCGGTTAGAACTTGCAACGAAATTAAGATGAAAAGAAATGAAAAATATTTTTTCCGATTCATCATCCAAAATGGTTTGATTAAATTTTAACTACTTCGCCGATTACCGCTGCCGCTTCATTTAAGTCTCCGGAAAGATCAATTACTTTTGCAGCATCTTCTTTTGCCACGACCGCTATTAAACCGATTCCGAGATTAAATACAAGCCGCATTTCTTCATCAGAAATTTTTCCGGCATCTTTAATTACTTTAAATATTTCAAGCCACTGCCATGCGTTCCAGTCTATTTTTAGTTGCAGTCCTTTGGGTAATATACGGTTAGTATTTCCTACGATTCCGCCGCCTGTTATATGTGAGAATCCTTTTATAGAAATATTTTCTTTAAGATGCTCTATAAGTTTCAAATAAGATTTGTGCACATTCAATAATTCTTCGCCGAGAGTTTTAGTCAATGTATCAAGTTTTGTCTGAACGGAATATTTATCAAACAATACTTTTCTAGCAAGTGAGTATCCGTTTGTGTGAAGCCCGTTAGAGGAATAACCGATTAAAATATCGCCTTCTTTAATATGGCTTCCGTTTATAATTTTTGATTTATCCACGATGCCGACAATTGTTCCCGACATGTCATATTCATTTTCATCATATAATCCGGGCATCTCAGCAGTTTCGCCTCCGATCAGTGCGCATGAATTCTCGCGGCAAGCTTTTGAAAATCCTTCTACTATTTTTTCGGCAGTTTCCGGGTTTAATTTTCCAAAAGCAAGGTAGTCTAAAAAATAAAGAGGCTTAGCGCCGCATACAGCAATATCGTTTACACAATGATTAACCAGGTCCTGCCCAACCGTATTATGAGTGTTCGTCATAAAGGCTACCTTTAATTTCGTACCGACTCCGTCGACGCTTGAAACTAATACGGGGTTTGCACAGCCGGATAAATCCAATTCATAAAATCCGCCGAATAAACCAATATCGGATAAAACGTTCTTGCCGAAAGTTGATCTGGCATGGACTTTAATCTTTCTTACTGTTTCGTCACCGGCTTCTATGTCTACGCCAGCTGATTTGTATGTGCTGTCCAAAAAAAACTCCTAAAAACAAAAAACTTTAATAAAAATATTGACGCAAGTAATTTACTATATAATAAAGAAACCTCAAATGAAAAGAAGACTATTTACAAAAAGCAATATACTTGTCTTTTCAAAATATTTTGTATTTAGCAACTAATTTTTCATTACATAAAATTTTAAAATTTAATAATATATAAATAAAATGTAGTCCCACTAATGAAAATTCATAATATATAATTCTTACTTAATGGAAACTATATTTATATTTACTAACTAATAGTAAAAAATAGTTAATCTAATTTTATATTCATTGTCGGTATGATTGTTGCAACATTTTGTCACATAAATAACATTTTATAATAATCATATGGGTCTTTCCTATGAAACAAATTAGATTACTTTTAACAGCTTTAGTGCTGTGTTTTCTGGTTTTGGAACCATTAGGAACATCTTCTGCGCAAACAGTAAAGGCAAGAAGATTAGCTATGGCTCCACCTCAATTAGGAACCTATCCTGCAGGCACTTATCCAATATCAGGCGGATTAAGAGTCGTTGGTGTCGGTTCTAAAGTTTATTATACGGCTGATACTACCGGTACTATTACAAGTTTTACATGGTCAGTAATATCACGCCCTACAGGCTCAACCGGTTCTTTTAATTCAACTACAATACAGAATCCAATTTTTACTCCTGATTTGGTTGGTATGTATGTATTATCTGTAACTGGAAGCGCAGGCTCACCTTCAGTAGATACAATATATGCAGAGCTTTATTATGGCTGTACTACGCAGAACAATTGCGCTCCGTGCCATACAGGTGATTTAGATAAGTGGGATACCTGGAAAACTACTCCTCATGCGCAAATATTTCAAGAGGGAATTACAGGAGAACTTGAAGTAGCTCCTAATACAAACGGTCAAATGGTTGGTACATATTCAGCTTCATGCGTTAAATGCCATACCACCGGATGGGATCCAAGCTTGAATAACGGAAACTTTGGCTATGCAGCTCATCAAACGGGATATGATACAATGATGTTTAAGAACGCAACTTTAGTTAGCGGTTCTTATCAAATTTTACAGGGCGACCAAACAGCGTGGAATCTTTTAAATACTACTCCATATCAAACAGCTTATCATGTCTCTTCAATTGAATGCGAACAGTGCCATGGACCAGCGACAGGACACGTTACACATTATGGCGATCCTACATATATAGATGTTACTACTGATGCTGGAGTGTGCCTGCAATGTCATAATGCACCTACGCATCATATGGTAGGAGCATATTATTTAGCATCTAATCATGCAACAATGCCGTTAGCCGGATCGCATGCAACATCAACTTCATGCTTCCCGTGCCATAGCGGAAGCGCTTTTGTAAAATATGCAAAGAATCCAACAACACCTGGATTTAGTTCTGCAGATGGTTCCAAGCCCATTTCTTGTGTGGCTTGCCACGATCCGCATGTCAGTACTAATTTAGGTCTTCGCCAAGTTAGCGTAACATTAAAGAACGGTTATGCTGTTACTTCCGGCGGCATGGGTCAAATTTGTATGACATGCCATCAGGATAGAAATAATGTTAATACTACAATAACAAATACAGCACCTTATTATGGATTCAAAGATCGCTTTGGACCGCATCATGGACCACAGTCTGATATGTTCTTCGGACAGAATGCTTATCAATATGGTAATGATGGTTTGACAGGCTTAATGACTCACGGCGCAACAACAGATGCCTGCGCTACCTGCCACATGGCTACCAAAGGTTCCAGTGCAAATCATGCTATGAGCATGGTTGATACAACCGGCGGCGTTTCAACAGATTTTGTTGTAGCCTGCAGAAGCTGCCACGGCGCAAATATTAATTCATTTAACGACATTCTTGCAAATTCGGATTTAGATGGCAACGGCAAGATCGAAGGATTCCAAACTGAAGTACAGGGTATGTTAAGTGAACTGAAATCATTATTACCTCTGGATTCAAAGGGAAGCGGTGAACCATGCAACTTTATGTATGATTCTTCGCTGGTTAAGAATAAACCAAATGTTGTTCGCGGTATATACACTTATTATTTTGTAAAGAATGACGGAAGCTACGGCGTACATAATCCAAAATACACAACGGCAATATTGCAATCAGCTATATTTGCACTTGGCGGCATTACACCTGTTGAATTAACATCATTGCAAGCCGCTTATGCTAACGGCTCTGTTGTTATTTCCTGGGAAACAGCTTCTGAAATCAATAACAAAGGATTTGAGATTCAAAGAAAAGTAGGATCGTCCTGGAAAGCTATCGGCTTTAAGAATGGAAATGGAACAAGCACGAAAATTTCCAACTATTCTTTTGTAGATAATACAACATCTTCTTTAAATGGAAATGTTGCATATCGTATAAACCAGGTTGACTTAAATGGAACTTCACATTTGTCGAAAGAGGTAGATGTAACACTAAATGCAGGACCGACAAATTATGAGTTATCTCAGAATTATCCGAATCCATTTAACCCATCAACAATAATTAAATTCTCATTGCCTTATGAAAGCAATGTTAAGGTTGTCGTATATTCAATTACCGGTTCGGTTATACAAACACTTGTTAACGGAGTTCAATCTTCCGGCGACCATGAAGTTGTTCTAAATACAAATACATCAAAAATACAGATGTCTTCGGGTGTTTACTTCTATTCAATCGAAGCTACTTCGCTTGACGGATCAAAAACATTCAGAGACACTAAGAAAATGGTACTGATGAAATAAAGGGACCCCGTTTCGTCATGCCTAACTGAAAGGCGGACCCGGCGTCCGCCTTTTTTATTTTGTGTTATAACAAAACAAAAAAGAAAATTTTCTAATGATGCTGCAATAATTTTCACATTATTTCTGTAAAGATATTTTGCCTTTTAATTTATTCCTTTTGTCGGATGATAATGCCATTAGGCGAAAAATACATTACATCGGAAATTAATATCATTTTATTTGCACATAAATTATTTCTGTTTTCACGTTATTTAATATTATCTTCTCAATTTATTGACGAAGATAGGAGAACGAAATGGATAGTTATAAGTCGGCAGTTTATTTAGCGGCATTATTTTTCGGCGCAGCTTTTATTTCACTTTTTCTATCATACATCTTTTACCGGATTAGAAAAAGAAAGACTAACAAATTCCAGAATATTTAATCAAGCAAAGGAACCAACAATGGATATCACTTCTGTAATTTTTTCTTCGGCAGCAATATTTTTTGGCTCCGCTGTGGTTGTTATCGGCGGCTCTTATATAGCATATAAGGTTAGAAATAAGAACAATTAATTTTTACCACGTTACCTTTTTAGTTTATACCTTCCTTTTTATCTTTGTGCTAAGCTTTACATATCATTATTTAGGCTTTATCTACTTTTAATAAGCAAAAAGCATTTAACTCATTAATCAATTTAACGCTTGAAGGGAAATCATTTCCATGAATGAATCTTATTTCTCAAAGAGAAAATTGCATAAGCAACTGTTTGCCCAACTGCAGCGCATTCTTGCAATAGTTCCTTTAATTATTGTTTTATTTTCAGTAGTGAATTTTGCAAAGACAGATCAAAACGATGTTCTTCGCGCAACTCTTAAAAACGGATTGCAGGTAATAATAGTTAGAAATACATTAGCGCCGGTTGTTACAACGGAAATTAATTATCTTGTAGGATCAAACGAAGCTCCAAAAGGTTTTCCGGGAACAGCTCACGCACTTGAACACATGATGTTCCGCGGAAGCAAAGAGCTTTCAGCCGATCAGCTTGCCGATATTACGGCGGCAATGGGCGGTGATTTTAACGCGGATACAAGACAGACAGTAACTCAATATTTTTTCACGATACCTTCCGAAGATCTCGACGTCGCTCTTCACATAGAAGCAATTAGAATGAAAAGTTTGCTTGCGACGGACTCGCTCTGGAAAAACGAGAGAGGCGCAATCGAGCAGGAAGTAGCTTCCGATCTTTCTAATCCCGAATATGTTTTCTATAAAAAGCTGTTGAGTCAAGTTTTTAAAGGAACACCCTATGAACATGATGCTCTTGGAACGCGTCCTTCTTTTGATAAGACATCCGGAGCGATGCTAAAGAAGTTTCATGATACGTGGTATGCGCCTAACAATGCCGTACTTGTAATTGTAGGGAATGTACATCCGGAGTCGGCTTTAGATGAGGTAAAAAAATTATTTGAAGACATACCGTCAAGAGAGATTCCCAAGAGACCGGCGGTAAATCTTCAGACTGTTAATCCCGATACTCTGAATTTAAAAACTGATCTGCCGTACGGATTAGCTTTAATTACATTTAGAATGCCCGGATCGGACAGCCCGGATTATGCAGCCGCGCAAATATTAGGCGATGTTTTAAGCAATCAGCGCGGCGACCTTTATTCAAAGCTGGTTCCTACCGGGAAAGCGCTCTATGCGGGATTTCAATACAGCGATCTGCCGCAGACGGGCTTAGGTTTTGCGCTCTCTGTATTTCCAAAAGGCGCCGATGCACAATCATTGTTGAAAGAAGTTCAATCTATATTGAAAGATGAAATAAAGCATGGCTTATCGGAAGACTTAGTCGAGGCGGAAAAACGTCATGAGATATCCGACGCCGAGTTTCAGAAGAATTCTATTTCGGGGTTAGCCTCGGCATGGTCTGAAGCTGTTGCAGTTGAAGGAAGAAATTCGCCGGATGACGATTTAAATGCATTAAAGAAAGTTACAGTTGAAGATGTGAACCGCGCAGCGGAGAAGTATCTTGATTTCAGCCACGCAATATTCACGGTATTAACGCCGCAGTCATCCGGAAAGCCGATTTCAAAAAAAGGATTCGGCGGGCAGGAGTCATTTGCGCCGAAGAATCCGAAAGCAGTCAGTCTTCCGGATTGGGCAAGCACGGCTCTTGGAAGATTAACTGTGCCGGAATCTGTAGTTAATCCGGTTGTAACAACATTATCAAACGGCATAAAGCTAATTGTGCAGCCTGAATCAATCAGCAACACGATTACGGTATACGGTGAGATAAAAAATAATTCTTTGCTTGAAACTCCGAAAGAGAAAGACGGCACTGCGAGCATACTTGGCGACTTGTTCGGATATGGAACCAAGACATTGAACAGGGTAGATTTCCAAAAAGCACTTGATGATATCGGCGCTTATGAATCAGCCGGAACATCTTTTTCAGTTCAGAGTCTTTCAAATAATTTTGATAAAGCTGTTCAGCTATTAGCCGATAATGAATTAAATCCAGGATTGCCGGAGAATGCTTTTAATGTAATTAAGGCGCAGACTTCGGCGACAGTTGCGGGCGAATTGAAAAGCCCGGATTATCTTACCGGTCGGGCACTAACCAAAGCGCTTTATCCTGAGAATGATCCGGTGCAAAGACAAACTACACCAGAGACAATTGCAACTATAACGCTCGACGATGTAAAAGCATATTATCAAAAAGTTTTTCGACCGGACTTAGCTACAATCGTTGTAATCGGGAACGTCAATCCGGACAGCGCGAAGAGCGTTATTGAAAAATATTTTGGAGACTGGAAAGCGTCGGGCGACAAGCCTGAGACGGAACTTCCTTCAGTTCCTCTGAATAAATCTTCCATATCCTCGGTGCCGGATGTAAGCCGCGTTCAGGATAAAGTTATGCTTGGAGAAACATTAGGTTTAACGAGATCAGATCCCGACTATTATGCGCTTGAATTAGGCAACCATGTACTTGGCGGGGCGTTTTATGCGACAAGATTCTATAAAGACCTAAGAGAAAATTCCGGTCTGGTTTATTATGTAGGTTCTTCATTCAACATAGGAAAGACAAGATCGACGTACGAAGTAAATTACGGCTGCGATCCTCCTAATGTATCGAAGGCGAAGAAGATTGTGGAGAATGATTTGAAGCAGATGCAGACAACGCTTGTTACTCCTCATGAGCTAGAGCAGGCAAAGGCAATGCTGATGCGCGAGATTCCGCTTTCGGAAGCAAGCCTGTCGAGCATTGCTGGAGGTTTGCTTTCGCGCTCGGTTAATGATCTGCCTCTGGACGAGCCTACGGTAGCGGCAAAAAAATATTTGAAGCTTACGGCTGAAGATGTTATGAACGCATTTTCAAAATGGGTGAGACCGGAAGATTTTGTGCTGGTGACTGAAGGTCCTAATCCCAAATAGGATTGAGTTAGCGAGGATATATGAAGCGAAAAAGCCCATTAACAGATGGGCTTTTTCTTTGTATAAACATGACATTTCTTGAAGAGATGTCATGTTTAAGATTAGGCAGGCTATTTTACTTTGTCAGCCCGCTGTTTCCTTTTCTTAGCTCGCTGTTTCCTTTTCTTAGCTCGCTGTTTCCTTTTCTTAGCTCACAGATTCCTTTTCCAGGTTCAGAGTTTCCTTTTCCAGGTTCAGAGTTTCCTTTTCTTAACTCGCCGTTTCCTTTTCTTAGCCCGCCGTTTCCTTTTCTTAGCCCACTGTTTCCTTTTCTTAGCTCGCTGTTTCCTTTTCTTAGCTCGCTGTTTCCTTTTCTTAGCTCGCTGTTTCCTTTTCTTAGCTCACAGATTCCTTTTCCAGGTTCACAGATTCCTTTTCCAGGTTCACAGATTCCTTTTCCAGGTTCAGAGTTTCCTTTTCTTAGCTCACAGTTTCCTTTTCCAAGTAGCGTATTTCATAAATACTGTTGAGGTTTCTAAAAGCAAGGGTCAGATTTTGTAATTATTAAAACTTATTCTAAAAATATTATTGTCTGTTAGAAGCAAGGAATTTTTGAATAATTTTTTTGTAAAGATAAAAATGAAACGGCTGAAACCGTTAAGTCATGTAAGCTTTAAGAAAGAATGAGAGCACATAATTAGTCCTGTTGGAATAAAATAGATTTCCATTTAATATAATTTTGACCTGTGATATATATCCTCTAATTTAATTGAAATGTACTTTAAGTTACCGGCGCGGATAAGTCTTCAAACAGAGCTTTCATAAATGCAGGCGAGCAGCTCATAAGTATAATTGATCTTTCGCCTTGTTCTTAAAAAGACGAATCATATAAACACACTAATATTAAATAGGGAGAACTAATAGTTTTATATGATTAAAATAAAATACACACTTTCTATAATTGATTTTGAATTATGGCGTGGGTATGTTTTTCACGGTTTTAAAATGTATATCGTACATCAGTGTTTTAGCGATTAAATAATAATCGTATAAGACGATATTCAATTTAGAATAAAAGTAAAAGACCCCAGCGGAATTCAAAATAAATATTAATAATTAATTATAGTGAGGAAAAAATGCCTACAAAAAAAGATGCCTTACAATTTGAAGGAAAGACAAATGTAGATACTTCTGACGAATCCAGAAGCGAGCTGCTGCGGCAGCTTGTGGCACACTTACGCGAGAACAGAACACAATTAAGACAGGAATGGGCGCGGCGTATAACCGAAGCGAAATTGCTTACCGCAATGAGCCAGGATGAAATATTCGCCGAGGCAACAACGATATATGATAACTATGTTGATGCGCTCCAGTCCGGAACATTTGAGGCGCTGCAAACATACGCGCGCGATCTATCAGAAAGAATTATACCGCGAGGCGTAGAGACGCATGAAGTTATTGGAATCGTTTTGCTTTTGCGTGACGTTCTTGCGCGGTCTTTGTTTGCTAAATATCAGCATGACTTTGCACTTCTTAATAGAATTTTAGATGCTTACGAACCTGCGGCAAACAGAATTGCTAATACGGTAGCAGTAAGCTTTGTGCAGGAACGTGAGCGTACGATCAGGCAGCAGCAGGAAGCTATCCGTGAGCTTTCAACGCCGGTGTTACAAGTACGCGACCGTTTGCTGATTCTTCCTATAATCGGAGTAATAGATCCTCAGCGCGCGCGCCAGTTGACGGAGCAGCTTTTACGCGGTATTAGAACCAACCGCGCTAAGCTTGTAGTTATTGATATTACGGGTGTTGCCGCAATGGACTCAAACGTTGCCAATAACCTTGTACAAACCGTAGAGGCTTCACGTCTTCTCGGCGCATCAGTTATCGTTACCGGTCTCTCGCCGGAAATAGCTCAGACACTTGTTACTATCGGCGTAGACCTAAGTAAGATGAACACCGTGGGCGATCTCCAGGGAGGAATTGAAGAAGCTGAAAGATTCCTCGGCTATAAAGTTGTGCCGGTAGGAGAAGCAGCAATAGAAGATCAAAGGAGATAAAGTGGAAGTTCCAATTCTTAAGCAAGGTGATTATCTAATTGCAACTATACAAGCCGCGCTTACGGATGCCGACCTGCTGAAGCTTCATTACGCTTTGGTAGAAAAGGTAGGGAAGCAGCGTTCTAAAGGAGTAATAATAGACGTTACTGCACTGGACGTGCTTGACTCCTTTGCCACACGTACTTTAAGATCGCTTGCGCACATGGTTAGATTACGAGGCGCAACTACAGTAATATGCGGTATTCAGCCCGAGGTTGCATTTACGATGGTTCAATTAGGCTTAACGCTTGAAGGGATTTCTACTGCGCTTGACTTGGAGGAAGGTCTCGCTCTTCTTATGCTTAGCAAAAGAAGAGAGGTCTAAGAATGGCTAATGAGACTTTTGTTACTATAGCTTCCGTCTCAGATATAATTACTGCGAGAGAGCACGGCAGAAATATCGGCAAAGCTCTTGGGTTCTCATCGACCGATCTTACAATCATTGCAACGATCATTTCGGAAGTTGCAAGGAATATTCTTCTTTATGCTAAGACAGGCGAAATGATATTGGGACCAACTAAGAACGGCACGAGGGAAGGAATTATTATAATAGCAAAAGACAAGGGTCCCGGCATTCCCGACATAACACTTGCAATGCATGACGGTTATTCTACGGGGAAAGGACTGGGATTAGGGCTGCCCGGAGTAAGAAGATTGACGGACGAATTTGAAATCATATCGGAAGTTGGGAAAGGAACAACTGTAACGGTGAGGAAATGGGTGATGCAAAATGAGTAAGAAAGAGAAACATAATTCCGCAATTGAATACGGCGTGGCTTCAACTACAATTCCCGGACAGACAGAATCCGGAGATTTGTGTATTGTGAAAGAATCCGAAAGCACAATATTGATCGGAGTGGTAGACGGCTTAGGTCACGGCGGAGAAGCAGCGAGCGCAGCTAAAAAAGCTATTAAAGTTTTGGAAGAACATTTTGAAAGCTCGATAATAAATATGGTGAAGCTTTGCCATGAGAGTTTAAAAAAAAGCCGCGGTGCGGTAATAGCGTTAGTTTCCATTAATCTTCGCGATGAAACCATAACGTGGCTAAGCGTCGGAAATGTAGAGGGGATGCTTCTCAAAGCAAATCCCGAAACAAGCCCGCTTTATGAAAATATTATTATGCGTTCAGGGGCGGTGGGTTATCGTCTGCCGCCGTTATACGCATCTGTAATACCGATTTCCAGGGGCGATATATTAATCCTCAGCACCGACGGAATAAGCGATGATTATATTCCAAGAGTTGTGGCGGACGTTCGTTATGCACATGAACAAATGCATCATCTGGATGAAAAAAATAACCCCGAGCTGTTCAGCGAAATTACACATCATTCAAAGGAACCGGTGTATTCGGAAATCCTTCTGCAGGCTTCTGAGCCTACGTTGTTCCGCAGCAGCAGCGGAGATATATCACCTCAAGAATTGGCTGAATATATAGGCAAGCGGTTTGGAAAAGGGAACGATGACGCTCTCGTCATGGTAGCAAAATATCTCGGTAAAAAAACATCGGAGACATAAGTGAGTCCGAACGAAGATTTTTATGTTGAATACGATACAGCTATTAAGAATTATCTTAATACGGGAGGGGAAGAAGAGTTGCAGCAGGCTTATGAGCTTGGAAGGAAGGCGCTTGAAACAGGCAAGCTGATTATTTACGCGGTACAGGTACATTCTGAAATAGTTAGCAAAATATTTTTTGAAGCTGCTAATAATGAAAAGCAGAAAGCAATTCTTAAAGCCGTAGGCGAATTCTTTTCAGAGTTTCTCTCACCGTTTGAAATGACGTTTAAAGGGTTCATGGATGTTGTAGCAAATCTTAAGACAGAAATAGTAGTCCGGCAGAATGCCGAAGAAGCTTATAAGCAAAGCGAAAGATATTATAAAGCATTAATCGGGAATGCGCTTGATATTATTACAATACTCGATGCCAAAGGCACAATGAAATATTACAGCTCGGCAGTTGAGAGAGTTCTTGGTTATTCGATGGAAGAGCTGATAGGGAAGAACGCTTTTGAATATATTCATCCCGATGATGTAGATAATGTGCTGGAAATATTTGGTAAGACAGCGAGCATCCCTGAATATACAACAACGGTTGAATTTCGGTTTCTACATAAAAACGGGCAGTGGACGATACTGGAATCGATAGGAAAAAATCTCTTGAACGATCCGGTAATAGGTGGCATAATTGTAAACTCAAGAGATATAACCGACCGCCGAATAATTGAGGAGAGCCGCAGGAAATATGAATTCATTGCCAATGCTTCTAAAGAATTAATGAGTATTGTAAATAGGAATTATTGCTATGAAGCGGTGAACGACGCTTTCAGCAAGGCGGTGTCTTTTAATAAATATGATATTGTGGGCAAACCTATTGCTTCAATAATGGGTGAAGAATTTTTTTATAAAGTAATCAAACCTAAAATAGATAATTCTTTCAAGGGCGACACAGTTATATACGAAGACTGGCTTAATTTACCTGCCTACGGGAAAAGATTTATGGAAGTCGCTTATTATCCTTATAGAAATAAGAAATCATTAGTGACGCACATTGTTATAGTCCAGCGTGATATAACCGAGCGAAAGAAACGCGAAGATGAAATTAAGAAAAGCCAGCTTCAGCTTACGGAAGCGCAGAGCATTGCTCATCTCGGAAGCTGGGAATGGGTGGCTGTTACGGATATGGTTTACTGCTCTGAAGAAATAAGGAACATCTTTGGATTACCAGACGAGATGTATAAGCTTCAGCTTAAGGATTTCATAAAATTTATTCCCGTTGCGGATAGAAACGAATTCCAAAGAACTTTTAAAGATGCGCTGGCAAATCAAAGCTCATTCAGCATGGTTCATAAGATTGTCCGCACTAACAACGAGGTGAGGATCCTGCAGACGCGAGTTAAAGCGATGCACGAAGAAACTGATTTTACATTAAGAATGATCGGCACAAGCCAGGATGTTACCGAGCAGGAACTGGCAAGGCAATCTATAAAGACTTCTGAAATTAAATACCGCCGTCTCTTTGAAACCGCAAAGGAAGGGATTTTACTGCTCGAAGCAACAACCGGAGTAATAGCGGATGTGAATCCTTTTATAACGGATTTTCTAGGTTCTCCCAAAGAAGATTTCATTGGCAGAAAATTATGGGAGCTTAACGCCGTTAAAGGACTGCCGGAGACTGAACAGATATTCCGTCAAATAATAACCAAAGAGTATGCGCGTTATGCGGAAGTGGATATTCTCGGCAGAGACGATAAACTGCTGAAAGCTGAATTCACAAGCATTGCGTATTTGGTCAATGGAACCAAGTTAATACAATGCCATCTTTGGGATATTACGGAAAGAAAGCTTCTGCTCCAGGAAATCAGCAGGGCGGCTAAACAGCGCGCGGAAGATATGAGGAACTTCGCTAATTCAGTTCAGCTTGCGCAGGAAGAAGAGCGGAGAAGAATTTCAAGAGAGCTTCATGACGATATTTGCCAGCGTCTTACCGCGCTGAAATTCCATCTTAATATATTCGAGGACGCGGTTCAGAATAAAAAGAAAATAAGCTTAAGTCGCTTACGTTCCGTTAAGAAGGAGATCAATAATCTTATATCCGAGGTCAGAACGATCTCGTCAAATCTTCGTCCGTCTGCATTGGATCATTTCGGGCTTGTAACCGCAATGCGTTTGCTTTGTACCGAGCTTAAAAAGCTTCACGGCATTGAAACAAAATTTGATACCAACATTGCTACGTTCAGAAGATATAATCCGGATGTTGAGATAGCATTTTACAGGATCACCCAGGAAGCGCTTTCAAACTGCGCAAAGCATACGAGAGTAAAAGAATTAATTCTTAAAATAACTGAAGAGAATAGCCAGTTGAGTTTAATTGTAAAAGATAAAGGCGCAGGATTTAATCCGGCGGATTATGTTAAGCGCTCTGAAAAGGAGCCGGGTCATTTCGGCTTGATGAATATGCGCGAAAGGACTGAACTGATGGGAGGCGTGTTTAATATAAATTCTGCGAAGGGGAAAGGCACTACTGTAAGTGTCAATGTTCCATTAACCGGAGAGATTAAATATGAAAAAAATTAAAATTCTTTTCGCAGACGACCACGGGATTGTTAGAGACGGGCTGCGGTCTCTGTTCAAAAGCGATCCGCAGTTCGTTATTGTTGGAGAAGCTGCTGACGGCGCCGAAGCTCTAAATCTTGTTGCAAAGCATAAGCCGAACGTTGCGATACTCGATATCTCTATGCCGAACTTGAATGGAATTGAAGCGACAAATCTTATAAAGAAAAACTATCCCGAAACTAAAGTTCTGATCCTTACAATTCACGAGGACGAAGAATATATCCAGGAAATGATCATCGCGGGCGCCGACGGCTATGTCGTTAAGAACGCTGAGAAGAAAGAAATATTTGACGGCGTTCGCGCTGTTGCAAATAACGAAACGTTCTTCAGCCCAACAGTCTCCAAAGTTCTTCTTGAAGGTTTGATTAAGAGAACGAGAGACGGCGAAACGATTAAGGTTAATTATGATAATAAGCTTACTAAAAGAGAAGTGGAGATTCTCCGCTTAATAGCTGACGGCATGACGGGCAAAGAAATAGCTGCAAAGCTTTTCCTAAGCTTAAGCACGGTTAACAGCCATAGAATGAACATGATGAAGAAGCTTAATCTTCACGATACGGCAAGCCTTGTGAAATATGCTATTCAAAAAAATGTAATTGATATAAAACAGAAAAGTAAAATTTAAGTTCATACTAAATTCAATCAACGGATACCGAAGAAAGCATCGGCGAAGCTGTTATAGTTATAAGTAACTAATTTATCCTAATATTCTTAAGTAATACTGCGGAATAAATTTCCTCAACAAAATTCAATACTTATACTTATTGCCTCTGCTTCATGCGATACTTATAATAGCACCGGAGGTTAAAAAGATTATGATAAAGTACATACGCGTATTAATAGCTGATGATAATGATAACTTCAGGGTTGGCTTTAGCGAATTGATTAATAATCAAAACAAGCTTAAAGTAGTCGGAGAAGCGAAAGACGGGATAGAAACAATAAACTTAGCCGCTATGCTTAAGCCGGATATTGTAATGATAGATATTTCAATGCCGAAAATGGACGGCATTGCATGCGCGCAATTAATTAAAAAGCAATTGCCGAACACCTTTATAGTTATCGTTACCATACATGAAGAATCTGTCTTTAAGGTGCTTGCCGATTCGCTGCCTGCAGACGGATTTATTTGCAAATCGTCTATATCGCACGATCTTCCTAAAGTGCTTAAAAAATTGCTTCCGAGGATAAATCCCGATCCTACTAAAATCGGTCCTACTATGATGGATATAACTTAATTCTTCAATTAAGAAATTGTAATAAAGCAAACGGATTTTTTTTCAATAATATGAAGGGATACAATGATTACAGATAATAAGATAACTGAAATAGCCCTTGAAAAAGATGAAGAGGAGAACTCTCCTTTTTCCGGTAACGGGAAAAAAACTAAAAAGATAAAAGTAGACTTTATCGGCAACAGCCCTGTAATTAGGGAAATATATTCAATGATACAATTGGTTGCCGACTCAACAACGCCGGTCTTAATAACAGGCGAGAGCGGCAGCGGCAAAGATGTCGTTGCGCGGCTTATTCATTTAAAAAGCCCGAGAGCAGACCAGCCGTTTATTGCTATTAACTGCGCCGCTGTTCCTAAAGATGTTTTTGAGAATGAATTGTTCGGGCACGAGCAGGGAGCATTTACAGGCGCTACAACTAAAAAAGCCGGCTATCTTGAAATGGCAAACGGCGGCACTCTCTTTTTTGATGAGCTTGCCGAGATGGATACAGATACGCAGGCAAAATTACTCCGCGTTATTGAAAATAAAACCGTACGCAGGCTCGGCGGGAAAGAAGAGATCAGCGTTGACGTACGAATGCTCGCCGCTACCAATAAAAATATTTCTGCTGCTCTCGACAACAGCGAGCTGAGGAAGGATCTATATTACCGCTTTAGTGTCATTGAAATTTATCTGCCGCCGCTTCGCGAGAGGAAAGAAGACGTACCGCTGCTGCTTGATCATTTTTTAATAACCTTTAGTCAAAAACATAATAAGCTTAACAAGCGTTTTTCCGACGAGGCGAGAAATATGCTGGTGCGGTATGATTGGCCCGGCAACGTCCGCGAATTGCGCAACGTTATCGAAAGAGCGATAATAATGTGTCCTAACGATGTAATCACCCCAAACTATTTTCCCGATCATTTATCAGGATTCAAGCAGAAAGATAATTTCATCACTATCCAGGTCGGCACTTCGTTAAAGTCTGCTGAGAAAGACATTATACTTAAAACATTAGCTATGGTTGCAAATAATAAATCGAAGGCGGCGCATATACTGGGCTTAAGCAGGAAAGCGTTATATAACAAGCTGGGAAGGTTCGATGAAATTTAGATTATCCTGCGAATATCTCTCCTAAAATGCCTATCGAATAAAGAATTATAAATTATGATCGAACAAAACGCCTAATAAAAGCGAAAATTTATTTTTTATAACCCGAACAATTAAATTCCTTTTGCAGAAAATATAATTACTATTCTAAAAAAGAAATTTAAAATTTAGAAAATGTAATTTCTATTTCATCGAATAATAATTATAGTTCTAAAATAAAAAATTAGCATTTAAGAAATAAAAATCTACATTCTAGGATTAATAATTCTAATTGCAGAAATAATATTATAGTTTTAAGGAATAATAATTTTTATTTTAAAATAAAAAATTTACTTTTAATAAAGAGAAATATTAATTCTGTAAATAAAAATATTAATTATAGAATAGAAAATTTTAGTTCTGCAATAAAAAATATTAATCCCGGAAGTAAAATTATTAATTCTGGAAATAATAATTTTATTTCTATAATTAAAATTATTAATTTCAGAAATAAAATTTATAAAAGCGGAATTGTTAAATTTAATACTTGCGCAAAGAGTCTCAAAAATGGTTAAATTTCGATGTTTTTCGTAAATTATATGAAAATAGTCAGAAATACATAAAGATGGACTTTCAAATTTCATCATTCTTAAAGAGTTTTTGCTTAAGTCTTTCTATTGGATGACTTCAATCGCAGTCTTTCCCCTGAAGAAGTAAAAAACCCTCGCTCCACTTATTTAGCAGCGCGAGGGCTATTTCCAGTTTGAATTTTCAATATACCTTTTTCTCATTAGCACGCTAGCAAGGTTCATGTTTGCTAAGCGGCTTTAAAGATTATTTTAACAAAGTCATTTTCTTTTCGACAACCATATTGCCGGCGCGTAATTGGTAAATGTAAATTCCGCTGGCAAGATGAGAAGCAGCGTTAAAGACTATACTGTGCTGTCCTGCGTTCAAGTTATCATTAACCAGCGTTGCAACCTTTTCACCAAGAATGTTGTATACATCCAGGCTGACGTGAGACGACTTTGCAATCGAGAATTCAATTGTCGTTGCCGGGTTGAACGGGTTAGGATAATTCTGCTTTAACGAAAACTCATCCGGTATAAGCTGCGAGTTGTTGACATCTGCAAGCGGCTTTGCCAATGTTGAATTTACAAAGCTTAGATTATCAATATAGTATGTCTTTTGAACTCCGCTCATTTCCATTATGTCGATCCTCTGGATCGCGCTGCTGCTTGGATTAAGCTGGCTGAGAGGAATAGTAACAAGAGTCCATGCGTTTGCGGGCACGCTTCCGTAATTAATCTTTGGGAATGAACTGCCGCCGTCGTTTTCAAACATAACAGATAATGATAAAGAAGATGTAGAATAAACTGCAAACTGCAAGGCGTTATATGACTGCATGTCAACGGAGTTATTGGACCCCCAGTTTCCGTCATGCAGGCTTAAGCCGCCCCACGCGCTCTGTACAACTTGCGCCGAACTGCTGCCTTGATAAACATATTGAGTGCTCGCGAAATTTATTGAGGCGCTCCATGAAGAATTTATCCACGGCGAAACGAGACCATCATTATAGACAGCCAAACTTGCGCTTGTCGTAGGAGCGCTGCCTGCGGTGAAGTTCCATATTTGCGACCAGGCTGCCGTTCCTGCCGAATTAACCGATGCAACTTTCCAGAAATATGTGCTTCCGTTTGTTAGTCCGCTTAACGCGAGCGACGGCGCTGTAATACCGGTTTTATTCAGATATATATTTGAGAACGCCTGATCAGTAGCAACCTGGACATTATAAGATGCGGCTCCGGAAACACTATCCCAGCTTAGAGCAGGCGATAGCGATACTCCGGTTTGATTAGTTGCCGGCGACAATAGTGTCGGCGCTGAAACGATTGCCGTTGAGGTTCCTGAGAATTTAATATTATCGAGATCATAAGTAACAGCAGTTCCATTCACGTCCTGAATAACAATTTGATCGATTGATGCATTATTTGGGTCTAATGTTTTAATCGGGATGGAAACTATTGTCCACTGGTTTGCAGGGACAAGCCCGTAATTAACAGTAGGAAATGAACCTTTTGATGTATTCTCTGCGTAGACGTTTAGATTTAAGTTTGATGATTCACCGTATACTGCAAACTGGAGTGAAGTATAATTAGCAGGATTTATTTCTTGAGGCGAAGCCCACGAACCCGATAGCAATCTTAATGCGCCCCAGGCGTTCTGCTGTACATTTAATGAGTAAGTCCCGGAGTAAACATATTTTGTGCTTGTAAAGTTTGGAGTAATGCTCCATGAGATATTAGTCCAGTTTGAACTTAGATTATCCTGGTAGGCATAATCGTCGGATGAAGAAACCGGTACGGTAACAGTGTTTGATACGACAACTGATATTGACGCCGTAGATGTATTACCCGCTGCATCGCTTGCAGACGCGCTAATGCTGTGAGTTCCATTAGATAATGTTGTAGTGTTAAGCGAAGCGGTATACGGAGACGCTGATAAAGTACTTCCTAACTGTGTTCCGTCAACTTTAAAAGTTAAACTCTTAACGCCCACATTATCTGAAGCGTTAGCGGAAATATTAATCGTGCCGGATAAAGTTGCTCCATTAGCCGGCGAAGAAATTGCGACGGTTGGAGCTGTTGTATCTTTTACAGTAACAATCGGTGTGCTTCCTCCATTAATAGCGTTCTTAATAGATTCGAGCAGCATCTGCTGCTGCCCTGCGGGGTTAGAGCTTTGGTAACCGGCACCAAGTTCCCAAACAATAAGCCCCCCCAAACCTGAGCTTTTGACATAATTCACCTTAGCGGCACAAGTAGCAGTATCATCATAAGAGATGAACATATCGTTAGCGGAGCCTGAGTTGTCAATGCTGAGGTAAGCAGCCTGAGCGCCGGAGTCCCATCGGTATCTAGAAGGCTGATAATACTGCTGCATGATAGTGTAATAAGGAACATTAGCCTGAACGGAAGGCGCAGAAGACCATGATTGATCTGGAGCGGTAACACCACCTGTAGGAGTGCCGGAACCGCCAGACCAAACATACCCGTAGAAGTCAATGCCAATGCCGAGTTTGTTAGCAGGGATACCTGCAGTAGTAAAGGAAGCGACCATATCATTGATGGAAGGAACAAGAGCGCCGGTGCTCGGGAAAGTAATACCGCCGTCATAGACAGGCGAGTTATGCCAGGTAACCCATCCGGTCCAAGCGCCGGACATATCGTAGCTCATAAGATTGATCTGGTCGAACTTAGAGTAAACAGCGGCAAAGATAGCAGGCTGCCATTGAGTAGCGGCAGTAAGCAAAGGTCTAGGAGAGATTTGATCGAGAGCCGTTCTAAGCGCAGTAATGAAGGCGATGTACTGAGCAGCATCGGCAGCAGAGAGAGTTTCCCAGTCGATATCAATGCCGTCATAGCCGCGGTACTTCATAAAGTTGACAAGGTTGTTGACAAAGGTAGATAGGTTAGCCGGGCTAGTAGCGCCCATGTAAGAGGATTCACTGTTCCACCCGCCAACGGAGATGATGACCTTAACGCCGGCGGCATGAGCGTTGGCAATAAGTGTAGATGAGTTAGTTGGAGTAACGCTGTTGGAAGTAGAATCCAGGGTGCCGTCGCTGTTAGGAACAATTGCGAAGTGAATAATTTGAGAGACAGCGCTGTAGTCGATATTCTGGGATGTAAGATAACCATCGTTATATTGTCCTTGCATCCATCCTGCATAGTATGCGCTAACCCAGGGTTTACCTTGAGCGTGAAGTGAACTTATGATAAATGCCAGACTGAAGAATATGATCATTAATATTCTAAGCAGTCTTATCTTTTTTCTGATAACAGTTTTGTTCATGTAGTACTCCTATAATTAAATTTCTTTATAGAGGATTAATGTTTTACGTGAATTGCTTGTCCGGATTGGATCGCCTCTAATTGTTGTTTATAGAGAAGATCGCATAGTACATCGACTACGCGATTAAAGTGGAAAGCCTTGTCGAATATGTAGTCGGCGCCGGCTTTTTCCCACCAATTCAAATACTCAGATGAAGTGTTATCACTTAGAACTATAATTAAAAGATGCGGATGCAGAAGCTTGATTTCTTTTAGATCATTTGAAATGGATTCATCAAGGCGATGCTGTGAGAGGATAAGGACATCGGGCGCAAAAATATTTATAGCGTTTAAAGCTTCCGATATATCTTTTGTATGCGCCGCTATATCAACGCTTACTATTCCCGAAAATATGCTTTGAAGCCGCGTGCTGAGAACTTCCGAATCAGAGGTGATAACTAGTTTCATTTTATTTTCTTTGTTTGAAATTTTAAATAGTTAATTAATTGTGGGATCAAAAATATGGAAGCGGGTATGTGCTGCGGTATAGAACGAGTTACTATAATTATGTATGTATTTGCGTTCTTAGAAATGTTAAAAAGCGCCTGTTTAATTGTAGATAATTATGTATGTCTTTTGTAGTGTAAAGAAAATAGTTTGTAGTAGTTTTTACTACAAGGATTTGAAAATGTTTAGGGAAAGCTTGTTTAATAAAAGAGGCTGCGCAAATAAACATATTGGTATTTCTTATCTCCCGAGCCAAACCTTTCCTGCATACAATTCAGGACCCGGAAAATAAGATATGTTTTTTACACAGCCTTACTGGATAAAATCATTAAATGAAAATAAACGCTCAAGAATTATTTTAACAGATTCATTTTTTTCTGCAATACCATATTCCCTGCGCGCAGTTGATAAATATAAATTCCACTTGACAATTGTCGGTTAGAAGAAACTGCATTCCACGAAACAGTATGATGTCCGGCGCTCATGTCCTCATCAATTAAAGTGGTAATCTTTTGCCCGAGCATATTATAAATTTCCAAAACAACATGAGAAGAAACAGGAAGGGCAAATTCAATGTTAGTTGACGGATTAAAAGGATTAGGATAATTCTGCTCAAGTTTAAATTGAGCCGGCAGTTCTTTAGTTGAGCCAACATCAGTAAGAGAATTTTGGGTAATAATATTAATTGAAGTGGTCTTACTGTTGCCTAATAAATCAACGGCTACGGCTGTTAAAGTATGCGAGCCATTTGAAAGCTGGGCTGAATTCAATGATACACTAAACGGCGGCAAAGAAATAGCGCTGCCTAATAGATTGCCGTCTATTTTAAAAATTACACTTGTAATCTTTATAATATCCGATACACTTGCAGTTATGTTAA
>JAKAKL010000023.1 GCA_021824565.1 Bacteroidota bacterium | reverse complement strand
GGTTTTGGAGTTAGATATGGTGAGGCTCTATCATCTTTTCCGGTCTTTAGACCTATGACATCTCGGACTTAATCACCATATCTCCCTATCCTAATATAATTACTTTTAAACATACGATGTCATCTCTATTAATTACTTTTTAATTTTCTAAAAGTTTACCTTCAAGTTTAAATTGCTTTTTAAGCTCGTAGGATTTCCATAGATAATAAATTACCGGGTAGACGGCAAGTTCCATCAGCACAGACGTGACAACGCCGCCAAGCATAGGCGCAGCAATTCTCTTCATTACATCGGCACCTGCGCCGCCGCTCCACATAATTGGAACCAAACCGGCAACGATAACAGATGCCGTCATTATTTTGGGTCTTACTCGTTTTACTGCACCGTGATGAATTGAGTTAATCAAATCTTTAAGTCCTCTCATCATTCCTTTGTCATGCCGTTCTTTGTAGGCAACATCAAGGTAAAGAAGCATTACTACTCCGGTTTCGGCATCTAACCCGGCGAGAGCAATTATTCCGACCCAGACAGCAATGCTCAAATTGTATCCGAGTATGTACAGCAGCCAGAACGTGCCGACAAGAGAGAAGGGAACCGCAAGAAAAATAATGGCGACTTTCTTTAACGATTTTGTATTTAAGTAAATAATTAAGAAAATAATGAACAGCGTTAATGGGATAACCAACATCAAGCGCTTATTTGCATGTTCCATATATTCAAACTCACCGCTCCACACAAGGCTGTAGCCGGTTGGAAGCTTTATGTTCTGAGCAACAATGCGCTGTGCACTTTTCACATAAGAACCGATGTCGGAAGTTTTAAGATCAACATAAACCCAGGCGTTGGGTCTAGTGCCTTCAGTTTTAATCATCATCGGACCTTTGTGAATTGAAAAATCAGCAAGCTGTCCCATCGGCACCTGCGCGCCGGTAGGAGTTGGAACAAGCACTCTTTTCAAGTCATCGATGTTATCTCTCTGTTCTCTTCCATATCGTAAATTAACCGGGAATCTTTCAAGTCCTTCAACAGTAGTAGTTACATTCATTCCTCCCATTGCAGATTGAATTACGTCTTCAACATCCTGAATTGTCAATCCATATCTTGCAGCTTCTTCACGATTAATATTTATATCAACGTAGTTGCCGCCGACAGTTCTCTCCGCATAAGCGCTGAGAGTGCCGGGAACTGTCCGCATAATAGCTTCAACTTTTTCACCTATTGCCTGCAAAGTGTCCAGATTAGGACCGGAGATTTTAATTCCTACCGGAGTTTTAATTCCTGTACTGAGCATGTCTGTTCTTGTTTTAATCGGCATCGTCCAGGCGTTGGTCAATCCCGGGAAGTGAATTGCCTGGTCCATCTGATCGATTAATTTTTTCACAGTCATTCCTTTGGGCCATTCGCTTTCCGGTTTCAACATGATTGTCGTTTCCATCATATCGAGACCGGCGGGATCAGTTGCCGTTTCAGCTCTTCCGACTTTGCCGAACACTCTTTTTACTTCCGGGAAAGAGGCGATTATTTTATCTGTCTGCTGAAGTAATTCTCTTGCTTTAGTAACAGAAATTCCCGGAAGAGTCGTCGGCATGTAGAGCAAATCGCCTTCGTAAAGCGGCGGCATAAATTCGCTGCCGATTCTGGAGAAGGGAAATATTGTAATTCCGAGAAGAACAATGGTGGTAATTAAAACATACTTCCAATGATTGATGACGAAGTCCACCACCGGGTGATAAATCTTAATCAAAAATTTATTGATAGGATTTTTTTCTTCCGGCATAATCCTGCCGCGTATCCAATATCCCATCAGCACCGGCACAAGTGTAATAGAAAGAATTGCAGCGCCAGCCATGGAATAAGTTTTTGTAAAAGCCAGAGGCTTGAACAATCTTCCTTCCTGCGCTTCCATAGTAAAGATCGGGATGAATGAAACTGTTATAACAAGCAGCGAATAGAATAGGGAAGGACCGACTTCCTTTGCCGCTTCGGTAATTAACTGCCAGCGGTCGCGCCGTTGGTCCGGCGGTTTTAGCATGTCGTGCTCAATATGCTTGTGCGCGTTTTCAATCATAATTATCGCCGCATCAACCATTGCGCCGATTGCGATGGCTATTCCGCCGAGCGACATTATGTTCGCGTTTATTCCCTGCATTTTCATTACTATGAACGACATCAATATTGCTGTGGGAAGAGTAAAGATTGCGACGAAGGCGCTCCGCGCATGCAGCAGAAATAAAATACAAACCAGTGCGACGATTAAAATTTCTTCTATCAATTTATCTTTTAGTGTGTCGATAGCTCTTTCAATCAAGCCTGAGCGGTCGTACACCGTCGTAATTTTTACGTCGGGTGGAAGACCTTGCTTTAGCTCGGCTAATTTCTTTTTAACCGCCTGGATAGTCTCAAGCGCATTCTCACCGTAGCGCATTACAATAATTCCGCCGACAGTTTCGCCCTTGCCGTCAAGCTCGGCAATACCCCGGCGCATCTCAGGTCCGTAGGTAACGTTAGCAATATCTTTTATATAAACCGGCGTGTTTGTCCTTTTATCAACCATTACCGGAATGTTCTCTACATCTTGAATGGATTTTATATAACCCAATCCTCTTATCATAAATTCCGATTCGCCCATTTCAATAGTTTCGCCGCCAACATCGTTGTTGGATTTCTTCAGCGCCATCTCAACCATGTTGAGCGGGATATTGTATGCGAGCAGTTTTGCCGGATCGACTGTTACCTGATATTGTTTTACAAATCCGCCTACGCTTGCAACTTCTGCAACTCCCGGCACCGTGCTGAGCTGGTATTTCAAATACCAATCTTGAATGGTGCGAAGATCAGCAAGCGATCGTTTATTTGAAGTGAGTGCGTATTCAAACACCCATCCGACTCCGGTCGCATCCGGTCCCAATGTAGGAACGACACCGGTGGGCAGCCGCTTAGCCGCGTAGTTAAGGTATTCGAGCACGCGGCTGCGCGCCCAGTAAAGGTCCGTTCCGTCTTTGAAAATTACGTAAACAAGAGAATAGCCGAAGAACGAATATCCTCTAACCACACTTGCGCCGGGAACAGATACGAGCGCAGTGGTAAGCGGATACGTTACCTGGTCTTCAACTATTTTGGGAGATTGCCCGTCGTATTTTGTGTAGATGATAACCTGTACGTCGCTCAAGTCCGGAATTGCATCTACGGGAATTGTGTAGAGCGAATAAATTCCCCAGCCCATCAGAAAGACGACCGCAAGAATTACAAGAAATCTATTCTTGACTGAGTATTCTATAATTTTTTCTAACATCTAAACTCCGAAATATTTTTTTTCTTTGTGTCTCCGTGTCTCAGTGGTAAAAAGATTCACCACTGAGACACAAAGACACAGAGGATTATCTAACTTTAAAACCATGTTTAACTAAATTCTCTTCGGCTTGCTTGATCGAAACTTCTTTCAGATTCATTCCGCATTTCGGATCGACGCCCGGCTTATCGGAAAGAACGTTGAAGTCCATCGGGCACTGGTAAACTTTCCCGTCATTGTTATCGTCAATTGACTTTACATCAATAGTTCCTTTATACTCAACCGGAGAAGAATGATCCGTTTTTCCTTTTTGCATATTCTTTCCACCGTTCATCTGCATACCTTTCATATTTCCGGTGTCAGTTGATGAACTTCCATTGGAATTGTTCTGCGAATTTGAGTTTTGTTCTTGGTTGTCATTACCAGCCTGCATATTATTTAACGCTGCATTAAGGTTGCTTTCGGAGTCGATTAAAAATTCTGATGAGGTAACGATATCTTCACCTTCGCTGAGACCGTTAAGAACCTGTACATAGCCGTTGTCGCTGCGCGCTCCAAGCGTAACGTTTACGGGTTTAAAGTAGCCGTTGCCGAGAGCGATAATCGCAACGTCTCTTGTTCCGGTATGAATGATCGCCTGGTTAGGAACGGCTACTGTCTCAAGTGTTAACGGCGATTTTATAGTTGCATCTGCAAACATGCCTGGCTTGAATTCGTAATTATTTGAGTTACGAATTTCGATTCTTACCTGAACTGTCTTCGCATCGGTATCGAGGTAAGGATAGATATAAGTTATTCTTCCTTGAAAAGTTTTTCCGGGGAGATATGAAAGCTGCAAATCAACTTTATCTTCAAGCCTTATCCATGGAAGTTCATACTGGTAAATTTGTGCAAGACCCCAGACGTCGGAAAGGTCCGCAATTTTGTAAAGCGCCATTCCCGGCATAATGCTCTGACCGTTGATTACCATTTTGTCTGTAACAATTCCGTTCGCAGGAGAATAAATCGTCATTGTCTTTTCAGGAGTTCCTCTTTTCTCAAGAGCTTGTATTTCTTTTTCTGTTATGTCCCAGTATAGAAGCCTTCGTTTAGCGCTTTCAACAAGCTGCTCGGCGCCTTGTTTACTTATCGCTGAGCCGTTTGCAGAAATTTGATTTCTATACTTTATTGCTTGAAGATATTCTTCCTGCGTACTTACCAGATCCGGACTGTAAATGCTAAGCAGCGGTTGACCTTTCTTTACAAACTGACCGGTGTAATCGACATAAAGCTTTTCAACATATCCCATAATTTTTGTAGAGATAGTATAAAGCTTTGTTTCATCGTAGGCGATATTGGTAGTAGTTTGTACCGTTCGGGATAGCTTCATCTTTTTCACAAGCTCGGTTGTTACTCCAATGTTCTGCTGTGTTGCCGGATCGATGTGAATTTGATTTGATCCGATCTGGTCTGCATAAACAGGAACGTAGTCCATTCCCATCTCATCTTTCTTTGGAACCGGAGAAGTTTCCTGCGGATTCATTGGGGAACGGTAGTATGCAATTTTTCTTTGTCCCGATGAATTGTCATCAGCATAAACCGGGACGTAATCCATTCCCATTTCATCCTTCATCGGTACTTTTGATGTTACCGTAGGATTCATCGGAGAACGGTAGTAAAGAATTTTTCTTTCACCGGGTTTGTTGTTGGAAGCGGAGTTGGAATTATTTCTAAACAGCAACCACCCGGCGCCAAGTCCAACTAGTACCGCAGCTAATCCAACTATAATTAACTTTTTCATTTTTGAATTTCTCCTTAAACTCTTACTTGATTTTTTCTTTTATCTGATTGACACTAAGCCCGACTGCCTGCTCAAGCAGCGCCTGGCTTTGCATGTAATTCATCTGCGACATGTAATAATCCTGCTTTGCCATCAGTACCATTTTATACGCGTCGATAATCATTAGAAACTCGGTCTTGCCGGTTTGGTACGCTGCAAGAGTCGACTGAAGGGTCTGCTGAGCCTGCGGAATTACTGTGTTCTTGTAAAGATCGATTAGATTTTTATTGCTTTCAATTTTAATGAGCGCGTTCTGAACCTGGCTTGCGACCATATTCTTATCGGCATTAAGCTGTTCTTCGGCGGTGCTGATATTGATCTTGTTTTCTTCAACCTTACCTGAAAATTTATCCTTCGACCAGAACGCGATCGGAATATTCACTCCAACCATCGTCGACCAGAAATCATTCGAAGTGCCGGTCATGTTTTTGTACATAAGCTGCACCATTATGTCAGGATAATATTCCAGCTTAGACGAGGCAAGCTCTGCTTCATTCATCTTCACATTGTACTGCATTGCTTTCAGCTCCGGTCTGTTTTCATATGCTAAATTTGAAAGCTGGTTGAAGCTCCAATTTGGAATAGTATCTTCTATCGAAGTTATGTTTGGAAAAGTTCCATCCGCCGGACGGTTTAGGACTGTGTTCAGCATCGTCTCATCGTTTCTTTTTTCTTTTTCAAGATTAACGCCGTCGTTAATCAAAGTGGAAAGCTCCGTCTGCGCCCGAAGCATATCCGATTGGCTGCCCATTCCCACCTGATACTGCTTTGCGGTAATGTTTGCAAGCTGCTGAAGCAAAATCTGGTTTTCTTTATTTATCTCAATTTTCTTTTGAACGAAATAGAGTTCATAAAAACCGGATTTCACTTCTCTAATTATTTCACGCTGCAATTCTTTGTACTGTTCCCCGTACATTGCTGCATTGCTTTCTGCGGACTTTCCCATGCTGCTAAGCTTGCCGGGAAAAGGAAACATCTGCTGAATGTAATAATCAGTCTCCATCCCATTCCTAATTGGATTGGGAAAAGACTGAATCGGAGTTTGATAAAATGAGATTCCAACCTGCGGCGGATCCCAGGCAATTACCTGCTTTACTTTAGTCTGCTCGGCTAAAGTCTGGCTGTTAGCCGCCTTAAGCTGCGGATTATTTCGGAGGGCTTCATTTACTAGAGCATTTAAATTATCATTCGCTGTTTGTGCAAAAATTGAAATTGGTATTAATAAATAAAAAATTAGTCTTGAAAATCTTATCATCTGCTTGATCTTTCTTAGAAATATTTTCCTTAAACGATCTAATAATCGAAATTATTATGCCAAGTAAAATTGCTTAGATTAAGTTTGAATTTTTAATTAATGGTGGGTGAAATTATTGGGTGATTAAAGAAGTTTAAATATTTTTAAAGAATTTAAAATTCAATCCGCTTCTTTTTCAAACGGCGACAACTTGTAATGTTCAATCTTGGAATAAAGTGTGGGCAAAGAAATGCCAAGTATTTTATGAGCCTTATTTTTATCCCACTTCAAAGCATCCAGAATATTTTTGATGTGCCGCTTATCCAAATCTTCGAGTGAAATATATTCGACTTTAGATACATGTTTGTCGGCACCGGAAGGTTGTTCGGTTTTTCTGAGCAGAATATTTTCCTTCAACAGTACGTCGTCGCTTGATAGTACGACAGCTTGCATCAGTGTATTTTCCAATTCTCTCACGTTGCCAATCCAGAAATGATTCTTAAGTAACTCAGTAACGTCTTCCGGAATTTTATTAACGTTTTTATGAAGCTCCAGATTTATTTTATTTAAGAAATGGCTGACGAGATAAGGTATGTCATCAATTCTTTCTCTCAGCGGGGGGATATCAATTGAAAAAACTTTTAGGCGGTAATATAAATCCTCGCGAAACTTTCCTGCTTTAACAAGCTCACTTAGGCGCTTGTTGGTAGCAGCAATTACTCTAGCTTTCATGGGAATTAAATTTTCGCCGCCGACTTTCTCAAATTCTTTTTGCTGAAGAATCCGCAAAAGTTTTACTTGCAGATTTGGAGAGACTTCGGAAATTTCATCAAGAAAGATTGTACCTTCTCCGGCTAGTTCAAACTTTCCTTTCTTGTCGCGGATAGAACCGGTAAAAGCTCCTTTAACATGACCGAATAATTCACTTTCTAAAAGAGATTCTGTAAGCGCAGTGCAATTGACTGCTACGAAAGGATGGTTCTTCGTTATGCCGCTGTAATGAATTGCCCGTGCGACCAACTCCTTACCCGTACCGCTTTCGCCTTGAATTAGAACCGTAACGCGGCTTGTGGAAACCTGTCCGATTTTTTTATAAACTTGCTTCATCTGCGGAGTTTTCCCGATTAGAGTATTTTTAAGTTCGTATTCTTCAGTCTTCTCGCCTACAAATGAATTAAGCTCGTCGCTTAGCTTTTTATTTTCAAGCGCGCGCTGAATGGTAATTTTCAGTTTGTCAATCTCAAGCGGCTTCTCGATATAATCATAAGCGCCTTGCTGCATGGCTTTAACAGTACTGTGCATATCATCGAATGCAGTAATTATAATTACGTGAATATGCGGGTCGATTTCTTTAATACATTTCAGAACTTCAAATCCGTCTGCGCCCGGCATCCGGATATCTGTAATTACCAAATCCGGAAGTTCTGTTTTTGCAAGCTCAATCCCTTCAAGACCGTCAGCAGCGGAAAAAACTTCATAGTCTTGTTTCTTTAAATAGCCTGTTAAAGTATTTCTAATTGATTGGTCGTCATCTATAATTAAAATTTTTTCCACAGAGTTTAGTAATCATTCATAATTCAATTAAAGAAATTGGAAACAGTCGAAGGAGAAGCAAATTTCTTTTAAAATATGCTTAAATATAGCCTCTTTAACTTTACCAATTTCTTTTATCAAAAAACTTTTGTGTATAATGCTAATTTTAGGTACAATAACCACAGATGTTTTTTTGAGTTCACCCGATTTTAAATCTGGCGGTGAAATTATTGTTCCTTTTAGTTTGAGATTTGTAGTAAGCGGCAGGTATAAAAAGTCTTCGTCTTTGTATTCTTTGATAATTAAAGCAGGCAGGATTTTGTAGTCTGATAAATCAGTGAAAAAAATTTTAGTAAGGAATATTTTTCCTACCATTTTGAATAATCCTCATTGTCAATATCTTTTGCATGAGATTTAGACTTCCCCATATTTTCAATTTCTTGTTCGCTCCAGTAATCTACTTTTTTTTCATCAACATCAGAGAGTATAATAATTTCAACCTGGTCGCCAAAGATTTCCGGTATTTCAATAATAATTTTTCTATCCTTAACGGTTGTCTTTTTCCTTATCGCTAACACGGCAGAGCTTCTTTCTTCAATCTTTTTTACTAATACTTAACTATTTATTTCGGATTATTATTTAATGGAAAGTAAGCATTTATTTGTTAAAAAACTAATAAGCACTCATCTCTAATCCAGCGGTGTAATAACTCCATAGAAATGTCATAGATTGGACTCAGTAGAAATGTCAGTAAAAATTAAATTAGAGAACTCAGAAAAAAGGAGTTCTCGCAATGGAAGGAATACTGACAATGAGTCAAAAAGAAG
>JAKAKL010000087.1 GCA_021824565.1 Bacteroidota bacterium | reverse complement strand
AATAATGCAATATATAGAAAATCAGGATGTTGAGAAAGAAGACGAAGATTTTCGGATAAGTGATTAGCCGAAGTCGGCTTTAGACGAACCTAAAGCTACCGGCTTACAGCCGGTAGTTGTTTACTTTTCAATGGGGCAATGTGTTTAATAAATTCTTTGGCATAGTGATCGTCCAAGTGGTTATAACTAATAAAGACTCTTAATTTTAATTCTTTGCTCATAGCTTGCTCCTACAAAGGGGGTTAAATAAATTAATGTAATAACTGCAACAAAGTAACTGCTTTTAGCATAAGCAAAAGCGGACATTAAACAAAGATTTAATAGCATAGAATAAATTAGAATAAACTTGAAAGATTAAATAAAAAACGCAAAATTTCTTTTAACATTGGAGGTAATATGAAATAACAACAAAACATGGCTTTTATAAGCTTGGTGATTAATAAATAATTAACTAATTTTCATATGCCAACGTATTCAGAAAGTCCGGATTCGATTTTTATCGGAGCCGACTTCCGGGATTACGCGAGTACCCGGGGCATATCCTTCTGGATACGTTGGCAGGGTCGGTTCCGTATATTTTCCACTTTTCACCTCTTTTTGGGGTTCATATCTTGAAAATTAAGGACCACTATTTCAATAACTAAACAAAATTCAGGGAGGTACAATGTCCTTTGCCGAAATTCATATTCAACTAAGACAAATACAGTCTATTATTAGGCAAGCTAAACTACTTTATCAAATACTCTTAAATGTTGAAAAGGACTATGGAATAAAAGATTATATTCTAAGTGAAAATCTAAAAGATATAATCAGTCACCTTACAAAATTAAAAAAATAATACCCACCTCAGACCGGTGGCGGAACCGGTCATTTTTTTTAATCATCATCAACCATCGTAGAGGTAGTAGCAACAACATAACTACCTTCTGACCTTGAACTATTAACGGGGACATTATCTACATAGATAGTTACGACTATATCCCCTTCTATCGATCGATTTTGGGCGATAAGAGAAATAATATTTTTCCCCTTACAAACAAAAGATTTAGACCAAGGTAATTTAACGCCTGAAATTTGTTCTGTGCCTCCGGAGGAATTTGAATAAGTAACAAATGCACTGTAAGCCGAACCGGTTACCGATAATTCAATAATATGATTAGTAGGAGTAATCGATTCATTAACCTTATTTTTAATCATTGTAAATAGAGGAATCGAAAGTAAAATTGCAAAAATTATAGGAATAACGAGATTGATCTTTTTAGAATTGTCCATATTAAACGTCTGGTAAATTTTTAGCAATAATTTGGATACTTTTTTTTAATTGTTTATTCTCGGTTTCCAGCGAATCAACCTTTATTCTAAGAACCTTTATAGTTGAATCTTCATAGGTCACTTTTTTTTCTGTATTCTTATCCCCGGCATCTGCAAATAACCAATTCAAATCGCAACCAAGGTCATAAAGTTTTTTTAATAATGGAGCACCTGGGTCTCTCCGCGCATTCGGGCCGAGGTATTGAGATAAATCGGGTGGTGATTTATCAACAGCCTCTGCGAAAGCCTTTAGACTTCCAAATTTTTTCAATCCAAATTCTTTGATTTTTTCGCCTAAACTCATAGTTAAAAAATAATTATCAATTGATAAAGATTTCGCTTGACAAAGATTTGTCAATTGATTAAGTTAGCAGTGTTAAAAAAATGTAACAAAAATTTAATAAAAAAAACTCCTATGAACAAAACAATTAAAAGAACCAAATATTTGAAACCGGATAGACCAAGACTTGCAAAGGAACTAGGAATATCCCAGCAATATCTCTGTATGATCCTCGCGGGTAAACGCAAGGCATTGAAAATAAAAATACGAATGAACCAATTGCTGGACGGAGAACATAAAGCCGCATGACACAAGAAAAAAATATAAATAATTCGCAAAAACAGCCGGTTATAGAGCAAAAAAAAATGAAGGTCGTTCTCGAAAACGTTAGAACCGGTAAAACTCGTGAAGTTGAAATGACCTGGAATGAAATAGAAGAGTTCATGGATAATTACTCTGACTTTTTTAAAGAACAGATTTCAAACGCATTAACCTCAATCAATCAACTAAATAAAAAGGAACCATCATGAAATATTACGATCCAAACAATGTCGTACTTCGCAACTGGATAATCAATTTAACCGATTTTTTTCCCAGGAAAAATCTTACCTCCGCAAAAATCAATCATAGGCTCAGCATCTGCGGATTTTTCAAGAAGAAACTTTCTTTTTTGAAATCAAAAAAGAACATGTCTGAAAACAAAAACTCAATTCAATATATCAGAGAAAATGCAACTTTAAAACAAAAAGTTGAATTTTTACTGCAGCTTGCTGAAATCCAGCAAGATGAGGTGCGAAACGCGCTTGAAAGAAGAAGACAATCAAGAGAAAAATTTTACAATCTTACCGAGGCTTCAATAGAACAAGATCAGCCCGTTTCAGATCAGCCAAATATTTCTTAAACAATGCATCATATTTATTAGCGGAGTCTTCAATGCTTTCATCAAATAACTTACTATGTAATTCAAATACCATCTGTTTCAACGCATTGAACTCCGCTTCGATTTCAATATCGAGATCATGGGTTCGCTTTCGCATTTCAATAAAAATATCATCCATATCCATAGCGGCACCTTCTTGCTTCTTTGTGATGATTAAAAATAACAAATTAATTTCTTTAAGTCTATTAAAATTAGAGGGAATCTTTTAGATGGATTACGTAACTGATGTTAAAAAAGAAACGCGGATTTTAATCTACGGAAATGAGCTTGATAAAGCGGATGAAACCGGCAAGCAAACCGCGGCATTTCTAAACAAAACACAAGGCTATCTATCCCAGATCATCAATCTCGACTGCACTCATCCAACCCCGCTTGAGGTTGTGGTCCCATTGATGAAAAGACGCAAGAGGTTTAAGCTTCTTGAAAGACTATGCTGGGAGTGCGGCGGCGTGTTTGTCAAGTTGCCAGCCACTAAGATAGCAAAGGGAGATGAATATGACATGGCGAACGACTTTACCCAAAAGTCTACCGATGCGATTAAAGCATTTATGGAATATCTAAAGAAGAATAACCCGGAGGCTTATGAAAAATTCTTTAGCGCAAACCGGGAGCTTATAACCACAGCAGCTTCGATTGAGCACTATGCGACTAAGAAAAACACCGGCCAGGAGGAGTTGTTTTGATGGAAGATGGGAAATGGAACATGGAAGATGGGAGAAAAAAATAATGAGTAACAAATCTAAAATAATTTTACATGCATTACGATTGAACAGGAAACAGATGAGGCGGGAATTATATATGCGAAGACAGCTTGGACGCGCTATCAACGGAGTCCCGCCTTCTGATTTTGAATTGAATTATTCCAAAGAACTTTCGCTTAAGACGCATCGCCGCGAATGGTTCATCCTGCTAATTACCGGAGGTTATAAACGTGCCGAAATTAATTGATAAAGTCCGCGTGGCGGAGATGCTGGGAATAGGCTTTACACAAGCAGAGATTGCTAAGCGGCTTGATTGCAGTGACAGGCAAATCCGCCGAATCCGGAAACGGTTGAATTTAAAGAATTCAACCAAATTGGTTGAATCGGAAGATCATGAGTTTGCCTTAAGAAATTTCTTTCTCTCATTTGAATCAGGAGAGAAGGTTGCGGAAAAATTTGGGTTAACTAGACAGGCGATTTTAAAATAGCATGAATGCATGATTGCATGAATAAAACAACGGAGGGAATATGTTATTGGCTATAGTGTTTTGTTATTTAATCATCAGTGCTTTATCTGCGTTATATGTTTTGCATTTGATGAAGGCGGCGCCGGTTGGTTGGGAAGATGAAAAAGGTTTCCATTACGGCTCGCCTTTTAATCACCATACGTCTGCTTCGAAGGAAGAGGCTGAGGAAAAAATAATTGGCGCTTCGACAAGCTCAGTGCCCAGCAATGATGAAAAATATTTATTAAAAAATAATACGGAGAAAATATAATGGCAGTGCAAAAGAAAAATGAAAATGCTCTAACAATCTTGGACCAGGAGACCGGGCAGTTTGTTGAAGTAACACACGAGACGCAGAGGCTTGCATCTTATGTCCATAATCAAGTGCTGATGGGGGCGTTTATTTCGGCAGTTTCTATCAAAAAAATATTTGATGAGAAACTTTATTTGGGATTGAATTGCGGAAGCAAAGACGAATATTGTTCAACAATGCTTCCGTTTGGTATAAGACAAGCGCAAAGGTTATATCAAATTGCAAACAAATTTGATGCCGTTTCGAAATCTCTTACGGGTAATGGACTTATACAAATCACTTCGGGTGATACTTTAGAAAACACGACATTAATGTCGCATGATCTCAACGCAAATGAATTGGCTCAATTAGGCATGGCAAAACTTTATGAACTTACCAAACTCGAAGATGAAAACATCAAAGATTTGATCAAAGAAGGTAAGACTAAAGTTGCCGATCACGAATTGCTTATCGAGGAAATTAAGGACGCAAGTGCGAAGGAACTTTCTAAAATAATTTCTGAAACAACTAAAAAATATAAATCGAAAATTTCCCAGCTAACCGAAGAGGTTGCGCTTCTTAAGGAAGAAAAAAATTCCATCGAAAAAGATTTTGAGAAACTGCAGGCAAAGAAGGAAGAGATTGATGAGATTGAAATGCAATATGGCCCGACGGCGAGTCTGCTGGCGGATAAGAAAAGAAGATTGAGCAACGCAAGCGCGCTGCTAAATGAGTTTGTTGAAACGTTTGTTAAGGCGGGCGTTACGGATGAAGATCCCGAAAGCATACGCCGGGATGTGCAGGATTTAATCAGACGGATTGACGAAGTACATTCACGCTGTTCAAGTATTTACGATACGGTCATCCTTGAATGATCTGAGCGGCGCCCAGCCGGCGGTGGCGCTTCCCGGCTTTGCTGCGCTTTGCCGCGGCAGGCTAATAACACCGGCATTTTTCATGTTTCTCTCCGTTCCCCGGTTGGTTTGACAGCCGGGGGATTTATAAGGGAAATGGAGTGTTGGAGTAGTGGAATGTTGGAATAAAATATTTAAGAAAATAAAATGGCATCGACAGCACAGATAAAAGCGATACACACTTTAAAATCGAAACTACATCTTGATGATGAAAATTACCGGATGAATCTTTCGCGGTATGGAGTCAATTCAACAACGGATAAGAATTTTTCTTCGAAGATGGCGGGGGATTTTATTAAGCATCTTTCTAAGTCGGTCGCTTCGATACGTTTTTCTGCTGAGGCAGAAAAACACTCAGCGACCGGGGATGTGGCAAAGAAAAAATATTATGGAACCGGAGAGCGCGGGTATCAGCATCATCTTACTCCAATGCAGGCGGAACGGATTTCGATTCTTGAAAATTTATTGCAATGGAATGAATCGGAAGACAGAAGTCAGAAGTCAGAAGACAGCAACAAAAGATTGTTGGGTTTTATTTTTAAGCAGACCGGCAAACAGAAAGCAGTACAAATGCTGATGAATTATGAAGCCGGAAAAGTTATCGTCGGGATGCAGCGCATACTGGCAATCGGAGATCAGGCAAAATATAATGCCTTGAACAAAATGCCAAACAAACAATTAAAAAATTTATTAACTCAATCAGAAACAAAAAACACATGATAGATTTTATGAAGATAAACGCTGAATTGAGTGCCGCACCGAAAGGTGCACGGGGGAAATTAATCGAACAGTATGCGAGCATTTATAATATAAGCAAGCATACAATTTACCGGGAGATTAGGAGAAAAGTTGGACCGAAAAAAACGGTGATACGCGAAAAGAAGATCCCGGAAAATCTGATACATGAAATTGCTAAAATAAAAACACGCGGCATGCTTATCGGGCTGGATGAGAGAGAGCTTGCAACCGATATCTGCATCGAGATTGCTCAAGAGAAGAATTTACCAGGCGCGGAATTACTGAAGCAATCTACGGTGAACCGAAGATTGAATGAGATGGGCTACAGGCAGCGCGATCCGATAGTAAGAGTGGAAGCGGGCTACGCAAACCAGCAGCATCAACTTGATTTTACAAGGTCCAAATATTTTCAGATTTATAAATACGACAATTCGAAATCAGATTATCTTCTAAAAGTTTCCGGCAAATCTCTTTATTACAAAATGGATGACCACAGATTTAGAACATGGATTGTAGGCATTACAGACGCGCACAGCCGTGTAAGCGCCGCAAAAGCTTATGCAGCCACCGGCGAATCTGTTTTACTTGGAATTGAATTTTTGAATTACGCTTACACCCGGGAAGAAGATGAACTGCCGTTAAAATATTTGCCCGAAACTTTAAAGACAGATAACGGAAGCTTTATAAAAGACGCATCCGTTAAAGCGCTCTTAGAAAAATTAGAAATTAAAAGTGAACTTTCCCAGCCATACAAAAAACGCGGCATACAAAAAAGAGAAAGCGGCTGGAAGATGCTATGGCAGCGCTTTGAACTGCCTACGGCAATTAAGATGGGCGAAGGCAAAACAATTTATCTTCAAGAATATAATGAACTGCTTTTTGATTTTATGGTTAAGCTTTTGGAATGGCAGCATCCGTTAAAGAGCTACACGCGCGGGCATGCTTACCTAACAAGCATTGCCGCAAATCCGCCGAGGGAAATTGAAGTCGATCTGAGAGAGGTAATCGCCAAGCCGTGGGAGCGCACCGTTTTGAATACGTGTTTAATCTCGATTAATAATGAGCCGTATCAATGTCCAGCCAACTGGATCGGCAAGCGGGTTAGGGCTTATAAGAATCTGCACGGTGAGGTTGTCGGTGAGTTGATTGAGGAATATTCTAAACCGGTTATTTTGAAGGCGACAAAAGGCTATGTGGAGCTTGGCGATTATGAACACCGCGAGAAGGCTACTTACAGGCAAGCGGTGGAGACGGAAGTGAAAGAAGAAGTGAGAAGTCAGAAGTCAGAAGTCAGCAAAATAAAGTATTTGAAGCCGCGGGTTAAGAAGTTTGAGCCGGTTACGAAGTTTGATGAAGCTATTGCTGAGGAATGTTTTGAAAGCGAATATGAAGCGAAGGTGTACATTGGCAAGAGGCTTGAGGATAGAGGCGAGGGAACATATGAGAGCTATGCGGATGTGTTTGATGAAATGATTACTACTGAAGAAGGAAGAAAGAAAAAATATATAGATGATTTGCTGAGCTATATATTCAACAAGGCAGCGGAAGCTTAAATAATTAAAAATTAAAAATTATTTGAAAGGAAAAGTGTCATGACAATAATAACAAAAGAACTCATTAGAACTGCGAAGGGAAAACATCCCGAGGCGATTACGGAAGTCGAGGCTCTTGATCTATATGCTCAGGATATTTATAAAGAGCTGCAAGCGGATAACAGCAACGCGAATTTCCACGAAGACAATAAAGAAAAAATTGAATTATACCATACGATCAATGTTGTCCGCAAAGCAGAGATTGAGAGATTATATAGCGAAATGTCAAATTATAAAATTAAGGAGTCGGCAAATGGTTAAGAAAGAATTCAGCGGCAAGGTTATGATTAACAGCCGCGGTAATGAAGTGCCGGTTGAGATGGTAAGAAAGGATCATCTTAAACGAGATCGCGTTGTCGATAAGATATTCGGCAAGGCGAAATCTTTTGAAAGCAAAATGAATATTGCCAAAGAAAAAATCTTTGACGACGTAAACAGTTTTCAAAAGTTCTGGAGAAAATATCATAAATCCGAAAAGGTCGAGGATCTAAATAATTTAACTCTTTCGAACTATGCGAACACGAAACGTGTTGTCATTAAGACAAACGATATTATCCAGCTTGATGATACGCGGCAGCTTGCGGAAGCAAAGATAAAAAGCTGCTTAAAAAAATGGGGACAGAATGCTCATCCATTTTTAAAACAAGTTGTTGATGAATTGTTTAAGACGAATAAAGAAGGACTTGTTAACGTAACGGATTTAAGGGCGCTAAAGCAATATGAGATCAACGATCCGGAATGGGTTGAGGCAATGGATCTGCTTAGTAAATCCGAAACGCCCATCGGCAAAAGGCAATATATTATTCTTCAGGAGCGCGTAAATCAAAATGCAAAATGGAAAACTTTGAATTTGAATTTTTCCAGCGCCGGTAAAGAAGAAGAAGTCCAAGTTCAAGAGTAAGTTTAAGTTCAAGAGCAAAAATGGAATTGATTGATGAGATAGTAATTGAATTAAGGAAGCAGCCGCCGGAAGTGGTGTTGATGCTGGCGGCTGTTCTGCTGCATGTTCATAGTCAGTGGAACTGGAAAGAATTAATAAATGAATTAAAACAGATCCCGGATCAAGTCCGGGATGACAACTAAAGGAAGGTGCCAAATGATAGAAATTAGAAAAAGTCTATTAAGACAATTCGGTTTGGAAAAGCAAGGTTTCTTTTGGGATAACACTTGCGAAAATTTTAAGAATGATATTGTTGACGCGATTGAACAAAATCAAATGTTGGTGGTTATCGGCGATAAAGGAATGGGTAAGAATGTTCTGCATACACAGGCGATTGAAGAAAAACAGAAAGATACAATTTTTGTTAATGTTCAAAATTATTATAAAGAGAAGCTGGACATTTCCTCAATCATTAACGCGATGATATATGACCTTTCGAATGAATCGCCGAAAAGAGATCTTGAAGCCAGAAGCCGACAGCTTACAAGAATCGTAGGCGCTAAGCATGTGAATGAGAAAAAGTTTATTTCCGTTTTGATAAACGAAGGACACCGCATACATGCAAATACATTTAGAGCATTAAAGGAATTACGCGAAGCTACTTTCAACGGAATCGGCCCATTGTTCTCTGTTATTATTACCGGGCATCCTGAACTACTGGCGAAGATAGAAAGCAGACAGGAAGTGCTTTGGAGATGTCAAACCTTACAGCTTAACGAAGGCGAAGGCTGGATGAAGATTGACCAACGCATTAAATATATCAAATCGGTTTTTAGAGATGCAATTACAGACGAGGCGAGAAAACGGATAGCAGCTATTTGTAAATCACCTTTACAGATAGTGTACTATGTTGGTTTGAAGATGGAAGAAGCACGCAGAGCCGGAAAGAAAGTGCTGGACGGCGAAGTAATAAAGCCGACTATCCGGGAGCTGAAGGAAGCAATGGATTTTTCGCTTAAAGAAATTGCTGAGGAAGCCGGTATCGGCAGGACAACCGTTCATGATGTTTTGAATAATCCGGATCACCCGCAGTCGGAAATTGTGAGGAAAGCTTTGGAGAAGCTTCAGCAGAAGAGTTCAGGAAGGAAAGTTGAGTTTGGGGAGGCTGTCTGAACTCCCGCAACCCGGGACAGGCTGTGATTCTCAGGATTTAAGGATTAACAGGATTAAAAATTTAGAAGGAAGTGCCAAATGAAAAATATAAAACAAAAAAGGATATGCCGGGTTTGCGGGTGCAGCGATGAGAGCGCATGTTTTAATGAGGACATGGGATTCTGCTGGTGGGTGGAGGATGACCTTTGCTCGCATTGCGATCCGGAAACAATTCAGTTGCAGAAAAGTTTAGACAAGGGAGAAAGTGAAGAAGAATTTTTAAGATCATTAAAAAAGGTTAGCTGATGGTATGTCCGCGCTGCAAGAATATCAAATTTGAGCCGACTCTAGATTGCAATTCACCGTTAAAGGTGCTCGGCAAAGAATCATTTCCGAAATTAAATCTGAGAAGAATAATTTGCTTGCAGTGCGGATATTATTTTGAATCGAAGGAAGAATTTAACAGAGAGCTTGAGGTACGCGGATTGAAGATAATGGAACTTGTGGAAAATTATAAAGAAGAATTGGCGAGACATAAAAAAGTTTCTCAGAGGGCGCGTTTGAACAAAACATTATTTGAGAATGACTGATGGCTGCAACGTGGATGGAATATCAAAGGCAGATTAGAGAGCTGATGAACAAAGTTGATTCAAAGGAATTCTTTTCAATTATCGAAGCGAAGGTGATTGATTATTTTACCAAGAATCCAACCGCGGATGCTGCGGAGATAAAGAGATTTATTCAATGGGTTACGCCGCAGCCGTTTGCGGAATATTCATTGCAAATTTTTAAGGACTTTAATAAAACATTAAACATCGTTAATGACCTTTATTCCGGGCTTGGGATTGATATACAGAAAAATTTTACAAAGGTTGTCGCGATTGAAAAAGCAACTCAAGGCTATCTCGGACAGTTCGAACCGGCTGTTGAAAAGAAATTAGTTAAAACAATCCGAGAAGGCTTAGCGAATGATCTTTCGAGAAAAGAATTTGCTCAACAAATATCAACAGCGGGCGATGCAGTTTCTTCTTATGCCGATACAATCGCGGTAACAAAGATTAAGCAATATGGGAGAGTCTTAAAAATTGAAAAGGCGCGAATTGCTGAAGTGCTTTATTTCGATTATGTGGGTTTCACAAGAAAAAATACAAGAAATTTTTGCTTGAACATGCTTGAAAAAGCTAAAGCCGGGAAGCGTTGGACAAAAGAAGAATTAGACGCGATGGATAACGGTCCGAAACAGTTGAAGCCGGTTAGCGAATACGGCGGCGGCTGGCATTGTTACCATGATACTGAGCCGGATCCATTTTATTAATAGTCTGAACCTTGCTTGATTAAATGATTTACATGATTGAAAAATGAATAAATTAAAAACTTTTTAATGAGGATGATATGGATAGTTTTTCGAAGAAGATAGTTAAGAACGCTTTTGAGGCAATTATATTATTAGGACATGCGAAAAGATTGGATAAAAAACGCTATCAAATGATAGTTGGAACGGAACCCTTCAAATCTATTAACGCTATATGGAAAGAAACCCAAAAAGAATATAATGCAGAATTCAGAAGCGCAAAGGCTAGGATAAGGTCTAAATAATTGAAGAATGAAAAAACAAATTGAAAACATATTGAGACAAACTTTGACACTGGGTTATACCGCATATCATGGTGATGCAGTCATTATGAATATTGATAAGGCGGCTAAGAAAATAGCCAGGTTATTAAAAAATAAAAAAAAGAGCGTAACTAAATGCCGCTAGGAATTCAAAGATTAGTATTGCTGAATGAAGATAGAAGCTTTAATAAGATAATCGATCAAATGGAATTTGACAATTATTTGTCCCCGGAACTTAAGGAGATTGAAGCTGCATTTAATGAACTATTCTTTTGGCTGAGGTTCGGCAGAGGGCTTAAAATAATATGTGATTGGAGTCCTGTATATGCAAGGGTATATAAGCCGCTTGCTACTGAAATTAAACTGAAAAGAAGAATAACGCGTAAGAAAAATTACATGAAGAAAAAATATCCTCTATTTGCTGAAGAATTTTTTGATGATTGGAAATCAAAACTCGAAGGTAAAGGAATTTAGTTATGGAAAAGAAGTCTCAGAAGCAAATGATACTTGAGTTTATGCAGGCGGGCGGAAGGATAAATAAATATTCTGCTTTCAGAATGTTCGGCTGCATGACGTTGGCGCAAAGGATTGATGAGATTGAAGATGAGGTTGAGCTTAAGGTTATTACTGGCTGGAGCCTTTGTAAGAGAAGAATTAAAGAACATGAGAATGCAAGCGAGTATTGGATGGAAAGAATCGAAATTAAATAACCGGAATTTGAGTTCAATTATTAATTAAAAATGCAAAATTCAAAATTAGAAAATAAGCTTTGTAAAACATGCGGCGCGCCGGTGGACGGTACGGAAGATAAGATCGAAACGCTTTTTAATTTTTGGAAGAAGAAACCGGGCGAATTTAATTTCACTTCTTTGGGCGAAAGGGTTTTAATTGAAAAGCTTGTAAAACAGTTTGGTTATGATAAGGTAATGGAGGCGTTTATTGAAGCATCGGCGGAACCGCAGCGAATGAAGATAAGTTATGTTAGAGGAATTTTGAAGGGCGAATTCCAGAAAGCGATTACACAAAAAAATGTTACTGAAGGAAATCAATTAAAAAGAGATTTGAATAAGAGAGACGCGGCGGAAGGGCTTGGGCTTCCTGCTGTTTCGGAATTTCTTAAACAGCTTAATCCGGTCGCTGAAAAGCCGATGAAGAATGAAGACTATAAAAATTCAGATGAGTATTTGAGAAAGAAAAAAGAATTTGAAGAATCATTAAAGGCGCAGAAATGATTGATCCGGAAAAGGTAGAAGATCCGATTATTAAAAAATTTTTGCTAAAAGAAATCAGCATGGAAGAATACAGAGAGATGAGTAAGAGTGCGGAGATTATGAAATTGATGCTTGAAAAGAAGATGGACAAAACTGTTGCAACTCAATATTATAATCTCCGCGCTAAGAAGGCGATGATTGAATTAATGATGGACGTGCTGGAAACTCCTGAGGCAGATGAAGATGATTTTGAATGAAGCAAAAACAATCGCAGAAAAATATTTAGCAATGTTCAAACCGTTTTGCAATGAGGTTATGATTGCCGGATCCGTAAGAAGAGAAAAGGCAGAGGTAAAGGATATAGAATTGGTCGCGCTGCCGAAAGCAGAGATGAAGATGATTGATATGTTTAACTGCGAATCGATTAGAGACGAAGGATTTATAAATCTGGTGAATAGTTTTAATCGCACTAAAGGAAACGGCAAAGGCAAATATGCACAGTTGATTCTTATCGAAGGGATTAAGCTTGATCTTTTTATAGCCGATGGAAATAATTTCGGATTAATATTTATGATACGTACCGGCTCTGCGGAGTTTTCTAAAAGGATGGTTACGGAAATAAAATCAAAAGGCTTTTACTGCGAAGGCGGATATCTGCATAGCAGCGATGATGATAGAATTATTCCGGTGAGAACTGAAAAGGATTTTTTTGAAATTACCGGGATGAAGTTTGTTGAGGCGCGGGAGAGAAGTTTATGAAATTAAAGTTTGGCGATGAAAATATAATAGCAGCACATCATAGAGCCATGGCTATTGATGAGGGCAGATTGGAATCCTTTGACGGAATTATACATCACTACGGCGAATATGGAAGCGAAATTGAATTTGAATGCTTGATTTGCAATATGAGAATTAGGATTAATCTTAAAGGTGAAAATTCTAAAATCGAACATTGTGGAATTATTTATAATAAGAAATTTAGATATGGCCGCGAAATATTTCCAACACCGAAAGCGACGCAGGCAAAATAACGGAGTGGCCGCTAAACTGCACCGACAAAGAAATTTTAATTAAATGATTTACAAACTAAAACATACCGTCAAAAGCGAAAATCTAAGACACCGCAAGGTGTCAGATTTGAGCGGCTTGTTAAACTGCAAGCGGGCGGACATTTATCAATCAACAAATACAGGAGTAATCCGATGGAAAAAGTAAGAGCAAAGTTCCAGTGTGGTTCCATTGTTCCAGGTTTTGCCGAAGGTTCAAAATCTATTTCTCTCTATGCCGTCTATTCTTCGGAAGGCGAGAATGCTGATTATGCCAAAGCAACACCGAGCGGAAATTTACAGATTTATATCGACGCTTCTACGCCGGCTGTAAATTTCTTTGAACAAGGCAAGGAATATTATTTGGACTTTACTAAAGTTGAATAAGTTGATACCCGACAGGCGGCAAGCCCGTTTGTCGGGTTAACGGTTTGCGGTTTGTGCTGCAGCCGGAAATTACAATTTAACTTTTTAGAGGTGAAATTATGAACGAAGAAAAAACAGAAATGAAAGACAGCCGACAGGCTGTCGGACACGAAACCGTGGTTATAAAGCCGCTTAAAATATTTTGTTTCTCCGATGGGAATGAACTTTGGGCGGATTATTCTCTGGAAGAAGCAAAGAAAAACTTTAAGGAATTTTGCGGATTAGAAGATGAAGATATTGAAGACGCGTTTGAATTAAATGAAGATAAATATGATAAATTAAGAATAACCGTTGATGATGAACTCAACCCGAATATAGACGTAAAACATATTACTTATAGAGAATATTTGAGTGAACTAACTAAGCCAGGATATTTCGCATGTTCACCGGATTTATGCTAAGGCTTTATAACGGATGGAGCATAAGCTGAAACCGGAAATAAAATAGGCCGCTGGATGATAGAAATTTTATGAGAATGGATGTTATTGCTGCTTAGATAATTCAATTCAATAGTTGTAAATTATATAAACCAAAATTTAATATATGAGGTAAGGTTATGAAAAAGACAATCTTAATTTTTATTATTCTAAGTTTATTTTTTCTTGGCTGCGCAACTCAGCAGCAGGCAACCAGCGAAGAAATGAATCATACATTTATATTAAACTATCCCGGCGTTTCAAAAAATGTTTTATTTGAAAAAACAATTAAATGGATTGGTATTAATTTTAGGTCAGCTAAAGCCACGATTGATGTTAAGGATAAAGAGGCTGGAAGCATAATCGCCAAAGGCTTTCTCGATAATGTTGATTACGGCGGGCTGATAAATGGGAATTGTTTTTTTACTTTGATGGCAGATATTAAGGAGGGTAAGGAAAGATTAATCTTTGTTCCAAACTCAATTAGGATGATGGATGTCGAACAATCTTTCAGTGATGCTTCGAATATGCACCGGGGAGTGCAGAAAGAATTTATAAAAATGGAAACAAGCCTGGATAATTTTATAAAGGAGAAGGATGAGTTTTAATATCGACCTCACCCCGGCTAAAGCCGACCCCTCTCCTTAATAAGGAGAGGGGTTTTTTATTTTAAGTTTTTTATAAAGAGATTTGCTGATAGGATTGTGTATCTATTATCGCTTAATAATGTTATTATTTTGAATTGCTCTTTGTCGATTATATAGGGGGAGTTTAAATATGTCCAGCCTTGATTTTCATTTATATATTTTGAGATACCCGCCGCGGCGGAGAAGGCTGCTGTTTGCTTTTCATCTTTATTAAAGCTTTTACTCTCCGCACAAATGAGTAAATCAATTCTATGGAGCGGCTCTTCCGAGATTGGATTGTCTTCAATCATTAGCGCATAAACCGCGGGCAGTGGATCCGCAAGCTTGATAAGCTGCTTATTCTGCATCGCGTCGGCAAGCTGTCCTTTGTAGCTGTCGATTGTTTTTACCGACGGGAAATAATTTGTTTTGCCGTTGTCTAAATAATCTATAATCGAATTTAATATATCTATGATAAACATGAGCATTCTCCTCAGTCCCCCACGGCTGAAGCCGTGGGCTAATAGTTATTTTAGAAATAAATTATCTTCGCTGCCGTTGTTAAACCATTCGTCCATGCGGCGCGGCTTTGCCGTCATAGTAATTGATGATTCGGCGGAATCGAGATTTGTGCCGCCGGGAATTGCCGAGCCGTCTTTATATGTTTGCAGCCGCGCTATCGCCATTTCATAGTCCCGAACTATCTGCGGCTTGGTATCAAAAGCAACGTCGCCGAGCAGACGATTAAAGCCGCGGTATTTTACTATGCTTAATAAATCGAGCATAAGCGATTTGTAATTTAGGATTACGTCCGATGTCATGTGGATGTAACCCAGCAGCTCATCATCTGCGAGATCCATTTCGTTTTGTAAAACGGTTTCGCTCGGCTGATCTTGATCGTCGAGAAAATATTTTTGCCACAGCGGGAAGTTTGTTTTTACGTAAATGAGGTCTAATAAGCCCATAGTATTTATCCTTCCATGAATTTGATGAATCAAATTCTTACAATTTTTTAATAATATCTTTTAAAGTATCGTAACCGAGTTTTGAAAGCTTCTTAAGTTCTGATTGTAGCTGAATGCCCCAGAATGGGCGAAGCATTTTCTTTTTACCGGCGCCGGAGATGTTCCAGTAATATGCTATCTGCTCTTTTGCTTTGTCATTTATAAACACCGATACTTTTGAAAAATCATTTGCAACTACGTGATCGATCTTTGTAAGCATCCCGCTAACATCATCAAACGTCATTGAGATAGGATGAGTCGGGAGATTGTGGCGCTCACGAATTTTGATATATGCTTTGGAATATGTGCCGAAAGATTTTCCTTCGATGTCTCTTCCGCCGCGGGTTCGGTCCTTAAGAATTTTTATTACAGCAAGTCCGAGCTTTTCGTAAAAAGCCTGGCTATGGAGAGCTTTAAGAAGTTTGTCTTTTATGCTGTTTTGTATTTCCATAATAAACTCAAATTAGATCCCGAAACGAGTTCGGGATGACGTTTTTCAAAATTCGAAATTTTAGAACAAAACCGGCTCGTCTATGATAATGGGCGTGTTTGGCAACCGGTGCCGGTAAAACGCCCCTCGAACACGTCTCGAACAAATATATGAGGTCACTTCGACAAGCTCAGTGACTGTTAGAAACCGGTATCTGCGGGGTTATTAAAATCGCGTTTCAAAAATGGTTCTTGTGTGTCCGATTTTATCAATCCTAATTTTGCATATTCATCCGCCGAAACTTCATATCCTTTCGCGTAAGCGGAATCAATAATCGCTAATCTTTTTGTTGAGTCAATCGGCTCTGACCGGTCGATTGAGAACATCGGATATTTTTTAACATCAGAAAAATTACGATCAACAAGTATCTTGATTAATTTGTAAATCCATTTTTCAATAAAATTAATATCGGAAATAACTTTGGCTCGCGCAGCATTGTAAGGCGATTGATTATTACCGACTTGCAAACCAGATGCATTTACAACCGCGTTCTCATGTCCGAGCAATGTAACCGCTATACCGGCTTTTGCCATTTCAATAAATTCTTTATGAGTTGTTGTTCCTTTTGTGGATTCGATAATTTCAATTTTAGTTCCTTCCGGCTTTATGCCGCGGGATGAAGCGCCGATTGCATTAACCGCTTCGTCAAGCTCCCGCTTCATTGCTTCGCTTGCGCCCGGCGGATAAGTGCCGATTATAAATCCTTCGCCGAAGTTTTCGAGGAAAGATGCAAAAGTTTCAATGCCGAATTCTTTTAAAATGAAATCACGGTCAACGGGAATCATCAAAGGAATTTTAATTGATTCGCAAACAAGAGCCGAGTCGGGCGGAATTTCCTGTAGTCCGCTTTTTGCATCGAGCTTGATTTTATTATCGCCGGTAACATCGCGCCGGAAATATTTTTGATTCGGATTATCAATTTTTGTAAGCCACTGCTTGCTGTTAATTACTTCCCAGGTAAAATCGAGCACGGAAAATTCTTTTAGTCGCGCGGCGTGAATGAAATCGAAAATATCATTCATATCCAATTCCATGAATACGGCTTCGACAAAATCTTTTATCGCCATATCATTTTTAGATTGGGAAATTTCGGTAACGCGCCATGATGTTTTATATCCATCCTGCCGTCCCTCGGTGCAGCCCATTACGTGAGAATCCATTTCAGCTTGTTCATGCAGCGCCATGATGTCGCGGTAGTAGCCGTATTTATAATTGTTGATTGTACGCTTGAAGAATGCGGGTGAATAATCAACGTAAGTGATTCCGATTTGCTTGTTTATGTTTAACATATATAACCTTTATATTATAGCAACCCTCGAGGTCTAAGTCCGCCGCGGCGGAGCGACCTCGAAGGTTTTGATTAAACTTTTCTGAATAAATTCATTTTAGCTCGGCGAAGTTTTGATGATTTGAATGTGCCGTGCTCTTTATATCTTTTAATTAATATGAATGCAGTTGATGCAGCATCGGGACCGTCAAGCTTTTCTTTACTTTTGCCGAAACTAAGCAGCTGCTGTTTGTATAATTTGAAATCCGCATTGTTCATGATGGCTTCGTTATAAAGAAGCTGTCCGGTTTGATGCGGGAAAACCAAATTCATTATTCGCGATTCTTTATCGCTGCCGTAATTTTCCGTCTTTAATTGTTGAGTTGTAATTTGATAAATCGGCAAAACCTTATCACGTTTCTCTGCCCAAAGCTTATAATATGGCGCGGCTATTTCCCACTGAGAAAAATCGTTTTCAAAAAGCAAAACTTTCCAATATGGTGTTATTGATCTTATGTTATCGAGATAATCAAAAACTTGCTCGTAATCTTCTTTACGCAAATAAATATCGAGTATAACTTGCTGTTCACGATCAGTAATGCCGAGAGTAACTATGCCTTTATAACATGCCGCCGGGCTTTTACCAAAGCTTGGATCAATTGCGCTGAGCGCAGTGACAATTTTTATATTGTTGATGTTGATGCCGCGAATCCAATTCGGATCGAAGATCTCTCCGATAAGGACCGGCTGATTCATCCAATCGCCCATCCAGATTTCAAGGTTCATATCATCGCGCTTTTTGTGAAGATATTCCGTTGTGTACTTTTTCGACTCGGGCCAGTTGGTTTCTTCATTTTCATTAAGCGCTGGAAAATTGAATGACCGCTCCGGATGTTCTTTTGAAATTCTATCTCCGGGAGAATCGTTAATTATGATGTTGAAGAAAACAATCATCAAGCCGTCATCATCAAGCTGACCTTCCGCTTCTGAAGATATGAACTGATAAACTCTTTCGTTATCGACTACGGAGCGGACAGTAATGCGGTTAAATAAATCGTCGAGGATTAATATTTTGAATCGCTTAAAATTATCATCGGCAAAATTACGCAAGCCTTCTTGAGCGCCGACGCTGACGAAGGTCATGTTGTTAATAATCCAATAACCTTTTTTATCCTGCTGGAATTGGATATCGTAATCATAACATAATTTAGAGTTACGCTGGATAAGTCTAGTTAAAGCTTCGCCTCTTTCCTTTGAATCATCTTGAGTACGCATACCGAGTCCGACAAGTCCAACGCCGCCTTCACAAATCGGCTTAACTAATTTTGAAATTAATCCAAAGGCAGTCTTACCGAACTTACGCGATCCGGAAACGTAATGAATACCGCGGCGCAAAGATTTAATATGACGGTGAACGCCGTTCCATTCGTCATCAAAGATTTGCGGAAAATAAATTTTGCAGAATTGGAAATCATCGGCATCGGCGAGGGCGCGGCGCTTGGCGCGAAGCTCCGGGGTTAAGTCCGTTTCGGTTTGTTCGAAGACTATTTTGTTTAGGAAGTCTTCAAATTGTTCGTCGAGTTTTTTTATTGTTGCTGCCATGATGATTGTATAGCGCAAAGCGTTATTCCATTTCCTCCTTTAAGACGTTTTTGAAATGACGGGTTGCGTTTATTAATTCTGCCGTTACAAGGTTTTTGTAATTTGCGGACAGAAATTCTAAAAAGTGAGTCAGCAGCTTAAACATTGTCGGGATCTGGAATTTTTTATCAATAAGTTTTTCCATCGACTTTTGAAGTTTCGATAAAGCGTCCGCGTCTTTGGTTGTAAAGCTTCTATCGGATTTTGAAAGCACTACATTAATTTTTCTTAAAATCTTCTTCGCTTGAGACTGCGGCGAAAGGCTTTCATATTCTTCAACTTCAAATTGCTCGCGTTCATCTTCCCAGCTAACGCCTTCGGAATTTTTTTTCTTGGACCAATTGATTATGGTCTGCACTGAAGGCTTGCTGCCGAAATGCTTTGATATTTCGAGCGCGGACTTGCCTTGCTGCACGAACATCAATTTAATTTCCATTCTTTGTTTTGGAGAAAACCGCGACATCATAACCTCAATAAAATTTACTAAGAAAAGATAATTACCGACTTTAAGAGTTGGTCATAAAGATAGCGCAGATATATATCTACGGGGAAAACATTTTTTAATAGTTGCTTTCCGATTTAGTTTTTGCTTAGAAATTTTTGAAAGAAAAAAGTATTTAAAATGTTGAAAGATTTTTTTAAGAGATTACCGAAAATATTTTTGAACCGCGATAAAAAAGCGGAACAGCATTTCTATACCAACGCCCTTGAAATAGATACAACCACACCGGTTGATCAAGCAAACAAGTTGATTAAGATTGTTCCGGTTGGATTGTTCCCAACGCACCCGGACGGACCACATGAAATTACTCCCCAGCATATCCAGGAGATGGCAGCCAACTTAAAGAACGGCGGCACGGACGTCCTTTTCGATTTTGGACACGAATCGATTTGGGATCCAAGCGCGGAAGCCGCTGCATGGTCGCCTAAAGATAAAGTGCAGGCGATGGCAGATGGACTTTATATTGAATATCCGCAATTCACGACAAAGGGACAGGAAAAAGTAAACGGCAAAGCTTACAAATATTTTTCCCCGGCATATCTTTTAAATAAAACAGACAAGAACGGAAAAGAGATTGGCGCGGTACTACATTCAATCGGGCTTGTTAATAAGCCTTATATGGATACTGAGATTGATAACATTGGAAATTCGGAAACAAATAATAAAAAAAAGGATATAAAAATGAACGCAGCCTTATTAAAATTTTTGGGATTGCCCGATACGGCAACAGAAGCAGATATGATGAATGCAGTTAAAACTCTTGCTGCAAAATACGGACTTCCGGAAACGGCTACAATGATGGAAGTAATAACCAAAGCTGAGGAAGCCGCTGCGGCAAATCCTTCAACACAAAAAAATTCGGAAGTCTTAGCTGAGCTTGCATCATTGAAGGCTGCTGAAACTGCACGTCACGATGCAGAAGTTGAAACATTTGTTAACCAGGCAATTACAGATGGGAAAATAATTCCGGCTTTAAAAGATCAAACTATTGCCGATGCAAAGAAAAATTTTGCCGCAATTAAAGAAGACATCGACAAGCGCGCAAAGAACTCTGCGCTTCCTCCTAAGCTTGAGCCGGGAAACGATACTCATGTTGACGTTAAAGATCCTAAAGCAATTGCAAAAGCGGCGAGAGAGTATATAAACTCACAGGCGAAGATCGGCAATGTTATCTCTTCTACCGAGGCGGTGAATCACGTTGTAGGAAAGCAAGGCGCATAGAGCAGAGCGCAAAGCGCAGAGCGAAAAGAGCATAGAGCGAAGCGCATAGAGTAAGAAAAGTGAAATTGATTATTTGAAAATTTATTTAAGGAGTTACTACGATGGGAAAATTTAATCCCCTTTTGATTTTGAACTACATAGCTGAAGCTTTGATTTATCCATACAGGATTTTGAAAGCAGGCAGCGCCGATAAATACGTTGCGCAGGCATCGGCTAACACAGACGGCTTGATGGGAATTTCCACTCCGAGCGGTCCGAGTTATGCAATCGATGAAAGAATTGATGTTGTTAAAGCCGGACTTGCCGAGGTTGAATACGGCGGTGTGGTAACACGCGGCGATTATTTAACGAGCGATGCAAACGGCAAAGCAATAACAATTACTGCCGCAATGCTGTTAGCTGGCGCAGTCAATTCAATCGGCGTTGCGGAAGAATCTGGAGTTTCCGGCGATATCGGAAGCGTGAATGTTTTTGCTTGCAAGCTTTCCAGATACGACGGCGTTACTGCTTCCGCGGCTGAACTGAATTTGAATGACGGCGCATCATCCGCAAACACGACCGCAAGTGTTGTCGCTGTTTTGGATGCGAACAAAGATTTGGAAACCGCGGCTCATATCGGAATGGCTGCCGCGGGTGTTACTGCCGCTGAATATGGCAACGGCGGAAAGCATAGAACAGTTTTAACTGTCGCTACAACTTTACCGGTAATTGCAGGCGGCGCAAACTTAGCAGTTGGTAAATTGCTTTACACGTTACCGGCGGGCGCTGTTGTAATTAACAAGGCTTACATGAGTCTTGCTATTACACAAGCAAATGGTAATATCAACGCTGACACACCGGACGGCGGTCTCGGGACCGTGATAGGCGCTGGCGTTGTTGCTACTCTTGATGGTACTCCCACTTTTGAAAATATAATTACCGGTCAGACTTTTGCCGATTGCAATGGAACGGCGAAAGTGAAGACTGCAAATCCGACTGCCGGAGTTCCTATCATCGTCGAAGCTGCTGATGCTCATACAGTCCACTTCAACGTGGCTGATGGTTGGGCTGCTAACGGCGATGCAGGCGCGGCTTTGGCAGGTACGGTTGTTATTGACTGGGAATTTATGAATTGACCTCTTCCGGTTGCTTCGATACGTCCCGGTTGAAACCGGGACTACCCAGCAACCCAGCAGAGTTGTTCTTTAAATTATGAAACAAAATTATGGATCTAATAATTGTTTAGCTGTTGCATCGGCAATGGCTTTTGAAACTTCTTTGGAAGATGTAGAAAGCCACTGCGCCTCGACAGGCTCGGCGGCCGAAGGATGCAGCATGCTTGATATAATTAGGTTCGGAATTTCAAAAGGATATTTGGTAGGCGCTGTTTTTGTTGCGCCGAAAATTTATTTCGGGAAAATAATTCAGCCTTACGATATCAAAGGCGCTCCGGCGCTGGCGATTGTTAAGAGCAGATATCATGAAGGCGAAACTCACGCAATTTACTGGAACGGTCAAAAAGTTTTGGATCCCGATCCGGGAGTTGAGGACGGAGGAGAGATAAAGGAATATGAGATTGTGGGTTGGTACCCGGTTATGAAAGTTCAAGTTTAAGTCCAAGATCAAGTTTAAGAGATTGAAAATTTATTTTACAAAATACATGGAGTTATAAAATGAGAGCGGTAAGAAATTTTATTCAAACATTAATTGCACTTTTTGCAATGATCGTTTTCTACCAGGAATTGGATAGAGAAAGAAATTATAAAAGAATTTTAGTTTTGAGACCAGGAGATGCGGCTCCGATGCCAATTGATGCCCGGCTTAGCGGAATTGTCATTGCTTATAAAAATGACGTTCTTATCGCTGATCAAGTAGCGCCCAGGCGAACTGTTTCTACGAAAGAATTCAAATATGTAAAACATGATTTGGGTGAGGGCTTTACTTTGCCGGATAATAAGATTGGTAGAAAATCCGAAGCGAATAAAGTTGAATTTACAGGCACGATGGAAACAGATCTTTGCGAAGATTACGGTTTAGAAGACGTTATTCCGCAGGACGACATTGACAACGCACCGGCAGGCGACGATCCCGAAGGAAGAGCGGTTGAAGGAATAGCAAACTACAACGATCTAAACCGCGAGAAAAGAGTTTCCGATTTAATCTTCAACACAAACAGTTACGCTGCAGGTAATCAAGAGCAGCTTGCAGGCACGACGCAGTTTTCTGCTTTCACAACTTCCGATCCGATTACTAAACTTAACGATGCACTTGACAGCATGGTAATGCGCGGCAACATAATAGTGTTCGGACAAAAAGCATGGAGTTATACAAGAAGACATCCGGATATAGTTTCGGCAGTGCTTGGCAACTCCGGTACCAAAGGTATGGTAAGCAAGCAGCAATTTGCAGATCTATTTGAAATTGATGAAGTGCTTGTCGGTCCGGCTTGGTTGAACACTGCAAAGAAAGGTCAGACTCCAGTTCTCTCAAGAGTGTGGGGAAATCATATTTCAATACTTTGCAGAGACGTGCTCGCAGATCTTACTAACAGAGTTACGTTTGCTCTTACCGCTCAGTTTGGTGATAAAGTTGCTTACCGCGACTTTAATAACCGGATCGGTTTGAAAGGCGCTGTTATTGTTAAAGCAGGCGACTCGGTTAAAGAACTTGTTACAGCAAAGGATTTAGGTTACTTGTTCCAGGACGCAGTAGCGTAACGACCTCACTATTTGTCCCTCTCCTCCAAAGTAGTCCTTAGGACTTATAGAGGAGAGGGAAACTTTTTTGAAAATGTTTTTAAAAATTATTTTTAAGGAGTGCTGACAAAATGTTAACTGCAAATAAAAAACTTGATATAAACAATAAGCAATATATTAAAGGCGATATAATCACCGAAGTGATCGACAAAAAAATTCTTGAGCCTTTAATTGCACAGGAAAGCATACTTGTCGACGGCGAAATAGAACAAGCCGCTCCGGATCCGCAGGCAAATAAATTCGCAGCGCTTGAAGAGAAATATAAAGAGCTTGAAGATTATTCTACTTCAAAAATTGATGCGCTGCTTCAAGAACTTAAAACTAAAAATGAAGAATTGGAAATTTATCAGCAGGCAAACGCTGACCTGTTAAGAGAGCGGAATGAGTTTGAACAGAAGGCTAATGATCTGGAAACGCAGATTGAGGCTTTAACTTCTCCGGCTGCGGATGATCTTGCAAAAGACAAAGCACCGGTTGAGAAAAAGAAAAAATAGTTATTCCGGGAACCTCCTCTGAGGAGCGGCTGGCGACGGCACTAACCGGCTGCTCCTTTCCCCCCTGGATAATTAAAAATTAGAAATTAAAAATTATTGAATATGACGGTGTTTGAAGAAGCATATAACAAAGTAATAGCAGGAAGCGAAGGCGGATATGCTAATGATCCAACCGATAAAGGCGGTGAGACTTATGCCGGGATTTCAAGAAAGTTTCATCCGGATTGGGAAGGATGGAAGATCGTTTCAGAAGTCAAAAGTCAGGAGTCGGAAGTCAGTAGAATAAATGCAAGATTGAAAGCGGATGAGCGGGTTGGAATTTTGATTAAGGAATTTTATAAAAAAGAATTCTGGGATATGTACGCGGGCGATTCGCTTAATCCTTTTGTTTCCGCTGAACTTTTTGACCAGGCTGTGAATTTCGGAGTTGGAAAAGCAATCGAACATTTACAGAGAGCGATAAATCTTTTAAACCGGAACGCGAAAGATTACCCGGATGTTCCGGTTGACGGCGGATTCGGGAAGAAAACTTTTGAAGGCTATAAAAATTGTGTGGCGCATAATTCGGTGAATCATCTTTGCAATCTGCTTAACGGATTCCAGATGAAAAGATACATTGAAATAATGGAAGCTGATCATAGCCAGGAAAAATATGCCGGCTGGTTTAGCAGGGTTATAATTGATAAATGGTAAAGGCTTTTTATGAAAACAGGCAATAGAAAATTTTTAGGTTTTGTAATCACGATAGTTCTTTATACTCTCGTGTTGATCGCTGTTGTTTCGAAGTTGCCGAATTTAGTAGTCGATTTCAGCGTATTTGCGGTTCAATCTGCGATGGGTTTTGGAATAGTTGCCGGGTTGTTTTTCGGCAGCAATGTTCTCGAACATTTTGCAGATAAAGGAAAGCCGAAAGAATGAAGAATTCTTCGTTAATAATAATCGGCGCAATATTATTAATGGCTTTAGGAGCTGCTGCGGCTTTATTGTTTAAGAAAAATCCGGAGACGGTTGTTAAAACAATTTCATTAACAGACTTCCAGGCTAAACAGATTACTCAGGCGGCAAGGATGAATTATATTTCAATCGACTCTGTTAAGAAGCTGCTTGCAATTACTTCTCAAAATTTACAAGCCGCTAAAAAAATAAATTGGATTGATTCGGTGAAGTGGAATGTTAAAGATTCAACCGTAATTGACAGTTCTATGATGATACCAATTTATGAGGCTGACAGCAATTTAGTATTTACAAAATCTGATTCTCTTAAAAAGATTTCGGTTATTATTTATGAAAATCTAAAACAAAGATTTTTGCCGTTACAGGAAATGTTTGCATCGAAAGTGAGTATCGATTCCGTGCAGTTTAATTATGAGCCGCAGTTTGTTGAAATGCCGGAAGCATTTTATAAGGACAAGTGGTTCTGGACTTCACTAGTTGCGGTATTGATTATAGTGGTGAAATTATTATGACGATGGATGTATTCGCAAATCTTGCAACTATAGTTTTGTGCGTTGGCGCCGTGATAGGCGTATTTGTAAAAACAGATAAGCGGATTACGATTGTTGAAACCCGGCTTGAAAAGAAAACCGATAGCGATGTGTTGCTAGAGAAACTAGACAGAATGCGCGTTGCTATTGAAAACAAAATTGAAACCGAAGTTCAAAAAATTCGGGAAGAATTTAGAAATTAATTATTGGAGTTATAAAAATGAATAAGATATCTGGAAAGTCCGGAAGGATAAAAATTGGAAGCGTAATTTCGATTACAGCAGCTACCGCTGCGGGCGGCGTTGTTACTGTTACCGCGGCAAACACTTTGTCTGTCGGAATGTTCATATTGATCAGCGGCGTGCTTGGGATGGTCGATTTGAATAATAACGGCAAAGGTCATTTAGTTACTGCTGCAAGTGCAACCGATTTTGAAGTCGCATTAACAACTACACAAACTTATACCAGCGGCGGCACGGCTCAAAGAATTCTGCCGATTACAGATTGGAACTTAAATGTAAGCGCGGAAGTTGCTGAGGCGCTTGACAGCGAGTCCGGAGAATGGAAGGAAAGGCTGATCGGTAAATTCAAAGATTGGGACGGCGATTACGCAGCTCTCGATTATGACGGCGCCAATATGTACCCGGTAGGCGAAGAGCTTGCTGTGGAACTTGACGAAGATGACGCTAATTATTATTCGGGTTCGGCGATATTCGACAATTTCAAAACCGGAGTTAAAGTTGCCGGAGCGGCAGCTATAACAGTTTCCGGAACTTTTAAAGGCAACGGTGAATTAGCTAAGACACATTCTTAATGAAACGAAAAACTGTTGACATAAAACTTGGTGATGGAAAATTGTATGTCTTCTCGGAGCGTAACCGGGAAGACATAGATTATTCCGCTTTGGCTGAGGAGCTGAGGCGAATCAATCTAAAGATAATCCAGGACAGCGTAACGGACAAAGAGCAGCAGCTTGCACTTATGTTGACGGAAATGAAACGCATTTACACGCCGGCTGAAATAAGTTTTTTACTGCTGAATAAAAGCGAGCATCAATTAAAAATGTCTTATGACAGCTTCAAAATAGCGAATGAAAAAACATCGATTGAAAGATTCAGCGAGCTGACTAAAGAAGTAGATCTTCCAAGAATTTGTTTAATGATAAACGCGATTGAAGGGACTTCGACAAGCTCAGCCGCCGACGGGCCGGAAGCTGAAAAAAAAAAGATTTAGGAACACCGATATCTAACGAAGTTGCAGAGGCAGTGCTTGTGTCTACCTATCCAGGAATCAACCCAGATAAAATAACAGAAAGAGAATTCCACTCAAAGCTTGAGCAGGCGATAAACAATATCATTCCGTGGAAGCTTGGCAACAAATTAGAATTTGAAACGCAGGAAGATCAGGCAAAGCGATTGCGGGTAGTTTATAATCAAAAACAAAAATCCGGTAAGTGGTAATGGCTGACGTACAAAGTTTAGAAACATTGGTAATAAATATTGAAGCCAGAATAAATAAGCTGGAAGAGTCGCTGAATAAGGCAGAGGCAGATGGTGTAAAGGCTGCTAAAAATATTGAGAATGCTTTTGGAAAAACAAATCCGCAAGTCGGCACCGATGGAATAAAGAAACTAAATTCTGAAGTTGATAATCTAAAACCAAAATTGAAAGCCAACACCGAGGAGATGAGCCGCTGGGCGATGATAATTACCGGTATCAATCAGGGTTTTCAATTCTTAAAAGACAGCGTTAACGGATTCAAAAATTTAGTAATGGACTCGGTTAATAAAGCTAATGAATTAGCGGAAACAAAATCATATTTCAAGGGCAGCGCTGATGACGTTGAATTGTTTAAGAAAGCCGTAAAAGATACTGAAGAGGAAGGCAGCTTAATTGCATTGTCAAATCAAGCTTCTGATTTAGGCATCAACACAAAAGATCAAGTAATATTGTTCGCACTTGCAAAAAGAGCCGCTGAAGCTTACGGCGGCGATGTAAGTGCCGGCATGCAGAAAGTAATTTATGCATCTGAAGGAAATTTACGCGGCATTAGAGCCTTAGGCATCCAAACAATGGTCTATACGCATACCTTAAATGACCTAGCAATACAGCACGGCGGAAATATAAACATGCTTGATGCTGATACGCAAAAGCAACTAAGACTACAAGCGATTATTAAAGCCTCCGGGATGACGATGGAAGAGGCAACCGATGGGGTTAAGAGTAATGACGACGCTTACAAAGCTTTGTCTGTAAGAATCGATGAGGTTAAACTAAAATTTGGGCAATTAGTTAGCGACAGTTTAATGCCGTTAATCGGCGGACTGGATAAAAGCAGTAAATCAACTAAAGATTTTGTTTCTGCAATATTCGGAATTGGCGGTGTGGTTGTAAATGCGATCCCATTGCTAGTGAATCTTTACACTGCACAAGCAATGCTTGGCTTTACGTCAATAACTACAGCAGGTCAAATTGACGTTGCAACAGGTTCATTGGCGGCATTTGATAAGACAGCTAAAGGTTCATTGTTATTTAAGATGCTTGGGTTTGCAGGTGCTGGAGCAGGTGCAGCATTGTTCGTTGCTAATTCGTTTAAACAATTACAACATCCGGAAGAAGCATTTTCAACACAATTGTTTAATAAGGCAATTGCTAATGATACGACCAAAACACCAGAAATCCCTTCGAATGTTAAAATTGAAAACGGCTTTTACAAATTTACCGATGATGTTAAAAAATCAACAGATGATTCAGTTAATGGCAATAATAAAGTTGCTGACTCATGGAATCTTGTAGGCAAAAGCATTGACCAGGTCGAAAAAAGGATGATGGAATTACGAAAACAGCAGGCAAACCTTGCAGATCCACAGGTAGCCGACGCAGTTGTAAATAATCAAATTGAGAAAGAATTAAAGCTGGATCAAATCAGATTGCAAGAGCTGCAGAAGGAAAAAGAGCTGCATGATAAGAATAAGGCTATAGTTAAAGGCTATTATGATGAAGTCACTTTCTTAGATAATTCATATTGGAAATATAGATGGCAAGTTTTTCAGGATGAATATAAGAAGATAGAAAACTTGAATTTGACAGCAGCACAAAAAGAGCTAATGATTGAGACTCTCAAAATTAATACGAAGAAAAAGTTAAACGAAGATTACACAAAATATCTTTCCGATCTTTTGAAAAAACAAACCGGCAATGATGCATATCAGTTTAATGAGAATGGCGAAATCAATGTAAATTCTGGAAATGGCTCAGCCTTTTCGTCCTTTGGAGCAATGAAACCGCATAAGCTTACGGTACCGGTTGACTTTAATGACCAAACCGGAAACTCGACAGATTCAAACGCCCCAACTTCTGAAAAAATAATTGAAGACTGGGTTAATAAGGTACCGGCAATGAAAATAGCATTTGACGGCGTAGTCGGGGGGATAACCGAAGGCTTAAATGAAATAAGAATAAGAACTAGCGAAACAGCCTCAACAATGGAAAAAATATTTGCGAATATGGCAAATATGATGCTCCAGGCTTTTGAACAAATAATAGCTAAATGGGCTGTGTTAAATATCCTTTCATTCGCAATTGGCGGCCCTGGAATTGGTTTGGGTAAAATGCTAACTGGGCATTCCGGAGGAGAGTTTATGGGGACTCCAAAAGGTGCCATTAAACTTGCAGGCGGCGGAAGCTTCATGATACCTAACGGATATCCTAACGATAGTTTTGGCCCATTGTTTTTGGAGAGCGGAGAAAAAGTAAATGTAACCTCAGCTAATAAGGTCGGAGATCAGGAAAGAATTTTAGGACAATTGCTTAATCAAAACAAAATAATGACCATGTATATGATCGAAGCGAATATGAAGGATAATCTGAATATATCGGAAATACCGGTAACCGGCGAAATTCAGGATAGAACAATTTATTTGGCAAATAAAAAAGCCAACAAAGTAACCAAACGAATTAGTTAATGGCATACACAATTACCATATCGACAAATGTTCAACAAATCGGCGCTGATACGCTGCAAATGTTATTGACCTTTAACGTTAACGCAACCGGCACAAATTTATATTGGGATGCAAAAACGCAAGGCATACGCGTTGCTGACTGGGGAGTACTGGACTGGAGCTATGATATTGAAGATGCGTTTATGGTACCGGCTATTTATAACTTCAAGCTGCTTGACGCAGCCGGAAGATTAGAAAATCTATTTTTTGGCACCGATGCAGTCGCGCTTGCAACAGATAAAAGGCCAATAGTTGAAATTAAAGTAAACGGTCTAACCGATTATAAAGGCAAGGTACAGGAGGATGGAGTAAGGCATGTAAGCGGAACAAAAGCACTTACTATCAATGCCGATTCTGATACTGACGTCATTAATAAAAGGAAGTTATTTGCTGACGATGGAACTCCATATAATCCATTTGGTTACACCTTAGCTTTATGGCCAAATGGATATTACCCCATATATAAATTTTTTGAAGATATTTATGGCTTAATAGATCCATCAATATCTTTTGCGACAGGGAGCCTTGCAATAACACATGATTGGAGTTTCGGGGGATGGAGAATACTTCCAACAGAAGACCACAATGTTATAAATGACGTTCAATTCACAGAGTTATTACAAAGCGCAATTACACTTTATAATAATCCACCAATGGGATTAAATAATCTTGGTGATATTTTAAGAAAAATGGCAATTGACTGGTGTGCGTTTACGGGAATGCTGCACAAAGAAAAAGCATTCTTCAAAAAATTATTTCATTACGATGCAAGCAATTTGCAGATACTTGGAAAAGTCCGCGCACATGAAAAATATTATAAATATGGTCTGATTGACTACGTAAAAGTAACTACAGAAGTTGGCAGGGCCTTGATATATACAAAAGGGATAGATACACAATTAGAAGATAGATTTTTAGAGAGAGATTCCATACCGGCTTTTTACGATAACCAGGCCGATCCAGACATACGTAATACGAATGTTCAAGCATCTATAAACCGAAGTAGTAGCAATGATGGTACATATGCAATTTATCGCTGTGCCGATCCAAACTTACTTGGTGGAGCTTTCAACGATAACGGCGAAGTAACAAGTGAGTTTTGGTACCGTAACCGTGGTTTTATAGACAAATGCAGGGCAGATGTTTTTAAGGTTGAAGGTGTAGGTTATTCTTATCTGAAGGATTTTAATGACGGCGGTTCAAAATTTCAACCGATAATAATGAAGAAACAATTAGGCAATGGGTTGACAGAAATTGAAGCAGTTTACTTGGGTGAATTATAATGTCAGCAACTGCGGTTAAATCAGTAAGTAATATATCAATCTCAACAGCCGATGTTAAAGCAAACGGCATTGAGAAGGTGGTAAAAAATATCAGCGGTGTTGATATTACAGCATTTCAGCCGATAATCAACGCAGGCTGGGATGTTACTGCGGATTGCATGCTTGTTGCTTTGCCTTCTGCCCAAACAGATATTATAATCGGGATAACAGTTATGCCGATAAAGAATAATTCAGTACCGCTTGCAAAATATGTTAGCTCCGGCTTGATGCTGAATATAAATACATCTGCATGGGCTGCAAATGATTTCATCTATGCCAAAACGGATGGCAGTTTTACAAATGATCCTATAGCTGATCCGGGTAATACTATACCTCAAGAAATTGGATTAGTAATTAGGAGCCATGCAACACTCGGCGAAGTATATATAAGCACAGTTGGCAGTCAGATTAAATATGCAAAATTGGCGGTTAGTGAGATTGTTGGAACGCTGCTCATTGAAAATACCGTGAATGATGGGACAAAGCAAATTACTATCAAACATGATGGAACGGATTCGGAAATAAAGGGCTTTTCCGGATTGATGAAGATGATAGGTACAAAACTGCGATCAATAGTTACGTCAGATATAACAAAATATGTAGATATCTACCATGACGGCACAAACGGATTTATCGAGCCATCTACCGGAGCTATTTTAACAAATAACCACGTCCTTAATACCGGGACAGCAGCTTTGCAAGGCTCGACGGCAATTCTGAGTAATTTGACATCCGACGAAGTTGTTATGGTCAATGGTGGTGGAGCGGACAAAAGTTTAGTTTCAGTTGCAAAGGAAACAGCCTTTAATAAGCCATTTGGGACATCCGCAAGCACGGTAAGTGAAGGTAATCATAATCACGATGGCATATATACGAGCTGGGAACCAGGGACAACATCAGTGATACGAGGATCTGACGGACATCTATATACGTTTAACGGCACTGCCTGGGTAATGGTTCCCGGAAGTTAATTAATAATTGGATTTATAGAATGATAACAGAAAGCATATTCGGAAGCAGCGGGCCTAAGTTCGCCTATGATTTGGGAGGACCAAGCGAAGCGACTGTTATACTCGGGCATTGGGTACCGGGGAAAAACGAGCAGGACGGCGAAAAGGTTTTGATACACGAAAGTGAACTGGAAAGCGATAGAGACTTTATTGACCTGGGCGGCGGTTACTGGGTTTATGACGGGTTCGTTTATTTAATGAAATATGTCGACCCAATTTTAATTAGAAGCAAGTTTGAAGAGATTAATCAATACAATCGCAAGAAAGTTGTCTTGTGGCAACACCGGGACGGAGATCCCTTCAAAGACTCTTTGGGAAACAATATGCTTTTTTATATGAATTGTTACCCAAGAAATTTCGGAACGCTTGATTATCGAGATTTGCTTTATATTCAATTCAGAAGCTGCAAGGCTGTTGATTTCAGCAATGGATCGACAATAATTACCCAGCCAGCGGAAATAATAATTACTGATTCTTTTAAAACAGATATTTAATTTAATTAAAGGATTACACAATGAAACTCAAAATAATTTTACTTGTTTTACTTCTTAGCTTTTTAGCTCTTGGGCAAACCTCAACCTATGTAAAATATTTTATGAAGGCAGACGGAACGGCATTAACCGGGTACACAGGTTATATTTATTTTGTCCCGCAGGCAAACACTTATCCGACCGGTGCGCTTTCAATGACTGAAGACGGCACGCGACTTGGGCAATATTACCGCAACAATGTACCGGTTGGCGAATATAAGATTTATATTGACGCTGATAAATCCGGAGCGGGCGCGCCGGCGCTTTATCTTGAGCATCAATGGATCGGCGAGGATGTGCTGACAAGAATTGCCGGGAAGTTTGATGTTAATACTCAGATTGATCCAACGGCGATAAAAGATAATTCGATTACTCATTCGAAGTTGAATATTGGGAATTCGATTGTTAATGCGGATGTGAATTCGGCTGCGGCTATTGCTTATTCGAAATTGAATTTGGCAGGTGCAATAAAGTCAACGGATTTACAGACAATACCCTATTCTAAATTGAGTTTGACTGGTATGATCCAGCCGACTGATCTTCAGACAATACCTTACTCTAAGTTAAGTTTATCAGGATCAATTCAGCCGGCTGATCTTCAAACAATTCCATATTCAAAATTAAATTTAGGAAGTTCAATTGTTTTGGGAGATATAAATCCGGCGTTGAAGACTTACATAGACACGCGGGTTGGCGGCGGGACGATTAATAATTTGCCGGATGGGGTTACTATTAAACAGAATTTAGATTCGACATTGAGTGTGGACACAACAGAAATATTAAGCTATGCAAAATTCCAGGCGGATAGTGTGGCGAAGTTAAATATTTTGGATAGCTTGGGCAAGGATAGATCATTTATAAATGTTAAAAGATTTGGGGCGAATGGTGATTCGTTGACCAATTGTACACCGTTGATACAAGCTGCAATAGATTTGGCTATAAGTTCTGGCGGCGGGACTGTTTTCGTCCCAAAATCTAACAAGCCTTATTTGTTAAAAAAGCAGGGAAATTGTCCTTATAATACAAGTTATGGATATTGTTTGGATTTGAAAAGTGGGAATATATCTCTATATATTGAAGCCGGAGCAATTCTGCAATTGGCGGATAGTCAAGCTGTTGGTTTAAGACCGATTAATATTATTGTATTTCAAAATGCAAATAATATTTTTATTGGCGGTGGTGGAATGATTAATGGAAACACTGCGGGGCAAAAAACCTTTTCACTTGGTTATGCGCAATTAGATGATGGATGTGCAATTTGGGGATACCCTCCAGGTAATTATTTTACACTCGACAATTTAATTATAAAAGATCTATTCAGTAATCCAATTTGGCTTAATTTATATAATTATGTGACAATAAACAATCTGCATGTAAGTGCAATTGGGGAAGGTGCTAATTTTGGAAGTTGCAAAAATATAAATATAACAAATTATTCTAATAATGACAGTGCCAATGTAGCTGTCGGCGATGGTTTGGAATTAGCTACATGCCAATATTTTAACGTAAATAATATATTAATAGCAAAAAATGGTGCAGGTGGTGGGATTGACTTATACGGCTCGAAAGATGGCATTCTTAGTACATTCGTTATAGATTCGTGGGTAGATGGTTTGCAACTTGGCAACCCGGTAGGAGATACTCTTAAAAATGTAATTATTTCAAATGGGCTGATAAAAAATGTAGCTGCTATCGGCATAGATGAAATAAGGGGTGGCGTGATAATAAATAATGTCAAAATATTAAATGCTGGAACTTATGGTTTCCAAGACTATGGTCTGCCGGATAATTGGAGAGGTTATCCATTTGTCTTTAATAATGTAACTATTGATTCGTGCGGATGGGATGCAGTTCATATAACGAGTGGACGAACTATATATTTTAATAATTGCATTTTCACTAATAATGGATACAGTGCCATAGACTTGGAACGCGTTAACACCGATGGTTCTCTGCCTCCCGACGTATATATAAGTGGTGGCACGTTTTACAATAATGCAAGGGGCGATCTTTTTCTCAATTCCCAACTAGATACTGCTTGGTATCCGACCGGTAGCATTTTGGGCGCATCATTTGACACCGCACTTTCGATTAGTTTGGGGAACTATGGCTATTATTCAATCGCGAAAAATTTATATATACAAAATTGTAAATTATCTAATTCTACGACAATAGGCGATACATCCAATGCAGCTAAACTAAATACGCTTACATTAAATGGGCAAACCATTGGAACATTGTTGAATGGTTCTAAGAGACAGAAAATTGAAATAGATTTTAGCGGTAATTCGACAGTGAATGATAAATCAAAAAGTGGTTATGGAAACATTAATTTAGATGGTGGTGCATGTGCAAGTTTTGTTAATGGCGATAAACTTTTTTTGGAATTTAATAATAATCAATGGTATGAGACTAGGAGAACCCCAAATGTGAGAAAACATTATATAGGTGATTTATACAATCAATTGATATTGGATAGTTTAAAAATAGGAACATTAATTACTCCGCCCAGTAATTTAAATTACGGTGAAGTATGGATGGACACAACAGATTCGTTTTCATATCCAATTCTTCGGATAAAAAAGCCTTTATTGCCAGGCAATAATTTAATTACATCATGGAATAATTCTGGGAGTTATCCGTGGGATACATTTGCAAGCAATGGTGATTCTTTAATAACTTTGATAAAAACAAATACCACAAATTTATCATCAACATTTTCAAACGATATAGATGTAACTGCTGGTGATTCGATAATGATAACAATTAAGGGATTTGTTCAGAATAGTGGTGCAACGCTAGACATGTATATTTCTACCTCTGATTTGGGAATAAGTATTGCGACTATTTACCCAAACCTAAATATTAACAATCCAGATATAAACGGCAACGTAATAAGATATGCAAAAATTAATAGTTCCATCGGTAGTGCGAAAATAGGATTTATGCTCAATACATCACAAATAGGCAATTATACGGCTAAAGATATATTGTTTCAGAAATTAAAGTAGTAAAGAAAAATAATTTGTAATATGAATTGTAATATAAAATGCGACTGAATAGGACGGAATAGAGCAAATCAACAAAATCATTTAAAACAGAAATGCCGAAAACCCTAAATTTTCGGCATTTTAACAAGAGCGAGCGACGGGGTTCGAACCCGCGACATTCAGCTTGGGAATATGCTTATAAACACGACAACTCAATGGGAAAAATAATTTTATATTTGTTGCAGTTTTAGTAATTGTTTATTTTGCGCCGGTTGTCCTATTTAGTTTCACTTTTACACTTACAACTTTTGCAAATTTTTATCCAGCAGCTTTTCGTTGTGCGAATTTGAATTTTTTATACTTGAAATATACTATGCAATGACAAGACCTAATTTTAAATTAAGATTTTCTTTAAATTCAATTGGGATATCCTCCCAATGTTCAACTAAAATATCTACTAATTGATTTCCATTTATTAAACCAATACGAGGAAACCCTTGCTCTAATGCAACTTCTTTTGCTGCACTTTGAAAATCACAAGTGGCAATAAAAGCACCTTGCCCACCAAAGGGTATGCTTTGTCTTAGTGCTTTTACAGTATTGGAATTAATCTTGGTACCTAACTTATATCGTTTAGCCTGAACATAAACCTTAACTTTTGCCATGTTGGATACATTGAGTTCTCCAGTCGCATCTACACCTCCATCTCCGACCTTGCCGTGATGTTCTGAGCCTTCAAAACCCAAAGCAGTTAGTAAATGAGTAATGAGTATTTCAAATTCTTTATCATCTAATTCCAAAATTCTGTTGAGCACTGTTGTGTAATAATCATATTCACTATGGATTTCACTAACAGATATAAGATCTTTTCTTCCGATTGTTTCGAAAAAATTCTTTTTATGCGATATAGAAAAAACTGTCAATGAAGAGCGAATAGTATTTTGAAATGGGACAGAGAATGAGCTCCTTTGAATTGGGGTTTTATGCCATTTAACTTTTCTACGGTGAAAATATGGACAACCGTCTAATTCATCAGCGAAAAAATAAGATGGGTCGTTATCAACAATACCAAAATAAATATATTCGGTATCGCTACTCGGTGTAATTACATAATCACCAGCTTTAATTTCTAAAAGAAATCTTGCTATCTGCCCAACCTGTTGACCAATCACTACATTACTTGTATCAGTTGGATGTTCTTTTTTGTAAAGTGGGTATAATTCGTCTCTGCTTTTAATATTGGTTAAATCAGTATGCGACATCCAGCCAATTGCAATATAATTTCCTTTCAGAAAAAGATCAGTATATTTACCAAATTCAGCACGTACACAATATAATTCTGGCATATAGTTTCCTTTAAATTTTTACTCTCACTTCTCCACTTATCAACTTTGGTAAAAGTGTATCCCGAAGTTGAGTGAGGACTTGAATTTGAATTTTATTTTTTGATCTTTTTATTTCATAATCTCCGACTAAATTAGAAAATCTATTTATTAAGTCTAAAGGCGGTAAGAAAAAATCAGCTTGTTTAAGAGTCTCAATGGTTATTTGAGGTTGAGCTGAACCAGTTATATAAACTTTGAAATCTGTAAAAAGCGAAAAATATTTAAGGAATTCAAAAGTGATATTATTATCCTTGATTTCAAGTACCAAAGAATTATTAGTAACAAATGATTTAGGAAGTGAAATATTAACTACACCAGAAGCTTCACCTCTACATGAAACCAAAACCTGAGGCAATTCATATAAAAATTTATCATAAAATCCTATTCGTCCATTACCTCCAAAAACGGGATAACCACGCTTTAATAATTTGCTGGTAGGGAGATTCTTACCATAAGCAATGTTAACAAAATCTTCAAGTAATCCTTTTACCCAATTCTCATCCGCTTCCTCCACAAACCACTGCCTAAAAAGTGTTTCTGCGAGTTGCTCTAAGGTTTTGTTTTGGCGGTGGAGTAAATCTATTTTGTCGTCTAAGCTGGAAAGGATTGAGGCGATGGAGCGTTGCTCATTTATTGGTGGAAGAAAAATATCGATGTCATAAAAATCTTCTCTACTTGTTGAGGGAATTGCAGAACCACTATCCATATAGTTTATATCAACAGTAAGCAATTGATAGTAAGCAAAAGTAATATCCAAATCGGGAATTTTTGGATTTAAGAAAAATGCAGTGTCAATAACATAGAATGGTGTTTTGGAATAATGAATTCCGCGGTAAGCGCCTTTTCTTCCAACTACTATACTGGGAAATGGGCATAATAAATTATCTGTGGTCCCAATTCTACCATTAGTTCCATAAACAGGATATTTCCCATCTTCGCGTAAGTAATTCCCTAAACCCTTTCCATATTCAAGAGTTGCTAAATCTCCCCATTTATATTTTTTCCACTCATTGCCTGAATTATGATTTTTTTGATTCATTGATTCCTCTGATTTTTCTCTTTGTTAATCATTGTAATCCTAAAATCAGAAGAATCACAGTTCAGACATTTATTTTCTTTCCACTCACTCATTAATTTTTCTCATCAAGCTTTTGTAATAGTTCAATTGCGCTTTTATCAAATTTTGAGAAGGCGAACCATTTCTTGCCAAGGTCTTTAAGAGAAGCGCCGAAGTGATAGACATCTTTGTTATCAATAATGATAAATCTATCATGGGAGTTCTTAAATATTTTTACCTCAACCGGCTGGTACTGCGAATTAAATTTGGTTATATCGAGAGATAAGGGTTTGGAAATTTCTTTAGTGAAAATTGTAACAGCAACATTATGCTTACGTTTGGTAAATAAAGAGAGAACGGTTTCATCAATGTAGTTATCAATCAGAAGGATAGATTTTTCCGCTTTGCGGATAAGTCCGGATACAAATTTATAAGCGTCAAAGATTTGTCCGTCGTAAAAGATTCCTTGCTTAGGATCTAATTCTTTACTTTGCAGAGCATCAAAGACTTCATTGAATTTTTTATCAGTTTTAATTTCATGTTCAAGCTGTCTTCTTTCGACATTATCAATACGCTGAAACAGTTGAGCGTTATTTATAATAAACTTACGCATTACAACGAAGGCACGCATAATTTGTATATTTACTTCAATTGCTCGATCACTGTTGAGCACACTAGCTAAGTTAGCGACGCCCTGCTCTGTAAACACATAAGGCAAATACCCGCCGAGATGTTTCTTTGATGGTATCGCATTTTGCGATACCATGAAATCTACCTCATCATTAGTTAGCTGAAACATGAAATCGGGAGGGAATCTTTTTGAATTTCTTTTAACTTGCTCTCTTAACCTAATAGCCTTGACTTGGTACAACTCTGCTAAATCTCTATCCAACATTACTTGAACATTTCGAATAGTATAAATTTTCCGTTGGATGGTGGATGAGTCGTAAACTACTAATTTGTTTTTGTGTATTTCCATTTATTAATTCAGTTTATTTTTCTGAGGTCGCAAATTGCGACCGGATAACATTTATGATATTATGCATAGTTTGTGCAAGCGGCGCTTGCACAAATAATTACTTTTTAAGAATTATTTTATTCAAATTTGTAATTATAGCTTCATTAAGTTGTTGTTCTTCAGCCAACTGTTTTTCTAATTCTGCCTTTAATGAAGTAAACCGTTCAACGAAATTAAAATCATCTTCATCATCGGGTAAGCCAACATATCTACCGGGAGTCAGAACATAATTAAGTTTCCTAACTTCATCTAAGGCTGCGGATTTACAGAAACCGGCAACATCTTTATAGCCGCCTTCCTTGCCCCTCCATTGGTGATATGTGCTGGAAATTTTATTTATATCTTCTTCGCTAAGATCACGGTTTCTGCGGTTTACCAAATATCCAAGGTTTCTTGCATCAATAAAAAGGATTTCATTATTTCTGTCTCTAAAGCCACCGTTGGATTTATTGCGCGACAGGAACCAAAGGCAAGCGGGTATTTGTGTGTTGAGAAATAATTTAGTTGGAAGATTTACTATGCAGTCAACCAATCCTTTTTCAATTAGTGTCTTTCTTATTTCTCCTTCAGTATTTGTCTGTGTAGTAAGCGAACCTTTGGAGAGAACAAATCCGGCTTGACCGGTTGGCGCAAGATGATAAAGGAAATGCATAATCCAGGCATAGTTTGCGTTACCGGATGGAGGAATTAAATTTTCACCTAAGATTTTCCAGCGTGCATCATTTTTTAATAGCTCACCGGACCAGTCGCTGTCATTGAACGGCGGATTAGCTAGGACATAATCTGCTTTCAGATCTTTATGGGCATCGTTTAGAAAGCTTCCTTCATTATTCCATTTAACGTTAGTGCTGTCAATACCGCGAATTGAAAGATTCATCTTTGCCAAACGCCAGGTTGTTTGATTGCTTTCTTGTCCATAGATAGAAATGCGGTCTAAAGGATTGAATGATAAACCATTTCCATTTTTCTTTTTATAATGATCGGTGTGAGCTTTAATAAATTTTTCGCTTTGAACAAACATGCCGCCGCTGCCGCAACATGGATCGAATACTCTTCCTTCGTAAGGCTCGAGCATTTCAACTAATAATCTTACAACACTTGACGGTGTATAGAACTGTCCGCCTTTTCTTCCTTCTGCAAGGGCAAATTGACCGAGAAAATATTCATAAACTTTGCCGAGAACATCTTTGCTTTGAGCTTCTTTAGTGCCAAGCGCAGCAGTTCCGATTAAATTGATTAAACCGCCTACAGTTGCTTTATCTAATTTTTCTTGTGCGTACACTTTTGGAAGAACGCCTTTTAAGGAAGGATTATCTTTTTCGATAGCGTCCATGGCATCATCGACATCTTTGCCAATAGTCGGAAGTGATGCTCTGCCTTGTATCCATTTCCAACGTGCTGAGGGAGGGACATAGAAAACTTTTTCTGCGGTGTATTCGTTTTTGTCTTCCGGGTCGGCGCCTTCGCTTTTTTGTTCAATTAATTTCTGATAAAGTTCTTCGTGTGCATCGGAAATGTATTTTAAGAATATAAGACCCGATACAACGTGTTTGTATTCTGCAGCGTCCATATTCTTGCGGAGTTTATCGGCTGCGCCCCAAAGTTTTTTTTCTAAAGGTTCATCGTTTGGAGTGTTGTTTTTCTTAGGCATCAGGTGAGGACCCCCTATAAATTTAATCTTTCAGAAAGTACTTGTTTTTCATGCGTATATATTAAGAAATTTTGTGTTAATGTGAAATACTTAGTTGGAAATATTTAGTAAAAACTATAAAACGGCAGCAAATGGGAAATGCTGCCGTAAACCTGCCTAACCGGCAGGTGAATTAGAATAGTGAGTTGGAAGGGTGGAGTGATGGAATTTAAGAAGCGTGGAGTAGTGGAATAATGGAATGATGAAAACAATATTTTGACATTTGATAACATCCTTAAGTTGATTCTTCAAACTTTTTAAATAGGGATGGCGGATCATTGGTGGATCTAGGGCCGAATTCTCCGGATTTGAAAAAGAAGAGGATGATTGCCTTAGCTGCTAACATGAAGCGGGGGTCATTTTCATGTCCCTGAGGTATTAACAAAAGGGAGAGTTCTTCAAAATATGCGGGGTCGTTTACGGAGAAATACATGGAGTTGTTAGAATTTTAGAAGCTATGAAAGCAGCAGAAATAATTTCTCTGAAAACTTAAGTTTCAAAAATAGGAAGTATTTTTTTACTGAAAAGATTAATGTTAATAGTTTAGTTTCACGTTAAAACGCAAGAAAAAAAGATTTAATTGATGAAGTTAGAGGGGATGATTATTTATGAGTAGGGGAAAAGTATGGGTCATAGAAAATTTAGACGTACAGCGACAAATAAACTGCCAAAAACCTACGCTATTTCGTAAGGTTTTTTAGGGGTGAATTATTGAAATGAAGTGCAATTTTTCAAATTTCTTTTAATGATAATAATTGAAGCAGATAAGCTTGCTACGAAAATAAACTCGCTTCTACCTACAGGAGATATTATTTTTAAAATATAAATAAAATGGCATCCTTTGGAATAGCCACCGATTAGGAGTGACTTAACAATAATTTTACTACTTAAAGAGAAACACCACTTTGAACCAACATTGAAGAGAATGAATGACGTAAAGTTTGCAAATTAATTTTATCAATTAAGCAATCTTTGTTAATTGATTATTATAATAAATCTATCACGGCGCAGGAGGCTATTCTTCATTATGGAGGACTTCTTACATATTTTTCTACCACTTAAAATTTTAATTGCAATTCTTTTTCTTTTTGACTATGTTATTTAAGGTCAATGTGATTCCGGTAGATAAGTGAAATTAAAATTATTGATTGGGGTACTGAATTGCAAAGATTTTTTAATTCATTACACTCCATCCTAGCTATTGACGGAATTATTTTTATATTCTGCGCATTGGGGATATATCATACCATTCTCAAAATTGACTTACCGATAAAATTCAAATCTTCCGGTTCTGTACTAGTTATAAAAAAAGTATATGGAAATAATACGGGACTTCAAGCAGGAGATACTGTTGTATCAATTGATAATTATAAATTTTCATCGGAAGAAGAAATTGAAGTTTACTTAGACGGGATTCATCAAAGCCAAAGTATAAAAGTAAACAACTACCGGCTGTAAGCCGGTAGCTTTAGGTTCGTCTAAAGCCGACTTCGGCTAATCACTTATCCGAAAATCTTCGTCTTCTTTCTCAA